>CALRKF020000014.1:0-54335 GCA_943367825.1 Chitinophaga pinensis
AATATGCATCTCTTATCTTTGCTAATAGTTGCATAAACAACTAAATTCAACACTTTAATTGTTATTATGAAAATTCTCGTTTGTATCAGTAAAACGCCGGATACCACGGCAAAAATAGCCTTCACCGATAACAACACCAAGTTTGCCCAGGATGGAGTACAATGGATTATTAATCCATACGATGAATGGTATGCCCTTGTAAGAGCCCTTGAATTAAAGGAAGCCAGTGCGAGCGGTGCCATCCACCTGGTTACAGTAGGTGATGTATCAGTAGAACCCATTATTAGAAAAGCCCTTGCGTTAGGGGGCGAAGAAGCCTTCAGGGTAAATTCAGATAGCCACGATAGCTATTTCATTGCTGCTCAAATTGCAGCAATTGCAAAAGAGGGCAATTACGACCTAATTCTAACAGGTAAAGAAACCATTGATTACAATGGTGCTTCTATTGGTGGTATGGTGGCTGAATTATTAGATCTTCCCTATGTTTCACTAGCCACTAAACTAGATATTGCAGAAGGCAATGCCATCATCAATCGCGAAATTGAAGGGGGCGAAGAAACCAATAAAGTTGCTTTACCATTGGTAATAAGTTGTCAAAAAGGGATGGCGGAACAAAGAATTCCTAATATGAAAGGAATCATGGGTGCCAGAACAAAGCCATTAAAAGTAATTGAACCAGTGGCAACAGATGCATTAACCAGTTTGGTTTCTTTTGATCTGCCACCTGCAAAAGCTGGTGTACATTTAGTATCCCCAGAAACACCCGAAGAATTGGTAAGATTGCTTCATGAAGAAGCAAAAGTATTTTAATTCACCTATTAAATTATACAAATGTCAGTTTTAGTTTTTATCGACCAATCAGAAGGCCATATAAAAAAATCTTCCTTCGAAGCAGCTGCTTATGCAACAGCATTGGCCCAACAATTAGGCACTACAGCCGAAGGCATTATTCTAGGCAAGGCCACCAATGATTTAAGTAAGCTGGGTAATTATGGCTTAAAAAAGGTTCATACTGTATCTGATGAATTATTGAATCAGATGGATGCACAAGTTTATACTGCAGTAATTGCTGAGGCTGTTAAATTAGTAGATTCAACTGTTGTGGTATTTAGTAATAATCTTAATGGTAAATCAATTGCACCTCGTTTAAGTGCAAGGCTGAAAGCTGGTCTGGTAAGTGGAGCAGTGACGTTACCTGATACCAGCAATGGCTTTGTTGTAAAAAAGAATGTATTCTCTGGAAAAGCATTCGCAAATGTTGCTATTAATACAACCATTAAAATTATTTCACTGAATCCAAATTCATTTTCTTTTACCGTAAGCAATGAAATAGCAGAGGTTGCCAATTTAGCTATTGTAATACCTACTGCGAGGGTGACAGTTACCGCTGTAAATAAAATTGTAGGAGAAATTCCTTTGAGTGAAGCAGAATTAGTAATTAGTGGAGGTAGAGGATTAAAAGGTCCCGAAAACTGGGGATTGGTAACAGATCTTGCTAAATTATTAGGTGCAGCCACTGCATGTAGCCGTGCTGTAGCGGATGCCGATTGGCGACCCCACCATGAGCATGTGGGACAAACAGGGCTTGCAATTGCACCGAATATGTATTTTGCGATTGGTATCAGTGGTGCTATACAACATTTAGCGGGTGTTAATAGAAGCAAAGTAATAGTTGTAATCAATAAAGATCCGGAAGCTCCCTTCTTCAAAGCGGCAGATTATGGAATTGTGGGCGATGCTTTTGAAGTGATGCCTAAAATTATAGAGGCTGTTCGTGTATTAAAACAAGCTTAATAAAAAAATATAATAAAGCCTTCCAATTAAATTGGAAGGCTTTATTATATTTACCCAAAACTAATAATATGAAATTAATCGCCTTTTTATTGTTTTTGCTGTTTTGCAATACCATGATTTTTGCCCAAACTCCTTTTCAAGGGATTGTACAACTCAGGTTAAAAGATGAAAGTGAAAAGAAATCAGGAAGGGTTGAAATATATTACGGACAAAACAAAATACTAGGGATGATTCGTACTAAGGATAGCAGTGAAAATGGAAAAGACGATATCTTACTTGATTTTTCAAAAGGTATTCAATATAGAATCAATCGCCAAACTAAAACTTATAGAGTTGATTCAATTACTGCTGATAAAGATCCATTGATGTCCGACAATATGGTATTAGACAGTTCAAAAAGAAGAACTATTATTGGCTATTCCAGTGCTGCCTATTCTCTAAAAGATAGCACAGAAAGCTCCTTTTTTGGAAATATGGAAATGACTTCCTGGTATGCAGATTCCTTGTTTTTCCCATTAGAAAAAGCTTATGCTGGTTCTTCTGAAACAAAAATATTTACCAATGGAAAAACGATTGGCATGGGAATGGAAATGAGTTTATCATTGGGAAAGGATATGAAAAAAGCATTTGAATTATTGCCCCTTTCCATTACTCCGCAGTTGATGCCCGACTCATTATTCGAAATTCCAGTTGGTTTTGCAGAAGAGGTACCGATGGCAGATTCATTTGCCTATCCCATTAGTCCGGTAGAAGATGCTCCAGCCATTTCAAAACCTGCCACTAAATCAGCTAAACCAAGGCAAACAACAAAAACCAAAACAAAATCTGCTGCTACCAAACCAAAAGAATAGCAGAAAGGATATTTTGCTGTGTTTTGTTTTTATATTTGCAAGAATTAATTAATCGCCAACGTCAACCAGATGGCAGCAAGGATATGAAAAAAACTGAACTGGAAATTGTAGCGCTTTCTCACAGTATCACACAAACGCATTCTTATGCAGTTGTATTGGGTGAAGTAAATGGCCTTCGCAGGTTACCAATTGTGATTGGTGGCTTCGAAGCGCAAGCCATTGCTGTAGCCTTAGAGCGGATGAATCCCAGCCGACCCTTGACCCACGATTTGATGAAAAATTTTATGCTGGCTTTTAATATTGAATTACATGAAGTAATTATCAACGACCTTCAAGAAGGCATCTTCTATAGCAAATTAGTTTGCAGTACTCCACATGATACAGTGGAAATTGACAGCCGTACTTCTGATGCATTGGCATTGGCTGTTAGATTTGGTTGTCCGATTTATACTTATGACAATATTCTGGAGCAGGCTGGCATTTTAATGGAAGAAGATAATAAAAAGAAAAAAGCTAGTCCTTCAGTAACTTCTGAAACTAGTCCTGAGGATGATTTAAAAAAATTGAGTTTGGCAGAACTAGAAACTTTATTGAATGATATTCTGGAACAGGAAGATTATATTAAAGCTATTGCAATCAGAGATGAAATTAAAACCAGAAAAAAGAATTAATTCCGAAAGTTTTTAAATCCGCTTTTATTTTTTTGCTATTCAATCTAAATCCGTTCTTTCTAAATGGTGGTATTTCCCAATTGTAAAATTAATTTAGGATTGAATATCCTTCGCAAAAGGGGAGATGGTTTTCATGACCTTGAAACCATATTCTACCCCATTCCAATTACTGATGCTTTAGAAATTTTACCATCCAATCATTCAACAGAACAAATTGAATTTACAATTTCTGGATTTCAAGTAGATGCCAATAAGGAAGATAATCTTTGTATCAAAGCTTATTGGCTACTTAAAAAGGATTTTGATGCACTCCCTCCAATAAAAATGCATTTACACAAATCGATACCCATGGGTGCAGGTTTGGGTGGAGGTTCTGCAGATGCAGCTTTTACTTTGCGACTCCTCAATGATAAATTCAATTTAGGCATCTCCACAAACCAACTACTGGATTATGCAGTAATACTTGGAAGTGATTGTCCTTTTTTTATTTTAAATACTGCTTGTACTGCAACTGGCCGAGGTGAAATATTAAACCCCATTAACATCAATTTAAAAGGCTATCAATTAATACTTATTAATCCGGGGATACATATTGGCACAAAAGCTGCATTTGCACATTTAAAACCAGGCATTCCTAATAAATCTACTAATGATATCATCCAACAACCCATTAATACTTGGGCAAGTGAATTAAAGAATGACTTTGAATCCTCCATTTTTATCAACTATCCTGAAATTGCCTGGATTAAATCTTACCTATATCAACAGGGCGCTATTTTTGCATCTATGACTGGAAGTGGCAGCTCAGTTTTTGGATTTTTTCCGAAAAATGCACCAACATTTGTACTTCACCATGAAAATTATCGGACTAGTGATTATTGGATAAAAAAAATCCAATTATAAGTTCAGCATCAAACACTTAATTAATTCCTTGATCGATCTGTTTGCTTAGGTCGTGAATATTTTTTAACTTGCATTAAAATAAGCATTATACAACAGCTGATTACTATATTTTCATTCTTACGCAGCAATCTCGATTTACTCAATCATCGAGGATAATCCGATCTATTCTGGGAGAACTCCCTTCTTTACTTTTTTTTACATTTATTTTATTCAATTATTATGCTTACAACATTGGCTGTTTCAGATACAACTCAATATTATTTAGATCTAGAGCTCAATCATGGAGCCCATAATTATCATCCCCTACCGGTGGTATTAAAAAAAGGGGAAGGCGTTTTTTTATGGGATGTTGATGATAAAAGATACTTCGATTTCCTCAGTGGTTATTCTGCAGTTAATCAGGGCCATTGTCATCCAAAAATTATAAAAGCGTTAATTGATCAAGCCCAACAATTAACACTAACCTCACGTGCATTTCATAGCAATTTATTGGGCGAATATGAGGCATTCATTACTAATTTTTTCGGGTACGATAAAGTATTGCCCATGAACACTGGTGTAGAAGCTGTAGAAACTGCTTTGAAATTAGCAAGGCATTGGGGATATAGGGTCAAGGGTATACCAAATAATGCTGCTAAGATTATTGTTTGTGCCCAAAATTTTCATGGCCGTACAACTGGTGTAATTTCATTCAGCACAGATCCAACAGCTACCAATGATTTTGGTCCCTTCAACCTAGGCTATGAAATTATCCCATTCAATGATTTGCCTGCATTGGCCAATTCCTTGAGTGACCCCTATGTATGTGGCTTTTTATTTGAACCCATACAGGGCGAAGCAGGCGTTGTAGTTCCAACAGAAGGATATTATAAAGGTATTCGAGCTTTATGTGATCAAAATAATGTTTTGATGATTGCAGATGAAATTCAAACAGGACTTTCTCGTACAGGAAAGATGTTGGCATGTGATCATGAAAATACCAGGCCAGATATATTGATCTTAGGCAAGGCCCTGAGTGGTGGCACCCTACCAGTTAGTGCGGTTTTAGCTGACAATGCTATAATGATGACCATACAACCAGGAGAACATGGTAGTACCTATGGCGGCAACCCATTAGCTGCAGCAGTTGCAATGGCATCATTGAATGTATTAAAAGAAGAGAATTTATCAGCACATGCAGCTGCAATGGGCCAGTTATTGAGAGATGAATTACAATCCCTCCAATCTCCTTATATAGCTACTATCAGAGGTAAAGGACTTTTGAATGCCATTGTTATTCAGCATCCCAATCCTGATGCAGCCTGGGAATTATGTTTACATTTAAAAGAACTGGGTCTGTTAGCAAAACCAACACATGGTGATAAAATTCGATTGGCTCCACCATTGGTAATTTCAAAAGAACAAATATTGGAATCTGTAGATATAATTTCAAAAGGATTGGATAAATTGGCAGTATAGCGATTTTGTTGATTAAGCATTTAAATGAAACAAAATACTTTCAAATTTTAGCCGACAATCATATCAAAACTCAATAGGTTACTCTATTTTTGAAATATGGATACACATCTTCACCACGACCATGTAGAATCGCATTTAAAGAGCTCAGAAGCATTGACAGATATTGTAATTGGGATGAGCGACGGACTTACGGTACCCTTTGCTTTAGCTGCTGGGTTAAGTGGTGCGGTGAGCAGCAGTGCCATCATTGTGATTGCAGGAATTGCGGAAATAGCAGCAGGCAGTATTGCTATGGGATTAGGAGGCTACTTGGCAGGTAAAACTGAACAAGATCATTACAAAAGTGAAGTAAAGCGAGAATATGATGAAATAGAAAATCTTCGGCATAAGGAAATTGAAGAGACAAAAGAATTTTTTGCCAATATTGGTTTAAGTGAGGAATTACAAAACAGAGCCACTGAGGAGATTGCACAAGACAAAGACCGTTGGGTAAATTTTATGATGAAATATGAATTGGGACTAGAAAAGCCAGATCCCAAACGTGCCACTAAAAGTGCTTTGAATATTGGCCTATCTTATATAGCCGGAGGTGTTATACCGTTAAGTCCGTATTTCTTTATTGATGATTCAACTGAAGCCCTAAAAATTTCAGTTATTGCAACTTTAGTTTGCCTTTTTATATTCGGCTATTTTAAAAGCAAGATAACTGGAGTAAACCCCATTTTAGGAGCGCTTAGGGTTACACTTATTGGTGCCATGGCTGCTGCTGCAGCATTTGGAGTGGCCAAACTTTTTGAAAGTTAAACTCGATGTTTTGAATTCGTGGAAATATTTTCCATGGTCCATTCAATCTTTTTCTCGAATGGATGTTTTCTTACTTTACAGTCTTGAATACTACAAATTTTGCAGCTAAAATCAAGGCAACCATCTGAGTGTACAAATAATTCCATCGACTCCCCATATTCTTTTTTAACTAAATTGGAAAGGGCATCAATTTCTAAATGAGCTTCATGAACATTGAGGTACCAAGGCACGGTTAAATGGCAATCAAGATGTAGTGTTCCACCGTATTTAATGATTCGCAGGTTATGTAAATCTATCCAATTTATTTTTCGTTGTGTATTGAGGGTTACCACTAATTTTTTAAGTAAAGCATCATCTGCTTCATCCATAATACCTGCAACAGATGACCGGACAATTTTATACCCTGTAAAAATGATGATAAAAGAAAATAGAATGGCCACTGCACTATCAATCCAGATTATTTTAGTAAATAACATAACTATAAGTCCAACGATAATCCCCAGTGTACTCCAAGTATCCGATTGCAAATGTTTTCCACTTGCAATTAATGCAAGTGAATTATTTTTCTTTCCGGTTTTAACACAGATAGCACCGGCTAAAAAATTAATCAATGCCGTGATGGCAATTAGTATTAATCCACTGTCCAGTTGTTTGATTACATGAGGATGCACTAAATTATTGATGGCTTCATAAATTATAATTAGGCCAGCAATTGTAATCAATGTTCCTTCTATTGCAGCAGAAATGAATTCCACTTTACCATGTCCGTATGGATGGTCGTAATCCCTTGGTTTGGAACTCACATAAAGGCTATATACGCCAATCATACCCGCGACTACATTTACGATACTTTCCAATGCATCTGTAAGTATAGCTACAGAACCTGTCATTTGCCATGCCAGCAATTTAATGGCTAGCAATACTATCGCTATTCCTGTGATGATTTTTTGAAGTCTTAAATTCTGTTTTGCTAATTGCATTTTAAAGAATTGAGCAACAAATGTAGCACCTTGGCAAGTCTGAGACAAGGATGTTGAAAAATAGCCCGTATCGGGTATAAAAAATTTATAGCAATGCTGCTATTACTAGGATTACAGCCCTTATTTTTGCATGTATAAAACGATTGTTTATGGAATTAAATTTAAGTGAAGAGCAGCTCATGATTAGGCAGGCTGCCCGCGATTTTGCTGTGAATGAATGCCTCCCTGGTGTAATAGAAAGAGATGAGTTACAAAAGTTTCCAAAAGAACAGATTGAAAAGCTGGCAGACCTAGGTTTTATGGGTATGATGGTAAAACCCGAATATGGTGGAAGCGGAATGGATACAGTCAGTTATGTTTTGGCCATGGAGGAAATCAGTAAAGTGGATGCAAGTGTTAGTGTATGCATGAGCGTTAATAATAGTCTTGTTTGTTATGGACTACAAGAATTTGGAACGGAAGAACAGAAACAAAAATACCTGACTCCTCTAGCACAGGGTAAGAAAGATGGCCAGTTGTACATTGGTGCTTTTTTATTAAGTGAACCCGAAGCAGGCAGTGATGCTACTTCTCAAAGTACTACAGCAGAAGATAAAGGAGATTATTACCTTATCAATGGAACTAAAAACTGGATTACCAATGGCAATTCTGCATCTGTTTACTTAGTGATAGCACAAACCGATCCTGCTAAAGGTAGCAGAGGCATTAATGCCTTTATCGTTGAAAAAAATAGTCCGGGCGTATCCGTAGGTGCAAAAGAAAATAAATTGGGAATAAGAGGTAGTGATACGCATAGCATCCTTTTCAATGATGTAAAAGTTCCAAAGGAAAATAGAATAGGTGAAGATGGATTTGGTTTCAAATTTGCCATGAAAACCTTAGCTGGCGGAAGAATTGGCATTGCTTCGCAGGCATTGGGTATTGCTAGTGGCGCTTTTGAAAGAGCCCTCGCCTATAGTAAACAGCGCAAGGCATTTGGAAAGGAAATCATGCACCATCAGGCCATCCAATTTAAATTAGCAGACATGGCTACCAAAATTGAGGCTGCCCGTTTGCTTTGCTTAAAAGCTGCCTGGGAAAAAGACAATAAAATTGATTATACCCTAAGCAGTAGTATGGCAAAAGTATTTGCCAGCGAAACAGCCATGTGGACAGCCACTGAAGCCGTTCAGATTCATGGAGGGTATGGTTTTGTAAAAGAATACCACGTAGAAAGGTTGATGAGAGATGCAAAGATTACCCAGATATATGAGGGTACCAGTGAGGTGCAACGCATTGTAATTAGCAGGAGTATTTTGAAATAAAAGCAACCTCGAAAATTTTATCCATGTGCAAATTCAACATTTGCACATTTTTTTTAAGTAGTTTATGCAACTTTACATGAAATTTGAAGCATGAGCATTAACAAAGAAAAATACAGAGAAATTCTTAGTAAACTTGATGGGAAAGTACAGCTCATTGCGGTATCCAAAACAAAACCCAACGAGGATATACTGGAATTGTATGGAGAAGGTCAAAGAGATTTTGGCGAAAATTATGTACAGGAACTGGTTGATAAATACAATCTATTACCAAAAGATATTAAATGGCATTTTATTGGTCATTTGCAAAGTAATAAAGTTAAATACATAGCCCCTTTTGTACATTTAATTCAGGGCGTGGACAGTCTTTCTTTATTAAAAGAGATCAATAAGCAAGGGCAGAAAAACCAACGCGTGATTGATTGTCTATTACAAATTTATATTGCCAGCGAGGAAACGAAATTTGGTTTAAACGAAGTCGAATTAAAAGAGATAATAGCCTTTTTATCTACCAACCCCCTACCCTATATAAAAATAATTGGGTTAATGGGTATGGCCAGTTTTAGCAATAACGAATCCTTAATCAGCAATGAATTCAAACAATTAAAAAATCTTTATTCAAAATATGTTAATTCATTTCAGCATTCACTTGAAATACTTTCGATGGGCATGAGCAGCGATTATGAAATTGCTTTAGCCGAAGGAAGTAATGCAATAAGAATTGGCAGCTTATTATTTGGAGCTAGAAATTATGACAAATAAAAAAATCATTATCATTGGTGCAAGTTCAGGCATCGGCAAAGAGCTTGCCATTCTATATGCAAAAAAAGGATATCGAATAGGCATTACCGGTAGAAGGGCAGATTTATTGAAACAATTACAAGTATGCTATCCACAGCAAATTTTCACAGCTTGTTTTGATGTAATGGGGCCTGATAATATCAGCTCATTAAAAAAATTAATCGAGGAAATGGAGGGTATGGATATTTTACTATACAATAGTGGATATGGCGACAGCAGCGCTACGCTTGATTGGGAAATTGACCGCCAAACTACCTTGACCAATGTTAATGGCTTTCTAGAGATTGTTCATTTTGCTTATCAATTTTTCCTCCAGCAAGGGCATGGACATATTGCTGCCACTTCTTCCATTGCCTCTATTCGGGGAAATAGCTGGGCGCCTGCCTATAGTGCCAGCAAAGCGTATATGAGCTGCTTTATGGAAGGATTGCATATGAAAGCTGCCAAGACCAAAGCCAATATTATCATTACAGATATTCAACCGGGTTTTGTAAGAACCAAAATGGCAAAAGGCAATGGTCAATTTTGGGTTAGTTCTGTTGAAAAAGCGGCTAAACAAATTCAGCAAGCCATTGAAAATAAAAAAAGAATAGCCTATATCAGCAGGCGATGGTGGATCATTGCAAAATTGATGAAAATCCTCCCTTACCCTATCTATAAACGAATGGGCTAAAATATTTTGTTAAAACCTTAACATTCATTATTAAATCTGGCACAATATTGCATCGTTATGTGTAATAAGATAACTTTGTATGTATTACAACACGACTATGTCTTTATCATTTGAAGCCGAAAAGAACAAGAAAGCTGCACTCTATACAGCCATCATTTGTGCTATTCTGCTATTGATTATTTTTTTTATTACATGGCCGCTTACAAAAGCGCCAGAACCCTTAGTGCAGGATCTCATCGAAATCAATTTGGGTAATGATGCTGAGGGCATGGGTGACGAACAGCCCCTTATTAAAGGCGAAATGAGCCCATCGAATGATGCGTCTAGTCCAGAACAACAACTGAGTACTGCAGCCAAGGAGGAACCTTCAAAAGACATTACAGATGATAATGCAGATGCAGATGCTGCTCCTATTGACAAACCTGCTAAACCAGTAATCACTCCTAATATTGCTAAAACGCCAACAACACAGCCTGTAAAAACAAATAATACAGCTCCTGTTGCAGTTACTACTCCCAAACCGCCCAAACCCAAAATCACTTATAATGGCCCTGGAACAGGCAATGCTAATAACGCAACTGAGGACAATGGATATAGAATGCAAGGCAATAACCCCAATGGCGTAGGTGACAAAGGTAGTCCCAATGGCAAACCTGATAGCTATGGTACAAGTCCGGGTGGTAAAATAGGTGGTCTTAGAGTATCCAAAGGAGATAGAAGAATTGTAAATAATTATATTTTCATGGGCGATCTTCCAAAAGCGACCATCAATGCCATTATCAAGGTATCACCTGATGGGCGAGGCAGCTATGTTGGTAGAGATAAAGGAAGCACCAGCAGTGATGCAAGGTATACCAGTGCAATCATCAGTTATCTACCGAATATCAAATTTGATAAAGCAGATCATGAAAGTATTGTTACTGTCCCCTTCAATTTCAATGTACAATAGAGGCAGGCCTTTTCACACAAAATTTTATTCAATCGAATAGGTAATACATTTTGCGAATTATATTTGCAGGGATGACCTATCAGCAAACGATTGATTATTTATATGCACATTTACCTATGTTTAGCAGAATAGGTGAGGCAGCTTATAAGGAAGATTTACACAATACCATTAGTTTATGCGAATTTCTGGGAAATCCTCATCATAAATTTAAGAGTATTCATATTGCTGGCACTAATGGTAAAGGAAGTACCAGCCATATGTTAGCGGCCATACTCCAAAAGGCTGGATATAAAACAGGTTTATACACCTCCCCTCACTTAAAAGATTTTAGAGAAAGAATCAAAATCAATGGAGCAATGATTAGTGAGTCATTCGTAATAGATTTTGTTGAAAAAACAGATCAATTCGCCCAAAAAATCCAACCCTCTTTTTTTGAATTAACTGTAGCAATGGCTTTTGAGTATTTTGCCCAAGAGCAGGTAGACATTGCCGTTATTGAAACTGGATTAGGGGGTAGATTGGATAGTACCAATGTCATTCAACCAATTTTATCTGTGATCACCAATATTGGCTGGGATCATATGAATATATTAGGAAATCAATTAGACAAAATTGCATTTGAAAAAGCAGGCATTATTAAACCTGGAATACCGGTTGTAATTGGGGAATACCTTCCAGCAACAAAAACTGTATTTATTGAAAAAGCCAGACAAGTAAATGCGCCTATAAGTTTCGTCCAGGACAGTTATAGTTTTTCTGATTTGCAGCTACATACTAATTACCTGGCATGCAAGGTGACAAATAACGAAAATAATATAACAGAAAGCTTTACCCTGGATTTAAATGGTCAATACCAGGCCCAAAATCTTTGTACCGTTTTATGTGCAGAAGGAATTTTGATGCAGCAGGGATTCCATATTGAAGAAGTGCAAGAAAAGTATGCATTGGCTAATGTAAAAAGCCTCACAGGTTTTTATGGCAGGTGGGATGTTTTGGCCGAACAACCAACAATTATTGCTGACGTGGCACATAATGTAGATGGAATAAATCAAGTTATTAAGCAACTAAATCAGATAAGTACTCCGCAACAAAAAAAACACTTTGTAATAGGAATGGTTAAGGATAAGGATATTGATAAGGTGTTGTCATTATTACCCAAGGACGCTTCCTATTATTTCACCAATGCACATATACCAAGAGCATTGTTGCACAAAGACCTCCAAACAAAAGCTGCTTCTTTTCAGTTGCTGGGAAATAGTTATGACAATGTAAATGATGCCATCTTAGCTGCTAAAGAACAAGCCAAGCCTTCGGATATAATAATGATTTGTGGTAGTGTATTTGTGGTAGCCGAAATTGAAAGAAGCTGAAAAGCTACCTTGGTTAGTCTTAAGCTGTAGGCGCAACAAAGCTACTTTTTATTTTACCCATTAGATCAATTTCCAACATTCTGTAAGCAATCCTTATCATGTTTTTAAAGGCAATAGCATGAGAAATACCATGTCCAATGATCACAGGTTTAGAAACTCCGAGTACAGGAACGCCTCCATATTGTTCGAAATTAAAACGATTAAAATGTTCGTCTTCAATATTCCTTCTTTTTACGATATCGTAAATGCTTTCAGCAAGTTTAAGAATTACATTACCAGTGAACCCTTCACAAACAAAGACATCTGCTTTGTTTTGAAGAATATCCCTACCCTCTACATTACCAACAAAATTAATCAGTGCATTTTGTTTTAATAAAGGATAGGCAGCTTGTGCCAATAGATTACCTTTTCCTTCTTCTTCGCCTAAGTTTACCAATCCCACTTTAGGATTTTCGAAATTCAAAATATGTTGTGCAAACAAGGAGCCTAAAATAGCAAACTGATTTAAATTCTCTGGTTTACAATCAGCATTTAGTCCTACATCAACCAATAATCCCAAAGTGCCATCTTCTCTTGGCAGATAAGCTCCAATGGTAGGTCTTAATACACCTTCAATGGCTTTTATACTAAATAGTGAGCCCACCATCATAGCACCAGTATTACCTGCGCTGATAAAAGCATCTGTTTTACCAGTGGCCAATAAGTAAAAGCCGATGGCGATGGATGATTCTTTTTTTTCCTTAAGAGCTTTAGTGGGATGTTCATTCATTTCAATTACCTGACTTGCATGAACAATTGAATATCGTTCTGCAGGTAATGGGTGATTGGAGATATGTGTTTTGATTTGTTCTTCATCACCAATCAACACTAAATGTACTGGGGCGTTGGAATCAGCAAAAAATGCTGCAACTCCTTTTACAGCTTCTAATGGGGCATAGTCGCCGCCCATCATATCAATTCCAATCTTCATGGCAAGTATATTAAATAAAAAATTCTAAATCCAAATATAAGAATAAATGAATTTAGAACCTTGCCTGCCGACAGGCAGGTGAGCATTTGAAGTAAATTATCAGGCCTTCAGGGGTGCTTTTTCAGCAACTACCTTTCCTTTGTAGAATAATTTTCCTTCGCTTACATGAGCACGATGGCGTACATGAAGTTCTCCGGTTGTTTTATCGGTACTTAATGTAGCTTCAACTGCTTTATAATGCGTCCTTCTTTTTGCACTGCGTTGTTGGCTATGGCGCCGTTTGGGATTTGGCATGAGATTTTATTTTTTAAAATTTTTAGTTTTTGTTTATAGACCGATAAAATGTATACCGGAAATTATTTAATTTTTTTATTCTTCTTCACTTTAAACTGCTCTAAACCTTTCCAAAGTTGATTGGCATTGTGCTCTTCCTCTTTCACCTCCATGGCCTTCAATTTTTGTAATACCTCCTGATTGCATTGGGTACCACCAACCTCTTCTACCGGACAACCCTTTTGAATTGGAATAGTAAGTAATACAAATTCATAAATCAAGTTGCCTACATCAATATGGCTCTCAGTTCTGGATATATAAAACACATCCGGATCTTCCTCCTGCTCATTCATTTCATCGGGATTGTCAACCATTTTTACCAATAAATTGAACTCATCCCATAAATCCTGTTGCAGGGTATTACCACAACGATCACATTCCAAATCAGCCTTCCCCCCTACTTCAAATTTCAATAACATGAAATTTGATTTTTTATCCAATTGCAATTTTATATTTGCCTTACAATTGGTAAAATCGGGTTGGCCTTTTTCAGCAAAGAACTTATCATCCACTTCGTAATTAAACTCATGAATACCGGGCTTCAATCCCACAAATGCTATCTCGAATGCCCGCTTATTCGCCATTAAGGATGGTTTAAAGGAGTGCAAAGGTATGATTTTTTTTTAAATTTAGCCTTGCTAATTCCAGATTTATCCGTGAAATTATAGGATTTAAACTCAAAATAACCTCCTTAAAGCTAGTTTTTGGTAATTTTAGCCCCAAATGAGCAAAAAACGCTTTTGGCTTTCACTATCCTTACTAATAGTACTTGGCCTCCTTATACACTGGTATGCTGCTAATATACAAACGGTCGAGCAACAATATAGCCTTGGAATATACCCAGTTTTATCCCAGGTTTTAAGAATATTATTTGGGTGGATCCCCTTCAGCATTGGAGATATTTTATATGGCTTAACGGGGCTTTGGCTATTAGTAAAAATAATTACCGGCATTAAAGTGGTTTTTCAAAAGAAAGTAAATAAGGAATTGCTCATTCGAAAACTAAAAAAAGGGCTCATATTAGTTTTGTCAATATACATCCTGTTTAACCTTTTGTGGGGTATCAATTATAACCGTGTGGGAATTGCCCAACAACTCGCACTCAAAATAGAAGATACGATCAGTTATGATGATATTAAAACCATCAATTATTTACTGGTGGACAAATTAAATGCTACCAAAAATTACCTACTTACACAGCAGGAATCCTATCCGTCCAATAAAAACTTGTTTAAAAAAGTTGAAGTTGCTTATCGCAAAGCGAAAGACAGTTTATCCATTCTAAATTATACAAATCCATCAGTAAAGCCCTCTCTTTGGGGTTGGCTAGGCAATTATACAGGGTTTACAGGTTATTATAATCCATTTACTGGAGAAGCACAGGTAAACACCACGGCACCCAAATTTTTACAGCCCTTTGTAACCTGCCATGAAATTGCACACCAAATAGGATATGCGAAAGAAAACGAAGCCAATTCCGTAGGCTATTTAGTAGCGCTATATTCCAATGACAGCTTATTGTTGTATTCCACGTATTTTGATTTATACACGTATGCATTTAGAGAATTGGCCATTCAAGGATCAATAAGAAAAGATTCCGCCATTTTCACTGATTTAAAGCGACTCCTTTCTCCTGCCGTAAAAGAAGATTTCAAAGCATTGAATGAATATTTACACTTGCATCGGAATCCAATAGAACCCTTGATCAGAAAGGGTTATGGCATGTATTTAAGAAACAACAATCAACCTGGAGGCATTAAATCATATGATGAAGTACTGGGATTTTTAGTAGGTTATTATAAAAAATTTGGCAGGATTTGATCCAAAACATTGATTTGTATTACGCAAAATTTTGAGATAGTTAAATTCAGAATCTAAGCTTTCCTCTAAATTGTTTATCAAAAATCACTTGGGCCTCAAATGGATCCAGCCAGTTTTGCAAATTATTATTTTCCTTTTCTGTAAGTTGATTGAAAAAGATGGCCAGTTCCATCCGCTTTCCAGATAAAGTAGTAAAATAAATTACATGGGTTAGTACCGAAGCCGTACTACCTCCTTTGACCCCATAATGTTTAAAAACTTTTTGAAATGCAGGGTTCTCCATCGGGAATTCCATTATTTCAGCAATCAAACCATAAGTAGTTTCATCAAAGTATTTTCTATTGTTTAAAATCGCAGCCAAGTGAACGTAATCACTGACTGTACTCGCGGGAAGTCGATCGCTCCAGGTTTTTTGCATATTCAGCGTTAAATCACTTTGTTTGAATTTTAGCTTGAAGCCACTGTCATTTTTCAAATGGTAATGAATACCATAAGCTACTTTACTGTATTCTTCTTCAGTTAAATTTTTAATAGATTTTAAAATGACTGACTCCTTTTTATGAAAAGGATTTTGGTATATAAATAAAGATGCTACTAAATGAAAAACTGCAGTATGTTGCTTAAGGCCGAGGAGTTGAAGATTATTTTTAACATTATCCTCCCCCAATAAATCTATTAAGAATTCTGTATTAGCATTACTGCTAAACATCATCATTCCTCTCGCTACATCAACAAGGCGAATACTATCCAATTTGATATGTTGTTGGCTTTTTTCGTATGCTAACCAATTAGGGTGTGCATCTCCGTCAGTATTGGGCAAATAATATTTATCCAAATCACTTAATGCTACCAAGCTATTTTCATCCACTATTTTATTGGCCGCTTGTTTTGCAAATTCTATTGCGACTAAGATTTTTACAGTACTGGCCAATGGCATCAATTTGTTTGGATTCAAACTACAGATGACAGAATCATTGGAACTAATACAAATAGCGGCTTTGCTAGTATTGCTTTTAATAAACTGCAAAAAAGAATCAGCTTTTGAAGGCTGCAGTTGACCCCAGGATAACTTGCATAAAAAAATTGCAGCTATAAAGACTGCAATTTTTATTTTTTTAAATGAGTATTTCATTGTAAAAATTAAATGAATTTAAAACTGGTTTTTCCACATCATACTTTCTACTGGCTTGTTGTGCTGACCACTGTATTTCGCATTTTTTTTCTGATTGTATTTTATTTCAATTTCCCCATCCACTGGAAAATAAATCAATTGACCTATGGGCATACCACTATACACTCTAACTGGTTGTTTAACCGATATCTCCAATGTCCAGTTACCACAAAAACCAACGTCCCCTTTGCCAGCCGTTGCATGAATATCAATACCTAATCTTCCTGTACTCGACTTTCCTTCCAAAAAAGGAACATGCGCATGTGTTTCGGTATATTCTTCAGTTACACCCAAGTAAAATTCATGGGGCATCAATACATAACCTTCAGCAGGAATTTCAAAATGCACAATAGTGTTATGCTTTTTGGCATCTAATTCTTTATCAGCATATTTGGCAAGGTATTTACCCAAATGCACATCATAACTATTGCTTCCTAAACAATCTCTGTCATAGGGTACAATTTTAATAGTCCCATTCTCCATTTCCGCTAAAATTCTCTTGTCACTTAATATCATTCTAAAAAATTTATATAATCATTTGTAATGTATGCTAAAATACCCGAAAATCACGATTGCTAATCAAGCTTTAGTTCCCGATAAGTAATTACCTTTATTACTAGTTTTCAGTTGCGCAAATCTAAAATTCAGAAGCGGCAATCTAAAATATATATGAGCCTTCATGCCCTTGGTTTATCAACAAAATATTAACGAAAGCAGTAAAATCGCTGTATGGCATATCAATGAAAATGCCGATTTCTTTTTAAAAACAGTTCCACTACAAAAAGAGATTTCACATCCTCATAAAAGGCTACAACATTTGGCCGGGCGATATTTATTAAAGGAATTATATCCCGCATTCCCATTGGAATTAATTCAAATAGCAGAAACTCGAAAACCATTTCTGGAAACAGAAACTTTTCACTTTTCTATTTCACATTGTGGAGATTATGCTGCAGCACTGGTAAGCAAAACACATCGAGTAGGTGTAGACATTGAATCCGTAAGAGAAAAAATAGCCAGAATTGTTCCAAAATTTATTTCGGAGAAAGAATTGAATATTTTACCAATCATGGGCAATGACAAGTTGGCCACTTTATGCTGGAGTGCAAAAGAAAGTATTTATAAATGGCAAGGAAAATTTGGAGTGGATTTTAAACGTGACATTAGGATTGAACAGATTGTTGGCGACGACAATACAGGCGAGCTGCGTTGTATTTACCATAAAAAAATACCACTCTTAATTCAGTACATTTATTTCAATAACCAATACCTATCCTGGCTAATAACGAATCACTGAGGCCAAAGCATTAAGCGGATCTTGATTCAATAATTGACTCATTGATTTGTATAAATCAGGATAATAAGATTTTAAATCGCGGGGTTTTTCAAAAAATAATTCAACAGATTCGGCCCAGAATTCCTGCAAATTTTTATGGGCATATTCAGAATACAATCCTGGTTTTATGGACGATTCAATTGTAAAAACTTTATTACCATCTGTTACAAAATCATCGTACAAATTCCTAAAGTTGCTGTCAACATTTTCTTCTGCGATAAAAGTTTGATAGTATAAAGCATGAGCCATTTCATGTAACCCTACATTTTGTCCGTCCCGATTATTTCCAATTCCTTCGAGAAAATGTTTCCAGGATAAATTGATTGCATGACCAGAAACATTTCCTTCTAATAAACATATGGTGGGTTGGGTACGCATAAATTCTCTCGGGAAAACATGAATAAATTCAAAGTTGGGCAATAAGTATTTCTTTAAACCAAAAGTTAATTGAATGGCAGCTGCACTAATTAAAATGGGCATTTCCTTAAACCCATTTTTGTCATGAATTTTAAAAACTTTGTCGTCCATAAATTCCTGCAACCTACTAATGAAGCGTTGCTTTTCCAGAATAGAACGTTGGTTGAAATAGGGAAATCGTTTGGTTAAAATTGCATCAATACTTTCATCCGTAAAATCTAATTCATCACCATAATAGGTAAGATAAGAACTGCGTGAAATAGCAGGTGAAGTTGGTTTAACCACCAATTCTTCTTCCTCTACCAGTTCTTCATTATTAGCAAAAACCTGAATCAGTATGTAAGCAAATAATAGAAAAAACAGTACCATCGCATCTTCAAAATGGTCTTCGAAGGTGAACCAAATAACCATTCCAAATGCAATTAAAGGAAGCCAATACCTGATTTTTTCTTTATTCATATTCTAATTTTCTTCAGGATCACTTATTTCAGTATCCAGCAATGGAATATCTACCACTGAAGCCCCCGCAATTCCTTTTACGCTGCCATACATACCACTGGTATTAAGCAGCACTTTTTCCAATTGCTTCTCCCTTTCTTTCCATAATTTTTCCATTTGAATTCTTTCACGGCTAATGGATTGTTTCATTGACATAAATCCTTCCACAATGGCTGCCATTTGACCCCTGAATTCATTTCCTGTTAAATAATCATACAACATTTGCATTTTGTCGCCCTTGTTTTCCTGCATTCTTTGCACTTCCTGAATCCGAATAATTCCATTACGCAACATATAAGCAACACTGCTCACTTCATTAAAATTGCATATCCATACACCATCTCTTTCCCCAAATTGACTCATTCCCTTTGGATATACCTGTGTTACCAAAATAGCCACATCACTATTGCTATTACGCATATCAGTTTTGAGCTTATCAATCCATGCATTACTCCATGCTTTTGTTCTTTTACTTTCATAAATAATTTTACCTACAATATGCCCACTGTTATTTCTAATTTGTTGTATGCAATCGGCTCCTTCAACTCCCTTTCCTACTTCTTCAATCAAATCAAAAGGGAAATGATCCAATAAAATTTCTTCCAATAACAATTCCTGCGTTTCTCCCTGCAATTGCATACTACCTTGCTCGCTTTTTCTTTTTAATTCTTCAATTAGTTTCTGCTGCTGCTCCATTTGCACTTTGTATTCCTTTGTCTTAAGGTCAAACAATTCTTGTTCCCTTTTTATGGCAGAATCTTCAATTTCCTTTCTCTTTTCTAAAAATCGTTTTTCAATTTCCACCTCCATATTCTTTTGCTTCTCTTCCAGTGCGTTTTTATCCCTCAATAAATCCAATTCCTTTTTTTGTAAATCCTGTAATTGCCTGGATTTAAGAACAGCTTCTTCTTCCAATGACTTCAACTTGAGTTGCATTTCTTCGGAAGTTTTCTTTACAGTATCTGTTACCAGATTGGCTTTTTGCTTTTCAAATTCTTCTTCCTTTTTCTTTTGCCAATCCAACATTTTGCCCCGCAAGTCTTTTTCAAGATCTGCTTTCAAACTTTCATTTAATTCAAACAGATGACCGCAACTAGGGCATTTAATTTCTGTGGACATATATATTTTTTTACAAGATAGATAAAATAAAAAAGCGAAGTAAAACTTCGCTTGAATAAGTGCGGAAGAGGAGATTCGAACTCCCACGCCGTTTCCAGCGCTACCACCTCAAAGTAGTGCGTCTACCAATTTCGCCACCTCCGCAGATGATTTGGATTGCAAAAGTAAGCAATCGACCTAAAATATTAATTGAAACAGCTTACTTCTTTAAAAGGATTCTAAAAGTAGTACCCTTATTGATTTCTGAATGTTTTACAAATAATTCTCCCTTATGATATTGTTCTATGATACGTTTGGACAAACTCAATCCTAATCCCCATCCTCTCTTCTTGGTTGTAAAACCTGGTTTAAAAACACGATTGAGGTGTTGCTTATGAATCCCTTTGCCTGAATCTGAAACATCAATGACAATTTGTGCTATTTCATTTTTTATGTCAATATGTATACTACCCTTTCCTTCCATCGCATCTAAGGCATTTTTTAATAAATTTTCAATAACCCAATCAAATAAAGGCGCATTAATCATTGCAGGCACGTCAGTTTCACCGTGTGTTTCCACTGAAAAATTAACTTTATCTGTGGCCCTTCTTTTAATATAAAGCACCATGTTTGCCACTTGTTCAATAATATTTTTTTCTTCCAACTGTGGGGTGCTTCCTATTTTTCCAAAACGGTCACTGACTAGTTTTAAGCGATCAACATCCTTACTCATTTCGGTGGCAATTTTTTCGCTTCCTGAATTTTCTTTTAATATTTCTACCCAGCCTTGCAAGGAAGAAAGTGGAGTGCCTAATTGATGGGCGGTTTCTTTGGCCATACCTGCCCAAACCTGGTTTTGGGTACTTTTATTTCTGATATTGATGGTGATTAAAGTAATGAGTATAAACAATGCTACAATAACCAATTGAATTAAGGGGTAATACCTTACTTCTTTCAATAAACTTGAATCTCCATAATAATATTTATTGATTAAGAGTGGATCTGTACTTATCTCCACTACAATTGGGTCATGTTGCGCTTTGAATTCGAGGAGCTTTTTCTTTAAATAATTGCTGTCTTTTACGAGTAAATTAGAATCCAGATTGAGTGTTTCACCAATACCCAATGGTCGGTCATTTTCATCGGCACCAATAACGGGTATTTCTGTATTTTCGGAGGTAATAATATTGGTAAGGTCTAGTGCAGATTGATCATTGGCTGCGGCCCTTGTTTTAAGCGATTGCACCCATACGTTTACCTTACTCCGCTCATCTGCCGCAATCTTTTTAGCTAAATAATTTGAATAGAAAATAGTGCCAATTACAATAGCAATTGCCACCAAGGCTAGGACCGATCTCCAATTTAATATTTGACGCAGCATAGTTCTCCAAAACTAAAACCTTAAGTTTGAAACTTGAAATCTTTTATGTTTGCATAGAAATGAAGCCATCACCCATTGTAGCCATAGTAATATTAAACTGGAACGGTAAGAAGTTTTTAGAGAAATTTCTACCGACTGTATTGAATAGTGATTATTCCAATAAACGAATCATTGTTGCTGACAATGACTCTACAGATGATTCTATCCACTTTTTAAAAAACCAGTATCCCCAAGTAGAGATTATACAAAATCGATCCAATGAAGGTTTTGCAAAAGGGTATAATACTGCACTCAAGCAAGTAAAAGCTGATTATTATGTTTTGCTGAATAGCGATGTGGAAGTCAGCAATAATTGGATAAGTCCCATTATTGAATTAATGGAAGCTGATTCCTCTATCGCGGCTTGCCAGCCCAAAATACTTTCCTATGCCAATAAAGATAGTTTTGAGTATGCAGGAGCCGCAGGTGGGTGGTTGGATATGTTTGGATATCCTTTTAACCGTGGAAGGATTTTTGATATATGTGAAATAGATCATGGCCAATATAATGATGCAGTCCCCTGTTTTTGGGCAACTGGCGCTGCTTTGTTTGTAAAGGCGTCCATTTACCATGAATTGGGAGGGTTGGACGAATACTTTTTTGCCCATCAGGAAGAAATAGATTTTTGCTGGAGACTGCAATTGGCGGGTTATAAAGTATATGTACAGCCGTCCTCTATTGTTTATCATGTAGGTGGCGGCACATTACCAAAAGGGAATAGCCGAAAAACTTATTTAAACTTTCGCAATAACCTAATTATGTTGTGCAAAAATCTACCTATTGGAGCTGCCCTTTGGAAAATTCCTTTTCGCTTTTCATTAGACGCTATTTCGGCTTGGAAAGGATTATTATCGGGAGACAAAGGTTATTTTTTAGCCATTATCAAAGCGCATTTTCATTTTATTGGCTGGTTGTTTTTTCATCGGAAAGAATCCATTTTTCCTCTTAAGAAATGCAAAAAACTCAATGGATGGTATAATGGATCTGTAGTTTGGGCACATTTTGTGAAAAAGAAAAAAACCTTTGAAGAAATTGTTGATATCAAATAATTTTTTTTGAGTACGAAACCCTATTTTTGCACTGCAAATAATAAGAAATGGAAAAAGAATTCATCGATAATTCACACAAAGATTTCGCACATAACTGGGTTTCTTCCAGTCGTTTTATCTGGCTATGCCAGGTATTTGTTGTAGTGGCTTTCATTTTGGGTGGTTGTTATGGTTTATATACACATCGTTATCAGGGTAAACCTCCGGTTAATGTTCCTGAAAACACTTTGTACAATCCTAAATACAAATAATTTTTTTGTTGTTGTACAAACAACTCTTATTTTTGCCGTCCTAAAAAAATAGTACGGATGAGTAATCATCCCGAAAACAAAAAGTTCTTATAAAAAATGCGGAAGTAGCTCATTTGGTAGAGCACGACCTTGCCAAGGTCGGGGTGGCCGGTTCGAGCCCGGTCTTCCGCTCAGGTATGAAGCAGATAGCTTTTGTTATCTGCTTTTTTTTTCTACAATCGGATATCAGCGAATAATGATTGTAAAATTCAACATTGTGTCACTCGGGTGGTGGAACTGGTAGACACGCAGGACTTAAAATCCTGTTTACAGCAATGTAAGTGTGGGTTCAACTCCCATCCCGAGTACAGAATAAAACATAGAAGCCTTGACAGCATTAGCTTTCAAGGCTTTTTTGTTTTTGGAGGGGCCGGCTCAGGGGCCGGATTTTATTAATTGTAAGTTGTATAGATCATAAAGATATTACCAATGTGTGGGTAGGCTCATAAAATTAGTTCTGATTTATAAGTTTCTTGAGGTTCTTGATATAAAAACAATTTAAGTTCCTTCGTATTATTGAACCCTGATATTTTCGTACGATATGTCTCAAATGTTAAATTATTCTCAATTTCTAATTTTCGATTCTTACTTATATTCAAAAAGTCCTCTTCCTTATCAATGCCTAAAAATCTTCTATTTGTAAGATTAGCTGCAATACCGGTACTACTACTTCCTGTAAATGGATCTAATATCCATGCATCTGGTTTAGTTGAGGCTAAAATTAAACGAGTTAAAACGGAAAGTGGCTTTTGGGTTGGATGTTTGCCGCAAGATTTCTCCCAAGGTGCAATTGCAGGAAGTTTCCAAACATCTTTCATTTGTTTATTCCCATTTAATTGCTTCATTAATTCATAATTGAAATAATGAGGTGTTTTTTCATTTTTTCTTGCCCAAATAATTTGTTCTGTGGAATGTGTAAAAAAACGACAGGAAAAATTGGGTGGAGGATTATTTTTTTCCCATGTAATAATATTAAGAATTTTGAAATCTAGTTCATTTAAAATTTGTCCAATAGAAAATATATTATGCATTGTACCACTAATCCAAATAGTTGCGTCCTCTTTCATTTTATCCTTAATTAATGAAAGCCAATTTCGATTAAATTCATTTACAAATTCAAGTCCTTCAGATTTATCCCATTTACCTTTATTTACACTTACTATTTTACCACTTTGAATTGAAAGACCATTGTTTGAAAGAAAGTATGGTGGATCTGCAAAAATCATATCAAATTTATGTTCAAACTGAGGTAAAAGTTTCGTAGTATCACCTTGGATTAGGGTAAAGATTTTGTCATTTGATTTAAAGAAAGGTTCTATTGCCATTGTTGTTCTAATAATTTATTGATTTTCTTTTGCAGCCATACCCTCCTTATAACCCAAAATATATGCAGCTAATGGATCTTTGTGTCTTACAGCTCCAGCTTGACTAATGTTAAGTTCATCTAATCTAATCCCTCCTTCAATACCATTCATTGCGTCATTATACCCTTGTTCATAAGCACAACCTGCACAATGATGTCTTTCCTTGTCAATGATAAATTCTTGACTTTCTGGTAAATCATTAAATATTGAATTATATCTGTGCTCTTTTTTACATATATTTAAACCAGAACCCCTTAATAAAGCCTTATATAATTCAGCTTGGCCTTTTCCCCCAGGTATATATTTTTCATTTGTAAATGAATTGTCTTCAAGGTTGATTTTTGCAAAAATAGAATTGAAGGACTCTTTTGAAATAACATCATACTCATTTTTCCTAAGCTTCAAAACTACATCTCTAAAAAATTTCATTAATGCGATATAGCCTGTTGACTTATTTAAGATATTATTATTAATAACAGTGTTCCAAGAAAAAGGCCATTTATTTTGAACTGCTTTAAAGTAGTTAATAACAATTTGAGTTAGTTTAGTATCCGATTCATCATCTATAAATATTTTTCGAAGTATTAACTTTTCTGTTTCCTTGATATCAGCATATTCAGGTTTTTTATTAAATGAGAATATTCTATTTTGTTTATAAATCTGCCTATCTGCTTGTGGATCTTTAGAAATATATTGCATTAAACCTTTGATAAAAGTATCTTGAGTAATTGTTTCTTTTTCAATATCATTCGCATTTCCAAGTATCTTAATTTTTTCATAGAAAGGGCTTTCTTTTTGTCTATCTAAAACACGAGCAATTGTATGACATGTTTTTTGAGGGCTTCTTGATTTTGCAAATTCATATAAGTCAGCGGCTAATGATTTACTAACTGGCTTTTGTTCAGTATTTATAGTTGCAAATACTATCCCTTGGTCTTCAAGTTCCATATCTATATATATTGTTACAATACATTGAAATGAATTATCAGATTTAGTAAAATGTGTTAAACCAGCAATTCTATGTTGACCATCTAAAACTTTTGCAACATTGTCTTTGTAAATGATAGTTAATGTTTTGTCTCCTGCATTATATGAAACATTTTCTGACGACATTGCCAAAATAATACTATTTGGAAAAGTCGCATCAACAAGATTCACATATTTGCCAATTTCTTTCTCTCTTGCAGGACTTAACTTTCTTTGAATTCCGGTATATTCTTCTACTTCTCTTTCTTCTTTTATTCTGCGTACATCAACGAGTGAAATGTACTCTAAATCACCAGAATCTATTACTGCAACGTACATAGGGCCTATTGGTTGTATAGCTTCAATACAAGGTAGGACAAGCATTTGTTGATTATCTTTTGATTCCATTTTTTTTAAATTAATAGGTTACACCACTAGCAATTGCATCCTGATTATTAGTATCTTCTCTATTTAAATCTGGGATTAAAATATGCTGATTATATTGTGCTGTTATAAAAAATACTGAAGAAATAATTAATATTGAAATTGAACCATAAAGTGTAAAATCTGTAGCAGATTTCTGGTGGTTTATGAACTGAGTTGAACAAAGTGAAGACAATGCAAGTAAAACAAGTAAAATTGATTTATAAATTGATTTACCATGTTTATGTTGATAGTATATATACGTAGAACTCAAAAAGGAAATTGAGTATAAAAAGAAATTTCCATCGTTGTATAAACTTGGCCAATCTACTATTTTATTATATTTTACTAACATTGAGAATATTGTTGATAATGTAGCCAATGTTGTAAATGTGAATATTACACTAAAATCTCCTAACGCTTTAAATAGAGATTTCCACTGCAGAATATTTTTTATGAAACTAGCAATTGAAATTATACATACTTTCATAATTCTATAAAATTTTTTCAAGTATTCCATCTTTTAACATTTCTAAGTTTAATAAATAATTGGCCTTGTCAAAGTATTCTCTAAGGGGCTTTAAAGTTATTTTCCATCCGGCACCATCTGTTATCCAAATGAATTCGATCCCTTGTTGATTCCAGTAACGATTCATTTCTATATATTCAGTTGCAGTTGACTTTAGTTTAGATCCACCACCTCCATAAAAATTACATTCAATAAAAAAAAGCTTGCCATTTCGATTGATTGCGAAATCAAGTTGCCTTGAGGATTTATCGACAATAACATCTAAATTCCATTTTTCTTTGATTCTCTTTGCAGTTGCTTGTGACATATATTGCAAACCAAGATTTTGACAAGTGTCAGCTACAAATTCTTCAACTAAATTTTCCATGAGAGTGCCACCTCTATTTTTTCTACCATTGCTATCTAGACCAACTTCTACTCCAGTTGCATAATCAACAAGATTTTTTACTTTTTTATCTTTTAGAATTTCTCCGATTCCAGAATTAATGACAAAGTGAGCTAATTCCTTACAATCATTATTAGAAAGGGTACCTTTATTAAAAGAATAATTTTTATAAATGAAATTTTTAGTGTCAATTAAAATATCAATTGAGTTTTCTCTTACTGCAATTAAAGTAGGAAAAGCTTTAATTACTTCTGGATATTCTTTAATCAGATTATAAGCCTCCTTTTCAATATCTTCTTTACCTATTAAAAAATTCAATAAATTTAATTCTTTTTCTATCGGCTCTATATTTTCAAATACTTTTGACCAATTTACAAAATAATCCCATTTTGTAATTTTCTCTTTAAAACTATTTTTTATTTTATTAAATAGCTCATCTTCATTTTCTAGATTAAGCAAGTTGCAAAGCTTGTTCATAATTATAGTTTGTTATTAACAGTTCATTTAATTCTCCTCTTTTATCAGCATTGGCATTAATGCTTCTTTTAGCTTTAACTCTAGATATGGAAAAGTCTGAATAAATTTCGTCAAAGAAATTATCATTAGTGTCTTTACCTTTTACGTCAGAATTACTGAGCAACCACTTATGTCCAAGTTGTTCAAGGGTTTGACAGAAATTACGTAATCTGATTTGTTCATCATCATTGAATTCATCTTTAGCATAAGAGTTAAAACTTGAGGTATTACTCAGTGGTTTATATGGGGGGTCGAAATAGAAAAATGAATTAGAAGATGCACTTTTTAATGTTTCCTGATAATCTCCACATAGGATTTCAACTTTTTGTAAAGCATTGCTTACAACTAAAATGTTTTTTTCATCACAAATTGTAGGTTTTTTGTAGCTTCCCATTGGGACATTAAACAAATTTTTTTTATTAACTCTGTATAATCCATTAAAACAAGTACGATTTAAAAATATAAATAAAGCTGCCTGCTCGCTTTTACTTACTGACCTTTTGTTGTATAATTCTCTTTTATCGTAGTAGAATAACTTTTTTTCTTCTGGATTAATTTCAAGTGAATGAAACTCACCTTGCAGAACTTTAAGTATTGAGATAAGTTCTTTAGGATTACTAGCAATATTTCTGTAAGTATTAATTAAGTCTCCGTTTATGTCATTTATTACTGCCTTTTCTATGTTATTAAATTTACTAAGCATCCAAAATAAAATTGCACCACTTCCAATGAAAGGTTCTATATATGTAAATTTTTCACTAGAAATGCTTTCCGGCAAAGACTTTTCAATTTCATATATTAATTGGGTTTTTCCTCCTGCCCATTTTAAAAAAGGTTTTGCAATTTTATTATTCATTGTTTCTTTAAATTTATAGTTTGGTTTGTAATAATTAAATCACAATTGTAAAAGATTTATAGTTTATCTTTTTTTCTTAATTCTTCAATAGCAAGTACATTGTCATATTCTTTTTTATGAATTTTTCTACTTGTTATATCAATTTTTACTGTCGCTAAAAACTCTTTGAAATCATTATTCATAGTTAATTTGTTTATGGTTTCCCAATCTAGAGCTTCCCTGTATTTAGCTGAAAAAACTATTTCTGAAGAATGAGGATCTTCTAGATTAAGTTTAATAACTCCAATCCCAAAAGAAGTTGATAACCTAGATAATTCTTGTCTAAAATCTTCTTCTTCTGAAATAAACGCTGCTACCAAATAACTCTCATTTGCCCAAGAGGAATTTGATACTGTTTGAAAAAAACTTTCTCGCAAATTACTGAACGATAATTCTCTTTTCAATTCAAATGATAAAAGTTTTATAGAGATATTGCCAATTGACGAGCTTAACTCATAAACTTCAGGTTTCCAATCATCAATTGGAAAGTAGCATCCTACAATATCCGGATGTACCCATTCGCCAAATTCTTTTTTTGTTGATTGCGAATGATTTATCGTTTTTGTATAACAGTGCAAATGATAATATGCATAATAGGTTAAAAATGCATGGAGATCCTTCTCTAAAAAATCAAATCGTTTCCTTTTAATTAGGGTAGGCTCTTTTATTGTGCTTTCGTTTAAATCAAGTAGTTCTAAGTGAGATTTCAAATAAAATTTTTTAGGTCTTGTATCTGTTTGTGCAAACGGAGTTCTTGGATTATCTTTTGCGTTTACATAAATTTGGGCACCTAATGTTGCCCAAGGTGTTTTTCCTTCAGAATTTAATTGTTTATCAAAGCCTTTTTCGATTGCCAATGACCAAATTTCATTTGAAGTCAGTGGCCTTTTTTCCTCTCTTAAAACTTTTTCTGCTAATTCTAAGAATGTCATTTAGGGTATTTTTTGGGTTTAATAATGGCAAAATGCAATTTAACAATATTTATAATATTTGTTAGCTAATTATTTTGGGATTAAAATAAAGTTAATTAAACCGCTCAACTCTTTAACTTATGCTCAATAAATGCATCTCACTTTAGATGGCACTTATTTAGTCCTGTATTGTTAATTCTGTTGCAAAGCGGCTGTATCCTTTAAAATCCAAATTCTTTTGATTAACCCCGCCGGAGGCATTATAACGCTAGTTTAGACGCTTTAGCCATAAACAGGTTACTTACTACTAACGCTCAAAGCAGAGCCTAAAAATGCCTGCTAAATGTGGTTTGCTGGCTTTTTACAAAGTGCTGGATGAACGACAGCTCTTTGTAAAAAATTGCAGTTTAGCATAAACCTCTTTTAGCAGGCATTTTTGCCGAGCCCTAACTTATGACGACTTGTTTTCTCTATAACATACTACAAGTCGTCTCACCTTGAGACTATTTCCACTCGTTTAAGTTCCTTAGTTGTTTTAGGGGCGCATTAATAACCTTTAGTTTTTTTGTATCCGCAACCTCTTTTAAAGCATCCTTTATATAGCCAGGGATTTTAGCTTCTTGTGGGTAGGTCAATGATTCAATATAAGAATCCCCATTTATTCCTCTTGTTCCAAACTCATAACTGCAGCGTTGCTTGTTATAGTGTATCCCGTATCTACCATCGTCAATTGTAATCTTCCCTATAAAGGAATAATCCGTTTTGCTTTTTCTACCTTGATAATACTGTACTCTCATTAATTTACTCAAATTGCAAACTCGAATAAATTCAAAAAATGCTTTTTCTAATTTTTCTAAATCTCGATAGCTTTTCATTTTATAAAATTTTGATTAATGAACTTGTTTGTAAATAGGAATGATATTCTTTCATATCAAGCGGCGCTGACGGGAGTGAATATTCATTATTGGGTTGTACGCTGTTTTCAGTAATACCTAATTTCTTAAACCTGTCTTTATATCTGTATAAAGTGGCTCTTGAATAATTGCACATTTTTGCAGCTTCCTTAAATGAACCATTTTTTATTAGTTGCTCATAAAATTGAATCATATCGGATTTTTGAAACCCTTGCTTATGCTTGCTATTATATTCATCAATTAAAATCATTATCCGTTCCACATCAGGCAAAGCCTTAATTTGAAATTCATTTATAAAACCAATCAGTTTTTTTAAGCACAATGAAATCAACTCTTCCGAAAACGGCGCAACCATACATTCGTAAGAAACAGTTTTTAAGTTATATATTTTGTCTTCCTCGTCAATTTTCATAATGAAATATGGTTTTCTTTCAATCAAATTTGAAACGTATTTATAAATTTTTCTATCCTCAGAATTAATTTTTTCATAAGGGTGCAATTTTTTAAAAAGGATTTTTTCTGATTCCGGTAATTCTCCAATTTTTTCAGCAATCCTATCATTTCGCTGTATTATATTTCCTATTCTCTTATAATCGGCAATGTTCATTTTAAAAAAAGGGCAATCCCTTCTAAAAATATTGTGTTTAAATATGTAATTTAATTCTGCGCTCCTTATTGTTACTTCGTACCTAAGTATTCTATCAGCAAAAGCCTGAATTTTCTTTGTTTCAAAATGCGGATACCCTTTTTTTTCATTGAATTTTAGATGTTCTTTTAAATCATGTTTTTTATATTCCGTTCCTTTATGATAAATTTTTGAAGATGACCGTTTGGTAACGTAACTAAAGGAAGTGTCCCAATCTGTTTTACCTCCTTCACCATCACGGGAATTCTTTTTTCTTAATCTTTTTTGATAATTAAAATAAGTCAGGGCTTCTACCTTATTTTTAAAAATTTGATTAAAGCAAACATCAATTCTATTTATTTCTACATCTCTTAAATCAATAGTATGCATTATAAATTCAATTTTCAGAATTCCAATAATTGCAGCCCTTATTCTTTTAGGTGCTTCATCAATATTATTTTCAAGTATCGAATGAAACCAATATTTAAAATCCTTGTTTTTCTGATGTTCTACATACATAAAAACGTTTGTCCCATATCTGTACTTTGGAATTGAAAAATTCAGTTCAATAAAATCTCTGGTATAATCAATTCTGTATGCAAATGAGTAATGGCTCGATTTACTTATTTGTTTACTGACTTGAGTTTTTATCAAATATTCTGCATTGCCTGTCAATTCCATAATATCGAGTCTTTCCTTTTGGGATATATGAGGCATGTTTTCTAACCTTTCATTCTCCTTATTATTTAATATGGTCGCACTTTTTATCTTAAACCCTGTATTCCTTTTTAGATTGAATTCTTTTACTATGGCTTTGTAACGGTCTAAGCCATGAATTCTTATTACAATTGTATCAATCATTGTGTATACCTTTTATTTTTGTTAGTGGAAACTCGATCAATCGATTCTTCTACTTCCTTAGCTTTGTACAATACCCTGTTGCCAATCTTATAAGATTGCAGCCAACCAAGCTTTGTCCATTCATTTAGAGTTGGGAGAGAGATTTTTAGGAGTTTGCAAACTTCGTTCCTCGAGAGTAGAACGTTTGCCTTTGTTTGGCTTTTGCTTGCCTTGTCAAGCTTGTTGTCAATTAGTTGCCCAATTTTATCTAGTAACTCATTGACATTAATTCCATTTAATAGGATTTCATTCATATTTGTCTATTTAGAAGACAAATAGAATTAAAAATTAAAAGCGGTAAGTTTAAGTAGTAACTACTTTTTTTTATTTCTTTTTTCTTCGATAATTTTTTCTAGAATTTTTTCTGCCCGTTGCTTTTGTTCTTTTAGTCCAATTTCCTCAAAGGTTTTAACAAGGAATTGGTAATCCGTTTCATTCCTAAATTGGTGGCCATCCTGTGCAATATAAGTTAAGTCATCTTCAACGTTGTCAGCACTTGTGTTTAGTAAAATTGATAGCAATTTCGCCTTATGTTGCTTTTGCATTTTTTTCCCATCAACAGTGATATTGTCAATTACTTCTATTAAGCCACAATATTTTAAAATTAACATTTGTTGTGATCTAGTGGTGCTTGCTTTTTTTGTTTTTTTATTTACGGTATCTTCTAAATTTTTTATTCTCTCAGACAAACTATAAATAAGCATATTTGTCTCATTTAATGGGCTGCTCATAATTGTATAATTTTTTTATAAATAAATATTTTGATTTTGTTTTAATCCAGATAAAAATCTTTTTACCTCTTCGCTTTGTTTTGGAAGCATAACTACATCAATTTTTAAAATATTAACAGGTCTTATTTTAGTGTGTACTATTTGCTGAACCATTGAAAATGCTGTATCAGGATTTTGGGTTTCTATGAGCCTAATTCCTTTTAATTGTTTTCTGCTGTTCTTTAGAAATATCGTTATTCTGTAGTAGGGCATCTGCTAAAATATTTAGCAAAATAATAACTCTTTATTTAATTTCCAAAAAAAGGATGGCTTGCAAGCTTATTGGCATTTTCTTCCTGACTGATTTTTATGTACTTCAAAAAAGCCTTTTCAGTTCTGTGGCCTGTGATTTTCATAATTGATATGCTCGGAACGTCCATTAAATAGGCGTTTGTTGCAAATGACCTTCTGGCAGTATGTACCGTGACGAGGTTGTATTTAAAAAAGCTTTCTTCTGTCTTAATTCCTCCCTTAGTTGAACTTAGAACCACTTTATCATTCAACTTAACTAATTCGGCAAGCTCTTTTAAATATTCATTCATTTTTTGGTTTGTGATGGAATAAGAAGGTAGGCCATCATGCTTTTTAAGAATCTCCCTAATATGCTTGTTTAATGGGATAATTACTATTTCTCCGGTTTTCTCTGTTTTAATTTTCAGTTTAGTGTTTTTATCAATTAAGTTCATATTACTTAGTTGCATCAGGTCAGAATAACGTAATCCAGTGTAGCAGCTTATTACAAACATATCTCTTACCAAATCAAGTCTTTTATTTTCGGAAAGGTCATGCTTGTAAATGGCCTCTATTTCGCTAATAGTTAGATAAATATTTTCTGTTTCCTCCTCAATCGTTTTAAATTTCTTGCTTTTAAATTCTATGTTATTAGTTAGTTTTCTGTCAAAAGCTTCATTCATAAACACTTTTACATGCTTTATAAAGCCACCTAAAGTGTTATTACTATATTTTTTCTTTAGACAGAATTTCGTGAAATTCTCGTAAAAATCTAGGTTGATATCATCAAAAGTTAATTCCTTTTTTGAATGCTCTTTATATTCTTTAAGCAGCCTTAATGTTTGATTATAGTGTTTAATGGTATTTGGCCTTTTTATTGAATTATTAATAGATGCATCTACAAATGCAATAAAATTGCCTTTTTCGATTGCATTGCTTTTTTGCAGTGCCTTATCCATTCCGGCTTTTAGCAGTTCATTGGTGACAATCTTTCCATCGTTCTTAATTTGTCTGTAGATATTTCCTACAAGGGCTTTATAATTGCTAAGTGTAGTGTTAATTTCCATTCCTTCAAGTAGAAACTCTCTCACAAGCCTTGCTTGCTGTAATTCCGGATTCCAAAGCTTGGGTAAAATATTTATGCCTGTTGAATACTTGAATTTTTTGTTCTCGTATCTGAAAATTAGAAATATTAAGGTCTTTTCATTTTCCTTTTTGTCTTTTGTTTTCAGCTTGTCTTTGCTCTCGGGCTTCTTTAGATTGAACAGTGCATTTGCCATAAATGAATATTGAAGCCCAAATATAGAATAATTATTTTTATTTGGGGGCCGGATTAGGGGCCGGATTTTTTAAATTGGCCCTTTTGACAGTTAGCTTGGTCTTTTAATGAAACTCAATACAGTAAAGTATTATATCGAAAGGGCGCATAAAAGCGTATAAAATTACATCAAGTACAAAGTACTCCCATCCCGAGTACTTAATCAAGCGGCTTTTTGCCGCTTTTTTTTTGCTTTGTTCCAAAAAAAAAAGGCCGGAATAAATATTCCAGCCTAACCTATTTTTAGTAGCTACTTATTTCATTTGAAAACTCTCCAAAAACTTGGTAGTAAAGTTACCGCTACGGAAATGCTCATTACGCATTAACTGCTGATGGAATGGAATGGTTGTTTTTACCCCTTCAATAACATATTCGCTCAATGCCCTACTCATGGTATTGATAGCTTCTTCCCTGGTTTGAGCCACGGCTATCAATTTGCCAATCATACTATCATAATAAGGCGGAATGACATATCCAGCATATACATGACTATCTACCCTTACACCATGTCCACCTGGCTGATGCAAAACGGTGATTTTACCTGGACTGGGGCGGAAATCATTGTAAGGATCTTCAGCGTTTATCCTGCACTCGATGGCACACATTTGCGGAAAATATTCTCTTCCTACAATCTTCTCTCCGGCAGCAATTTTAATTTGTTCTTTAATTAAATCGTAATTGATCACTTCTTCGGTAACACAATGTTCTACCTGAATCCTCGTATTCATCTCCATGAAATAAAAATTACGGTGCTTGTCCACCAAGAATTCAATCGTACCTACACTTTCGTAATTGATAGACTGAGCGGCTTTAATAGCAGCTTCACCCATTCTTTTTCTTAAATCATCGGTCATAAATGGCGAAGGGGATTCTTCCACCAATTTCTGGTGCCTGCGTTGAATACTACAATCCCTTTCACTTAAATGACAAACATTCCCATATTGATCGCCAGCTATCTGAATTTCAATGTGCCGAGGTTCCTCAACAAATTTTTCCATATAAATACCATCATTCTTAAAGGATGCTGCTGCCTCCGTTTTAGCCATATCAAAGTTGCGCTCCATTTCTGATTCTTCCCAAACAATACGCATCCCTTTTCCACCACCACCGGCAGTTGCTTTAAGAATTATGGGGTATCCTACTTCCTTTGCCTGATTTTTGGCTTCCTCCACACTTTCCAAAAGTCCAGCTCCCCCTGGCACTACTGGCACTCCAGCTTTAATCATCGTTTCCTTCGCGGTGATCTTATCTCCCATACTATTAATCATATCAGGTGTTGGCCCAATAAATTTAATACCATGATCAGCACAGATTTGAGCGAACTTGCTATTCTCAGCTAAAAAACCATATCCAGGATGAATTGCATCTGCATTAGTAATTTCTGCAGCGGCCATAATATGGGCCATATTCAAATAACTTTCACTGCTGGCAGGTTTTCCAATACATACCGCTTCATCTGCAAATTTTACGTGAAGACTATCACGGTCGGCTGTTGAATAAACAGCTACAGTTTTAATCCCCATTTCTTTACAAGTTCGAATTACACGGAGCGCTATCTCTCCCCTATTGGCTATTAATATCTTTTTAAACATATCGTTAAATTAACTTGAAGTAAAAGTGTCAAATAATTGGCAACCAAAAATTGCTGCAAATAGTTATTCAACTTGGTAACTATACTTGCATCATATTAAGTGCCTGTAAAGGACTAATTAGGAAGGATCTACTAAGAATAATGGTTGATCATATTCCACCGGACTTGCATCTTCCACCAATACTTTCACGATTTTACCTTTTACTTCACTTTCAATTTCATTGAATAGTTTCATGGCTTCGATGATACAAACAATTTTACCTGGATTCACTTCGTCACCTACATTTACAAAGATGGGTTTGCCAGGACCAGCCTGACGATAGAAGGTTCCAATCATGGGGCTTTTGATGGTAACTAAATTATCAGTTTTGGAAGTTGGTTCCGATTTGGGGGCTGCTGTTGTAGATGCCACAGCTTGTACAGGGGCAGCTAATGGAGCCGAAACAGCTGGAGCGGCATTAGCATAAACAGTTTGCCTAGGCTCTTTCTTTTGCTTTACTGTAATTTTTGTTCCGTCTTCTTCAATTGTAATTTCTCCGATATTCGTTTTGTTGATAAGCTTTACTAGCTCTTGAATTTGCTTGATGTCCATTTTGGTAGATTATTAGATTAATGTTAAAAATGAAACGGGCGGCTAAGATAGTCAATGATTTTTCAAATGCAAGTATTGAATATGGAAAAAAGCAAAAAACCTTCAAAAAATGGGCAAAATAGAGGAAAAACACCTGTTTTTGGGGTAAAATTGACCAAAATGCACAAAAATAAAAAAGTGGATAATTGAAGTTCAATTATCCACTTTTTTACAAAAAATAATTAATTATTTAACGCGTTCAACATAATCACCTGTCTTACTATTAACCCGAATCAACTCCCCTTCGTTCACAAATAAAGGCACATTCACGATTGCACCGGTTTCAACAGTAGCGGGCTTTAATGTGCGAGTTGCAGTATCTCCTTTTGCCCCTGGTTCACTATAGGTAACTAATAATACAATTTTATCAGGCAGTTCCACCCCCATTGGTAGATCAGTTTCACCATTGATTAAAACGCTTACTTCCTGACCATCTTTCAAAAACCTGGGCGCATCAATCATAGATTCCTGAACGGTAATCTGTTCAAATGTTTCGGTATCCATGAAACTATAGCCTGTATCATCCTTGAATAAATACTGATAAGTTTTCTTCTCCACACGAACCGGATGTATCGTTTCTCCACTATTCCAGGTTTGCTCAATGGTACGGTTATTATCAACACCTTTTAACTTGGCCCAGACTTTCGCTGCTGCCCTGGCTGTTTTGTTTTGACCAAACTCAATCACTGAATAAAGACTTCCATCAACTTTAATGATGAGTCCAGAACGCATATCTGCTGTAGTTGCCATAGTTGTATTTGTTTGTGGGTTGCAAAAGTAACAAGACTCCCGCTAATTAAGAAATTTGTAATAAAATGTTATTTACCGTTGTATTTCAACAAGTTTACAACAAACCAATTAGTTTTATACTCATAAATCTTACTCAATTCCTACAAAAAATTCTTACTATTACAATTAACTTGATAGAAAATGAACCAAAGGAAAATATTTTTATGCATTACTCTAATTTGTATAATGGGAAATGCATTTTCACAAGACACGGCCCTATACCTACAATTCAAAACCATCCCCTTATTTAATCTCATCAAAGTACCCGATAGCACAAAATTTACTAAGGCAGATTTACCCAAAAAAAAGCCTGTAATGGTGATGATATTCAGTCCTGATTGTGAACATTGCCAAATGGAAGTAGAATCACTAAAAGCCAATTATTCGCTTTTTAAAAAAGTAAGTATTATTATGGCTTCTCCGATTGAATATAAATACATTAAAAAATTTTATGAGGACTATCAAATTGCTGATTATCCAAAAATCACAATGGGCAGGGACCCCAATTATATGTTAGGTACTTTTTATAAAGTACGTTCCTTCCCGGCCATATTTTTATATGATAAAAAGGGTAATTTTGTGAAGGCATTTGATGGGTCAATACCCGTAACTCAAATTGCCGCATCACTATAAATTAATCATTCATTTTTAGATTCTATAAATTCAGGTTATCCATGAAAGGGATTTTAATAGTAAGTTTTTTTGTACTTGGGATGGGTGCTATCAGAGCACAAACAGATATCAATGCCCCCTATTGGTTAAATAGAAACATACCTACTTTTAAGGTAGTAGCTGCAGCGGATTCCAGTTTTTTTGAAGAGACAGAACTGGCAAAAAATAAGATTATCATTTTCATGTTATTTAACCCAGAATGCGAACATTGTCAACGGCAGTTTAGCATGTTGGTAAAAATTCCAAAATTGCAGAAAGAAGCACAGGTTATACTAGCAAGTACAGAAACATGGGAAAAAATAAGGGAATTTTATACAAAATATAAGGTTGGTAATTTCCCTTTCGTTAAACTATGTAAGGATTACAAATATACATTTGGCGCTCACTTTCAACCGAAAACAGTTCCGGTAATAGCAATTTATAATAAGCAGCATGTATTCCAATTCATTAAACAGGGCGAATTGAAACGAAATGAGCTGGAAGCTGCATTGAAGACACTATAAAAAGGTTCACTTTACAAATCGCTGGTGCCAGGTAATCTCCTCATTTATAACAATTGTAATGTCATAAATTCCTGCACCCAAATTGCTGACAGGAACCTGAATGACACGATTCAATGTTGAACAACGCATTCGGTTAAAAATTCTACCACTCGATGTTAAGGCAATAAAAATGTTGATGACCCCTGTTATTTTTCGAGAGCCCTTATATTCTAAAGTAATGGTATTCCCTACTGGTACTGGATACATTACCCAATTAGTAGTTGACATAGCGGTCACCTGAAGGGTATAAGAGTAAGTACTGTTGCCATTGGAGCGAAGTATTTTCAATCGATAAAAATTCTTCCCGAAATTGGGTTGTCGATGATAGAATTGAAAATTCTGAATAGCCGAAAAATCCGTTACTTTTTGCTGAGCAATATCCGCCCAGTTTTTTTCATCGGTACTAAGTTGCAAAGTAAATTGACGAATATCAGGATCCGTTTTATCCCAATTAAGCCTTACCTGATTACTCTCCTCCAAATAAATTGCTTTAAACTGAATAGCCATATTCTTTTCCCCTATGAATAGGCAAGGAATTAGAAAAAGGACATGGACAAATTTCAGCATAATTAGGAATTTGATGCTATCCTGAAAAAAACGGACCAAATTATACCTTTAAAAAGTTAAATATTTTTAAAACTGCTTGATTTTATTCAACCTGAAGCAGCGTTTTAAGTAATGCTTTTAAAAATTATTAATCTATATCAAACTGACACTGATTGAAATCATAGCTCAAAATCAGGTTTCCCCCTTAACTTTGCGGCGTTAAATAATTCATCATTTTATAAAAATAAATTAATATGAAAATTACTGTTGTAGGTGCTGGTGCCGTTGGAGCAACTTGTGCCGATAATATTGCCCGCAAAGAATTGTGCAGCGAATTGGTTTTGGTGGATATCAAAGAAGGTGTGGCAGAAGGGAAAGCAATGGACATGATGCAAACAGCTACTTTATTAGGTTTTGATACTAAAATCACTGGCAGTACAAATGACTATACCAAAACTGCAGGTACGGATGTAGCAGTAATTACCAGCGGTATTCCTCGTAAACCAGGCATGACCAGAGAAGAACTTATTGGCATCAATGCAGGTATCGTAAAAACAGTTACACAAAATATTTTACAACATAGTCCCAATGCTATTATTATAGTAATTAGCAATCCAATGGACACCATGACTTATTTGGCGTTGAAGAGTAGTGGTCTACCCAAAAACAGGATTATTGGCATGGGTGGCATTTTAGATAGCAGTCGATTTAAATATTATTTATCTACAGCAATTGGATGTACTGCTACCGACATTCAAGGAGTAGTTGTTGGTGGACATGGAGATACCACTATGATACCTTTAACAAGACTGGCTACCTATCAAGGAACTCCAGTTAGTGATCATTTAGATACGGAAGCATTAAAGAAAGTAGCAGCAGACACGATGGTAGGTGGCGCTACACTTACTGGCCTATTGGGAACAAGTGCCTGGTATGCACCTGGTGCTGCCGGAGCTGCGCTGGTAGAAAGTATCGTAAGAGACGAAAAGAAATTATTTACTTGCTGTGTTAGTTTGAATGGCGAATATGGTCAAAATGATATTTGTATGGGTGTTCCTGTAATCATTGGTAAGAATGGCTGGGAGAAAATTGTTGATTACAAATTAAATGAAGAAGAACAAGCTGCTTTTAACAAAAGCGCAGAAGCTGTACGCAATATGAATAGTGTATTAGCTACATTAGGTGTTTAAAATAGTTAATAATGATTTTAATAAAAAAACCGGGTTATCCCCGGTTTTTTTATTATTAAGTCAAACAATCATTAACTAATTCCGTTTACAATCATTTCCTTATTTACTTTTTGCACCAATCCCTGCAATACCTTTCCTGGTCCTGATTCTGTAAAATGTGTAGCACCGCCTGCTATCATTGCTTGAACAGATTGCGTCCACCTCACTGCACCAGTTAATTGATCAATTAAATTTCTTTTTATTTCAGCTGCATCTGTTACGGGAGCAGCAACTACATTTTGATATACTGGGCAACTGGGCGTATTAAATTGAGTTGATTCAATAGCCGCTGCTAATTCTTCGCGAGCTGGCAACATCAAAGGTGAATGAAATGCCCCTCCTACCGGAAGCACCAGTGCTCTTTTGGCTCCGGCAGCTTTCAATCTTTCACAAGCGATTTCAATACCCTTTATACTTCCACTTATTACTAATTGACCTGGGCAATTATAATTTGCAGGGACTACTACTTCCCCCGTTTCTGCCTGAATTGAAGCACAAATTTCTTCCACTTTATCATCAGCCAAGGCCAGTACCGCAGCCATTGTCGAGGGATTTAATTCACAAGCTTTTTGCATGGCACTGGCTCTAATGGATACCAACTTTAATGCATCCTCAAATTGAAGACAGTCATTTGCAACCAGTGCAGAAAATTCACCAAGGGAATGACCAGCAACCATATCCGGAGTTGATGTAGCCAAGGTTTTATAAGCAATAACTGCATGCAAAAAAACAGCAGGCTGTGTTACATTGGTTTGCTTTAATGCCTCTTCCGTACCGGTAAACATTACATCAGAAATATTGAAGCCCAATACTTCATTTGCCCGCTCGAATAGAGATTTAGCTGTTTCATTGTTATCATATAAATTTTTTCCCATTCCCGAAAACTGTGATCCCTGACCCGGGAAAATATACGCTTGTGCCATAGTTCCTAATTTAGATACAAATAAAATAAAAAAATCCCTCATTAAGAGGGATTATAACTGAAAATAAAATATTTATTAATGCAAACTAGCCGCGATTAATTTTAAAAACTCACTCCTGGTTTTATCTTTTTCAAATTCGCCGCTAAAAGCAGAAGTAGTGGTCACTGAATTTTGTTTTTGAACACCCCGCATCATCATGCACAAATGTGATGCCTCCACTACTACTGCTACACCCATTGGATTCAATGTTTCCTGAATGGCAGCTAAAATTTGGGTTGTTAATCGCTCCTGTACTTGTAATCTTCTGCTGTACACATCTACTACCCTCGCTATTTTGCTCAATCCTGTAATCCAACCATTAGGGATATACGCAACATGTGCCTTCCCAAAAAATGGCAACATATGATGCTCACACATACTATACAGTTCAATATCCTTCACAATTATCATTTCACTTACAGACTCGTGAAATTTTGCTGAATTTAAAATTGCATGTGCATCCTGATGATAACCTTGCGTCATTACCTGCATAGCCTTAGCAATACGCTCTGGTGTTTTCAAAAGTCCTTCTCTATCTGAATCCTCACCCAATAAATCAATGCTTTTTTTATAGGTGCTGATTAAGCCATTGGTGATTTCTTCGTCGTATTGTTCAATTTTTTTGTATGCCATAACTGCGCTTAAAATATTTATAAAATAAATTTATCCGTAATACTCGACATAAATTCTTGGTGTTTCTAATAGCTTCACACAGTGGAGTTGTACACCTTCAACCTGTAATACCGGTTGTAATTGTTCCCAAATTTTAATAGTTAAATTTTCTGCAGTAGTAAACTCCCCTTTAATGAAATCTACGTCTAAATTCAGGTTTTTATGATCTAATTTATCACAAACATATTCATTAATGATAGTGCTTAATCTTTTTGCATTGAAAATGAAACCCGTATCCTTTTGAGTTTCCCCTTTAATAGTTACATGAATTTCATAATTATGACCATGCCAATTCTCATTGGCGCATTTTCCAAATATCTCCTTGTTTTTTTCAGGACTCCAAATAGGGTTCCAAAGTTTATGAGCAGCATTAAAATGTTCAACCCGAGTTAAATAAACCATTTTTAAGATTTGTGCAAAGGTACAGATTGATTATATAACAGCTTATCAGTAAAAAAGTTGAAATTTGCCTAATGAAAATACTTTTGGTAGCCGCAACGAGCAGAGAGCTGGAGCCTTTTCATCGCAATCATCCCGATGTCGACATCCTGATTACAGGTGTGGGTTTACCTGCTGCGCTTTATCAAATTCAGCGGAAAATTCAGCAAACTAATTACGATTTGATTATACAAGCCGGCATTGCCGGAAGTTTTCTTCCATCCCTGACCAATGGCGAAACTGTTTTAGTTGAAAGTGATTGCTTTGGCGACCTAGGTATCTATGAAAACCAATCATTTCATCCGCTACATGATACCCCACTTGCCAATAAAAATGAGCCCCCATTTACAGAAGGTAGGCTGGTGAATCCCCATGAATTCCCTTTCCTTTCTACAATGAAAAAGGTTAAGGGCATCACGGTAAATACAGTGAGTGAGGATAAGCATTTATGCAACGATAGAATGCAAGTATTTCAATCTGACATTGAATCGATGGAAGGCGCTGCCCTACACTATTGCTGTTTGATGGATAAAATTCCTTTTTTGCAAATTAGAAGCATTAGTAATTTGGTTGGCGAAAGAGATAAAACCAAATGGACTATACAGGCCGCCATTGATAACCTGAATGAAACGGTGAATTATATAATTAACCAATTTCAAAAAAAATAAACATTTTCACTTGAAACTAAGTATTGGATTTTCGCCTTGCCCCAACGACACCTTCATTTTCGATGCCTTAATTAATAATAAAATAGCGCACCCAGGCATCGAACTGATACCCTATTTGGAAGATGTAGAAACACTAAACCAATGGGCATTAGATGGCAAATTGGATATTACTAAATTAAGTTATGGCGTTTATCCATTGGTGAGTAATCAATATCAAATTCTAAACAGTGGCAGTGCTTTGGGAAGGGCTGTTGGTCCAATTTTGATAAGTAAAGAAGCAGAAAATCAATTGGTGGACAATGCCTGTATTGCCATACCCGGCGAGCATACGACTGCACATTTATTATTTACATTGGCTTATCCAAATGCTAAGAATAAAGTTTTTCTTCGCTACAATGAAATTGAAGAATTTGTATTATCTGGAAAAGGGCTGGGAGTAATTATTCATGAAAACAGGTTTACTTATGCAGCTAAAGGACTACACAAAATAACTGACCTGGGTGATTATTGGGAGAAAACAACTGGCAATGATATACCACTTGGAGGAATTGTAATTCGTCATTCCCTAGATTCAAATTTGAAGTTTACCATTGATCAATATATAAAGGAAAGTATTGAATATGCATTTTTAAATAATTATAAAACCTTAACAGAATATGTAAAACAGCATTCACAAGAAATGAGTGAGGAAGTAATGCGTAAACATATCGACTTATATGTGAATCAATATTCTATTGAGTTGGGTATAATTGGGCAGCAGGCAATTCAGCAATTAATTAAAGTTTATCAAGACTCAAATGGGATTGAAAATAAACCTCAAAAAATCTTTTTACAGGAGGCTTCCACTACGCAATAGTTTTAAGTGCTTTAGCATAAATGGCCAGACATCTCTTTCTGGCTTCTTCATGTACCACCATTGGCTTTGGATAATTCAGTTCTTGAAATTCAGGCACCCATTTTTTTATATAGTCTAGTTTAGCATCAAATTTTTGAGTTTGTAAATACGGATTGAATATCCTGAAATAAGGTGCTGCATCGCAGCCACAACCTGCAGCCCATTGCCATCCACCATTATTTGCAGCCAAATCGTAATCCAATAACTTATTTGCAAAATAGGCTTCCCCTAAACGCCAGTCTAATAAAAGATGCTTGGTAAGAAAAGAAGCGACGATCATTCGAACCCGATTATGCATAAACCCCGTTTGGTTTAGTTCTCGCATTCCTGCATCAAGAATTGGATAGCCGGTTTGACCATTACACCATTGATTAAATTCACCATTATCTTGCCGCCATTCAATATGATCATAGGCTGGTTTAAAAGACAACCCCTTGCCTACTCTTGGAAATTGCCATAATATCATGTGATAGAAATCGCGCCATATCAGTTCATTCAAAAATGTTGTATTTAATTGAATGGCTGTATTTGCTAATGCTCGAATACTTATGGTTCCAAATCGGAGATGGATGCCTAACCTAGATGTACCATCCATGGCAGGAAAATCACGTTGGGTAGTGTAATGGGATATCAGCTGTTCATTGATTTCTAATTTTGGAATCTGAATCTTTGATTCTGAAAATCCTATTGAGGCTAAACTAGGAATTGGCAAAGGACTTCTTTGAATAAACCGATGAAAATAAAGCTGAGTTGGATAAGCAGCAAAACTTGCGGCACTTACTGTTGCCCTCCATTTTTTACTATAAGGCGTAAATACGGTGTAAGGCTTACCATCCTCTTTTACCACCTCATTCTTTTCGAAAATTACGATGTCTTTGTAAGTATGAAATGGAATATGCTCCATTTTCAATAACGCTGCAATTTCATTATCACGCTCAATGGTGCTTGGCTCATAATCGTGATTTGCATACAGGCCCTCAATTGAATAATTGGCAAGCAATTTTTTAATGACTTGATTTGGCTTGCCATAATGAACTTCCAATGTACTGCCCATTGAAACCAATCTTTGGTGAAGCGCATTTATTGTTTGTTGAATAAACTCAACCCTGGCATCTACTTTATCGTCTAACTTATCTAAAATCTCCTGATCAAAAATGAATATTGGCAATACTGGCAAACCTTGTTTCAATGCATGGTATAAAGCAGCATTGTCCTCCAATCTTAAATCGCGGCGAAACCAAAAGATATTTATCCTAGATGTATTATGTTGACTTGACGCTTCCATTGAAATTATGCTCTATTAACATTGAACAGCTTAAATAGTTGAATCTAATGCTGCAAAAATTGCTTGTACACGTAAATTAGTATACTCCTTATCGCCAATCTGCTTTACCCATCGTATATTATAAATGGAATTAGTAAGAAACACTTCATCGGCTTTGAGCAAATCTTCAATAGTCAAAATTTGTTCCTTTATTTCCAACCCTAGTTCCTTAATTCTTCGAAGTAAATAATTTCTCATAACCCCAGCTATACATGCTTCAGTTAAAGGAGGCGTGACTATAATGCCATTTATAATTGCAAATAAATTAGCGATACTGGTGTCTGCAATTCGGCCTTCTGTGTTGAGTACTATGGCATCATTCCATTTTTCTTGCTTAGCTTTAATAGCCGCTAATACATAGGGAAGGAAATTATTGTGTTTAATATTACTTACTGCATCCATCGTTTTTTTTACTTCGATATAAATACCTATAATCAACCCATTGCTGTTTAATTCCATTTTATAATCTGCCAGTGGCCATACTTGAATTAAATAGCGAGGAAAATGATTTATAGGATCATATAATCCGCCATCTCCTCGATAAATGGAAAGCCGCACCCTTGCAGCCTGATTGCAATTATTTTTTTCTATCAATTGAAGTATTGCAGTTGAAAGCAATTCGGGGCTAAAGTGACGTGGGATATCAAAAGACAATAGTTGCATTCCTTTCCATAAACGGGCGAAATGCTCATCGGAAAAAATTATTTTTCCTTTTAAAACCTTGATGGTTTCAAAGATGCCATCTCCATAGCGTAAACCTCTGTTATCTGGACCAATAACAGGGGTGCCGGTTTTATAGATTTTTCCGTCAAAATTAAAAAAAGACATACCACAAAGATAACTGGTGGAAATTGGTTCTAATAAAAAACCCCCTAGATAACCAAGGGGGTGGTAAGCAAGTAGTTCTTAAGGTTTACCAGGTATTATAATGCTTCGTCTAATATATTATTTTTAACTGCGTACATAATCAAGCCTGCAGTGCTTTTTGCACCAGTTTTAACTTTTAGTTTATCGCGGATTGCTTCAACAGTACGCGGACTTAATTCTACCACTTCAGCTATCTCCTTGGTACTTTTTTCTTCGCACATGAGTCTTAAAATGGTTATTTCTTTATCGGTCAACTGAGCTTCCATTTGCATTATCTTCTGCGGACCAGGAAAACTCCTTTGCTTGAGGTTACTCAGCAAGGCCTGATTGGTGAGTTGGTTGAAATAGTATTCTTGTTCATGGCAGGTTTTAATTGCCTGATAAATAATTTCGCTATCACTGGTTTTAGTAAGATAACTATTAGCCCCTAATTCCATTAATTTGGTAATCATACTTTGATCGTCCATCATGGTGAGCATGATCACTTTCAAATGAGGTGCTTTTTTCTTCAATTCAGGTAAAGTAGCAATGCCATCCATGATGGGCATTTGAATATCTAACAATATCACGTCTGCTTCAATTGCACCAATCATATTTAATAAGTGCATTCCATTATCTGCTTCAGCAATAACCTTAATATCTTTTTTTGCACTCAAGGCTGTTTTAACGCCAGCTCTATATAGTACATGGTCATCGGCGATGATGACTCTAATGGGGTTTAATTCAGTGTTTTCGGTTGACATATCAATAAATTTTGTTCATTTATCTGGTTTTTCTCAATTGTATTAACGTAGGGTGCAAGTTCAAATTATATTACCAGCTTAAAAAGAGGGTAATTACCCTATGTCATTCATGGGGAATTTACGATGAAATAGGAGAACATCGCCATTAAAAACCAGTTTTCCTCCATGGGTAAAATACATATTGGGGTGGTTTTCAAGCTATAAAACAACTATTCAATAAGCTTGTGACGCATACCATACATAATTAATCCGCCAATTGTCTTTGCATTTACCTTGGTCTTCATGTTTTGCCGAATGGTTTCAATAGTCCTAGGACTGAGGAAAATTACTTTGGATATTTCCTCAGTAGTTTTATCCTCTGCCAGTAATTGCAAAATTTTTAATTCCTTTTCATTAAAAGTGACACTAGCATTGGTTCCATAGTGCTGCCGAATATTTTTCTTTTGCATTAACTTCCCCATTACGGCCTGGTTTACCAGGTCATTAAAGTAGAAGTCGTCATTCATACAGGTTAGAATGGCATTATAGATTTCTTCAGGATCAGTAGTTTTGGTCAGGTAGGCATTGGCTCCCATTTCCATCATCTTACTAATCATTTGTTGATCATCATACATTGTAAGTACAATAATCTTTATATCCTCATATTCTTTACGAATGATTTGAATGGCATTAATTCCGTCAATTTCGGGCATTCTAATATCCATTAAAAGCACTTCAGGCTTTTTGATAGAAATTTTATGCATCATATCTTTTCCATCTTCTGCTTCCCAAAGCATTTTCAGGTCCTTTTTTCCGGAAAGGGCCATTTTTATGCCATCTCTGAAAATTTTATGATCGTCGGCAATGGCTATTTTAATTTGTTGATCGTTGTTCATATCTATACACAAGATGTTTTACTGGATAATAGGCTTCAATTTACAATTAAAATAGTTTTTATTAAAAAAATACTCAAAAACCTACCAAAACCCGTTGCCACCAGTCAAAAAACAACAAAAATATTCGGAATAATCGATTTCCCAATTTCAAGTAAAAAATGGAAACCAATCGATTGGTAGGTTATAATCTATTATTATAAAACAAAGAGAGCAGTATTCGAACATCCTATTTAAGTATAGCATCGTAATGTAGTATTAATACTATCAATGCTTATTGAATAAGATCTGAGGATTTTGAAAAAGATTGTGGGACAAACCGTATTACATAAGGCGATGAGAGGCAAAGCCCAGGTGAGCAGCATATCAGTTTACCATAGTCATTTTACTGCTGTAAACGATTTACCCCAACAATCTAATTCAATATATTGATGAAACTAAAGGCAATAACATAACATCCTGCCTTACAGACAAATTCATATAATATATTATAAATCGGAGTATATAATTAAAATCATGTTTTTTTTCATATTTTAATAGTTTAACATTAATGCCTACTCTATAATACGGTTTTCGGCAATCCCGTTTTAATTGTCAATGGTTAGCATACGGCCGGCATTTATAGGCCATTGGATGTTCAGATACATTTTTAAAAATGGTACGGAATAAAAACGCTGCAAATTTTCCCATTTCAACAATATCAAACAAGGGAAAAGCATCAAATAATGAAGGTATTTTACCGAATAAATCGGGAGGAATTATAAACCATGCTCTAAGAATAGTTTTTCTTATAGAAGAGAAAAACACCAAAAAAAAGGGATATAAAGCTGTTTTTGGTTTGGCAGGGATTAGGTAGTATTGTGATTAGAAATAAATTATTATGATGTTTAATCATTATTTAATAATTATCGGCACAGCATTTATCCTCATTACGTTATTTTATATTATACATTCTACATTGAAGTGGGATGTACCATATTCGTTGAAGCATTTTTATGTATTCCCTTTAGTAGGATTTATAATCTCTTGCAATTCGATAATGTGGACATTTTTACATTTATACAATAAATCTTTATTCAATATAATTCAAGAAACATTAAATCTATTAGCATTTATATCAATTTATTTATTTTTTTTTAAAGTCTTCGAAAAAAAGAAGAACTTAAATTTTCTTAAAACTATAAGTTTTATATTAATTATTATATACATAATTGTAAGTATAATTAACTATAATAAAAATATAAATTTTCCTGTCTATACTATTTTGACTTTTTCTATAATTCCATACTGTTTAATTTATTATTTCACCATACTAAATGTCAAACCAACGATAATATTATTTAAAAATTCATCCTTTTGGATTGTTACAGGAATATTAATCCATACTAGCATTGGTTCTACAATTTATAATCTATACCACTTTGTTCCAAAAAGCGGGTCAACTATTGGGCTAAGGTCCTTCCTTTTTTCATTTGTAAATATTTCTGCTATTATTTTTTACATATTAATCATTAAAGCTTACTCATGCTTAAAACACCCACAGAATTCATAACAATTTTTATAATAATATCAGTTGTCTTGATTCTAATTTTAGTAGTATTTATAAGTTTCATTATTTACAGATATCAAAAGAATCAACATAGCTATATGAAAGACATTGAAAAAATTCGAGCTACTCATGAACGAGCCATTTTAGAATCTCAAATTGAAATTCAAGAACAAACATTTCAAAACATAAGCAGGGAAATACATGATAATATCGGACAAAAATTAACCTTGGCAAAACTTCAACTGAATACACTCCCAATTGTAAACGATACTTACTTAAAAGATGCGGTCGAAAGCAGCATCAACATGATCAGTGAAGCCATTCTAGACCTGAGTGATATTAGTCGGAGTATGAGCAGTGAAATCATCCTAAACAATGGATTTATTAAAGCCCTTGAGTTTGAAATTGCTCAATTACAGAAAAGCGGACTTTATAAAATTTCTTTTACCCTAGGAGGGAATCCTGTTTTTTTGGAGGGGCAGATTGAATTGATGCTTTTTAGAATTGTACAAGAAGCGTTTAGCAATATCATAAAACATGCAGCCGCAGAAAGCATCCATCTCTATCTAAACTACAATGAAGATTTTTTAAAATTACAAATAAGTGATGATGGAAAAGGGTTTGAATATACTGATAATACCCACCAAGGAATTGGCTTACAAAATATGCGAAAACGAGCCATGCAACTAAATGGAGAAATGACAATTGGCAGAAACGAGCAAAAAGGAACGACTATTACTATTAAAATCCCCCTACATGGAAATAACTAAAAAAAATCGAATTATTCTGGCAGACGATCATATTTTATTAAGAGATGCCCTGGCCAACCTGATTAATAGTTTTGATAATTTTCATGTAGTTGCCGTTGCTGGTAATGGGCTGGAAGTACAAAATGCCCTTCAAAAAGATACACAAGTAGATATTGCTTTATTGGATTTGAATATGCCTGCTATGGATGGGTATGAAACTTCCAAATGGTTGCAGGAAGAATTTCCTGGAATAAAAGTATTGATATTGACCATGTATGACAGCGAAATAGCCCTTATAAGGATGCTACAGTCAGGGGTAAGGGGGTTTTTAAAAAAAGATATTCATCCCTCCGAACTAAGAACAGCATTGAATAGTGTAGCGGATGATGGCTATTATTATAGTCACCAAGCCACAGGAAAACTGGCGAATCTTTTTCAAAAAAATCATGAAAACAATAAGTCAATGGATAAATCAATACTTTCTGAATTGGAAATAGAATTTTTAAAATTGGCTAGCACGGATATGACCTATAAGGAAATAGCTCAAATCATGCGCCTTTCGCCCAGGCATATTGATCATTACCGAGATGCTTTATTTGAAAAATTAGATGTTAGGAGTCGGGTAGGTTTAGCGATTTATGCTGTCAAAAATGGCATTGTAAGGTTTTAGTGTTGTCAAATAATCAGCTGCTATTTAGCATGGCATATGGTTATAATTCAATAAAAATAGCCATACAATTGTCAGAACGTATATTTACGTAGGATGTTTACCTGTCTAATGGGAAGTTGTTTTACGATTGTAGTTTGCGTTTTTGCTCAATACAAAGTAAATGCAGCACTCCCAAAAAAGGGCAGTTCTGCTCTTTTCCAATAAGTGTAAAGCAGGTACTTTTGTACTAGTTGATTGACATCGGTTCCACTAAATTTATTATCCAAAATCCAAAGAACCAAAATTATCCGAAAGTCGGAAATCCAATAATCCAACAGAAATTCCTTTGTTTGTGCTTGTGATTCCGGTGTCAATCAACAACTATTGAATTATTGTCCCGTTTTAAATCCAATATTTTAAAAGGCTAATTTTCCACATCTGTGGAAAACCAATCCAAGAAAAAACCATCATTACTCGAAAGAATAGTGCTAAGTAACTGATTTACAAAGCCTAATTCCTGAAACCATTACCTCATTCGTAATAGTAAAATTGCTAGGTAAAGCTACTTATAGCTTCCATAGTAATTTTACTATTTTTATTTAGTATATTTACTTCTCGATTTACTGTATCTTTACGTGTAATTTTACTAACATCTTTTTAACAGTAAAGGTTTAAAGCCGTTTTTAGCTATATAATCAATATTCAAAGCCTCTTTTAGAGTTGGTTTTTCCTTGGCAAATTTGTCTTCTGTTATTAGATAAACCACTAAAAATTAATACCATGTTTCCAGTTCAAGACGAATTAAATTTTTGGATTTCTGAGTAATTTTTTTGTATTTACAGATACGAGGATTATATTTGATAAAAATCCCCAATATCAGTAACATTTTACTCAATATCGCTTATACCTCAGAGTATATTCCCTTAATTTTTTTTCTATTCCTTTTTAGGAAGTTAAAAGAAGAGAAATTAAGGTATTTTTTTATATACATATGCTACGAAGCATTTAATACAACTCTTGGCTTAATCATCAATAATCATTATAAGAATGTTGATGCATATGAAATTCAATTAAGGATTTATAATGTAATTGAATTTGTCTTAATAAGTTTTACTTTAATAGATAACCTTGAGAGTCCTGCTTTTAAAAAACTTATATCATATTCTACAATTGCTTTTACTGCATTTTGCATATATGATTATATTTCAAGTAAGCATGGCTTTATTGATTTTGACCCTGTAGTTGTAGAATGTATTGTAATGTTGCTTTTTTTAATTTATTTTTTATACGAAAAAATAAATAATGATGATTCAGAACTTCTGCATGAAACAAGGACTTTTTGGATTGCAGTTGCTTTTTTCATATACTTTTCCGGCAATTTTTTTCTCTTTCTCTTTTCTCGAACCATGACAAAAGACAAATCTTTTATGGTTCAATACACCCTCATTTTTAGTACTATTGTAATAATTAAAAATCTATTTATTTTAATTGCACTTTTATTAAAATCGAAAAACAGAGGAAAACAAGAAAAAAATATTGATGAGTCAAATTCTGATTTTGATTATTCCTTAACCAATCTAAATTAACAGTAAACCAGCCCATGCCAATAATGGAGTTAAGCAGTGTTTTTATGGCAGTACCAATCCTACTATTTGTGGGCACATTTGGTATGCTACTGCTTACTTTTAGTATCATTTATTTTTTGGTATATCACCAGAAAAAAATCAAGACCAAGAATGCTGCACTAAAAAAGTTGGAAGATGAAAAGCAGCAATTAATGGTAAGGGCTTCCATCAAATTTCAGGAGGAAGAAAGAAACCGCATTGCTGCCGATTTGCATGATGATGCCGGTCCTTTATTAGCAACTGTTAGGCTTTATTTGAATGAGAATATGGTGAACCTCGACAAACATACTCTAGTGCAGAATATTATGGCAGCAAGAGGGGTTGTGGATGAAGCCATCATGTTAATCAGGAATATTAGCCATAGCCTGATGCCCCCTACCCTGAAAAATTTCGGACTTGAATCTGCCATTACAGATTTGTTTAATAAAATAAATGGCAGTGGCAATATGAGTGCCAGTGTACGTTTTCATGATTATAGGGTACGCCTTACCACCGACCAGGAATTATTGGTTTTCAGAATTGTACAAGAATTGGTTAATAATATTATTAAACATAGTAATGCAGGCTTTATTCACCTTACCCAACATGTTGGTAGCAGAGGAAAGATGTATATAAGAGTACACCATGATGGCACCGGACTTACTCAAAGTGAATATGAAAGATTAAATGACAGCGCTTTAGGCCTTGGTCTAAAAAATATCAGTAGCCGTATAAAAGTTTTAAAAGGAAATATCCATTTTGAATTGGATAGCAGTCATACTTATTACAAGGTTAACCTTGAAATCCCAATGGAAAAAATTGTGAAAGAAGTAAAAATGTCGGTATAATTGGTTTATTCCAATTTATTAATAGTTTTGAAATTCATTATAATTACCCCCCTCTTTCAGCAATAAAATTGATTTTCAATTTGGTATAAAACTGAATTCCCGTAACTTTATGCGGGTAGCCACATATCTTATGGACGTAATTAAAGTAGCAATAGCAGATGATCACCAGATTTTTAGGAAAGGAGTTATTCTTTCCCTTAAATCCTTTGACAATATCAGCTTCGTTATGGAGGCAGATAATGGTCAGGATTTATTAGATAAAATACCTGGCAATATGCCAGATGTTATCCTCTGTGATCTTAAAATGCCCATAAAAGATGGCATTGATGCTACTAAAATAATCTCAAAACTATACCCCCAAATAAGAGTCATTATTCTTACTATGTATGAAGATGAGCGCTTTGTTGGGCATCTCATGGACTGTGGTGCTGCTGGCTATTTACTTAAAAATACAGAACCTGCCGAAATACAAAAAGCTATTTTAGAAACACAAAGAACAGGATTTTATCTAAACCCCTTTGTTAATAAAGTACTCATCAAAAAAAACTACTCCAAACAAAAATTTAATCCAAGTCTGAATTCAGAAGTTGTTATAAGTGATAGAGAAAAAGAAGTACTAACGCTTACCTGCATGGAATTCACTGCAGCAGAAATTGCTAAAAAACTGGATATCAGTGCGCGTACAGTGGAGGCAATTAAGGACCGGCTAATGGAAAGATTTGGCGTTAAAAACTCTGTTGGACTAGTTTTTTATGCAATGAAGAACCAGTTAATTGATTAACTGATTTACACATTAGACCTTTTTTTAACTTTTTTCTCTGTTAAACATTACGCATTTACATTTGTTATTTAAGGCAGCACTAATATCTTTACGGTATTCCCTTAAACATACAACATGATTAAATCTATTCTATTTTCTATTGTCAGTATGATTGCCCTGCAATCCTGTGCGCAAAAAGACAATTCTTCCAATACTAAAAAAACTGATATGATTAATAACATTACTGATACAGCCAAATCCGCTCACGAAGGAAAAGTGAACGCCATTGCTACTTTTGGAACCGGCTGCTTTTGGTGTACAGAAGCTATATTTCAACAACTGGAAGGGGTTGAAAAAGTAACCAGTGGATATAGTGGTGGACATGTTGCAAATCCTACATATCGGGAAGTATGCAGCAAAACAACCGGCCATGCGGAATGCCTTCAAATTGAATATGATTCTACCAAAATAAGTTTTGATGAATTACTTGAGATATTCTGGCAAGTTCATGATCCAACTACCCTCAATAGACAGGGCGGAGATGCAGGCCCTCAATATAGAAGTGTCGTTTTTTATCATGACAACACACAGCAAGAAAAAGCTGAAAAATACAAGAAAGCCCTTAATGAATCGGGTGCCTTTGAAAACCCCATTGTAACCTCTTTAGAAAAATTTACTGTATTCTATCCTGCTGAAGATTATCACCAAAATTATTACAATAATAATAGTGAGGAAGGTTACTGTCAAATTGTAATAAGACCCAAACTGGAGAAATTTGAAAAAGTATTCAAATCAAAACTAAAAAAACACTAATCAAAATCGACTGTCAAATATAAAATCTTCGACTGCAGTCAGTTTGATTTTTTTAAAATCGGGATGTGCTGGATTGAGTAGATAATTGTATTCATCCTTTACTAATACCGAAGGCACTTTCAAAACAGCAGTTTTTTGAGCAAGCATCCACTCATTTGCCAATGCCCTGCAATAGGGATAATTTTCTATTTTGAACCAGTCCTTTTTCAAATCTTTT
>CALRKF020000015.1:0-53465 GCA_943367825.1 Chitinophaga pinensis
GAAAAGCCTCAATCAAAAATACCGAGCCCCAAATTAAAACAATGGCAATACCCGAAGCAATTAACCCATTAATAATAGCCCGTACATTAATTGGCTTAGCTATAAACCATCGAGTTGCTCCTACCATTTGCATCGTTTTGATTAAAAAACGATTGCTATACATTGCCAATCGAATGGTATTATCTATGGAAAAAATAACCAATATGGTTAGTAGTATGGCAGCAAATAAAAAGCCCAACACCATATTTTTGGCAAAGCCCCCAACCTTAGAAACAATTTCCTCTGGATATTTAAATTCAGATATCACCCCAGGAAACCGGGCATCTATAATATTGGAGATATTGCGCAAACTATCTGTTTGCACATGGCTGGCCTTTACATAAAAATCAATACTCTCTGGCAAAGGATTATTATCAATGAATTTTCTCCAGGTGGTATCGTTATCGGCTTCATATCGCTTAACCGCAATTTCTTTTGTTATATATTCAACCGATTTAACATATGGCAATCCCCCTACAAAATTCTTTACACTATCAATCTTCTTTTTAGAAGCATCTCTGTTCAAAAACCCTTGTACCTGGATATTCTCTTTGAAATAATCGCCCGTTTTTCTAAGGTTTAGAAAAAACCATCCAACTATACCAAACAGATATAGCACTAGCGCCACACCAATAATGGCATAGGCATAATTGGGTTTTCCGCGTTTACTGCTTGCTCTTCCGAATTGAGACATATTGAAATTTACTTGTTTATTAAAATCGTAAGGACTGCAAATTAATCCAATTTGAGTGTATTACATTATTTTTGCCTTCTGCAAAACGATTGCCCGCCTTATTTATTTTTTCAACCGGCGTTTTGTGAGTTGAAAAGGAGATATATAACTTTTCTTTCACAATGTCTACCTTGGTCAGTAACTGCTGTACTAAAAGAGAAAATAAATAATAATATGGTTTAACACTAAGCATTGAATAGCACATTCTATTACGCAACATAATAGAATAAATAAAAAATAAAAAATGGAATACAGTTTTAGAAAAATAGAGCAGTCCTGGCAAGAAAAATGGAAGGCTAACCACATTTACCAAGTACAAAACCCTCAGGAAGGACAGGTTTCCAAACCTAAATATTATGTATTGGATATGTTCCCTTATCCCAGTGGTGCTGGTCTTCATGTTGGCCACCCACTAGGTTATATTGCCAGTGATATCTATAGCCGCTATAAAAGACTTAAGGGCTTCAATGTATTGCATCCTATGGGCTTCGATAGTTTTGGTTTACCTGCTGAACAATATGCACTGGAAACTGGACAACACCCCACTACTACCACTACCAAAAATATAGCCACTTTCAAAGCCCAATTGGATAAAATTGGCTTTTGCTATGATTGGGAAAGGGAAGTGATGACCAGCGACCCCTCCTATTACAAATGGACGCAATGGATTTTTTTACAATTATTCAATAGCTATTTTGATCTTCAAACAAAAAAAGCTACGCCCATAACTGAACTCATTAAAATTTTTGAAACCACTGGCAGTAACGGTTTATATTTTTACAACAACCAATCCTTCAACGCTGCTGATTGGAATTCATTTGATGAAAAGAAAAAACAGGAAATCCTTATGGAATTCCGCCTCAGCTTTAGTAAGTATGGTGAAGTAAATTGGTGTGAAGTTCTTGGAACAGTATTGGCCAATGATGAAGTAATCAATGGACTAAGTGAAAGAGGAGGACATCCTGTTGAGAAAAAGAAAATGAGGCAATGGTACCTCCGCATAACGGATTATGCAGAGCGACTATTGGAAGGGCTGGAAACAGTTGCCTTTAGTGATAGTATGAAAGAAATGCAGCGTAACTGGATTGGCAAAAGTGAAGGCGCTGAAATGGACTTCCTTATTAAAAATTCTAATTCAAAAATCCGGGTATACACTACCCGACCCGATACCATCTTCGGTGTTGATTTTATGGTGATGGCTCCAGAACATGAGTTGGTAAAGACCATCACTACCGATGACCAAAAAGATTCCATCGATGCTTATTTAAAATATGTAAAAAGCAGAAGTGAAAGAGAAAGACTATCCGAGGTAAAACAAATTACTGGCTGCTTTACAGGAGCGTATGCCATCAACCCATTTGATGAGAAAGAAATTCCAATTTGGATTGCTGAATATGTATTGGCCGGATATGGTACCGGGGCCATCATGGCGGTGCCTTGTGGCGACCAACGTGATTTTTCATTTGCCCAACATTTTAATATTCCTATTACCAATATCATTGGTGATTTTTTCAATGGAACTGAAGCCAATCCAACCAAGGAGGCTAGGTTGCAAAACAGTGGTTTCCTTAATGAGCTCTTGATGAAAGATGCTATTACTGTTGCCACAAATAAAATCGAGGAGTTGGGAATTGGTAAGCGTCAGGTAAATTACCGTATGCGGGATGCAGGATTCAGCCGCCAACGTTATTGGGGTGAACCCTTTCCAATAATTTGGAGCGATGGCATTGCAATACCCATTGATGCAACTGAATTACCATTGGAACTACCACATGTAGATAAATATGGCCCCGGACCAAATGGCGAAGGCCCATTGGCTAATCTACAGGAATGGATTAATCTGCCAAATGGCAGAAGAGAAACCTCTACCATGCCGGGCTATGCAGGAAGTAGTTGGTATTTTTTAAGGTATATGGACCCTCATAATAACGACCATTTCTGCGATAGAAAACTAAGCGATTATTGGAATCAAGTGGATCTATACATCGGCGGAACCGAGCATGCCGTGGGGCATTTGTTATATAGCCGAATGTGGACAAAGGTTTTATTTGACCTAGGATATATTGGCTTTGATGAACCCTTCAAAAAATTATTAAACCAGGGTATGATCACTGGTAAGTCCTATTTTTTTGAAATTGGGCTAGATGCAGCAAATAGCAATAAACAGATTCTATCTTTCACAAAAGATAGCCAGTCAGAAAATTTTCAAAGATTCAAATACGGGCATCAATATGTTGACAGTACCGGAAAGCTAACTAAAACATCCTTAGATCAATATAATCTTGAACACCCATCAGATGCTATTCAATTACCCATCCAATGGATGCAGGAAGGAACGGAAAGTTTTATCTTCCTGAAAGAGGAATCTGAAAAAATGTCGAAATCAAAGTTCAATGTTGACAATCCGGATGATTTATGTGAAAAATATGGAGCCGATACATTCCGTATGTATGAAATGTTCCTTGGCCCAGTAGAAGCGAGTAAACCCTGGGACACAAAGGGCATTGAAGGGGTTCATCGTTTTCTGAGAAAATTATGGCGTTTATTCTTCGACGATATTAAAGGAAAGGTATGGAATGATGATAAGGCCAATGAGGTGGAATTGAAAATCTTACACCGCGCTATCAAAAAAATAGAAGAGGATACAGAAAGATTCAGTTTCAATACCGCCGTCAGCAGTTTCATGATAGCCGTTAATGAATTGGCAGATAGCAAATGCAATAAAAAAGAAATACTGGAAAAACTATTGATTCTTTTAGCGCCCTATGCACCACATATTACAGAAGAATTATGGAGCCAATTGGGCAATGAGGGCAGTGTGCTCGATGCCGAATACCCAAGTTTCAATCCTGCGCTATTGGTGGAAAGCAGTAAAGACTACCCGGTATCGATAAACGGAAAACTCAGAACCAGTTTAGCACTTTCACTGGAACTTGGTCAATCTGAAGTGGAGGCCATCATTTTACAAAATGAAATTGTTCAAAAATGGCTGGAAGGTAAGCCACCCAAGAAAATCATCTTTGTCAAAAACAAAATGATCAACGTGGTGATTTAACAAGAATTATCAAGAATTTATAGTATGTATTGGCCGGATATTTTTCCGGCCATTATTTTAACCCGGCAGCCCCTTAGTTTGGTCTCGGCCGAACGTGGAGGCTGCATAAAAATCCTTATCTTCGCTCATTCATCTCAAAATCTCCATTTATGGGTACAGAGGGAACATACAATATTGTGAATCAGATAAAAAACGAAATGCTACATGGAACTGAATATACTCTCCATCATCATCGGTACGGCTGCCTTAGTGGTTGGCATTGTACTGGGTAAATTAATTTTTACCAAGAATACCAATAAAAAAATTGAAGAAGCCGAACTCCAATCACAAACCATACTTAAAGAAGCTGAGCTTAGAGCTGAAACTATTCGCAAAGAAAAGGAGCTTGAAGTAAAGGAAAAGTTTGTGCAAATGAAGTCTGCCCACGATCGCGACGTGATGCAACGCAATCAAAAGATGCTTGAAGGCGAAAATCGCATTAAGCAAAAAGAACAAAGTCTTAATCAGAAAGAGGGCAATTTAGACAAGCAACTTAAAGAAAACGAGGCCATTAAGGAAACCCTTAATAGGCAGATTGAAGTAGTTAATATCAAGCGTACAGAATTGGAAAAACACCAGGAAGAACATATCCGTCGCCTGGAAAAAGTAGCCAATTTAACTGCCGAAGATGCCAAGAAACAATTACTGGAAAGCCTTCGCAATGAAACTACCAGTAAGGCCATGGTGATGCAACAGGAAATTATTGAGGAAGCCAAGCAAAAAGCTGGAAAAGAAGCAAGAAAAATTATCATCCAAACGATTCAACGTACTGCAGCGGAACAAGCCATTGAAAACTCTATCACCGTTTTCAACCTGGAAAGTGATGAGATAAAAGGTTCCATTATTGGTCGTGAAGGTAGAAATATCAGGGCTATTGAGGCTGCAACTGGTGTTGACCTAATTGTAGACGATACCCCTGAAGCCATTGTATTATCTTCTTTTGATCCCCTTAGAAGGGAAATTGCCCGCTTATCGCTGCAAAGATTGGTAGCAGATGGCCGTATACATCCGGCACGTATTGAGGAAGTAGTAGAGAAAACCAAAAGGCAGATTGATGATCAAGTGATGGAAATTGGAGAAAGAACTGTTATAGAATTGGGCGTTCATGGTCTTCATAAGGAATTAATTAGAATGGTAGGCCGTATGCGTTTCAGAAGCAGTTATGGTCAGAATTTATTAATGCACAGTCGTGAAACAGCCAATCTTTGCGGTATCATGGCTGCTGAATTAGGCATGAATGCTAAACTGGCCAAAAGAGCAGGTCTTTTGCATGATATTGGAAAAGTGCCTGATGAAGAAACTGAATTGAGCCATGCCTTATTAGGGGCTAAACTGGCTGAAAAATATGGTGAAAACCCAGCTGTTGTAAATGCTATTGGTGCCCACCACGATGAAATGGAAATGCAGTTTGTTATTTCACCTATTATCCAGGCTTGTGATGCTATAAGTGGCGCAAGACCCGGAGCTAGACGTGAAATCATGCAGCAATACATTCAACGTATCAAAGACCTGGAGAATTTAGCCATGGGATATGGTGGTGTAGAGAAAGCATACGCAATTCAGGCGGGACGCGAATTGAGGGTTATTGTAGAGGCCGATAAAGTAACGGATGCAGATAGCGATAAACTCAGTTTTGAAATTGCCCAAAAAATTCAAACTGAAATGACCTTTCCCGGACAGATTAAAGTAACTGTAATCAGGGAAAAACGTAGCGTAAATGTGGCCAGATAATATTATTTATTATTGAATACAAAAAAACCGGCATTTAAAATTGCCGGTTTTTTCATAAAAAGGAGTGATTTTTTTGCAAATAACCAAGTTCTAATATTGGAATTTGAAAAAACCTGGGTGAACACCAAAAATTATCTGAAAAGCATTTCCAATTATTAGTTAAAACCCCTACCTTTGCCCTCCGTTTAAAAAAAACTATTATGAACGCAGTTAATTTTGTGCACGAGCAGCTGAATAGCCAAACAGCCACCCACCCTAATTTTAAAGCAGGTGATAATATCACTGTAAACTATAAAATTGTAGAAGGTAATAAAGAACGTATCCAGAGCTTTAAAGGAGATGTTATCAAACGTCAAGGTACTGGTGCTACAGCTACTTTTACCGTTCGTAAAATCAGCGACGGAGTAGGTGTTGAAAGGCTTTTCCCTTATTTCTCTCCAAACATTGAAAGCATTGTTTTAAATAAAGCAGGTCGTGTTCGCAGGGCTAAATTGTTCTTCTTGCGTGAAAGAAGTGGAAAAAGCGCCCGTATTAAGGAAAAACGTCAGGCAGTCGCTACTAAATAAGCTGCAGCAAATAAAAATATTTGAGCGGGAATTGAAGAATTTCCGCTTTTTTTTGCCCAAAAATCATTTTTTGGTATGCTATTTGATATTTTTTAGGCAATCCCAATACCTCTGACAAAAATTTTACCCTGATTTTATTTAATAATTCTTAAACCAGTCGTACCATGAGAAGATGGATCTTGTCAATCGTCATTTTATTTTCCCTTGCTTTTTTAATTTCCTGTGCCCGTGGCATTACTGTAGAACAAGCCGCTAATGGCAAGGCCAGGTGTGGGAAAAACTATATCCGTTAATTTACTTTTCCCTTGAGTCGGCCAACTGTAATGAATTCAGTTGGATAATGAATTTTTTAAGAAAGTATAGCTTTCCTATTCAGAGTCTGTTAATCATTTGTAATTAGCAGGTTTGAAAAGCTATGTGTAATGAATAATTCATTTATCTTTGACCCTCAAATATTTTGTCATGATGATAACAAAACTATTGTCGATTTTCTTAATTGGCATGCCAGGTGGCTCTGAATGGATTTTTATAATCCTTGCAATTGTACTATTGTTTGGTGGAAAAAAGATTCCTGAACTAATGAAAGGCCTTGGTAAAGGTATTCGCGAATTCAAAGATGCCAAAGACAATGTGAAAACCGAAATTGAAGAAGGCATGAAAGAAAAAGATAAAGACGCTGAAATTAGGGATCTACGTCGCCAGCTTGAACAAAAGCAGGCTCAATAATTTTTTCGGTTTAAATCAAGCAATCGGCTGAAGTGATTTCTTTGAAGATGCTCCAATTCGAGTTTGTTCAAGGCTGCACTTCAGCCTATTTTATTCTTAGTAACCACCGGCATGTTTTCCTTTCAATCAATAACAGATTACCACGAACAACTTAAGGTTCAGTCAACTTCTTGTACTGATGCAGTAGGTTATTATTTGCAGCGAATAGAACAACAGAAACATTTAAATGCTTTTGTTGACGTATATGCAGAGGAAGCGCTAGAAAAAGCTGCTTTGCTTGATAAAAAAAGATTGGCAGGTGAGCCCATGAAAGCCCTACATGGTGTTGTTATTGCAATCAAAGATGTAATCGCTTATAAAAACCATCGGCTCACTGCTTCCTCAAAAATTTTAGAAGGTTTTGAAAGTATCTATTCTGCTACAGCTATTGAAAAACTGGAAGCAGCCGATGCCATTATAATTGGCAATTGCAATTGCGACGAATTTGCAATGGGTAGCAGTAATGAAAATTCATGCTATGGGCCCGTTTTAAATGCGCTAGACAATTCAAAAGTACCTGGTGGTAGTAGTGGTGGTAGTGCAGTAGCCGTACAAGCAGGTCTCTGTATGGTAAGCCTTGGCAGTGATACAGGCGGCTCGGTTAGGCAACCAGCTGATTTTTGTGGTATCATTGGCCTTAAACCAACATATGGTAGAATTAGCAGGTATGGGTTGATAGCATATGCATCTTCCTTTGACCAAATAGGTATTTTTAGTCTGACCATCCGCGATACATCCCTTGTACTTCAAACCATAAGCGGTTCGGATGATTTTGATTCCACTGCTTTAAAAACACCATTAACAATACCAACAGAAAATAATAAGCTCGAGGAAAAAAAATATTCCATTTGTTATTTTAAGGAAGCGCTAGATCACCCTTCATTGGATGAACAAATAAAAAACCAAATACTATCTTTTATAGATAAATTAAAAGTTGCTGGACACCGGGTAGAAGCCATTGACTTTGATTTGTTGGAATACATTGTACCTGCTTATTATGTTTTAACAACAGCTGAAGCCAGCAGTAACCTCAGCAGGTATGATGGAGTACGCTTTGGTTTCCGAAACAAGGATGAGGTAAAAAATTTAACAGCATTTTATTCCAATACCAGAAGTAAAGGATTTGGTAAAGAAGTACAAAGACGAATCATGCTGGGCACTTTTGTATTAAGTACGGGTTATTATGATGCTTATTTTAGCAAAGCGCAACAGGTAAGGCGGTTATTAGTAGATAAAACGACTGTGTTATTCAATGAATTTGATGCTATTATCATGCCTACAGTACCCACGACAGCTTTTCCTATTGGCGAAAAATCAAATGATCCTATTGCGATGTACCTGGCTGATATCTATACCGTTTTCGCCAATTTAACGGGCATTCCAGCCATCTCCATCCCCTTGTTCAAACATGGCAATGGCCTGCCCTTTGGCCTACAGATTATGACAGCACCCGAAGATGAATTAACTTTGCTGCAATTATCTGGATTACTATTGCAGCAATCTGGCCGCTAAAACCATCCTTAATTTAGATGAAGTATTTATTCACATTACTTTTTTTGTTGTGCCTGCTCGGTTCCAGAGCTGGCCTACAGACATTACAACAAATTCCACAAGACAGCATTATTGTGGAAGAATCAAAAGAGGATCAATTAATAGATTCCGTCATAAAAACCAAAACTGTCCCATCAAAGGATAAAGTACAATACTTTAGCCAGGTCACCAGATATGGGTTTAAAAACCTTTTTTCAAATTTTGCTTACAATCCCACCATGCCTTATTCTACTCAGGTGAATAGTAATGCAACAGGTTTTATTGAATCGTATATGAGGAGCCATGGTAAGTATCTTCAAAATATGAAAGGCTGGGGTCAGCCCTATTTCAATCTTATTGAAAGTATCTTGATGCAATATGGTTTACCCAAGGAACTCAAATATATTGCGGTTATTGAATCCAATTTGAAAACAGGCGCTGTCTCTTCTAAAGGTGCAGGTGGTCCATGGCAATTCATGCCAGGTACCGCTAGACAATATAATTTGGTTATAAATAATTATACGGATGAACGTACAGATTATTTTAAAAGTACACATGCAGCTTCTCGTTACTTATTGAGCTTATACAAACAATTGCATGATTGGTTATTAGTGATGGCAGCTTATAATGGTGGACCTGGAAGGGTGATGAGTGCTATACAAAGAAGTGGTAGTAGAAACTTTTGGGAATTGCAATATTATCTGCCTGAGGAAAGCAGAACCTATGTAAAGCGTTTTATTGCTACGCATTACATTATGGAAGGTGGAGGAGGCGTTACTACCAATGTGAATAATAATGCGTTGGCAGGCAATTTTAATGCTGGCATTCCTTCTGCCAATCCATATGATATAAAACCTGTGCTATCAGAAGATGAACAAATTCAAACAGCTACCCAATCTATTTCAGGGAAATACAATTCATTGGTAATTGCAAAAAACCTTACGATGGATATTGCACAATTTAATCGTTACAATCCAGAGTTTGATGCTATGATGAGTAATAATGGTAATTATGATTTGAGATTGCCGGAGGATAAAATGCAACTATTTCTAGCCAATAAATATGTGATACTTAATGAGTGTGTTCAATTATTATTAAGTGAAAATACTATTGAAAGCACGCAAACTATTTATCCTAGTCCTAAAAAAAATTACGCCAGAAAAACAGGCAGGGGTAAATCCTAGTCTGTTTAAAATTGAAGATATACCGGCATAACAGGCTCAGCTGTTTTCATTTGAAGGAATACAAAAAACATTAGTAACCCTACTATTACATAGCCAGCCAAAGGCAATTTGGAAAGTGAAAGTTTTACCCGCTCTTCTACTGACTTTGGAATAAAATGCAAGACAAATCCTAAAAGCATAATAATTAATACTGCATAATAATTAGAAAATATCTCCTTCCATACAGCCCCATCAAAATTATAAAGTAGTTGATGAATAAGGGCGCCGGCATCAGAAAAACTATCGGCTCGAAAAAATATCCAGCAAAAGCATACGAAATGAAATGTAAAGAATACGCCCAGCGCCTTTGCAAAAAATGAACGGCCACTAATTTTTAATTTTTCCCCAATAAAAAGCTTGATTTTGTCTACGGTAAGCGCAACTCCATGCATACCACCCCAGAGAATATAATTCCAGCTGGCCCCATGCCAAAATCCACCCAATAACATGGTAATAAACAAATTGATGTATTGCCTAACCTTGCCTTTTCTATTACCACCCAGCGATATATACAGATAATCCCTTAACCAGCTGGAAAGCGATATATGCCAACGCCTCCAAAATTCAGTAATGGATTTACTTTGATAGGGAGAATCAAAATTGGGAGGTATATTAAAGCCGCACCAACGTGCAATCCCTCTTGCCATATCGGAATAACCCGAGAAGTCGCAGTATATCACCAATGCATACCCGTAAACTGCCAGCAAGCATTCTAGTCCCACATGTTTACTTGGATCATCAAACACATAGCCTACAAAATTTACATTGATAAAATCCGATATAACAATTTTCTTGAAGAGCCCTGAAAATATCAGGTAAAACCCCTCGGCAAAATCTTGTTTGCTAACAAAATAAGGCTTGCTCAGTTGTGGTAAAAAATCAGCTGCTCGCACAATGGGGCCCATCATCAACTTGGGGAAAAAAGAAAGAAAATACAAATAGTCAATAAAACGGGTAACAGGCTTAAAATGCCCCCTGTATACGTCCACAGTATAACTGAGATTTTCAAAAGTGTAAAAAGAAATCCCCACTGGCAAAATCAATTTTAATGGCTCAATATGTCCACCATTGAAATCATTCATTAGACCGATAAAAAAATTCGTGTATTTAAAATAGAACAGGAGTCCTAGGTTGATGACAACACTAAATACCAATAACAATTTTTTTGTTGATTTTTTTTGCACTTTATAAATACTGTTGGAAAGCACAAAATCAACTACGGCAGAAACCAACACCAAGCCTACAAACGATCCACATGCCTTATAAAAAAAATAGAGTGAAAAAAGCGTAAACGTAAGTACCCTGGCATTTCTATGTTTGGCAGTTATAGAATAGGTTATAATGAAAATGGCAAAGTACCAAATAAAAAAGCCACTATTAAAAAGGAGTGGATCCTTTGGATTATACAATATACTTTCCCAAACTTTACTCAGGTCGATGGAGCCCATAAAAATATCTCGTTGTTAAATTTGAATTATTTAGTTCATTGACTTTACAAAAGCATCAAACAACCATTGTGCAAATTTTTCATATCCCTTAGCACTATAGTGTACACGGTCAGGTGCTGCTAATTTTTGTAAATACCAACTATTGATTGCATAAGTCCCCCCCATAATCTGATGTAAATTCCAGCATGCAATATTTTTATCACTACAATACCTGGTTATGGTATTGACCACATTGGCTAATTCAGGCAAAGCTGCAAAATAGCCTCCTGTATTTTTCAATGCATCAGGTGGTGTTGTAATTAATATGGAAGCCCTTGGTGATAATGTTTGTATTTTTTTTACAAGGTGATCAATTTTTACATAAAAATTAGTACGTGAAGAGCCCGAAAATGCATCATTGGTACCTAATGAAATTATTACCAAATTGGGATTGCTTTTAACTAGTTGGTTATCTAATTCAGCCAATTCATTATAATCAGAATACTTGGTGCCAATTTTACAAAACCATTGAAAATTAAAGAATAGTTTTCCTTTTCTTTTCTGCCCGTAATAATTATTGAGTTTTTGCATGAAGCGTTCAGAATAAAGGCCCGACTTAATATGAGAATCACCAATATGCAGCACATTCAAAACACGAAACCCAGAATCGCTTTTATTGACAATTGTTTTTAAACCGTAAAGCGCATTGCTATTGGTGATCGTATTACCCAATTGCAATTGTGGAGCAGTTGTATTAGTCACTACAGTATCTGCCTTTGCTTTTAACAAAGAAGGCTGGTCATTACCAGCGTTTATGCTACTACAAGCCGAAAAAAGGGAGACTATAAAACTAATCCCCGTGCTTTTGATAATCATCAAACTCTTTCATTATCGCGTTATAAATAATATCAGCTATTTTCTTTGCTCCCCTAAAATTCACATGTGTATAATCCTTATTCGCTAATGCTGGTGATTCGGTTGCCCATTTTACCATAGAATTTTCTCCTCCCATAGCATTATATAAATTAAAAAAATCTAACCCTGCATTGTTTGCCATATCATATTGTACATCTACCAGAGGTTGTACTCCCTTTTGAGTACGCCATTCTCCTGCATATTTATATCCTTTATCGGCAGTGGACACCAATAGAATACTGGTTTGAGGAAATGCTTTTTTTAGTTTTTGTAAAATAGGCAACATTTTTTTCTGATACCATTTGAATTCTACCAATTCACCTTTAAACAAAAGATTCGGACCATATTGAAATACCAGGAGATCATAAGGCCTTTTGGCTTGCATGGCCCGTAGGTAATCTTCTGAAAAATTATCCAGCTCTACACCGCTGATACCCCTGAAAGAAAAATTATCTACCATGATGCCTGACGGTGTTTCGAAGGAAAGTCCATAGATGGGAATACCTGATGGACTTGCACTCATGTTAACTGCTTGACAATTTCCTAAATTGATCTCATCTACATTAAAGACCTCGTTGGCATGAAGGGTATAAGATTGACCATTGATAGTAATGGTCCCTGTCGCATTATTTCCATTGGAAGCCTTACCATAAAGCACGGCTGCATTTACAAAATGATCGAGGTGGGGCTGGTTGCTAGCACGAAAGGAAACGCTGCTATTATTACCCGGAAAAAATTTATGCCCCGATAAAAAAAGTTGGGCACTGGCATGATTATCAGATTTAAAACTCACTTCCTCCCAATCACCTGAGGAATGCTGAATAATAGTTTGACGAAAACCTTCCGTGATCGACCGAATGGGCACAAAACCAACGCCATCGCCTCCCAGGGTATCCTGCAATTGCTTTCTTAAATCTTGTGTAATCAAATCGCCCTCAATAAATGAATCACCAAAATAGCCAATCCTGACTTTCTGATTTTTATCTTTTTTAAGCGTTGCTAATTTTTTTAAAAAATGCTGGAGCGCAAATTTGTCACCAGAAGAATTTATGAGGGTTTTTTCAGATAAGTAGTCTTTAATGACAATATTACCTTTCACAACTTTTCCATTTTTGGTAACCACGGTTTTGTTTACAGTACCGGTGCTATCCTTCGTGATTTCCGAAATAATATTAACCGGACGCAGGTTGAATCCTGCCAGAGAAGGATAAAAATGAAAGAGCATGGTGGCAGCAATCAATGAAACTAAAAAAAAGAGCGTGAAGAGCAATACTTGCCTTTGATAATTCATCTACCGAAATTATTTATCGTATTTATAAAGACTTTGTTTTTTAATAATATTGGTAATTCTAGAAACCCAAACTCCCTTAGCACCTGCATAATTACCATGATTCATTGCAGTGAGCCAGGCTTGATAATTCATATTATTTTTTAATTTCCGATAGTATTTTTTCCTGGAAACAATGCCACAAAAATCATCAAAAGAATCTTCTGCAGAAGCGTATTGCTTATACATTGTACGCCGGTGTTTCAAATGATTCTTGCCAGTTACTCCAAAAAAATTATTCAATTGCCGGCAATTAATACTGGTGCCACTACCCGATTCTAAAATAGAAACACCTAAAATAATCGATACTGGTATACCCCATTTTTCTTTCAAAGAAATTGCTAGATCAACATACTTATTTACATAATGGCTTGTAGCCTTTTGTGCCTGCAGCGTTGAAACTGAAGACATAATTACAGCAATTAATAATATCCTTAACCGTAGCATATGCAAATTTGTGTTAAATATAAGATTCCTTTTTTTAATCGGCGTATACCCCTCTAAAATGATTGTATTTGGAGATGCTTTATTCGAATATTTTTTTTATCGCAGCCCCTTTCCATTGGCATTCTTCATATTCTAGTTTGGGGTCACTGTAAAAAGTAATGCCACTTCCCGTTTGATAACTGAGCAATCTAGCTGTATCATTATATAAAAGGGAACGTATGACAACATTAAAATCAAAATCAGGTTGTAAATATTCATCTCGGGAGGGTTTAATATAACCTAAAGCACCTGAGAATAATCCTCTTTTTGATTTTTCATAAATTTCTATCAGCTCCATTACTTTTTTCTTGGGTGCACCTGTCATACTGCCCATAGGAAAGCAGGCTTTAATGGCATCCGCCCAATGTAAAGCAGGTGACATTTCTCCACTTATCGTACTAATCATTTGGTGTACCTGAGGAAAACTATAAATCCCAAAGAGCTCTTCTACTTTAACGGAACCATTTATGCAAATTTTGCTTAAATCATTTCTTACCAGATCCACCACCATTACGTTTTCTGATCTTTCCTTGCTGCTATGGTATAATTGATTTTTAAGCAAATTATCATTTGCGGGATTAACCAAGTCCCTAGGGCTTGTACCCTTAATGGGTTGCGACAATAATTTATTTCCCTGTTTCTTTAAAAACCTTTCTGGACTGGCACAGATACAGTATTTATCCTTGAGTTTATAAAGAGCGGCAAAGGGATTTGAGGATAATTTGCAAAGTTTATCAAACACTACAAATGGGTCAATGCATGCATTTTCGGCAAAAAATTCCTGACAAAAATTAATTTCATAACAATCACCAGCATGAATATGTTCCTGTAGGGACTTGATTGTTTCGATGTATTCATCTTGGGAAAATCTAGTTTGAAAAGCAATTGGAAAAGTTGAAATTGATTTGTTAGGCTTTTCAGCATTATTGTTTATTTCATCAAATAATGCTTTAGCATTGCCCGTTGTAATAATACTTACCTGATGTTTGGAAAGCTGAATAACAGTTTCAGGAACAAAAAAATACCCGTCTGGAAATTCAATGTTATCAGGATTGCTGGAAGCGCTGATTTCAATTTCATTTTTTAAGTCATAGCTCAGATGACCAAATAACCATCCTGGATATTTTTCATGAAACTTTTTAAGTGTTTCGAATGCATTGCCTTGGCGAAGAATAATATCCTGTTTTACTCCAACCCCTAACAAACATTCAAATGCATTTTCGTCTGTAGCATATTGCTGGTTATCTAAAAAACAAAAAATGTTGAACTGGCTGGCCCAGTTCAACATTTTATTTCTGAATGCAGTAAAATTATTTACAGCAAATTGGTTGCTATTATTCACCCTTAAATATACTGCTTAAAAATCATCCTCATCATCAAAACCACCACCATCTAAGTCATCAAAACCCAGGTCTTTGAAATCATCCTCTAATTTCAAATCATCCTCTTCCTTCGCTTTTTTACCAGTTACTTTTTTCCCTTTAGATTTAGGAATATCAAATTCGTCAAAATCTGGATCCCAATTATCCTCTTCTTCTTGTTTTTCCCAATCATCATCTACCTCTACATCGTCGTCATCATCGTCGTCGTCATCTACTTTAGTTTTTTTAGTAGCTGCTTTCCCTTTCTTGGAAGGTTTCGCTATTTCCTCCTCATCAAGATTGTCGTCATCATCATCGTCTGCTTTCTTTGCCTTTGATGCGCTTTTAGGTGCAACAGTAGCGGCTACTGCAGTCTTTTTAGGAGTTGCTTTTTTTTCTTTGGAATTTTTTACTGCCATGGTTTAAAAGAATTGTGCTGTAAAATTTATAAGGGATTTTCAATTAGCCAAAAAAAAATCAATATTTTTTTATTTTTTATGCAAGTATTAATTGATCACGGCCAGGACCATTACTAATATATTTCACCGGTACACCCAAAAAGCGGTTAAGATAGTCAATATACACTTTCATTTTATCGGGCACGGAAGCAAAATCCTTGATATTGGTAATATCCGTTTGCCATCCCTCAAAATGCTTATACATTGGTTCAATAGGTACGCGGTTCATCTGAAAGGGTACATAATTCTTTTCCTCTCCATTCACTTTATAGGCATTACAAACATTCAATTCATTCAAGCCATCCAAAACATCCGCCTTTGTCATTACAATTTGGGTAACGCCATTAATCATGCATGCAAATTGCAAAGCAACCAGGTCAATCCAGCCACAACGACGAGGCCTTCCCGTAGTACTACCAAATTCATTGCCCGTTTTTCTAATCAATTCGCCCGTTTCGTCCAATAGTTCAGTAGGAAAGGGCCCACTGCCTACTCTTGTGCAATAAGCCTTGGTTACGCCCAATACTTCCTTTATTTTTTGGGGAGCAACACCCAAGCCGGTACAAACTCCTGCAGAAATAGTATTGCTACTTGTAACGAATGGGAAAGTACCAAAATCAACATCTAGCATACTACCTTGTGCACCCTCTGCTAATACTTTTTTACCTTGCTGAATTTTATCATTGATAAAATATTCACCATTAACTATTTTAAATTCTTTCAACAATTCAATTGCTTCAAAAAACTCTTCTTCCCATTGTGTAATATCCTCTCCAAAATTGAAATTGTCTAAAATGCGCTGGTGTTTCATTCGCAACTTAATGTATTGCGTGGTGAAATTCTTATCCAATAAATCGCCTACTCTCAATCCGTTTCGCCCTGTTTTATCCATATAGGTAGGACCAATACCTTTCAAGGTACTCCCTATTTTTTCATTTCCTTTCGATAATTCGCTGGCTTTATCCAAAGCACGGTGGGTAGGTAATATTAGGTGGGCGCGTTCGCTGATATATAAATTTTTCTTATAATCAACCCCAAAAGAAGCCACCGTTTCGCATTCTTTTTTTAAAGTAACAGCGTCTAACACAACTCCATTACCAATTAGATTGATTTTATCTTCGTGAAAAATACCACTGGGTATTTGGTGCAACACTGTTTTTTTTCCGTCCACATAAAGTGTGTGCCCAGCATTTGGTCCTCCTTGAAAGCGGGCGATTATATCATACCCCGGAGCAAAATAATCTACAATTTTACCTTTTCCTTCATCGCCCCATTGGAGGCCTAAAATAACATCAACCATTTCAGTTTTACTTTAAAGATGTACTTGATCATTGAGAATGTGTTTAGTTTGAACAGCTTCCTATTTCAAAGTCAAACACTAGCAAGTTGTAAAAATATATTGAAATAAATCAATCACCTAAAATCAAAGGGATATGTTTGAAAATTGGGGAGAAATGATTGAATAAAAAATGGCTGCCGTTGGCAGCCATTAAAAAATAATCTATTAAAGCCTATGCAACTTTCAGCATACTCAGCTTACTACTGCTAAACTTACGTTGTGCATATTCCAGACTTACATGAAATGCCTTTAATTTCTGAGACGGAAGTTCAAACATAGCATCGGTCAATATGCTCTCACAAATACTGCGTAGGCCTCTGGCTCCCAATTTGTATTCCATGGCTTTTTCCACCATAAAATCGAAGCTGGCAGGATCAAAAGTCAATGCGATTCCCTCAATTTCAAACAACCTGGTAAATTGCTTGATGAGGCTATTTTTAGGTTCCGTCAAAATACTACGCAAAGTAGCAGCATCCAAAGGATCCAGATAGGTAATTACAGGCAGCCTACCCAGCAATTCTGGTATTAAGCCAAAATGTTTCAAGTCGACTGCATTGATGAAATGCAGGAGATTATTGTGTTGGAATTCCTGTGCATCTTTATTTACATTAAATCCGATGGCATGTGTATTGATTCTTCTTGCGATCACTTTGTCGATACCATCAAATGCACCTCCACATATAAAAAGTATATTCTGCGTATTTAATTTTACTAATTTCTGTTCTGGATGCTTCCTTCCGCCCTGTGGGGGCACCAATACCTCCGTTCCTTCCAGCAATTTCAATAAACCTTGTTGCACTCCTTCGCCACTAACATCGCGGGTAATGCTTGGATTATCGCTTTTTCGGGCCACCTTATCAATTTCGTCAATAAATACAATTCCTTTCTCAGCACTTGCTACATCATAATTACAGGCCTGTAAGAGGCGACTCAGCATACTTTCTACATCTTCCCCTACATAGCCAGCCTCGGTAAAAACAGTGGCATCCACTATCGCAAATGGCACGTTTAGCATTCGAGCAATGCTTTTGGCCAATAAAGTTTTGCCCGTGCCCGTTTCACCTACCATAATAATATTACTCTTTTCAATCTCCACATCATTATCTACTTTTTGATTCAATCTTTTATAATGATTATATACGGCTACTGCAAGGATTTTTTTAGCGTCATCCTGACCAATTACATAATCATCTAGAAATTTCTTGATTTCAATAGGCTTACGAATCGTTAATTTATTGCCGCCACCAGTAGATTTGGTATCGGTATAGGCTACCAGTTCCTGGGCAATGATTTCTTGTGCATGCTCTACACAATTTTCGCAGATATGCCCATCTTGACCTGCGATAAGAATTTTTACCTCATCCCGGCTTCGACCACAAAATGAACAATGTAAAACGGGTTGTTTTGCCATATTGATAATCTACCTAGGTAGAATTGATTTAATAATGAAAAGCAAAGTTATATAACATGCTTCTGTTAAGGACATTTTTTTTGTTTGGAACGATGCTTTGCAAGTAGCCAAACAAAAAAGCCTCATTAAGAGGCTTTTACACTATTTTTTATTGGTAGCCCCTATAATTTTTCAATAACAGCGTCCACAATTCCATAAGTAATTGACTCTTTGGCATCCATCCAATAATCCCGGTCAAAATCTTTCATTACTTTTTCAAAAGTCTGACCACAATTATCGGCCAATAATTGAGCGCCCATTTCTTTGGTCTTTTTTATCTGCACTGCCATTATTTCAAGATCGGCACTTGTACCTTGACCGCCCCCGCTGGGTTGATGAATCATTACTTCGCCATGTGGGAAAATAAAACGCCTCCCTTTTTCACCACCACTGAGCAAAATACTTCCCATACTGGCAGCCATACCCATGCAAACCGTACTTACCGGAGAGGAAATCATTTTCATGGTATCATAAATAACCATGCCGCTGGTTACTACTCCACCCGGACTATTAATATAAAAAGTGATTTCCTTGCCTGGTTCAATCGCTTCTAAATAGAGTAATCTGGCAGTAATATCCTTGGCACTTTTGTCATCTACTACGCCCCACAAAAAAATCTTTCTTTGTTCAATGAATTTTTTGTCGAACTGCCACCCACTCATCATTTTTTCCATTGGATTTTCGGGAAGGTTATTGGGTGTTTCTTCCTCTTCCAGACGAATTCTTTTATTATAAATACTCATTTTGATTATGTTAGTTTTAAAAACTTAAATTGGTTCGCGCAAATGTTTAGGATTCTTTATGTAATTTTTTTGGATTGATCCCCAACACTTCGTCAATTAAACCATAGGCTTTGGCTTCTTCACTTCTCATCCAATAATCCCGATTACAATCAATAGCTACTTTTTCAACAGGCTGCCCTGTGTGATAAGCTATAATATCATATAATTCAGATTTTAATTTCTTTACTTCATTTACGGTAATTTCAATATCACTTGCCTGACCACCAGCCCCTGCACTTGGTTGATGCATCATGATACGACTATGTTTTAATGCAGTACGTTTCCCCTTAGCACCGGCACACATCAGTACGGCTGCCATACTGGCGGCTACACCAGTACAAATTGTAGAAATCTCGGGGTTGATAAACTGCATCGTATCGTACATTCCTAATCCTGCATATACGCTGCCGCCAGGACTATTAATATACATTTGAATATCTCTGTTTCGATCCTGGCTTTCTAAAAATAACATTTGCGCTGTAATGATATTCGCTACTTCATCTGTAACAGGATATCCTAAAAAAATAATGCGATCAATCATCAAACGACTATACACGTCAATAACTGTTCCATGCAATTGACGTTCTTCAATTACATTGGGGGTAAGATTGGTTACATTATATTTCATGTATCCATCCAGTGTATTACTACTAATACCCTGATCATGTATTGCATATTTTTCAAACTCTTTGGCTAAATTCATGTAATCTGATTTAAAATTTATTAACAAATATAGTTGATAATTAACGGAATTAAATTGGGGCCAATCTTCCAACTATTGAATATGGAGGTTTATTAATCCCTTGTTCTTGATTGATATATCAAAATATATTGTACCAGCATGGCAATGGATGCCAGCGCAGCTACCACATAGGTTAAAGCAGCCCATTTTAAAGCATCTTTTGCCTGCACATGTTCTTCTGTTCTCGTAATATTTGCAGTATCCAACCATTTTAATGCACGGGCACTAGCATCTAATTCTACCGGAAGGGTAATCAAAGAAAACAAGGTAGTTACTGCAAAAAGCAGGATACCAATTAAAAGAATCGTAGGATTTCCACCGCCAAAACCAAACATACCCAATCCCGCAATAATCACCCATTGCGACAAGGAACTACTGATTTGAACAGCTGGCACCAATTTACTTCTTAATTGCAACATTGAATAAGCGCGGGCATGTTGCAATGCGTGCCCGCATTCATGCGCAGCAACAGCAGCAGCGGCTACTGTTCTTCCCTGGTATACATCTGGACTAAGGTTGACTGTTTTGTTAGCTGGATTATAGTGATCGGATAAAAATCCATCTACTGAAATAACCTGCACATCATAGATGCCATTGTCTTTTAACATTTTTTCGGCTATTTCCTTTCCGCTCAACCTACTACTGGTAGGCACTTTACTGTATTGACTGAACTTGCTTTTTAACCTAGATTGTACCAACATCCCCAACAACATAAAGATGCCGGAGATAATCATAATACCGAGTGTCATTTTATTTATTTTGAATAGTAAAACTCAAAAACTATTCCCGATTAAAATCCCTGCCATTTTAGCAATCACTATAAAAAAGCCTATCCTTGAATAAAAAAAAACCTCCCCAATGGGGAGGTATAATCACTTGTGCTTGTGAAAAATTATTTATACTGTGCAGATAATCCTTTGGCCAGTTCTGTCATTTTATTAAGACCATCTTCAGGCAGATTACCCTTTTTAAATTCAGCCAGAATTTCAGGGTGCTTTTGCTCCATTTCCATCAAGAAATGGTCTTCAAATGCTTTTACATTTTTTACTGCTACATCTCTGAGCAACCCTTGAGTTCCTAAGTAAATGATTGCTACTTGCTTTTCTACACTGAATGGAGTGTATTGTGGTTGTTTCAAAACTTCCACGTTTCTAGCACCTTTATCAATTACGTTTTTGGTAGCGGCATCCAAATCACCACCGAATTTACTAAATGCTTCCAGTTCGCGATAAAGTGCCTGATCCAATTTTAAAGTACCGGCTACTTTTTTCATTGACTTGATTTGCGCATTACCACCCACACGGCTTACGCTGATACCTACGTTAATAGCAGGGCGAATACCCGAGTTGAACAAGTTACCTTCAAGGAATATCTGTCCGTCGGTGATAGAAATTACGTTTGTAGGAATATAAGCAGATACGTCACCAGCTTGTGTTTCAATTACAGGCAATGCTGTTAAAGAACCACCACCTTTTACTAAATGCTTAATAGAAGCAGGCAAGTCATTCATTTGCTGAGCAATTTCATCCTTAGAAATTACTTTAGCAGCTCTTTCTAATAAACGGCTATGCAAATAGAATACGTCACCTGGATAAGCTTCACGGCCGGGTGGACGACGAAGTAATAAAGATACTTCCCTATAAGCCACTGCTTGCTTTGATAAATCATCATAGATAATCAATGCTGGCCTTCCGGTATCACGGAAAAACTCCCCGATGGCAGCACCAGCGAAAGGAGCATAGAATTGTAATGGAGCAGGATCAGAAGCAGAAGCCGCCACGATAGTGGTATAAGCCATGGCGCCATTTTCTTCCAATGTTTTCATGATACCTGCGATAGTAGAGGCTTTTTGGCCAATCGCTACATATATACAATAAACAGGTTTACCTGCTGCAAAAAATTCTTTTTGGTTGATGATGGTGTCAATGGCAATAGCAGTTTTACCTGTTTGACGATCACCAATAATCAATTCCCTTTGACCACGTCCAATTGGGATCATGGCGTCGATGGCCTTGATACCAGTTTGTAAAGGTTCTTTAACTGGTTCGCGGAAAATTACCCCGGGTGCTTTACGCTCCAAAGGCATTTCATATAATTCGCCTTTGATAGGACCCTTACCATCGATTGGTTCGCCTAAAGTATTGATTACACGTCCACACATTCCTTCACCAACTTTAATGGAGGCAATTTGTCCGGTACGTTTTACTTTAGCGCCTTCTTTAATGTCGCCGCTATCACCCATCAATACCACACCCACATTATCTTCTTCCAGGTTAAGTGCAATGGCTTTAACCCCATTGTCAAATTCAACCAGTTCCCCACTACGAACATTGTTCAGTCCGTATACACGGGCAATACCATCACCCACTTGCAATACGGTTCCTACTTCTTCCAAACTGGCACCTGCACTAAAGTTGCTTAGTTGCTGGCGGAGGATCGCCGAAATTTCATCTGGTTTAATTTCTACCATAGTTTAAATTTTGATATGTTGAGGGCTGAGGAATTGACAGTGGCTTTGATTTTCCCGACAATAAATCAACCTTGTTTAAATCGGGTGCAAAGGTAGGGATTGGGTGTCGGAATGGCAAAAAATATGGGTATTTTCCATATAAAAAAAGGCTGTTCCTTAATTTTGGAACAGCCTCAAGCCGAATTAATATAATTAGCACTAATATTTTACAAATCGTACCGATTTTTTTACCCTATCTGCTGTATAAACAGATACCCAATAAGTACCAGCCCCCAGTGTAGAAAAGTCCATGGGGACCTGCGTAGCACCTGCTATCAATACCTGGCTAAATTGATTAAGAATATTGCCCGCAGCACCCGTAACAACAATATTTACTTGTTGAGCCTGTGCTGAAGAAAGATTTAAAATGGCTTTACCATCTACTACCAAAGAAGGGCTGATATTTACTACTTCAAATCCATTTCTATTATTAAGCAAGGCCAATACCTGTGTATATACAAATTTGCCATCAGCATCGGTCATTTTAATTCTATAATAGTTAATACCAGATGCTGGATTGTTATCAGTAAAATCAAAGGGTTGTAAACAGCGTGTATTGGTTGCTGTTAGATTGCCAATAGAAATAAAATTGCGTCCATCTGTACTTCTTTCTATATTGAATTTTGCCTGATCACTCAAACAAGTAACTTTCCAGTTTAACCAATTGGCATTGCCTTGTTTTTTGCCGGTGAAATATTCCAATCGAACAGGAATTACGCCAATAGAGGAGATTACCCAAGGTGAGAAGCTGGATACTGTGGTACTGGTAGCAGCAGTATAGACCCCTGCTGCCAAACTAGGAATTGGCATTGCCGCTCCCAAAACCCAGGAAACTCCATTGTGCCTATTGGCCGTAGCTGCCACTGCAGGGTTAAAGCTGGCACCATGTTCGGCAGCTGTCCATTGAAAAGTTAAAGTAGCATTATTGCCACCTGGTGTTGTTTCAGCAATATTCCAAGTGCGTTGTACGCAAGTAGCTGCATCAAAAGCAGTAGGATTAACACCCGTACTTACACGCACATTGAATAATTCAGTTGGATCGCCCGCGTTGAGTGCAATCGTTAGTGGCGTATAAGAACTGGTAGTAGCTGCTACCGGAAATTGGAAATTGGTGCCAGCTGTAATTGCCTTTCTAACAGCACCTATTCCATTTGTTACAAAATAGGAAGTACTAGAAGCGCCGGTAAGCGTACCAACCCTATCTAAAAATACATTGTAAGCGCCCAGTTGAAGTTTGCCACCAGTAATATTAAGCGTTCCATTTACCAATAAATTACAAGACAAACTTCGTGTAGTATTTACCGTTAGTGTTCCCCCATTATTGACAGTAATACTGGCTGCCAATGGATCTACATCAAGCGTAACGTTTTGTCCACTTTGAATAACGATATTATCAGTTGCTGTAGGTACATGGCCACATCCCCAAGTGGCAGCAGCACTCCAGTTTCCACTGGCTACATTGGCATTGCATTGATTGGGCATTACCTGTGCCCACCAAGTACCCCATTTACTGGTACTTCCTCCTACACTGGGAGCAGCCCTGAGTTTTGCATATTCTTGAATGGTCCAGAGAGATACTGAATCATAGGGGTCTACCATAGTATGGCTATAATCTCCCCAACGTTGTCTTGTGCCACCAAAATTTTTATCATAATAATCCAACCCATCTTTATAAATTACCACATCCTGCATGGTTCCAGGTGCATCAGTACCCAATCGAAAAGAATAGGCGGCACCGGCATAACCATCGCTCTCAAACTTAGAATATCCCAGTAATACGTCGTCATTTTTATTTACTGCAATAGATGGATAAGCATACCACTGACCTCCATTACTAGAAGTTGCAGTTGCATCTTCTACCCTACCACCGTCGGCATAATTGCCTGTAGCAGCTGTTAACTTTGTCCACTGTACGCCAGTATGCGTGTAGGTACCAATAGGCAACGACACTGTTTGTGCATACCAAACAAAGCCGTTTCTAAATATTACATTGTGCCTGATATAAGCATCGCTAGCATCTAATGAGGCAATAACTCCAGGACAAGTACTCAGGCATTGTTGTGGTTCAATATTGCCAGAAGGTGCAACCCAACCTCCGCCGGTTCTAACCTTGGTACCACCTAGTGTAAATACTGGTGCTGCGGGTGTACCGGTAATGGTATTCATTGCATAAGTGGCAGCACCACTTCCAATATGATTAACTGAGTATAAAGTTGGTTCGGAAGCAGAATAAGTGGTGGCAGGATGCGTGCAAAAAGCAGTACCAGAAAATACAGTAGCATTGGCAGTACCAGTTAAAATAGTAGGATAGTCAATAACAAACATTTTTCCAACTGTAAAAGTACCAGCCAGTGTAAAATTATTTACACCAATGGCCACCCAATTTTTATTAAAACCAAGCATCGGAAAATCGGCCCAGTCAGTTGCACCAGTATCCGGATCAAAAGCATATAAATTATAATTGCCCATGGGATCCCAGGTTTGAGAAATGGCTAGCAGTACTCTTGAATTAGCTGAACTACCATTAGAAACAGCAGCTACTATCCAGCGGTTATTATAGGGATCAAACATTATTCGGGGATCAAAAGCACCAGTTGCATCTGCACCTAATGCCGACCAAAAACTAGGCATAGATACCAGACTTAACTGTGCACCAGTAGCTTTATCCAATACTTTATAATTATTATTCAAATTCACAAATACTTTATCTAGCCCAACAGCGCCATGTGTATCAGGTGGTATATTATAAGTACCAGAAGCACCTCCTCCTTGAGCCTCGTCGGGTGCAGCCTCATAGCTCAACAAGGGAGAGGGGGAAACCACTAAGGGATTTGTTGGATTAGTAGGGCTAGGATTAATTTGAGGAGCCGTGGCAGAGTAGGGCTCCTCAAATTCTCTTCCCTCATTGGGAATGGGTGCTGCCAATAACCAATTCCGGGGCATTAGCAGTTCTTTGTCGGATAATTCTTTGAAATTAACAACCGCCGTTTTTACAGGAAAAACTTTATTTCCTTGTACCACTTGCTGACCAAAAATTAAAGTAGAAAACAATAAAAAAAGCGAAATAAATAGCAGGGATTTACCAAGTAAATTTCTATTCATAAATAAGGGTTTGAGATTTAAAATTATAAAAAATCCCGGTACTAGACCGGGATTTTTTATAATACATTAAAGTATTACCTAATTTTTTGAATATAATCATTGTTTAAAAACTGCTTGCGAATATCTTTCAAGTCCTTTAAAATACTTGCATCGACCATTTGCCCTCCTGTTTCCAGAATAAAACCACCAATGATTTCATCGTTAATGGCTGTTTCAATTTCAAATGAATTGGCTTTAATAGTCGATTTAACATTGGTCATGATACTTTGCTTCAATTCATCAGAAATGGGTGATGCGGAGGTGATTTTTACAGTATGAATATTCCGCAATGCATTGAATTGTTCAATAAAGGCATGCACAATTTCGGGCAAATTACTTTCGCGTGTTTTTCGAACCAATAACTGTATAAATGCGGTACTCAACTCAGCAACGCGACCAGTAATAACTGCATTGATAATGATGGCTTTTTTATCAGATTTGATAATCGGGCTACGCAATACATTAACAAAATCGGGGTTACTCTTGCAAAGTTTTTGCAACCATTTCATGTCGGCATACACCACATCTATTTGGTTTTGCTCTGTAGCCAAATCCATCAAACTTTTTGCGTACCGTGCTGCTAAACGTGGATTATTCATACCTCCAACCTCTACTGAGGGTCATTTATTTCAGTACTAAAATTGTACTGAAGGTTTAAAAATTTAAACAGGACTTGCTATTAACAAGTGCTTGCTTAGTTTAGTTTTACTTCTGTAGCCAATGTTTTAATATAATTTTCCTGCGCTGCTTTGTCGCTTAGTTCTTTGCGCAAGACTTTTTCGCTGGTTTCAATAACTAGATTGCCAATTTGATTTTTCAAATCAGTCAGGGCAGCCATTTTTTGTTGATTGATAGCAGCCTGTGCATCCGCAATGATTTTTGCAGCTTGCAGTTTTGCTTCATTTTTTGCTTCACTGATCATCTTGTCCTTGGTTTCTTTAGCTTCTTTCAGCATAGTAGCTCTTTCTTCTCTTGCACTTACTAAAATGGCTTCATTGTCATTTTTCATTTGAGCCATTTCTAGTTTAATTTTTTCGGCAGTAGCCAAAGAATCAGCGATGGTTTTTTCTCTTTTATCCAAGCCACTGATAATTGCAGGCCATGCAAATTTTTTCAAAAGAAAAAATACAATGCCAAATGCAAGCAGGGTCCATAAAATAAGGCCAAGGGCCGGTGTAAGTAATTGCATATAATAAAAAAATTAATAAACTAAGAAATAAAAAATACTGCATCCTCCGCCCTGTGCCTTGGATGCAGTAAGGTTTTTACAGCACCATTGCAAGGAAACCAATGATGATCGCAAACAAAGCAGCTCCTTCTACCAAGGCGGCAGTAAGGATCATGTTGCTACGGATATCATTAATAGCCTCTGGCTGACGAGCAATAGATTCTAATGCACCTTTACCAATTTGACCGATACCGATACCGGCTCCAATGGCTCCAAGACCAGCACCGATGGCACCGCCTGCATTAGCTAACGCTTCTAATAAAATGAAACTCATAACTGTGATTTATATTGGTTAAAAAAAAACTTGTTTAGTGTGCTGTTGCATGTGCCTCATCATGGTGTTCGCCCTCAAAAGCCTGACCGATAAATACGGCCGTTAAAATAGTAAAAATAAAGGCTTGTAAAAAAGCAACCAACACTTCAATGAAATAAATAAATACTGTAAATGCAATTGAAAAAGGTGCAAAGCCCCAGCCTGCATATTGATTCAATGCACCCATAATAAATATCAGGGAAATCAGACAGATAATAAGGATATGCCCTGCCACCATATTGGCAAACAACCTAATCATTAATGCAAATGGCTTTGTGAAAATGCCCAATATTTCTACTGGTACTAATATTATTTTAACCCAACCTGGTACTCCGGGAGGGCTAATAATATGCATCCAGTAATGCTTATTGGTACTAAATAATATCACTACAAATGAAATAATTGACAATACAAAGGTGAAAGCAATATTACCCGTTACATTGGCAGTACCAGGAATCAGACCAACTATATTATTAATTAAAATAAATAAAAACACCGTTAGCAGATAAGGCATGTATTTTTTGCTTTTAGCTCCCAAATTAGGGGTTGCTACCTCATCTTTAATAAAATTAACTACTGTTTCAATGGCGTTTTGCATTCCACTTGGTGCAGTATCCACCCCTTGACCCTTGCCATATTTTCTTGCAACCCTTATTAAAATGAACACCAACAAAGACAAGGCTAATAACATCTGCACTACATTACGAGTTAGAGAGATGTCATATAATTTTACAGCAGCATCCATTTCCCCTTTTTCATTAACCGGTATAATCTGTCCAACATTAAATTTCTTTTTATCCAATCCCATTTCCTCAATCTTATGCTCAGTTAGAATAGCATATCCTTTATAATCTTCATGTCCATGGTGAAAGTTGCTGGACATGAAAACGCTAAATCCTCTTTCAGAAGAATATAGAATTACTGGTAATGGAATGGTTGCGTGATGGTCTTTGCCTTCGCTGTCTTTATAACTCAGGAAGTGAAATTCATGTGCATCCATGATATGGCCAAAAATCACCTCATTGGCATCGAATAGTTTTTTCTTGGCGGGGGCCTCGGTAGCAGGATGTTCCTGCGCTAAAAGTTCGTTGGAAATCAATACTAAACTTAGGCTGAAAACCGCCACCAGTATTGCTTTGATGCTCTTTGCTGCCATAAAATGCCTTAAATTTGGCGCAAAGATAAGGGCGGCGTTGCTAAAAGCGAAATGATATTGACAGAATTTACGGTTTAGCTTAGTTTTTCCTGGGCAGCAAACTGCATCTCGTGGAGTTGAAAATAATAGCCCTTTTTGGCCAATAATTCTTCATGACTACCCAATTCCACCATTATCCCTTTATCCAATACCATAATTTTATCTGCTTTTCGTATGGTACTCAAGCGATGGGCTATAATAATGGAAGTTCTTTCGGCAATCAGGGTATCGATGGCATGCTGTATCATGGTTTCTGTTTCCGTATCAACAGAAGAGGTTGCTTCATCTAAAATCAAGATGGCAGGATTATACAAAAGCGCCCGGGCAAAGGAGAGTAATTGACGTTGGCCCATGGATAAAGTTGCGCCCCTTTCTAATACATTATAATCGTATCCGCCTGGCAATTGAAGGATAAAATCATGGATGCCTATCAATTGGGCGGCCTTTACTACAGCTTCTCTGGAGATTGATTCATTACGAAGGGTCATATTATCTACAATAGAACCGCTAAACAAAAATACATCTTGCAAAACCACCCCTATTTTAGATCGCAGAAAGTCCAAGTCATAGTCTTCAATATTTTTTCCATCAATGCTAATCCGGCCTTTTTGAATTGGATAAAGCCGATTGATCAAACTAATAACCGAAGTTTTACCACTACCAGTATTGCCCACAATTGCTAATTTTTCGCCTGCTTTGATTGAAAAACTAATATCTTTCAAAATATCATTTCCTTGATTATATGCAAACCAAACATTTTCAAAGGCTAAACTACCTTGCATTTGAGAAGGTTTATAATGGCCGTTATTTGGGGTAATATCTTCATTGTCCAGTACTTTAAAAACCCGTTCTGCCGCAATCATTCCCATTTGCAATACATTGAATTTATCGGCCAATACCCTGAGAGGCCTAAATAATAAATTCAAACAAAGTATAAAAGAAGTAATCACCCCGGCGGCATTCATGTCCCTTTGTCCGCCTGCCCACCAAACCAATAACCCCAGCGAAAGCGCTAATACAAGTTCTACAACAGGAAAGAAAACAGAATAGGCAAAAATGGCCTTGATATTAGCATTGCGATGATCTTTATTTATTTGGTTGAATTTGGTTGATTCTCTTTCTTCGGCGGCAAAAGCTTGTACTACCGACATACCAGTAATATGTTCTTGTACAAATGCATTCAAACGGGCAATGGCATTACGAACATTGGTAAATGACTTATTTACACTTTCTTTAAAAAAATAGGTGGCCAGTATCAGTATCGGAAATGGAGCCAAACAAACCAGGGTTAATTGCCAGTCAACATAAAACATATAGAACAATACCGAACAAATAGAAAGCAGGTCGGCAATGATGGGTATCAACCCGTCGCTGAAAATTTCATTAATTGACTCCACGTCATTGATAGTTCTGGTGGTAAGCGTACCAATAGCAGTAGTATCAAATTGTTTTAAATTAAGTTGAAGAATTTTTTGATAAGTACTGATGCGCAAATCCTTTACCACTGTCTGGCCAAGTGAAGCAGTAGTAAATGTGAAATAAAAGCGGCAAGCAGATTCCACTAACAAAAGAATCAACTGAATAATTGTAATTTCTATAATAAACCCACCTGGGCCTTCAATAAAATGGGCAGTACTTTGATTTCGGATGCCTTCATTGATGCTCAATTGAATCAACCAGGGTCTCAAAGGCGAAAGCATCGCCAAGATAATCGACAAGACTAAAGATCCGTAAAATTTATTTTTATACGGTGCGGCAAAACGAAACACCCTTTTGAGTAATGCAAAATTGAATATTTTTTTGTTGGACTTTTTATCACTCATGACACAAAGTTAACCGCTTGTATTATTATCATAAGCGAGTCATTAACACCTTATTCTCCATTCATTTTTTTATTGTATGCCTTGATGAAAATTGCCCCAAGATTTTTATAGGGCGGAACATAGGCTTCCCAGCTTTCCCTCACTTCTTTATTGCCATCTTTTGAAAAAATACGACTGAGTGATGACCATACAGTACGCCAGGCCACAGATTTATTATTGAGAATATTTTGATTCAATGTATTTAAAATGGGCGTATTGATATCGCCCTTGCCGATTTCCTTAGTAGAAATGATATGCGCATCGGGATTGTCTTTAATAATTTTATTCAGGTTTTTGTATCCTCCACAACTTCCCAATACAACAATTTTGGCATCACCTGGCATTCTGGCCAATGTACGTTCGAGCCAGTAGCTATGCCCTCGATGCACTATGACAGAAGGATAAAGCTTTTGCTGTAAAAGATATTTATTCAAATGTATTTGTGCAGAGTCGTCGAGGTTTTGGTTATTATCCAATGGCCGATTTGCAAACAGGTGAATATTCCCTTTGAGTGATTTAACTTCCAGCCATTCTGGCTTTAATGTTAATTTCCATTCCTTGGGTGAGAAGGCACTTTTAAACGCATTGAAAAAAAGCTTGCCGTCGGCATCACCATAAAAAAACACTTGTTCTACAATACGTCCGCTATCATCTGCCAGTTCAGTAGTGTTGATAGCGTAAATTGAAGGAATTCCAATAGTGTTGGTAAGATCAATTTTATTGACACTGTCTGCACTTAAAAATATTGTTTTCAATAAGCTATATATCAACTTCCCTCTTTCACTGTTTGTTTCAATACTTCTTTTTTCATTTTCATTGACATATCGTAAGATGGATTGTTGCAATTTTTTATCGTTGATACTGCTAAATGCGTCTGCCACATCTACTGCATCTTCCAGATTGTTGGCTTTGTCCAGATTACCTACAAATGCCTTCATCAATGCCTCCGCTCTTTCAGGGGGCATCGCACCAAGAAATGTATCTAGTCGGTTAAAGTTTGCTGCCATTTTTGTAAACTTTTTAAAATAGTCGAAGTTTACATTCATCAATAAAGAATCTGTTCTAGGTTTCTTACCCAGCCTTTGCATTAATCGGGTAAAACTATGTTTATAACTACTCGTATAAATATCGGCCTCTCCCATCACGATCATATAGTACAAATCGATACTACTGAGTGGTTCTACTGAACGCATCCTGATTGCTTCCGGCTTTTCGTGCAACTCATTAATCCATTTAATGAAATGGTTATTGGCCTTTCTTTGCAATACATCTCGTAGGCCATTGGGACCATACATCACAATGGGCGTGTCGCCCTTACTGCATCTTTTACTGTATTCAATTTCTGTTTGAACCAATAATTTAAAATAGGCAACACTATCATAACCCTGCTCTCCATCACCGATGATTTTAACCAAACTATCAATATTCTTTTTTCCACTTAGAATATCATCTAAGAAAGGAAAATAAAAAAGCGCTGTGGACTTAGCACTAAGTTCCGCTACTGCTTTTACCATCGGGTTTGTACTTCGATGGATGAGCATACCTACAACAGATTCCTTGTTTTGAGCATATTTGTAAAAAGCAGCAGGACTATATTGACAAGCTACTATAATTAAGCTATCTGCAAATACTTCAGCAGCAAATGGGGTGATCGTTTGCAAAATTTTACCTGGATAAAGCTGACTGAATTTTAAATACAGCATTTTCTTACATGCCGTATAACCGAAATTCGATTTAAAAATTTCAGCATTTATTTTTCCAATTTCATAGGGTGCTTCCTCAATAAATGGCTGCATACTTAAATTATCAATCTGAGCATGCATAATTTTTCTAAAATTCTCTATAAAGGCTGGCGCCATGAATGCAGGAATTTCTTTTGCACGAATAGCTGCATTATATGCAAGGATTGCCTCTTTCAAAAAAACAATACAACGTACTTGTTCATTGGAACTGGTTAGTCGACTATCCTTATCAATTTCGAGTTGAATTTCATCTACCTGTCTGATTAATGCATCGGTAACTTGTAAATTAATTTCATCATTATTCGTAAGATGAATGCTCCCATCTAATTTCTTATCAAGGAGGTCTGATTCTTTCTGGGCCTCATCTACTCTTAGATTGAATAGATAATTTTTCTCCGGCTTTGCCACACTATCTACGGAAGCCGATAGGTACAGGCTACCGTAGCAAAAAAACAGGGTAAGTAATAATTTAGGGCTCATATATGGTACAAAGATGCTGAAAATTAGTTCAAAAGCATGCTGGTTAGATATAAGTGACTGTTAAAGCGCTGCATCTGCTTAACAATTTAATAATATAATAGCTGTAGCCCATTTGCCTTATTACTGAATATGTACGCTACTTTTGCAAAGATTATCAACTATGAGTACTGTTAATAAAATTTTAATTGCCGACGACGAACCCGATATTTTAGAAATTATTCGGTATAATTTAGAGGCAGAAGGCTATACAGTAATTACCGCAAAAAATGGCAATGAAGCTATTGACAAAGCCAAACAGCATCATCCAGATTTAATAATTCTGGATATTATGATGCCGGGAAAAACAGGCATGGAAGTATGTAGTATTCTTCGGCAACAACCAGATTTCAAAAATACCCTGATTATATTTTTAACAGCGCTGAGTGATGAAAGTAATGAAGTAAAAGGACTTGAAACCGGGGCAGATGATTACCTCACTAAGCCCATTAGTCCGAAAGTGCTGACCAGTAAGGTAAATGCCCTTTTTAGAAGGTTTACGAAGGAAGACAGTAAAATTCTTCAGATTGGTGAATTGCAAATTGACCGCGAGAAATACATTATAAATTTCAAGGGAACCGAAATTGTATTGGCTAGAAAAGAATTTGAATTATTGGCTTTACTGGCTAGCAAACCAGGCAAGGTTTTCTTACGCAACGAAATTCTCAATACCGTTTGGGGAACAGAAGTAATTGTGGGTGACCGCACCATTGATGTTCATATCAGAAAAATTCGTCAAAAACTGGACATGGATTGTATCAGCACAGTAAAAGGTGTTGGCTATAAATTTGAAATATAATTCCCCTTTTTCTTACTGAATAGTATTTACTTTCGCATAAGAACATTGCCTTTCTGGCAATGGTTGAAATAGACAAATGCATCCACGAAAGAACTTATCGCCCCAGCAGTTATCGGCATATGCCGCACTGGTTTTATCTATTGCTATTGGCATTGTATTTTATATTGTTCACCCTGTATGGTGGACAGCTTTGTTATTTATCCTGCTCATTTTCGCAGGTAGCTATGCAATCATTTATTATATAATTAAGAATTTCATATACCGTAAGATTAAGTTGATCTATAAACTTATCTACCAAACAAAGGCCAGTAAAAGAGAGGAGTTTTATTATAAAAATATTTTGCCGCAAAAAACCATTGAGGAAGTAAGGGAAGATGTTGAAAAATGGGCTATACAAAGAAAAGATGAGATAGAATTGCTCCAACAAAATGAAACCTATCGAAAGGAATTCTTACAAAACCTAAGTCATGAATTAAAAACGCCCATTTTTGCCATTCAGGGATATGTAGATACTTTACTCAATGGCGCACTGGAAAATCCTGCAGTAAACATAAAGTTTCTGCAAAGCACTTCCAGAAATATCGACAGGCTGGTAAACCTGGTGGATGATTTGGATGAAATTTCGCGATTGGAAAGCGGACAGCAACAACTAAATAGTCAACAATTCATTATACAAGACTTATTGAAAGAAGTATATGAATCCTTATCCATCAATGCAGAACAAAAAAAAATACGCTGCACTATTAAAAAAGGTTGTGAACAACCCTTGCCTGTTTTTGCAGACAAGGAAAAAATAAGGCAGGTTTTTATTAATCTAGTGGAGAATGCCATTAAATACGGTAAAGAAAACGGAACGATTGAAAGTAGTTTTTACAAAATTGATGGTAAAAGAGTTTTGATTGAAATCAGTGATGATGGTGCGGGTATTTCGGAGGAGCATTTACCAAGAATATTTGAACGTTTTTACCGTACCGACTTAGCAAGAAGCAGAAAGGCCGGTGGAAGTGGACTGGGCTTATCTATTTGCAAACATATTATTGAAGCGCATGGAGAAGCCATGCATGTAAGAAGTAGCATTGATGTGGGTACTACTTTTGGGTTCACGCTGCCTAAGAACAAGGAATAGTATCCCTACCTAAAACCCCTTTACTTAACAGTTACATAACTATTCCTTAAAGATTACTTTAAGACAATCTTATTCCTTTGCAGGAATGGCGATTACCTAAAACAAATCTTTATGAAAAATATTAACTATTTTTTTCTAAAACTAACTGTTAGGTTATTCATTCCAATGCTGTCTGCATTTTATCCCCCTCTTAAATATTACAAAGTCCATTAATGGATAAAATAAAAAAAAGAAAATTGGACATACTGGTACTATCAGATGTCCACCTAGGAACCTATGGATGCCATGCCAAAGAATTATTGTATTATTTAAAATCCATCAAGCCTAAGACGGTGATTTTAAATGGCGACATCATAGACATTTGGCAATTCAGTAAACGTTACTGGCCAAAATCGCACATGAAAATAATCAAGCATCTTATGATGTGGATGAGCAAGGGCGTAAAAATTTACTACATCACAGGTAATCATGACGAGATGCTTAGGAAATTTGTTGGTTTTAAAATGGGCTCCCTTCAAATTGTAAACAAAGTAATTTTAAAATTAGACAATGATAAAACCGCCTGGTTTTTTCATGGCGATGTATTTGATGTTACGATGCAACATAGCAAATGGCTTGCTAAATTGGGTGCAATAGGTTACGACACATTGATTTTGATAAATAGTTTCGCCAATTTTATTTCAGAAAAGGTTTTCAGAAAAGGAAAACTATCACTGTCAAAAAAAATAAAAAATAGTGTCAAAAGCGCTGTAAAATTCATTAATAATTTCGAACAAACTGCAGCAGATATTGGCATCGATAAAAAATACGATTATGTAATATGTGGTCACATCCATCAACCTGAAATGAAGGAAATATGCAATCAACATGGCAGCATACAATATCTCAATAGTGGAGACTGGGTTGAAAACTTAACTGCACTTGAATATATTGATGGGAATTGGAAACTCTATCAGTTTGATGAACATGAAATGCTCAATATGATTCTCCAAAAACAAGAGGAGGAAGCTGAATTGAATAACAATCAACTTTTTGATAACTTGGTAGAAGAATTTAATTTATTAAAAACATCATGAAAATCTTATATGCCATACAGGGTACGGGAAATGGCCATCTGAGTAGGGCGAGGGACATTATTCCAATTTTACAAAAAAAAGCAGATGTTGACATTTTAGTTAGTGGCATTCAGGCCGATGTTGCTCTTCCCTTCCCAATTAAGTATAGATTTAATGGGTTGAGTTTTATTTTTGGTAAAAAAGGCGGGATAGATTTGATTGCAACATATCGAAAAAGTAATTTAAAGCAACTCTATAAAGAAATCAAATCACTTCCGGTTGAAAATTACGATTTGGTAATTAACGATTTTGAACCAGTAAGTGCATGGGCATGTAAGATGAAAAGCAAACCTTGTTTTGGTTTAAGTCATCAAGCAGCAGTAATTAATAAAAAATCTCCCAAACCCCAAAAAAGCGATCCGCTAGGCAAGGCCATACTAGACAACTATGCCCCTGTTGACTATGCTATAGGATTTCATTTCGAAAACTATGATCGAGATATATATACACCAGTCATTAGAAATCAAATCAGGTTGGCTAAACCTGAAACAAAAGGGTATTATACTGTTTATTTACCAGCCTATGGTGACGATAGAATAATAAAAGTGTTAAGTGAATTAAAAAATATTCAATGGGAAGTATTTAGTAAACACAGCAAAAAAGAATATCAGCACAAGAACATACTTATCCGTCCAATCGATAATGAAAAATTTATCAATAGCCTCATCAATTGTACTGGCATTCTATGTGGAGCTGGCTTTGAAACACCAGCTGAAGCTTTATTTCTGAAAAAGAAATTACTGGTTATTCCAATGAAGGGGCAATATGAGCAACAATGCAATGCAGCGGCTTTAAAAAAAATAGGAGTGCCCGTTATTAAGTCTTTAAAGAAAAAACATTTAAAAATATTAAATACCTGGACAACGGAGGATCAATCTATACCAGTAGACTACCCAGATATCACTGATCAAATAATAAATAAGTTAATTAAAATGCAGCAAGGGACAGATAAAATATTGAAACTACAATTGGGCGATGGTATTCACTCAGTCAAAAAATTGAAAAAATTAAGTTTGGGTACTATCATAAATCAGCTTGCAGATTAATCCTATGCTCTTTACAAAAAATGATTTTGGAGAAGATTTCAAATGGGGAATCTCTACAGCTGCATATCAAATTGAAGGTGCTCATGTCAAAGATGGCAAGGGCCCATCTATATGGGATACATTTGTTCAGAAAAGAAAAAAAATACTTAATAAGGATCACGGAAATATCGCCTGTGATTTTTATCATCATTATGCCGAAGATATAGCGTTGCTATATAAATTAAATATCCCAAATTTTCGATTTTCACTTGCATGGAGCCGTATTTTTCCTTTAGGCACAGGAGCAATTAATTATAAAGGCATCGATTTTTACAATAGACTAATTGATTTTTGCCTGGAAGTTGGCATAGATCCCTGGGTAACTATATATCACTGGGATTTACCTGATCACTTACAAAAAAAAGGCGGCTGGACCAATAGAGACATTTTGGGCTGGTTCAGTGAATATGTAGAAACCTGCAGCAAATATTTTGGCGATAGAGTGAAAAATTGGATGGTGATAAATGAACCAATGGTTTTTACTGGTGCTGGTTATTTTTTGGGGGTACACGCCCCAGGAAAAAAAGGGTTAAGTAGTTTTTTAGCAGCTGCTCACCATGCGGCGCTTTGCCAAGCAGAAGGAGGTAGAATTTTGAGGTCATTAAGACCCGACTCAAATATAGGAACCACCTTTTCCTATTCGCAGATTGAACCTGCAAGACTAGGCAATGAAAAAGATAATAAGGCTGCCGTTAAAGTGGATGCTTTATTGAATCGCTTTTTTTTAGAACCTCTATTAGGGATGGGGTATCCAACGAAAGACCTGCGTTTACTCCAGCGAATTGAAAGATTTATGTATCCGCATGACGAAAATAAATTGGCTTTTGAAATGGATTTCATAGGACTTCAAAATTATACAAGAGAAATAGTTCAATACAATCCTTTCATGCCTTTTATTAATGCGAAAATTATTAAAGCAAGTAAAAGGGTTGACAATTACACTTTAATGGATTGGGAAGTGTATCCACCCAGTATCTATCATGCACTAAAACAGTATGGCAAATACAATAATATCAAAGAAATAATTGTAACCGAAAACGGAGCAGCCTTTACAGACCAAGTACAAGACGAAAAAATCAATGATATCAAAAGAGTGAAATATTTACAGGATTATATTGGCCAGGTTTTATTAGCCAAAAAAGAAGGAGTTAAGGTTAATGGCTATTTTGTTTGGACTTTACTAGACAATTTTGAATGGGCAGAGGGGTTTCACCCCAGGTTTGGAATTGTATATGTAGACTTTAAAACACAGGAAAGAATTGTAAAAAACTCTGGCAAGTGGTATAGTCGATTTTTACAAAATACTTTAACCGCTTCTAGTGAACTTCAAATGAATGAACAGTATGTTTGAAATAATGATAGCTTAACATAGTCTTTACCTTCCAGTAAATTTGCCTACCTACTTTTACATTGTAAATCATAACAGCATAGTTTTTTTAGAGTCAGTTAGTTTTGAGTTAAAAAGCAGTCCCCGGCAGGTTGAGCGCCGGGGTTTTTTATTGCATAAAATGATGCAATCTCCAAATATAAATCGTTCTACAAACCATGTTAGAGCGCTTTTGCTCAACACTAATGGGGGAATCAACGTAGCGAAAATATTTAAAGAGCGCTAACCGAATATCGATATTATTATTAGAGGTCAAAATGCAATAGGCATCATCGCCATATTGCAATTGGGGTCTAGCATTATTTATCCAGGCATATTGATGTATTTCTGATGTATCACCCAAAGCAATTAGATTAAAATTGGATGGCATAGCTACATAATAATCAAGATGTGCAGCTGTGAACCATTGAGTACTTATAATATTGTTAGGCTGTTTCATCACACCCTTTTTAATGTCATCCTTAATTATTTTTTGAAAAGAATTTTTTAGATCTCTCCATCCATACATATCCAAAGTAAAATCGCCATCGCCATAATTGGGCTTAGTCTTTCCCCCTAATGTGCCAGGAAAATAATTAATACACATTACCGCACTTGTGCATACAAATAAAAAAAAAGCAAGTGCCCATTTAAGTGAAACAGCTATTTGATTAATGTGTTTTTTTATAGCATTAAAAGTAGAAGTGAAATAAATAGCTGTTAATAAAATAATGCCGCTATATGCAGGACCGGTCCAATGTGGCAAAATACTTTTGAATGGACAAATAAGGAAAGCAATACCAATTAATGGCAAGCTACAAAGTAGCAGCATGCGCTTTTGTGAATTTAATATTGGCAAAGCATTTTTTATTGCACTTTTTATTGCAAATGTCATAAACACAAATACAATGGGATTGTAATAAAAAAACTGGCCTGCCCAAAAGCTTACCATATTAGAAAAACTAAAACTACCCTCTGTAAAATCTACGCGTTTACTATGATACAAGTAGGTAATAAAGTGATTTTCTATATTCCAATGAATCACTGGATAGAAAACCACTATTGTAATAAGTCCAGCAATATATAATACTGGCTCAAATAGCCATGCTCGATTGTATAATATAATATATGCAAGGAAGCCGACCCATAAAAAGGCGCTACTGATTTTACACATCATTGCAATTCCCATTACCACCCCAAAAAGCAATACTTTTCTTTTTTTGATTCGATTAATATGTGTGTAGCAAGCAATATCAATTAAAAGATATAAACCTAATGCCCAAAAAACCATTTGTGGAGCATCAGGTAAAATAAACAAGCCTGATATAATAGAACCATAAAAAGTAATGGAATAAATAAGTGCAGCAATATACCCAGTATATCCAGTTCCCAATTTTTTACCCATCAGGTAAAACAACCAGGTAACCAAGGCAGAAGCAGTGATAGCACCCAATCTGATAGTGATCTCATTGTCAAACCACAAATTGAGGGTAGTGAGTCTTATCAACCAACCAACAATTGGAGGGTGGTCAAAATAATTATACTGAAGATATTGAGCATACATTCGGTAGTATACCTCATCATTTCCCAATTCTATTGTAGCAGCCGCTATTAAACGCAGTAAAGTAAAAAAAGAAATCAATAAAATTGTTTGCTTTTTATACGACAATGTTTCTTATCTAAAAGTGACAAAATAGTTGATTGAGTAATTCCAGAAAAAAACTAATCCTATAACCAATAATTTTAATAAATAAAAGTGATTATTAACAAAACGCAGCAACATATATAGCAATGAATTATTGATACATAAGCCTACAATTGAAATTACTATGAAAATAAATAATTGTTCCCGAGAAGAATGGGCAGTACTATTAAACGTCCAATAGGTATTGAGTAAAAAATTATTTATTACTGCAAGACTAAAGCCAATGGAATTAGATAGAAATTTATTTAGTCCAAATTTTTCTTTGCAAATCCAAGTTGTTGCAAAATCTAAACACATGCCAGATAATCCAACTATCCCAAATTTTAAAATATGTTCATCGAATAGAGAACTCATATTGGCTGTATGCTAGAAGGAGGCGACACTTGTTGAGTCGATAGCTGATGCATGCTTTTGATTGACCTGCCGATTTTTTTACTATTCTTTACCAAAACAAATGCCATCAATCCTGCTGCAGACCCAATCACTGCACCTATCATTACATCTAAAAGGAAATGTTGCGCCAAATATATCCGTGAATAACCAACTAAAATAGCTGTCAACAAAACAAGTAATTGCGTATAAATACCTTGATGAAATAAAACAAATACAGTAGCAATGGCAAATACAGTAGCTGTGTGTCCAGAAGGAAAACTTGAATGATTAGCAAGACTAACCCCATCTATAAAATGCAGGTATTGCCCAGCTTCAAAAAAAAGTCGTGGCCTTGGTGCATCCACTAAATTTTTAATAATTTGTACTACTATCCCCGAAAACAAAAAAGCGTATAAATAGGCAACCCCTTCTTTTTTTCTCTTAAAATAAAATAAATATAGTGCTATCAAACAAAGTGCAAATATCCCATCCCCGATGAATGTGAAATTGATAAAAAATACATTGAGTAAAAAGGGGTGGTAGGCATTTAAGGTAATAAAGCTTACAGACTTACCATACATCAGCAATAAAAGTACTCCAGCTAATAGAATGCCATTCAAGGAAATGAAATACCACTTACAATTTCGCAGATTAGTACTCATATTATTTGATAATTTTACTGGAAAATTAAACCCAGTTCTTTACTTTAATATTAACGAACTGTTATGGGAATGTTATCTGTAGCAACTTTATAAATGCCATATGCCTGATCGCCAACCGGATGATTACTAATAAAATTAAAACCCAGTATTTGTGCAATAGTTTGCGGAATTTGTTCCGTATTTATTTCAGTTCTTGTCTTTACTTCACCTTTTATTTCAAATTGGGGACCCAGTGTCATCAACCAGGTATTGCTACTTCCATTTGTAAACATATCATGCCTTGTCCAGGAATTTTTACCATCACCCCTGCCATGATCGGTTGTTACAATTAAATTGGTATTGTTTTTATAAAAAGGGTCACTATTCACCAAATACCATAACTGCGATAAATAACTATCTACAGCATTTGCACTTTGCAAATAACCGTCATAATTACCATGGTGGGCATACTCATCTGTTTCTCCAAAGGCAATGTATAATACTTTAGGGTGCTGTGTTTTCATATAATCCTTAGCGGCTACAAAGGTCAGCATATCATTTCTGGTTGAAATAATAGAATCAAAAAGGTCCTCCTGTATGCCATTGATTAATTTTTCCGTTACAGTCAATGAATCATGTTGAATAGCATGATAACCACTGTTTAAAAATATACCTGTAGAAGGCTTGTTGAAAATATAGTCAAATAATTTCCAACTTGCAAATGCAGCTACATTGTTATTATAAGCCGGCTGCTCATTAATAAAATCCAAAATAGTTTGATTTTTATTATACCGGGCTTTGTTTGTTATTACAGCTCTGTCGGCATAGCCTGTAAACAATTCGTTATAGCCAGCATATGAAAATTTATAGGGATTAGCAATGGAGACTTCATTTCCAAAATGCTTATTTCCATAAATAGCCCCTTGTTTTTCAATTATATTCCAAACAAAAGGCATGAGCAATTTCCTTCTATCAGTTAGCTTTTCATCCCAATATAGTTGGCGTAATAATGCAGTATCCTTTACATATTTTTCGTTACTTAGTATCGATGCATCTGCACCTTCAAAAACTTCTTTCCATCGAAACCCGTCGGTGGTAACAATAATTATATTGGGAGCTACTGTAGGTTGTGAAAAAAGTTGAAATGAGATCAGCAAAAAAAAGATAAAAATAGAACGCTTCACGGTGAAATGTTTCACAAAGAAACAAGACAAATATTATCCTAAAGTATAAAAATTGTTACCTTAAAGTTACTACGCTGAAGTGTCTACCTTTTTGCTTCCATTAAAAAGACACTCGCTTTATCAGAAAGCAGTGTGTTATAGTTTTTACCTTCAAACATAAAAGAAAAATGCCTGCAATTCTTATCATTCATTCTAAAACCTATATCCATAAGCACCATGTCTTTAGTAAAGAAATGAATAGTGCCATCAAATCCGCATTTTTTAGCATTTATAATATCTGCATCAATCAGCAGTGCCAATTCATTCAATTTCACTTTATCCTTTATCATTACCATTTTAACAACAGTATCAGCGCTGCCATTTCCTTTAAAATAATTGATGGCTACACTATCGGCACTGATTAGCACTTTTTTTATTCCAGTTGACTGTTGGCAAGATAAAACAGAAAGAATCAGCATTGAGTAGATAATAAGTTTCATAGATTTTTAATTGACTTTTTAAAAGCCAAATGTACGTATTACCAGAGATAATAAAAGCTGACTAAATAAACTCAGGCTAGGCTGCTGCTCCGCTATAGGGGGACTGATGCGAAATTAAAGCATACCAACAAAGCATCATCAGTAGACAAGGCAGTTTAGTATCCAATATTGATTTTGCCTTGGTGATTCCATTAGATACCATATTAAAACTGCAATTCATGATTGTCTGACTCCTTCCTTCTTCATAGATGCTCAACTCATCGGAATTATTAGGATTTACTTGAAAACAATATTTTTTCCCATCTAATTCAACCATCCCTTTTTGTGGACTATTTTTATCAGACTCAAGCTTACCAATCCGAATTCCATACTCGTTAGCTATAACCGTTTTGGGATTCATTAACCCACGTTTTTCGAAAAAAAACAATCTCATGCCCAGATTGCTTACAAAACGTACAATATGTGTTTTAGCGCTAAAGGAAACACTGGCAAGTTTTTCATCCTTTGTCCATAATTCATAACGCTCATTTGTTGAACTACTATTAACGCTTACCCATTTCATATAATTATTTTAAGTATGGTTAAACTTGAATGGAATTTTAAACAACCAAATTAAGATCCCTGCTTTCCTTAACACTTTCCAATATCCCTTTCTTATAGCTAGTGAAAATAATGCTTCTACTTCCCATATACAAGATGTGAAAAAAATTGTGATTTAAATGTGCATAGTAACAATTTCGTAACATTAAAAGTAAAACACCCGGCAAGACTACCAGGTGGATACAAGCATGAGAAAAACTTGCTATTGCTTAAGGAAATTTGTGTTCCAGTTCAAATATTACTATGCAATTTCAGAAGACATTGTTAACCTATGATTATCTGAAGATTATGTAAACATTATCTTTAAAATATACCATTTCGCCCTGGGGAAATTATACTGGTTTATCGTATGACTCTTTCTTTTCAAGTTTTCCGGCAGGAGTAAAATATTGCCAGGTTCCAACCCTTACTCCATGCAAAAATTGGCCCTGGCTTTGAATAATACCCGTTTCATAATAATAAATAGCCTGGCCATTATACTGCCCAAATTCATCAAGCGGAATAAGCGCCTGAATATTTCCGTTTTTGAAATATTCTCCAAAGAAAGTTCTTCGGCCTTTATTCATTATAGTTACCTGACGAATTCTATCGGAAGAGTCCTTCATAATTTGACAAATGGTGGAATCTTTCCTATTCAAGTAGTATACTGCTGTTACAAAATCTGTTCTATAATAAGGTTTTGCATAATTGCTATCGCTAGCATGTATGATTGAATCGAGCCAAACCTTATCCAATTTCCCTATCAGCCGCTGTTTATGTTTGCAAGCTGCCATCAGCATTATTAAAACAATCGAATAAGTAAATATTTTCATCCAAAAGCATTTAAATTAAAAAGCATTCAGCTCTTACTGAATGCTTTTTAAATAAGGTATAATAGAATTAAAATTTAGTCCATCCTTTCCACCAGCTGGCTAATGGACCTGCAGGAGCAATAGCGCCTCTGAAAGTCACAGTTTTATCTAAAAAAGTATCCCCAGCAAATTTTGGATCAGAAAAATCCCCGCCGTTGAGAATCTTTTGGTTTCCGTTAGAACCTGCGAAAGGAGTAGGATCAGGAGCAGAATAATTATAGGGCTGAATCAATTTAGCATCAGATGTATTGGTTAAAATGTCATTGTTATAATAACTACTAGTAAACCAACTGGTCAATGCTGCATCAGAATTAATAGTGGCACCGGCAGTACCAGAAAACTTCATGTTGATGGTATTGCCAGCCAAAGTTACATTTCTAAGTCTCAAACTACTATCCTCGATATTTAGTGCAGTTGATGTTCCTGTAGTTGCATCAATCAAAATGCCTTGAGGCCAACCCATAATAATGGAATTGAAAATACAAATTGCTGAATTCCTTCTAATTTGAGCACCGGCACGGAATAAAGTACTACCAACATTATTTAAAGTGGCTCTTGGACCAATTGCTGTAACATTTGAGAATATCGCTTTCGTTTTTGGTGTAGCAGTAGTACCAGTTGCATTATTATCACTTTCAAAAGCTTCAGAAGTAGAGATATCTGCAATTACAGAATCACGAATAATTAAGCCAAACTGTACCTTACCACTAAACCCATTATCTGTATCAAAATCATCATCCTGTGTTTTATAGGCAATCAGGTATTTACAGTTTACACTACCACCAAACCATTCGAATGCATCATCTTTGGCATAAGTCACTTGAATATGATCTATAGTTGTTCCGCTTCCTACACAAGCCATGGTCAAACTATTAATTTCTTTATCGGGTTGAAAAGCATATCCTGCGTACTCAATACGTATATACTGCATTATACCTGAATTGTCATTATCAACAGGAGTAGCTGCTACAGCATCTCCAGAACCAGCCAAACCATCACCAAATGAATTATCGATACCACCTTCTACTTGAAACAATCCATTGATACCGTTATAACTTAAATTATACCCTGCTTTCCCACAAACCACAATTCCTGCCCAGTCACCAGACTGTGGATTAGGTGCAGCAGAAGTAAATATAATGGGTTCAGTAGGCGTACCCTGTGCAATAATTTTTGAACCACGTGTAATTATTAAAGCAGCTACATCAGTTCCGCTAAAAGATCCTTTGATTACAGTTCCTGCTTCAACAGTAAGTGTATGATTCCCTACAATATAAACCAATCCTTTAAGGATATAGTTGTTTGCCTTACGTAAAACGGTATCAGCATTGATACGGCCTTGCAATGTAATGGTTTGACCTGTGGTTGGTGTTCCGCCACCACCATTTACAACTACTACCTGAATCTCACCATCGGTTTCAATTTTCCGACAGCTGGAAATGGAGATTGCCATGATAGCAACTGCTGCGAATAAAATGTACTTTTTCATATCCTTGTTTTGATTTTTATATTATTAAAATGAGTAATTAAATGAAAGATTAAAGTTGGTGCCATATTTCCTGGTGAATCGATATGCGTCGGTGCCTTTTTGGAAAGTCAGTTTACCACCTGGATTCTGATAGAAATATTGTGTGTGATTAAAGATGTCGGAGATATTTAATTTAATCTCTGCTTTTTTCTCAAGTAGTTTTTTTGCCAATTGAAGATCTAATACCGGACGTGGGGCTTCATAAATGTCAGGAGCACCTCCTTGAATATCCCCTACTAAATAAATACGTTGCCCGATTTGATTGAAAAGCAAAGTGGCATTAAACCCTGATTTTTCGTGATCGTATAACAAGCCTATATTCAAAATATAGGGTGACTGACCTTGTAAAGTTCTGTCTAATTTAAATGCTTCGTCTTTCACACGACTTTTAATCAATGCTGCATTTGCCTGGAAAGTGAAGTTTTTCAACTGGTGATTAAAATCAAGTTTTTTGCGAAATTCCAGTTCAGCACCATAAGAATTTGCTTTTTTAGCATTGGCATAGGTGAAAGTACTGGAACCGCCTCCCTGTCCATTAAACAATTGTTCAATTGGGTTAGAAAAGTCTTTATAGAATATACCAGCCGTTAATACTTCGCCGGCTCTTGGATAAATTTCATAACGAAGATCCAAATTAGAGACTTTGGTTCTTTTCAAAGTAGGGTTTCCTTGTACAGAAGCATTCAATTCAAAATCATATAAATTCAATGAAGCTAATTCACGCAATTCAGGGCGTATAACAGTTTGAGATCCTGACAAACGCAAATTGCTATTATTATTCAATTTATAGGTCATGTTGATACCAGGTAAAAAGTCAGTCAACTTAGAATAAGTATGACGAGGATCCCATTTTTTAACACTACCTACTAACTGATCATAATTTTCAACTCTCAATCCCCATACAATTCTTAATTTATCTGTCAACTGGTTGTCCAATTGTAAAAACCCAGCATTCAAAATAGTATTAGCCATATAACGGAAAGTATTTCCTTTAATAGCATCAAAAGCTATACTACTTCCAGAACCATTGCCAAAATTGCCGCTTGCAAAAACCACATTTGGTTGTGCCAATCTAAGTGTTGGATTATCTAAGGGTAGGTAATTAGCAAAAAGTTGAGCATCAAACAGACGATCTTTAATTTGAAGCATATAACCTCCCTTGATGGTTTGAGAAAGGTTGAGCCACTTAAAATTATAAGACAAATCGCCTCCGCCTGTGTATATATAATCATTCAATGTTTGATAAATTCTGCTACCACTTTGCTGAGAAAGAGTATTTGAAATGATTAAGCGATATGGATTCTGTGTGCCATTATCTCTTGAATATAAAATTCTTCTTTGGTCAGGAATATAACCATCCAATATATTAAAAGCACCGTACCATTTTAATTTTAATGGTTTAAGCAGACTATGCTCACCAGTAGCTTGAACAGTGAAAAATGTATTTTCTTTGAAAGTAAATTCATTGCCTTTTAGCTGATCAGTACGGGAGAAATCAACACCATTACGTTGCGTTACAGAATTGGCTGAATTGACATTTACAATCGTCTTCAATGCTATTTTATTACGTGGATTGAATTGCAAACTAAAACTAGCCAATGCACCCACTGCAATATCCTTTTGATATCTTCTATCACTAAAATCAGAAACAACACTTACCACATTGGTGATTTCGTCAATTGCATTGGATCTATTCAACAATTCCAAATTCTTACTTGTCCTGCTGTAAGTAATTCCAAAAATACCGCCTACTTTTTTTCCAAAAAGCTTTGTTGAAAATCCACCATTTGCCTGAAAAGAGGCATTTAAAGGAGCATCTATTTCGATTGGACTCCATGCATTCCGCATTTGTTTTCCGATAGCTGTTTTAGCGGCAGGTGATAAAATATCAAATTCTGCTTTTCTGGTATACGCTGCTGGCAAATTTCTTGTACCATCATCAATACCTAACCAATCTAATTTTCCTCCTTGGTCTTTGTAAAATTTATTACCAATGGTCTGTGAATTAAAGCCAGTACCCAATTGAATATTAAAAAATCCTTTAGCGGGAATGTCTTTTGTATTTACCTGAATTAAACCACCAGCCCATTCGCCGGGATATTCGGGAACAAATGCTTTATTGATGATGATATTATCCACCATGGCAGCTGGAATCATATCGAAAGAAAAAGTTTTACGGTCTGGCTCGGTGCTGGTTAATAAAATGCCATTCAGCATCGCTTGATTATAACGATCGGCCAATCCTCTAATAACAATGAATTTACCTTCTTGAACACTTGCACCGGGAGTACGCTTTAAAATTTCGCCGGTATTTTTATCTGGGCTTCTACGAATCGCTTCAGATGAAATGACAGATGCTACAGTGTTAGTGTTTTTTTGAAATCCCAATAATGCATTCACTGTTTCTTTTCTAACAGAACTGGAACGAACCACTACTTCTTCGCCTGTTTTTGATTTTAAATCTAAGACCAGGTCTACATGTGCAATACCATCTGCGCCTGTTTCAATTTCGTTTACTTCTTTTCCAACGTAATTAGTAGCGCTAATCTTTAAAGTATATTTCTTTCCTATTTCAATATTAAAACTAAATCTTCCACTCACATCAGTGGCAACCCCATTACCAGTTTCTTTAATGATAACTGAAATACCAGCCAGAGGACTACCGGTTTTTGAATCGGTGATTTTACCTTCCATTCTACCTTTTTGAGCAATCGCTGAAATAGATAGAAAAAAACTGGTAACTATTAATAAGAATCTCATGCAATAAAATTTATGCAAAGAGAAGCCTTGTATGTTACGACAAGATGAATGAAAGGTTACGCTAATGTTACCTGTATGTTACGGGAATGTTAAGCCGCTAGTTTGCTATTTGAATAAAAATATTTCAAATTGAGGTTTAGGTATGTCTTGAAAATCTTTTAAAATTTTGCTTAGTGCTTGTAAATGATTTGATTAATCAATTCTTCAGCCAATCCAAAAGAAAGGGTCATACCTGCACCACCCAAACCATTAATGATAAATACGCCAGGCTCAGGTGAAAGCCACATTTCCGTATCTCCATTGGTCATTTTAGGATATATGCCATGCCAGGTTTCTTCGATTGCCTGATTCGGAATCTTCAATATCCCTTGTAGATAATCTAATATTAATTGGTTGATATAAGATTTGTCAAAAGGGTCAAAGGATTGCCCATATTCATGAGAGTCGCCAATAGTTATTTGATTAATGCCATTTTGTGCAGCCATCACATGGATGCCATTTGAAAGGTAAATTTCCATTTCAGTTTTTAATTTTTTATGTAGTGTTGCTAAAGAAGGTGCTGCTTTAAAACTTGTATAGTGAAGAAGTGAAAGTCCACCGCAAATAGCCGTGCGAAGTTTAAATCCCTCAGTTTGACTAACTGTTCTTAACATTTGAAGTTTACACTTTGTTATTGGGGCATTTTCATACACTTCTGGGTAAAGCGTTTCAAAATCCATACCGCTACAAACAATAATTATTTCGGCACCATATGCTGCCTTGTTGCCAATGTATACAACTTTGTCTTCAATTTTATTTACACAGTGATTCCAATAAAATTCAATTCCGAATTGTTCACTGAGGTAGTTTGGAATTTGATTCAGTGCTTCTCTAGGGTCAACTAGTAATTCATCGGCACTAAACAATCCTCCGTATAAGTTATTTAATTGTACATATTCGTACTCATCTTGAATTTTTTCTGCTGAATATAATTGAACATCCCGCCCCTCCAATTTAAATATTTCTGCTAACTCTTTTAACACCTGCCATTCTTCTAAAGAATAAGCCATGTGTAAGCTTCCACATGCATGCGACCAAATTCCAGTTACCTTAGAAATTTGCATCCATATTTCGCGACTACGCATAGCCCGTTTATATAATTTTCCCATAGGTTGCCCAATTGGCCATACCATACCAAAATTTCTTATGGAGGCACCTACAGCTTTCACATTTCGCTCAAATACTTTAACTGAAAATCCCTCATGAGCCAAGGCCCTCGCAGAAGCAAGTCCAACAATTCCTGCGCCTATAACAATTGCTGTTCTTTTTTCCATAATTTACTAATTAGTTTATTGTGCAGATTCAAAGTAATTAACATCAATAGTAAACCCAATATTGCAGCTGTATAAAATAGAAAAGAAAAAAATTTTACCCAGTTATATTGAAGGGGAATAAACTCTTTAATTAGTAATACACTGACAGTACCAAGGTAGCCAAATGCATCAGCGATATACATTACAAAACCAACATTACCTTTAATTTTATAAAGTGCCAGCATTCGTTCAAAGTACAAACAATTAAAAGGGAGATAAGCCAGGTATAAGCCAGCAATAGCAATTAAAATCCAATTGAATGGCCCTATGTAATTACCATTAAATAATAAAGTTGAAATGGCAGAAAGAGCAATTCCTGCAATTACCAGTATATGTGTCAATCGAAATGCCAGTAAATTATTTTTAATAAGAAATAAAACTGCTATCACTACCAATACAATACAGGAAATAATACTACTTGATTGTGTAAAAATGGAAGCGTTATTCTTAAACCCGGTTTCCGTCCATAATTCATTAATAAAATCCTCACAAAAATCTCTGGTGATAGTAAAAATAGCATATGATAATACAACTGGAATAAGTGTAATTCCAAATGTCCGAATAAATATTTTCCGTTCATTTGATGTCATTGGATTTCTAACTGTACGGTGTGCTATATCGTCGGTTGATGGAGCTGGGGCATATTGTAGTAAACCTACCGCAATTAACAAAGGAATGATAAAAAAAGCACCAGCAACAAAAGGCATCCAATTGTCATTTATGTTGCCACTAAGTAATAACCATTTTCCTAATGATTTGGCTAGACCAGACGCAAAAATAAAACTTGTCACTAAAATTGCACCCATCAATTCAGTAGTCTTCCTTCCTTCTAAAAAACCAAAAACCAGTCCAAATACCATTCCTAGGGGAAGCCCATTGATAAACATACAAAGTATATTAAATGGTGCGGGAATGACGGCAAATAACAATAATGCCAACCATGCAATACCAATAAATAACAGGATATATTTTATGCGATTTTTTGGTTGCATAGAAGAAATAAATCTGATACCAAAAAATTTGCTGCTCATATAGCCCAATACCTGTGCGATTACTAAACATACTTTATAAGATATGCCCCAAAAATGCAATGCGCCATAATCGCTCACTGTATAGGGCTTTCGAAATCCATACATTGAACTATATATAACAAAAGCACATAGTGAAATATGGATTACCACTAAGAGTTGTGATTGCTTAAAACGAAAGTTCCGTTTGCCAACATTTGTTAAGCCTAATGAAGATGCCATACTTATTGAATGAGTAGAATAGTTAAACCAAGAGCGTGACGATTGCGTGATTAATCGTTTTAAATAATTGCTTTATTCTTTATAATCTGCTGCCTATATTAATTTGAATAGAGCAATAAACGATAATATATTTTAAACAGTGAGGCTTCTAAAATCCAGCACAACCAATTTGATTACCATGTATTGCTATTGAGTTGATAAATGCTTCACCATCATTGTTGCATATTTTTGCATATCAGGTAGTGGAAAATTAATACATTTCGCCTGATCATCCCAATGTCGAATTGCCAACATTTGATTTAATAAAATATTTTCCTTGAACATTTTGGCTTCTTCAGGTTCCATAGGACCGCCTTGGTAAGAAAGGGTTTTCTTGCTGGCTTCTGATAATAATTGATAATATGTAGGATCGCAATATGTTAAATATCGTTTAGCATCAACATGGCTTTGTACTAAATTGGCTATGCGAGTGGAGAACCCTTTACTTGTTAAATATGCAGCACCCAATTTTTCATGATCTACAATACCGCAACTATCCATGTGCTGAAATGTTTTGTCAGGAAAGGCAAACTCACATAAGTGGCCAATGTCATGAAAAAAAGCAGCAAGTATAGTCTCCTCATCAGCTCCTGCTGCTTCAGCAAGTTGTGCACACTGCGACATATGCTCAATTTGAGATATGCTTTCGCCAATATAATCTTGATTGCCAAATTTTTGATATAATTAAAGAATTTCCTCAACAATTTGACTTATGGATTGCTTATTCATTTTTTATAATTTAATTCCAACAGTTACAGATAAACTCCTTCCCATTTCATTAATACCACTACCATGAGTCCGATAGTTTTCGTTAAATAAATTATTTAAACTTGCTGCTATTTGAATTTGTTTATACGTAGCCGTACCAAACAGATTTAAGGATTTCCAGCCTGCAGTACCATTTGGCCCAATTCGATTATCTTCTTTATCTCCTTGTGCCAACCTTGTTTGCCTTGAAGCAAATTGGAATACAGCTCCTACACTCCAAATATTTTTATTATAAGCACTCGATATTTTTCCATTTAATGGTGGGATTCTTCGAAGCGGTTCCTTCAAGGTAATATTTTGACCATATGTATAAGCAAGCATGGAGTTAAAAGTGATGTTTTTATTAATCAACCAGTTGATAGAAGTCTCCAATCCATTTACATAAGCTGAGGACGTATTTTCCTTTTTATATACCGGATACCCATTCATAATTTGCCCTTCCAATTTGATTCTGGTAACCAGGTCGAGTAATTGCAAATGGTAAATTGAAATAGTTGCTGCAATCATTTTGCTTTGCAATTTGTATCCCAGTTCGACATTGCGTGATTTTTCTGGCCGAAGATTAAATGCAGGTATTTCATAGCGAAAATCTACGATTCCAAGACTTCCCATATCATCAATATTGGGAGCTCTAAAACCGTTACTAAATGAAACATAAACGGATTGACTTTTACCAATTTTCTTTAAAATAGCAAGATTTGCAACACAGGCACTAGGATGATAAATAAGTTTGCCTAATAAGGAATCCTTAATTACAGCATTGAATTTATTGAATCTTAACCCTGCATCAAATATCCAATTTTGAACCTTAAAGTGATGCAAGCTATATATAGAATAATTATTATATTTTGATTGGTCGGGATAAAGGCCTCGTTTTGAAATTGACTCGTGGCTGATTGAATTGATATCCTGTCTTGAACTAAATACTTTATCCCAATATGCTTCGATACCCGAATTAGCAGTCCAAACCTTACCCCAACCTGTAAAAAAATCTGTAGTCAGCCCTACTGTCTTAACATCATCTCGTTCTTTTCGTAAAATTGCACTACCATTTTTTATACTAGAACGTCCTTCCGCTGCTGTTTGATAAGACAACGTAATTGATTTTTCCCTAATCCATTTATTACTGCTATTTGCAACAAAGCGCATAAATGTCAAACTGTGCTGCTGTGGATTCATTTCGTTAATAAAATAATTTTCCAATTGCACTTTATGATAAACGGGAACATTTTGTTGCTGTAGATAATTATGGCTAAAGGTTAAAACAATATTTTGCTTTACTAAAACCTTTGCTTTAAAATCTGTTGCCCATTCTTTATATCCTGTAGGCGATTGTTTGCCTGTGTTGGCACCTCCAATTAAATCGCCAAAATTTCTTTTGGTAAAACCAGCTGAAAGCGCAATTTTTTGATTTGCCCAGCCAGCCTCAGTTCTTAGCGATTGTTCCATAGCTGAGGAAACAATTTTTGCAATGGCAGCTCCAGAAAAAATAGGTTTAGAAGTACTGAAAGTGGGATCTTTAGTTACAATATTAATTACGCCACCCATGGCATCCGTTCCATATTGAACAGAACCTGTACCCTTTGCTACTTCAATTTTTTGTACTGTAAAAACATCAATAGTATTGCTATATTGATTAGGCCCATATCGAAAAGTTGAATTGTTTAATCTAATACCGTCAACCAATACCAATATTTGGTTTCCCATCATTCCATTTATAATGGGTGCACCTCCACCATGATTTGTTTTTTGAAGAAAAACGCCATTTATTCCTGATAATGCCTCTGGAACCGTTCTAAATTGATGAGCATTCATTTCCTTAATGCCAATTGAATTCACATTATAGGGTACAAGTAATTTATTGCGTACTTGTTTTTGCGCAATCACCACTAATTCATCCAGGTTTCGTAGAGAATCCTCTGGATATTGTCCCTGCTCTTGAGACAATAAAAACAAAGGCAAAACAAGCAA
>CALRKF020000016.1:0-49986 GCA_943367825.1 Chitinophaga pinensis
CCTTTAGCTGGTTAGCAGAGGCGGTGGATTATAAGGGCAATACAATTACGAGGAAAGGAACAGTGGTATTGATAAGGTAGATGAATACTGGAAATTATGTTTATAAAATGCTACCTATTTGCTACAGAGTATTGAAATTAAGAGTAAAGAACTGATGTTGAAGTCACAGTAGTACATAAGTTCCACATAGCTGCTTCCGACAAACGGGCCGTATTCGTTTGTCGGGGTCTTTTTTTGTTTCTTTTTTGGACAAGCAAAAAAGAAAAATTGAATTATACAATATTCATTTTTTTTACGCCTCAAAAAATCAACATCTTTGCCATTTACATTCTACAAGCAACACGACAGTATGGATTGTGGCCCCACCTGCCTTCGCATGGTAGCCAGTCATTACGGTAAATTCATAGCCATTGAAAAATTAAGAAAAGCTACGCAAATTGGAAAAGAGGGCGTTTCTATCCTGGGCATTAAGGAGGCGGCTGAAAGTATCGGCTTTAAGGCAGTAGCTGTAAAAACAACCTATGATGAATTATTAAAGCTTCCATTGCCGATTATATTACACTGGAGGCAAAAGCATTTTGTAGTATTACATAAAATAACGCATCTCAATTTTATTCTTCATTATTCTTCCTTTCAAATAGCCGACCCCGCGATTGGAAAATTAACAATCAGCAAAAAAGAATTTTTAGAAAACTGGTTCAGTTCAGGCCAGGAAGAAGAGCAAAAAGGAATAGCATTGGTGCTGCAACCCGAAAAAGAATTTTATACTTTACGAAATGACATTACTGAAAAAGGGAATGGGAAAAAGTTAGACTGGAGTTTGCTTAAAAAATATACTTTTAAGCATAAGACAAAAATTGCCATTGTAATTTCCTGCCTGCTCATAGGCAGTGTATTTCAATTTGTTTTTCCTTATGTTACTCAAAATGTGGTGGATAAAGGGATAAAAAACCACGACCTCACATTTATTCAGCTAATGCTGCTGGCACAGTTTACGCTGCTGCTAACACAAATGATAGTAGAGTTCATACGTAGTAAGGCGCTCTTATTTATTAGTACACATATCAATTTTTCGATACTCTCCGATTTTTGGAAAAAGCTGTTAAAACTACCCCTGAGTTTTTTTGATTCTAAGCAAACAGGCGATATACTCCAACGGATCAGTGACCACAGGCGCATTGAATTTTTTATAACAGGCGCAGCTTTACAAACTATATTTTCCGTTGTCAATCTTTTTATCTTTTCAATAATCCTTTTTCGTTACAACATTAAAATTTTCATTGTTTTTGCCATTGGCAGCCTTTTATATTTTGGATGGATAAGTTTTTTTCTCAAATACCGAAGGCAATTAGATTACAGGAGATTTGCTGTGGCTGCCAGTGAAAGTTCGGTTACCATGCAATTGGTACACGGTATTCATGAAATAAAATTAAACAACGCAGAAAATATTAAAAGAAAAGAATGGGAAGGCTTACAAGCTCAGTTATTCCAGTTAGGGTTTAAATCACTTACATTAGATCAATATCAGCAGGCTGGCGCTTTCTTTCTCAACCAGGGTAAAAATATATTAATCTCCTATCTCGTTGCTGTAACAGTTGTACAAGGTTCTCTGTCCCTTGGTGCCATGCTGGCAATACAATACATCATCGGGCAATTAAATAGTCCGGTAGAACAGCTAATAGGCTTTGCAAGGCAGGCACAGGATGCTAAAATTTCGTTGGAAAGACTCAATGAAATCCACCACTTAAATAATGAAGTTCCTGACGGAATAGATTTAGCAAAAGAAATAAAAGGAGACAGGAGCATCATATTTTCTGGTATAAATTTTACCTACCCGGGTGCTGGCAACCCCCTGGTTTTAAAAAACATAAACCTGCATTTTGAAACCAATAAAACAACGGCCATTGTGGGTATGAGTGGTAGTGGTAAAACCACTATATTAAAATTGCTTTTAAAATTTTATGACAATTATACAGGGGAAGTTAGAATAGGTAATGTTTCCCCTCTACAAAAAATAGACCCTCATTACTGGCGTTCCATATCAGGAAGCGTAATGCAGGAAGGTTACATATTCAGCGATACCATAGAAAAGAATATTGCTATTGCCGATGAAGTACCGGATAAAGAAAAATTGATTGCAGCCTGCAGACTTGCAAATGTGCTGGAATTTATTGAAAGCCTTCCGCTTGGTTTTGATACTAAAATCGGTAATGCCGGAAATGGTATTAGTGCAGGGCAGCGGCAGCGTATTTTAATTGCAAGAGCAGTATATAAAAACCCTGAATTCATTTTTTTTGATGAAGCAACCAATGCACTGGATGCGAACAACGAAAAAGTTATTCTGGAAAACCTGCAGGGATTTTTTAAAGGACGAACAGTAATAGTAATCGCACATCGTTTAAGTACTGTAAAAAATGCAGATAAGATAGTGGTACTTGAAAATGGCTGCATAATAGAAGAAGGTACCCATATAGAGCTCACTAATAAAAAAGGCAAGTATTTTGAGTTGGTGAAAAATCAACTTGAATTGGGTGTTTAAAAAATAAACGGAGCATTGCAATCTTACATCCACCAATCAATATATAGTTTAACGTAAACCATTCCAGCTTTCCATCCAATTCCTCATCTCCTTATCTTTGCGCAATGATATCCCAATTTTTTACCTACGATAAGAACAAAGTAATACAAGCACTCCGTTATCATTTTATTACCCGAAAGGAAATAAAAATTATGATAATCCTGGTCAATGTATTTGCCATTCTCTCTGGGGTATTATTTTATATGAAAGAAATACGGCCACTGGCCTTTCTGACTTTTTCTGTTATGTGGTTTGTATTAATGATTGTGTTTTGGTTTTTGTTGCCCCGCATGGTGTATAAAAAAGCCGCCACTTTCCAAGACCGATTGAAAGTAAGTTTACTGGAACAGGAGTTTAAAATTGAAAACGACCGTGGAGCACAAAGCTGGGAATGGTCAAAATTTAGCACCTGGATGGAAAGCCCACATTTTTTTCATGTGTATTTTAATAGCCGCTCTTTTTTTATAATACCCAAGAACGCTTTTACAGATGATGAAGTGTTTGATGCAAGAAAAATATTGGCGGCTAAGATCAAGCGACAATAAAAAATAACTACTATTAAATAATAGCCTTATTATAATTTTTTCTCCATCAGGTAATGAGGAATGGTCACTTCCTCAAATTCCTCCCCACAAACCTTGTACCCCAGTTTTTCATAAAAGCCAATGGCAGTTTTGCGGGCATGCATGGTCAGCTTCTTAAAACCCTTATCGCGGGCTATGGTTTCGGCAAAATTCATCATACTGGCACCAATACCCTTGCCCTGTAAATTATTTTGTACCGCCATCTGACGTAACCTCACCGTTTGAGGGTCTGTTTTGGTTAATAAACAACAGGCCAAAATGTCCTCTTCCTCAAAAGCGCCTATTAAAATGTCTTCTTTTTCCTTTTTCAACTCGTCGGGGGTAAAGTCAAGGCCCAGGGGCTTGCGCAATACATCCATCCTCAAGGCAATCATCTTTTCGTAGTCGGCACTGCCGTGGTCTATTTGTTTTAAGGCCATAAAGACTTGGTTTTAAGGAGATTTGCTAATATTTCGACTTGAACCTACTACAAATTACTATTTTTTTCTAAAATATTAGCTCAATAAAGCCTCCCTTTCGCCTGCCCCATAAAATTGACACAATCAAAGAGCAAGCATTTTAATAGACTTATATAGTGTGGCCGCTTGTTTAAAACAACCCGGTAATGCTGATTTATACAGGAAAACAGCCCTAATTTTTATAGTTGGCAGACACTAAGGATAATTTTCCACATAACCATCAATTTGGTCAGTTTTAAGTATGATTTATATTTCTTTGCATTTATCGCAAATTGTATATTTTTGCTCCCAGTTAAAACTAAATTTTACAATCATGTCAGACATTGCAACAAGAGTAAAGAAAATTATTGTTGACAAATTAGGTGTAGATGAAGCAGAGGTTACTCCAGAAGCTTCTTTCACTAATGATTTAGGTGCCGATAGCTTAGATACGGTAGAACTAATCATGGAATTTGAAAAAGAATTTAATATTTCTATTCCCGATGAACAAGCTGAAACCATCACTACAGTTGGTCAGGCTGTTACTTATTTGGAAGAACACGCCAAGTAATATCTTTTAATTATCACAGGCAAATTGTATGACTTTAAATAGAGTTGTTGTAACCGGATTAGGTGCCCTCACTCCATTGGGTAAAACGCTTCCTGAATATTGGCAAGGGTTAGAGCATGGTGTGAGCGGATGCAATTTTATTACCCAGTTTGATAGCACTAAGTTTAAAACTCGGTTTGCCTGTGAGGTTAAAGATTTTGACGCTACCCATTATCTCGACAGAAAAGAAGCCCGTAAAATGGACCGCTATTGTCAGTTTGCTTTAATCGCAAGCGACGAAGCAGTAAAAGATGCGGGTATTACCAAGGATAATGTTGACCCCGACAGAGTAGGTGTTATTTTTGCCAGTGGTATTGGTGGTCTTATTACTTTTCAGGAAGAAGTTATCAATTTCGCCTTAGGCGATGGCACACCTCGTTTCAATCCTTTCTTTATTCCTAAGATGATCCTGGACATTGCTGCCGGACAAATTTCTATGCGCCACGGTTTCCGCGGACCAAATTTTGCCGTAGTGAGTGCCTGTGCATCCAGCACCAATGCCATTATCGATGCTTTTGATAATATTCGCCTCGGTAAGGCAGATATCATTATCACCGGTGGTAGCGAAGCGGTTGTTAGCGCTGCTGGTGTAGGTGGTTTCAATGCCATGAAAGCCCTTAGCGAAAGAAATGATAGTCCACAAACTGCCAGCCGCCCCTTTGATAAAGACCGCGATGGATTTGTAATGGGCGAAGGTAGTGGTGTATTGGTTTTAGAAAATCTCGAACATGCTTTGGCAAGAGGCGCCCGCATTTATTGCGAAATAGCCGGTGGTGGTGCTACTGCCGATGCACATCATATTACCGCTCCACATCCCGAAGGATTGGGTGCTAATAATGTAATGAAAGCCGCATTGAAAGATGCAGGCTTAACACCCGAATCTATTGATTATATCAATGTACATGGTACCAGCACTCCATTGGGTGATATTGCAGAAACCAAGGCCATTAAAAATGTTTTTGGCGATCATGCATATAAACTCAATATCAGCAGTACCAAAAGCATGACCGGTCATTGCCTTGGCGCAGCAGGTGCCCTCGAAGCATTGGCTTGTATCTTGGCAGTTACAAAAGATATTATTCCTCCTACCATCAATCATTTTACCGACGATCCTGATTTAGATGCCAACCTGAATTTTACTTTCAATAAAGCACAGTATCGTACCGTCAATGCTGCCCTCAGCAATACATTTGGATTTGGTGGACACAATGCAAGCGTTATTGTAAAAAAATACCCTGCATAATTTTTATTGTTCTATAAAAATTGATCCCGCTTAATATTGATTGCCCTCGTTGCAAATAGCCCTTCTCTTTTCTTTCTTTTATTTTGCCATAAATAAGGTTTATTTTCGCTTAAACATATCAACCGTACTTTGCAATTTATTAGAGACTTTTTCGGCGGTAATAAAAAAACCAAGGAGTTTAAAAAACAACTCAATAATGTATTGGGCTTCGCTCCCGGCGACCTTGCATTGTACAAAACTGCCCTGAGCCATCGCAGCGTAAGAGAAGGTGCTGATGAAAACAATGAAAGACTGGAGTTTTTGGGCGATGCTGTATTGAGTTCCATCGTAGCACATTATTTATTTAGAAAATATCCTTACAAGGGCGAAGGCTTCCTGACAGAAATGAGAAGCAAGATGGTCAACCGCCAAATGCTCAATGATATTGCCTTGAAAATGGGCTTGAAAAAAATCACTTTCTATAATAAGTATGATAACTCACTGAAAATTTCTCAAATTTTCGGTAATACATTAGAGGCATTGATTGGGGCCGTATTCCTCGACAAAGGTTATGCAGGCACCAAAAAATGGGTGGAGAAATACATCATCATGCCGCATCTTTTTATCGACGACTTAGAAGTCATAGAAATTAATATCAAGAATAAATTATACGGTTGGGCCAATAAAAACGGCAGGGCATTGGAATTTGAAACCCTGGATGAAAAATTTGAAAATGGACGACGCTTGTTTACCATTGGCGCCACAGTAGATGGAGAATTGGTAGCGCAGGGAAAAGGATACAATAAAAAAGATGCCAGCCAAATTGCTGCGCAACTCGCAGTAGAGAAACTAGGCTTGTAAATGCAGTAGTTGAATAATAACCCTCAATCTAAAAAATGAAATTCGGAATATTAGGTAGTGGTAGCTGGGGTACTGCCCTTGCAAAAATACTCACCGATAATGGCAATACCATTTATTGGTGGAACCGACATCAAACTGCCATTGATTATATTCAATTACACCAACACAATCCTCAATACCTTTCGGCTGCACATTTTGATACAAGCCGCTTGCAATTAACCACCGATGCAACTGAAGTAATTAAACAATCCGATGTCATCATTATTGCGGTGCCCTCTGCTTATGCCGAGGCCGTGCTGGGTTCGCTTGACAGGAATATATTCAAAGGCAAAAAAATAATTTCCGCCATCAAGGGAATTTTGCCAACTCAAAATATTTTGCTGAACGATTATTTGAAAAATGAATTCGATGTGGCACTCAGCGATTATTTTGCCGTCTTGGGTCCTTGCCATGCAGAAGAGGTAGCCGCCGAAAAACTTTCCTACCTTACTTTTTCTGGTGTGGATGAAATAGCCGCCGCAAATATTGCCGACTATTTTCGTACACATTATTTGAATACGATTACCAATACAGATATTTATGGTGTACAATATGCCGCGATATTAAAAAATATTTATGCTGTGGGTTCGGGTATTGCACACGGACTGGATTATGGCGATAATTTTCTCAGTGTTTTAATTGCCAATAGCGCCGATGAAATGGCGGGCTTTCTGCGCAACCTGGGTGTGCAGGACATACAAGTAGGCTCCATCGATCATCACCCTTCTACGAAAAAAGAACATACTGCTACTAATTATGCTGCATCGGTTTACTTGGGCGATTTATTGGTAACCTGTTATAGTCTTCATAGTCGCAACAGAAGTTTTGGCAATATGATTGGCAAGGGATATGCCGTTAAAGCAGCACAGCAGGAAATGAATATGGTGGCAGAAGGCTATAATGCCAGCAAATGTATGTATGGCATCAATCAACAAATAAAAGCAGATATGCCCATTGCTGAAACAATTTATAAAATATTATGGGAAGAATGGCCCGCTGCCGAAGGATTCAAGTTTATTGAAAAGACCCTGGTATAGTAATGCTATTAGATTGTTGGCTGATAAATGACTTTAGAAAAACAAAGCAGCTGCAATGCCATCAGCAAATAATTTCCCCTCCTTGCTTAATAGTATATGATTTTCTTCCACCCTTATTTTATTTGATTGTATATAAGGTTGGGCTGCTTCTAATAAGCCAGCTACAGCAGCAGCGCCATATAAGCTTTCCACTTTGTTTAAATCAATGCCTTTGTTTGTTCTTAAAGCAGTCATGCTATATTCATTCAATTGTTGTTGGCTGCTCAATACTTCCTGTTCCATTGGTATTTGATTATTGGCAATTGATTGAATATACAAGGCATTGTTGGCAATATTCCAACGCCTTGTTTTATGGCCATCAAATGAATGGGCCGAAGGACCAAAACCATAATAAGCATCACCCTCCCAATAACTACTATTGTGTATACTTTTTTTTCCGGGCAATGCATAATTGCTGATTTCATAATGTTGGTAGCCGGCTTGCTCCATCCATTCCATCAGTAATAAAAATTGATTCGCTTGTCTGTCGGCGTCTACTGCTTCTTTTTTTCCTTGAACAATCATTTTACTCAATGCAGTTGAAGGCTCCACTGTTAATGCATAGCAACTGATATGCGGAATCTTTTTTTCAATGACGATGTCTACGTTTTTTTTCCAGTTGCTATCGTCCAGCAGTGGTGAACCATATATCAGGTCAATAGAATAATTATCAAAACCTGCCGCTTGAATAGCGTCTATGCAGTCCAATGATTCTTTGGCCGTATGTGCCCTGTTCATCCATTTCAATTCTTCGTCTTGAAAACTTTGAATACCTACACTCAATCGGTTAACACCCAATGATCGCCAGGCCTGTAGTTTTTCTATGTTGATATCATCGGGATTTGCTTCAAGGGTTATTTCTATATGCTCCGAAAAAGAAAAGCGTTTATGCAATGCTTCAAAAATGCTTTGCAGGTCTTGTATAGGTAATATACTAGGACTGCCACCACCAAAATACAGTGTATTTATTTTTTCCTTTGCTCCCTGCTGAGTAGGAATAAAAGAGGGTGTAATTTCAATTTCTTTTTTTAAGGCATCAACAAAGGCTGCCATCTGCTTGGGTACAGTAGAAAAATGAAAATTGCAGTAGTGGCAAGCCTGCTTACAAAAAGGGATATGTATATAAATGCCTGCCAAGGGAGTTTTGATTTAAGTATCGTAATAATATTTTAGTTTTGAAGACAGATGCCAATAAAGACAAATCGGTTAGCCCTTTTTCTTGCAATGACTTGTTTTTTTCATTGCTTTATTGGTTATGGCCAACAGCCGCTTCATGTGTATCAATTAATGGTACACTATACCGACAAAGATAATTCCTTTACTACTCCTGATTGGCAGTTGCAAAGAACTTTCAATGGCCAGGCTGCCTGCATTCAATACATTCCTAAAATTCCGGGCCTGCTTGCCGCTAAAGGATATCCAACTGCCTCTGTAGATAGTATTGCCTATACCGATACCGCGGCGCATATTTATTTGTATGTAGGTAAAAAATATTATTGGGTAAAAATCACGCCTGTTGGCATCGAAAAAAGGGCCATGGATGAAAGTGGTTATTTGGAAAAAAACTTCTCCAATAAACCAATGAATATTCCGCAATTGCAGGCCATACAGCAACGCATATTATTGTATTATGAAAAAAATGGGTATCCCTTTGCGGAAGTATACCTCGACAGTATTGAGGTAGACGATAATAAAATCAACGCCCTGCTAAAAGTGAATAAGTTTATCGCTTATCATGTTGATAGTATTCATTTATATGGCAAGGCTATTTTGTCGAAAAAATTCTTGTATCATTTTTTAAATATCCCTGCTGGTGCTTTATATAATAAAGAAAGATTACAACAGGTAGATAAGCGCTTGCAACAATTGCCCTATATACAAGCCATTCAACCCAGTAATATCAGTATGCTGGGTAGCGGTTCTATATTAAATCTTTACCTGTCACCAAAACGAAGCAGTCAGATTGATGTGTTGTTGGGATTATTGCCAGGCAATGGCATCACAAATAAATTTCAATTAACGGGTGATGTAAAATTGAATTTGCAAAATGCATTGCGTGGTGGCGAAACCATTATTGCCAATTGGCAGAGCTTACAACGAAAATCACCTCGCCTGAACCTGGCTTATCAAAAACCTTATTTTTTAAATAGTAACCTGGGCCTCGATCTTTCTTTTGATTTGTTTAAAAAGGATTCTTCTTTTTTACAGGTGAATAGTCAGATAGGCTTGCAATATCTTTCTACCATCAATCAATCGGGTAAAATTTTCTTTCAATGGCATAATAATTTTTTATTAGCCAATGGGGTAGACACCAATATAGTAAAGCAAACAAAAAAATTACCCGCTAATATTGATGTCAATTCTGCCAGTATGGGTATTGAGTACGATTGGAACCATACCAATTTCCGCTACAACCCCCGCAGCGGCGATGAAGTTAAAATATATGCTACCATTGGTTTAAAAAATGTAAAGCCCAATAACGATATTATCAATTTAAAAGATCCCAATTTTAATTATGCTTCTTTATACGATTCATTAAAAGTAAAATCCTATCAAATTAGGATTAAAATGGCTGCTTCTCATTATTTCCCGGTTGCCAAACAAGCCACGGTAAAACTTTCGCTACAAGGCGGTGTTTTTGCTAGTCCCAATATTTTCCGCAACGAACTATTTCAAATTGGTGGCTATAAATTATTGAGGGGTTTTAGTGAAGAGAGTATTTATGCCACTAGGTATTTAACTACTACAGCCGAATATCGATTGCTGCTGGGATTGAGGTCTTATCTTTTTGGCTTTTCTGATTTTGGAGCTGTTCAAAACAAATACCAGTCAGTGAACGTAACCAATTTTTTTGTTAGTGCCGGCATTGGGATGGCCTTTGAAACCAAAAATGGCTTGCTCAATGTTAGCTATGCAATGGGTAAAAGAAATGATGTGCCCTTTAATATCCGCGAAGCCTCCAAGATTCATTTTGGGTATGTGAATTATTTCTAATGCGATAATTGTGCTTATTTATTTTTATTTCAATCAAGCACTCTGTTATTTGAATACTTGCCAGTACTTTTGCCAAAATAAATTCCTTCTTGAAACAGGTATTCTCCATTTTGCTGCTGACTTTCATCCTGGCCTTTTCTGGGGCTGCGCAACAAAAGGATTCCTTGTCGCAAATTCCTGCTGCTATTAAAGATTCAACGCAGACCATTCCACCCTTGGTGAATATGCAGTTGCTGAAGGAAAATAAATTCATCAATTACAGTATTCCGGTATTGCCCAATACTCCTCAAATAAAAAACCGACCGAATAATGACTACTTATTTTATTTATTTGCCGGGGTAGTATTTTTATTGGCCATTTTCCGGTCTTTTTTTTCCAGGTATATCGCAACCTTGTTCAGGGTATTTCTGAATACTTCTTTAAGGCAAAATCAATTGACGGATCAATTACTACAATCCAAGCTACCTTCCTTATTATTCAATGTCTTCTTCTTTATTACGGGCGGCTTGTACATTTATTTTTTAATGAAATTCGACAATGTAAGGTTGGTACAAAACAAGTGGTTGTTAATGGGTGCTAGTATACTGTTGATGGGGCTGGTATATGCAGTTAAATATAGTATACTCAAATTTGCAGGATGGATAACCGGCAACCGCGAAACTGCCAGCATCTATATTTTCGTCGTATTCATGATTAATAAGATCATTGGCATTTTGTTATTACCCTTACTGATTTTATTGGTATTCGCAAATCCTGTCTATTTACATTCGATAATGATCTTGTCCTTTTCTGTACTGGGCTTATTATTGTTATTGCGTTATTTTAAGTCCTATGGCTTATTACAAAACAGATTAAAAATGAGTACACTGCATTTTATCCTTTTAATTACCTCGGTTGAAATACTCCCTCTTTTGTTGATTTACAAAGCATTGATGCTTTTCTTGAACAAAAATGCGTAATTTTGCAACACCATTGAATAGTATAATTTATTATGGTAAAAAACGGAGCAAATAAAGTCGCCAAACCGACTACGGCAGTTAAAAAAATTCTAATTACCCAACCAAAGCCCGAAGGTGTTAAGTCTCCGTACTTTGACTTGGCAATTAAATTTGATGTACACCTCGATTTTCATCCTTTTATAGTGGTGGAAGCCATTCCTTCCAAGGACTTCAGAAAGCAAAAGATTGATATAGCAGCTTATACTGCAGTAATTTTTACCAGCCGCAATGCTATTGACCATTTTTTCCGCATCTGCGACGAAATGAAAGTAACCGTATCACAGGATACCAAGTACTTCTGTATCACTGAAGCGGTAGCTTTGTATTTACAGAAATTCATTTTATACAGAAAGCGCAAAGTGTTTTATGGTGCAGATGGTACCAACAAAAGTCTTTTTGATGTGATCAACAAGCACAAGGACAACGAAAAATTCCTTTACCCTTGCTCAGAATCATTTGACAGTGAAATAACCAATTACCTGAAGTTTAATAAATGCGAGTTTGCGACGCCTGTTCTGTATAAAATCATCAGCAATGATATTAAGGAAGTAGTGGGTAGAAACTATGATATCATTTGTTTTTTCACACCAGGAGGAGTAAAGAGTTTGCTGGAAAATTTCCCTAAATTCAAACAGAACGGAACCAAGATTGGGGCATTTGGCCAAAACACTTTTAAGGCAGCAGAAGACGCTGGATTAAAATTGGATATTAAAGCTCCTCAACCCATGGCACCCAGTATGGTCAGTGCTTTGGAAGTATATTTAAATTCCCTGAAAAAGAAATAAATCATTTCACGAATGTAAAAGGCAGCTTTAGGGCTGCCTTTTTTAATGGATATTTGTAGCTATGACAAGTAAAAAATACAGCAATCATTTAATACATGAAACCAGTCCTTATTTATTGCAACATGCACATAATCCGGTAAACTGGTATCCCTGGGGGGAGGAGGCACTGCGCAAGGCCGTTGAAGAAGACAAGCCCATACTGGTAAGTATTGGATATGCGGCCTGTCATTGGTGTCATGTAATGGAAAGAGAGAGTTTTGAAAACGAAGCAACGGCACAATTGATGAACCAATATTTTATCAATATAAAAATTGATCGGGAAGAGCGGCCCGACCTGGATCATATTTATATGGATGCAGTCCAGGCTATTTCTGGCGCAGGGGGCTGGCCTTTGAATGTATTTTTAACTCCCGATAAAAAACCATTTTTCGGGGGCACTTATTATCCGCCGGTAAGGGCATTCAATCGTGCATCCTGGACAGAGATTCTGGATGGCATTCACCAGGGTTGGACGGATCGTAAATCACAAATAGTGGAGCAGGCCAATAGCCTAACAGAACACCTCGAAAAGTCCAATTTATTTGGAAATCTAAAGCCTACTGAAGAGGATGTATTTACTACCTCCAATGCAGCTTTGATGGCCACTCATATTTTACAAACAGCCGATACTCAATGGGGCGGTTTTGGTAAGGCCCCCAAATTTCCCCAAACTTTTGTTATACAATATTTATTACAACATGCTTTTTATACAGGAGATCAATCTTGTTTAAGTCAGGCCTTATTGAGTATTGATAAAATGTTGTGTGGTGGAATTTACGATCAGGTGGGTGGTGGATTAGCAAGATATAGTACTGACAATGAATGGTTGGTACCACATTTTGAAAAAATGCTTTATGATAATGCACTTTTCATTAATGTACTGAGTGAGGCCTATCAACTGACGGGGCAATCGAGGTATGCTACTGCCATTGAACAGAGCATTGATTTTTTGCAAAGAGAAATGTACCAGGAAGGAGCAGGCTATTATGCCGCATTAGATGCCGATAGTGAAGGGGAGGAGGGCAAGTTTTATATTTGGACAAAGCAGGAACTACTGTCTTTATTAGGAACAGATGCAACCATCTTTTGCGATTTTTTTAATGTAAAAGAAAATGGCAACCTACCTATTACCGAAACTGCTTGGAAAGGACAAAATATATTATGGAAATCGATCTCGGAAGAAGACTTTGCAATCGCCAATCAGTTGACAGTTGAAAAATTAAGCAGCATCATCAACAATGGTTTAGCAGTTTTATTGGCAGCACGTCATAAAAGAGTTCGTCCTTTAACCGACGACAAAATAATATTGGGATGGAATGCATTATTACTGACTGCATTTTGTAAAGCCCATGCAGCTACTGGTACAATTGCTTATAAGGAAAAAGCCATCCTACTATATAATACCCTTTTAGAGAATTTTGCAATCAATGATGAGCAAATTGCATTGTATCACACTTATAAAGAGGGGCAAGCCAAGATTCCTGCATTTTTAGATGATTATGCTTATCTGATTCAGGCTTGTATACAGTTGCAGGAAATAACAGGCGATACGCTTTATTTAAAGAAGGCAGCAGCTCTTACAACCTTTGTTACAGCGCAATTTTCAGATCAGGCAGCTGGTTATTTTTTCTATACCGGATCAGAGCAAGCCGATGTGATAGTAAGGAAAAAGGAAGTATATGATGGGGCTGTACCTTCCGGAAATAGTGTTATGACCGAAAACCTGCTTTACTTATCCATTGTATTTGACCGGCCCGTTTGGCAAAAGCGCGCAATGGATGATTTGAAGGGCTTATCTGCTGCCGTACTTAAATATCCTTCCTCTTTTGCCATTTGGGCTAGATCTATGGAGATAGCGGCGGTGGGTTTCAATGAGATAGTGATAACTGGGAAGGAGGCCATGCAAAAACAAAATGAAATGTTAAAAAAATATATTCCAGGAAGCGTATTACAATTATCAATAGAGTCAAATGTCGAATTCCCATTATTAAAAAATAAATGGGAGGATGGAAAAACCTGGATTTATATTTGTAAAAATTACAGTTGTTCTGCACCGGTTTCCACTGTAGAAGCGGCATTGGCTATGATTAATAAAACAATATAATTGATATAATAAATGCAATTATGCGTGTATTTTAATATAAATAAAGTCGCTAATTAACAGGATGAACGCAATATTTCTAAAAATCCTCCGTTTTCCTGATTCTAGGTGTATTTCTAGGTCAAAAAAATAAAGCAGAAATGCATCTGGTAGTGTTCAAAAATCAAAATTATCATTACATTTGCCAATACCCTCAAAGTAAAATACAATGAAGTACAGGTTATTTTCGCTGATAGCCATTGTGGCTATCGTATCATTATCAAGCTGTAAAATGTTTGGTGGAAAAAACAAAGGCGGCAAATCGTTGCCAAACGATGGCCAGCTACATGGTGTTGAGCCAGGTGGCAGGTGGAGCCTTACCAAACCTCCGGGCATGGTCTATGTACCACCGGGAACCTTCCACATGGGTCCTAGTGATGAGGATATTAATTACGCATTTACTGCTCGTAATATGCAAGTATCTATCAGTGGATTTTGGATGGATGCTACTGAAATTACCAACAATGAATACCGTCAGTTTACCAATTGGGTGAGGGACTCTATTGCTGCTAAACTGCTGCAAATGGTAAAACAAGGTCCAGATGGTAATGAGTATATTGATTGGAAAAGGGCCAAGACAATCAAATGGGGCGATAAAGCTACATTAGAGAAAATTGATGCCATGATTGTAACTCCCGACAACCGCATTTTTGGTAAGAAAGAGTTAGATCCAAACAAAATTGTTTATCAATCAGAAATTTTTGATTATAAAGCTGCTGCTATTAACAGGGACCCCAATGTTCCTCGTTCTAAATTCATCTTAAAAGATAAGATTCCGGTTTATCCAGATTCATTGTGTTGGGTACGCGACTTCGCCTATTCCTACAATGAACCAATGGCTAAAAAATATTTCAACCACCCTGCATTTGGCAATTATCCTGTTGTAGGTGTTAACTGGAAACAGGCTACTGCTTTCTGCGAATGGAGAACACATTATCTGAATTCTTATTTAGAAGGAAAGAAAAGATCTCCAGAATCAGATTTCCGCCTGCCAACAGAATCACAGTGGGAATATGCTGCAAGAGGTGGTCGTTCACAATCTCCTTATCCATGGGGAGGACCTTATCTTCGTAACAAAAAAGGTTGCCTCTTAGCCAATTTCAAACCTGGCCGTGGTAATTATCCTGAAGATGGTGGTTTATATACTGTTCGCGCAGATGCTTACTGGCCTAATGATTTCGGTTTGTATAATATGGCTGGTAATGTAGCAGAATGGACTTCCTCTCTTTATTATGAAGGTGGATACAATTTTCAACACGATTTGAACCCCGATATACGCTATAATGCTAAAAAAAGCGATCCTCCTCGTATGCAACGTAAAGTAGTACGTGGTGGTAGCTGGAAAGATGTTGGATATTATCTGCAAACAAGTACTCGTAATTATGAGTACCTGGATACAGCAAAATCTTACATCGGATTCCGTTGCGTGATTGACTTACCTCCGGCTCAAAAGAAACGTGGAAAAAAATAACCTGATCCTCCGGAAAATAATTGCTTAAAAGAACCTGTAAAAAACAGGATCACTGAACTATTGTGTAAACATAACTTTAAATAATCCCCAGTTAAAACTTTAAAATTTAATAAGTCATGGCTAAGTACAAAAAAAGGACCTTTTTAACCGTAATCGATGTACTGGTGAGTGCCGGTGCTGCTGTAATCATTTTTGCTGCATGGGCAAAGCTTACGCATCAGTCATATGCTGATAAGATGTTGACCATTGGTATGTGGACTGAAACCGCCATCTTCTTTATCTACGCAGTTATTGAGTGGGTGAAACCAAAACATCATGAAGAAGATGATGATATTGCTGAAGTTGCAGTTGCAGGTAATCCTTTATTGTCTATGGATAAAATGATGCAAGATGCTGAAATCAATCCTTCCAACTTAAAAAAACTGGGTGAAAGTTTCAATAAATTACAAGGTACTGTTGCAGGCATCTCTGATGTAAGTGATGTAGTAAAAAGCACCGCTGATTTTGGAAATAAAGCCAAAGAGGCAACTGTTGCAATGGGAAGCATGAGCAGTGCTTTTACAGCAAGTGCCAATAGCATGGCTAGCTTTAATAATGCTTCAGAAGCCGCCAAAGGATTTCATGAGCAGGTACAAGGGCTTACTAAAAACCTGGGCAGCTTGAATACTATTTATGAATTGGAATTAAAAGAAGCCAATAACCATTTGAAATCTTTGAATAATTTCTATGGTAAATTAAATGAAGCAAGTGCTACCATGATGTCTAGTGTAGATGATGCTAATAAAGCAAAAGAACAAATTGGTTCTTTGGCCAACAACTTGGGTAAATTAAATGCGGTATACGGCAATATGCTGAATGCTATGCAAGGACGCTAAATGAGGTGGATTTCAACTGTAATAGTAGCGTTTAATCATTACTGTTATTAAGTTAGATCTCCTTGAGTAAACAACTATTAACTAAACAAACGTAAAATAATTTACTATGGCTTTACCTAAAGAGCCCCGGCAAAAGATGATTAACATCATGTACCTGGTGTTAACTGCGATTCTTGCGCTGAACGTTTCGGCTGAAATTTTGGAATCTTTTAAAACGGTAGATAAAAGCTTACAGGCTTCTAATGCCAATTTAAATACTTCCACCAACCTGCTTTATAAATCGCTACAAGAAAAACTTGCCGAAGGAACAACCATGGAGCAAGCAAAGATTTGGCAGCCCAGAGCAGAAGAAGCTCATAAATATGCTGACGAAATCAATAATTATATTGAGAATATCAAAAAGGACTTGAAAACTGAAGCTGGACTTGTTATCAAAGATGGCAAGGAAGATTTTAAAGAAGATAATTTGGATGCCTCTACCCGTTTGTTTGAAACAAAAGGCAAGGGATTAGAATTGAAGAACAAGTTAGATGAATTCAAATCTAAAGTGCTTGGTATTGATGCTTCTATTAGAACCGCTTTCGAAAATAATTTCCCCGTTAATACCGATCCAATTTCAAGTAAAGAAGGAAAGAAAGATTTCGCTACCGGTTATTTTCACATGACACCAACGGTGGCTGCACTTACTATGTTGAGTAAGTTTCAGAACAATGTGAAGAATGCCGAAAATCAAATTGTAACATTTTGTCACAATAAGATAGGTGAAGTTGCTGTACGCCCTGATCAATTTAGTATCCTGGTAGGCCAAAGTTCAAATTATGTAATGCCTGGACAAGAAGTAGAAATTACTGCTGGTGTGGGTGCATATAGTGCTGCTGCTGCTCCTAAGATTGCTATCAATGGATCTAGTGTAGCTACTGTAGAAGGTAAAGGAACTTATAAAATAACTGCCAGTGGCCCGGGTGCACATAAAGTACCAGTAGTGGTAAATTATGTTGACTTAAACGGTGCTCCCCAATCTGCAAAAGCAGAGGTTGAATATGTAGTAGGTGTACCAGGTGGTGCAGCGGTGATGCTGGATAAAATGAACGTATTTTATATTGGTGTACCTAATCCTATTACCATTTCTTCTGGTTCTGGTTGGGATAAAACATCGGTATCTATGACAGGTGGAACATTGAGTGGTTCTGGGTCAAACAGATCAGTTGATGTATCTACGATTGGTGCAGCAAGTATAACAGTAACTGCAGAGGGTAAATCAAGCAAATTCGATTTCCGTGTGAAAAGAATTCCTGATCCTGTATTCAAAGTTGCTTCTGGTAAAGCCAGGATGCCTTCAGTAGAATTTAAAGGACAACAATTCTGCCGTGCTGAATTAGAAAATTTTGATTTTGATACTCGTTTCAGCGTTGTGAGTGCAACAGTATATTTTTCTGGTGCTAATTTCCCCAATGTTGCAACAGCTTCAATTACTGGTAATAGCTTAACTGGTTTAGCTGCTTTTATCGGAAGATGCGGTCCGGGTTCAGTAGTTACATTTGATAATATCAAAGTAAATGGTCCGGGTGGTCCAAGAAATATTGATGGTAAATCTTTTGCACTGTATTAATAGAAATAATTCATAAATAAAAACAGCTATGAAAAAGCGTTTTGTAAAATATCTCTTATTTGTTCTTTGTTTGGCCGTGTTTGCAAATAATGCGGAGGCTCAAAAGAAAACTGGTAAAGCACCTGCTAAAAGGGCTATGACCAAAAAGACCACCAAGACAAGGACAAAGGCAAAGATTAACCCTGCGGCTCCTAAAGTGGATACAATTGCCGTTGCAGCAGTTACTCCTGCGCCTGCAGCTCCTCCAGTGAATGATAGTTTGCCAATCAAATTGGTAAAGCCTTCACAACGTAGAGATGGAGCTGTAGATGATGATGCCATTAAGGATAGAACACCGCTGCCTTATGAACACCTAAGAGCTGATGATGCGGTGTATCGCCATAAAATATGGAGAGAAATAGATACTCGTGAAAAAATCAATTTGCCATTCCGATATTCAGCAGATGAGAATAATGGCAATCAGCGATTCATTTCAATTTTATTGCAAGCCATTCAGGATAGTCTCGTGACTGTATTTCAAAACGTAGATGATCGTTTTACTACCCCTATGACAAAGGCAGAAGTTGCTAAAATTGTAGGTGGCGAACCGGTACCCGTTAACCGTTACGATTCTTTGGGAAATATCGTTGGCGTTGATTACAAAACCCCAGAAGTAAACTTAGATTCATTCTATAAATTCAGAATTAAAGAAGAAGTGATTTTTGATAAAGAAAGCTCTCGCTTGTTCTGGAGAATATTGGGTATTGCTCCTGTAAAAAATGTAGTTACCTCTATGGGCGTTGCATTGGGAGAAACTGAATTGTTCTGGGTATATTATCCCGATATGCGTCCTATCTTCTCAAGATATGAAGTATACAATGGAAAGAACTTCGGAGCTAGAATGAGTTGGGAAGAATTATTTGAAAGTCGCATGTTCTATGGCCGCATTATTAAAAGCACCATGGACAATCCATATGACTTATTTATCAAGAACTATAAAGGCTTGAGTGATCAACCTATCCTACAATTGCTAGAAGGAGAAAATATTAAAGAGAAAATTTTCAATTACGAACAAGACCTTTGGAGCTATTAAGCTATATATTCCTGAAATCATTAAAGCCCCTCAATTTTGAGGGGCTTTTCGTTTGAATTGAGTTTATAACTATTTGAACTGCTATTTAATATAGGGGAAGTTCAAAAAATACCACTAACAGGGTATTTTTTTATGCCTTAAGCTAGTGTACATTCGCCACGGTTTTTCATAGGATATTGGATTTAAAAACGGAGCTGGATTTCTATCCGGCTCCTTTGTATTATAAAGAGGCTGTATTTATAAGATTGCTTAGGAGGGCATATCGGCTTCATTTGCCGATTGGGGATGGTTGAAATAGGCTCGTATTAGTTTGGCCCGGGAACTGCCTACCAATTCAATAAGAGATGACTCCTCGGCAGATTTTACATTGTTCACCGATTTGAAAGTTTTCAGCAATAGGGCTGCAGTTGTTTTTCCAATGCCATTGATATTTTCCAATTCGTTTTTAAAAGTTCCTTTGCTTCTAAGGTTTCGATGAAAACTGATTCCATGATTATGAACTTCATCACGTATCCTTCGAATGAGTTTGAGGCTTTCACTATTCCAGGCAAGTTTTATAGATTCCGAATCACCAGGATAAAATAATTCTTCTTCATTTTTTGCCAACCCAACAATGGTAGTGTATTTAAATGGATGCTGCTCGCCATTAATGTTAAGGTTCGACAATTGGCGGATACTTTCCATCGCAGCACTTAATTGCCCTTTGCCACCATCAATGATAATCAATTGAGGAAGGGATGATTTTTCTTCCAATAGTCGTTTATAGCGTCTAAAAACAACTTCCTGCATACTGGCGAAATCATTAATGCCTTTAACTGTTTTTACATGGTATCTCCTGTATTCTTTTTTATTGGGTTCTCCATTGCTAAAGAATACCATCGCACTTACAGGATAACTTCCCTGAAAATTGGAATTATCAAAACACTCGATGTGAACAGGTAATTGATGAATATGCAGGTCAGCTTGTAATTGCATTAAAACCTTTTGTTTTTCAGCGGAGGTTTTTTCTTCTAGGTATAAAATTTTTCGTTGCTTCAGGGCCGATTTGAAGTAGTTCACATTTTTAAGGGAAAGATCCAATAGCTTTTTCTTTTCACCAGCGCGAGGGATGGTCAATTTTATTTGATCATCAGGTAAATCAATCTCCATTGGAACAATGATTTCAGTGGCCTTGCTGTTGAATTGTTTCCTTAAATAATCTATTGCATAGGGCAATACTTCTGCAGCAGATTCGGCTAGCTTTTTTTCAATTTCAATAGTCTTGGTTTGAATAATAGCGCCATGTTGTACCGCCAGATAATTGATATAGGCGGTATCATTTTCTTCTAAAATAGAAAACACATCGAGGGTGCCTAATTTGGAACTAACCACTGTTGAACTGGACTGGTAGCCTTGAAGGTGTTCAATTTTTTTTTGGAGTATGGCTGCTTTTTCAAAAGCCAATACCGCTGCAGCATCCTTCATTTCTTTTTTAAAGGATTGTATCACGGGCGCCACATTACCTTGTAATATATTTTTGATGTGCTGAATGCCAGCATCATAATCTGCTACCGATTGAAATCCTTCACAAGGTCCCTTGCAATTACCCAAGTGATATTCCAGGCATACTTTGAATTTTTTCTTTTCTATATTTTTATCAGTAAGCGCCAAGGTGCAATTTCTGAGGGGTATATTTTGCTTGATGAAATCGAGTAATTCTCTTACGTTTTGAACAGAAGTGTAGGGACCGAGATAGGTAGAGCCGTCATTGATGATTCTTCTTGTAAAAAAAATCCGGGGGAAGGGTTCTCTTTTAATAACGATGAAGGGATAGCTTTTACCATCCTTCAACATGATATTGTATTTCGGTTGATATTCCTTGATCAGATTATTCTCTAATAAAAAGGCATCTTGTTCATTATTGACAATGGTGAATTCAATGTGGTGAATGCGCTGTACGAGTTCAAGGGTCTTATTGCTATTGACTGTTTTAGAGAAATAGGAAGTGACTCTTTTGCGTAAGTTTTTTGCTTTCCCTACGTAAAGCAAAATGTTTTGTTCATCAAAATACTTGTAGATACCCGGGTTAACTGGTATGCTTGCTGCAATATGGGAAAATTCATTTGCGGTCATTGTATTTTAATAATCCCATGAAATTTTAATTTCTTTCTCTACCTGACTATTTAGAATGGAGATAATCTTACACCACTTGCCAGCTTGCCAGGTTAGTTGTAAGATACTGTGATTTGGCAGTTCTTTTACGATGTAAATACGTCTAACCTTACTGCTTTCTTCATCAATCAATACATCCCATCTGCTTATCGTAATACTGTCAGGCAAAGCTTGTTTAGGCTCATAAGTATAGGTATAGGCAGCAATGGTTTGATCCAGGAATTTTTTTTCAGAAAAAAATGGAATCATATTTACGGAGTCAATTTCGGGATATAAAAATTCTGACAGTGCAGCCTCTACTTCTTCTTGCTTGAGCCATACAGAATCTGTTTTACCATTAATGGTAGTGTATTTTAATGGACCAATTCCCCTTACTTTGAAATCATATAGTTGTCCTCGAATAAAAGGAGTAACAGGGAAATATTGCTGTACGGCAGTAGCTTTGTCTTTTGCATTTCCCGTTGTTGATTCTTTATTATCTTTTCCGGTATTACAGGCAAGGATGCTTGTACATAAGAGGAACTGTAAAATATATTTCATCATAAATCAAAATTAAATGGGAAATAGCAGTAAAACAAAAACCGCGGCTTTTGTATCGGCAGCGGTTTTATAAAATTTTAATAAAATTTCTTGATTTGTACCAGGTTAAAAATTTCTTACAATTCCTATTTTCATTCCAGCGCTAAATAATTTTTCATCCAAGCTATATTTTTTACCATAGGTAGAGGGTAGCTGGTATCTGAACTGAGGACCTACTTGCAAACTAACTCCTGCCTGGGTTTGATAGCTGATAAAAGTTTCAAATCCTGTATTTAAACTCCAATTTCTAATCATTGAGTTGTCTGCCACATAATTCTTTCTGTCGGAGGATAATAAATAAGATTTAGCAGCAACAATAAAGGTGGGCTGTATAGTAGCAGCACCGTACCATTGTAATTTATTATTGCCGGCTAATTTGTATTCGAATCCTATAGGGACTGAGAATTGAAAGGATTTATTGTGAAAAGTTGCTGCGCCAATACCGGTAACATTCGATATAATCGTATTTCGGGAAACCAGGTATGGATAACCGGAGTTCAGGTCATTTAATGTTAGGGTTGTAAGTACAGGGTGGTTGGTTTCGTATGCATTAATAGCATAGCTACTATAATTAAACTGAAGACCAAATTTTAAACGTAGTTTTTTTGCAAATGAATACAGCATGGCTGCACCCATTTCTGCACTAAGGTCAGGTTTTTGATTTATTGCAGCAGACTCAGTATTCAAAATAAATCCGGCAGCAGGGTTATTATTGTACTTTACATTATTGGTAAGAGTACGATAGCTGATACCAGGGGTTACATATAATTCATAAGCCATTTTTTCCTTCCATTTTTTTGATTTGCTTTTATTGTAAAAAGCAAAATTCTCTATCCAGGCTTTATCTTGATCAGCAGTTATATTGCTGTTGGAATTTGAAAGATTGGAAGAAACTGTTGATTGTTTTTTCTGTACTGTTAGTACCGAAGGAATATCCAATTTATTTTCTGCTGCAATACTTGTATTGGCCGATGAATTGGCTGTTATTTCAAGGGAAGTATTATCGTTGCTAATTATTGTTTCAGTTGATTCTACTGTGCTAATGATAGCCTTTGATTCAGTGTTATTATTTTGTAGACTACTAAGCGTAGTGGGGGAAGCAATTTTTGAATCTTTTACAAATGTTTTATTCTCTGCTGTCTTCAAATTATTATTGAAGCTGTTTTCTGTAAGAGTAGCTTCCTTAGGGGTATTCGATTTAGCAATTGCTAGTTTATTATTATTGTTATTTTGTAGCGAAGGCTTTATAGATTGTTTAGTTTTATTAGCAATAACTTCCTGCGTATTATTTACCATGCTATTCTTAGCTGGTTGTAAATTGGGGTTACTGACAACAGGAACTTGATTTGAAGAATGGGCATCATTTAAATTATCAATTCCATTGTTATTGCCAGTTGTATTAGTTGAATGGGATGGGGCTTTTAAATCTGCAATAGCAGTAGGTTGTTTATCTGTTGCTGATACTTTTGAAAGGTTATTGCTTGTGGCTTTGTCAGTATCAGTGGAATTAAAATATCCAATAAATAATAAAGCGGTTACTAATACAAGTGTAATGGTATTGGATGGCCATCTGCGAGAAGGGTGCATGTTATTGTAAACACTTTTCCATACTCTTCTGGTAGGCTGCATTTTGAATTCATCTGCCTTCTCTCGGAGTAGCTCCTCAAAATCGTCTCTATAATAATTCTTGTCCATGATTCACACTAAGCATTTAGTTTTTTTGGTAACAGGTATTCGGATCTATCAAATAAATAAACTTATAAAATAGCCGATGCAGATGCGATGGCAATCTTAGGTTTAGATTTTTGAATGATTTTTTTCTTCAATAAAATATCTTCTAACATTGCTTTAGCCCTGGTATATTGACTACGACTGGTACTTTCTTCGATGTCCAGTAATTCGCCAATTTCCCGATGGCTAAAACCTTCAATGGCATAGAGGTTGAGTACTGTTCGATAACCCAAGGGCAATAAACGAATACTCTCTACTACTTGCTTAGCCTGCATGATAGAAGGAATCATTTCCTCTCTAACAAGCACGGAATGAGCATAAGTAATATCTACACTATCAGAGAACTTCTTATTCTTCTTAAGAATATTGATACAAGTATGTACCATTATTCTTCTAATCCAACCTTCCAACGCACCTTCACTTCTGTATTGGTGTATTTGGGTAAAAACCTTGATAAAGCCTTCCTGCAACATATCTTCTGCATCCTCTCTGTTTTTTGCAAATCGGTAGCATACCCCCAACATCCGAGGGCTAAATCGGTTATAGAGTGCCTCTTGCGAAGCGGCATCATTTCTAAGACATCCGGCTAGTAATAGCTCTTCCGTCATATTTTTTGCGCTTTTGTTTACCCTATAAATATAGACAATTAATAAGTATTAGCTGCTGCTTTTACAAAAAAATGTCCCGGTTTTAACAAAACCGGGACTACATATATTGTTCAAGTAATATCTCTAAATCGCTGAATTAGAACCTTCCTCTTAAGGTAACAACAAAATTGCGACCTGGAGCGCTTAAGCCGCTGGCAAAAACCCTGTAATATTTATCTAGGATATTTTCAGCAGCCAATTGAACGGTGAGGTTTTTATTGATTTCGTATGCGGCCCTGAAATTGGCAGTCATCCAGGATGGAGTATAACCTCTTATAGGATCTGCACTGTATATTTGATTGTCTTCACCCCTTAGGTTATAATCTGCTGAATCTTTAGTGCCATTGTACAATACAAAAAGCTCACCTGTAAAACCGCCCCATCTTCCAGTTACCCCAACTTTACCAAATACGGGTGCTACGTGGTCAAGGGGATAATCCTTAGGACTTTCTTTAATTCTGCCGTAAGTATAATTCCAGGTAGTATTAAATGAAATATGTTCATTGATATCACCGGCTGCATTGGCACTGATTCCATACAGATTGGCTTTGTTTTTATTGACAACAGTATAAACAGTAGCAAGGCTATTATTGTAGAATACTTGCGGAGAACCATTTAAAGTACCCAGGTCAGTGGTTAAAGCATTCGTATAATTAGTATACCAACCTGTGATTCCGATGCGGTATTTATTTTTAATTGTTTTTGAAACGGCTAATTCATAGTTGGCGGTTTTTTCTGGATTTACATTTGGATTTGGAACAATTAATCTGCCAGTTGTACTTTCAAATACCTTAGTCATATCATCCACATTTGGAGTGCGGAATCCTGTAGAGAATATTGCAGAAATTCTCCAGCCTCCTTTGGGGTTAGCTACAAAACCCATATTTCCTGTAACCGCATCTGATTTTTGTGTAATGTCATTATAAGGGAAAGGGAAGAAGGTTTTATCATTGAACTTTGAGAAGAGCCTGTTATGTGAATAACGGAATCCGCTGGTCCATACGAAATTGTCTGCTAATTTATGAATCATGGTGGCATAGGCTGCATAGGATTGGGTATTGGATCCACCATCGGGATACCTGGTATCTAATGCACCGAATTGACCATTACTGATATTATCAAAGTATGCGCTTGATTTCACTTTATTATAAGTGATTTCAGCTCCATATCCGAACTCATTCTTTTTAATTGATTTTTTAAAGTCGGCATTCCAGGTAACAATATCCAGTTTTTCGATTCTGTGATTCAATTTAGAAGATTTGAAATTTCTGTTATGCCTGCTTTCTTCTATGTTTTGATAGGCGGTGGTAATTTGACCCAGATCATAGGCATTTGTCTTCGGCAATTTCATTTGCCAAGACAAAAGGATTCTTTTTTGCGGACCATAATACCATTGTGCAGATTTGGCTACTCCTGCTCCAGTTGTTTCAGTGAGCCTGTCATAACGATAAATATCGCTCGATGTGCTGTATTGAAAATTCAACACATTGGATACATGCCCGGTATTGAATAATATTTTTTGTAAGAAATCGTATTGCTTATAACCGGTTTGCTTTAGCTTATTCGGGTTGCTGTTAACAATCTGGCTATCTTTTCCATTAATTCTTTCTACATAAAAACTACGCTTACCCCAATTGGGGAATTTGCTATAATAATTACTTCCCTGTGTCAAATCTCCAAAATCAGAAAAAGTAAAACTGGTTAAGTAGGCTACTTTGTTACTACCGAAATTAAAATCTATATGCCCTGTTTTTTCATTGTAAGCAGAAGCATACCGTACATAAGCATTGCCATTGAAAACATTTTTTTGTCCTGCAGTAGCGTAGACTGGATTTTTAGTAGTAAAGCTCATTACACCACCCAATGCATCACTTCCATACATCACAGAAGCGGGGCCAAAAAGTATTTCTGTTTTTTCCAAAATACTGTTGTCCATAGTAATTACATTTTGTAAATGCCCTCCTCTGAAAACGGCATTGTTCATGCGAACACCATCAACTACAATTAAAACTTTATTGGCTTCAAATCCGCGAATAATTGGACTTCCGCCACCCAGCTGACTTTTTTGTACCAGTACATTGCCGCTGTGAGTCAATAATTCAGCCGTTGTCTGTTGGTTTAGAAATTGTATTTTTTTGGCATTTAATATTTGTATCTGTTGAGGAACTTTGCCGCTATTTTCTGCAAAGCGTGTAGCCGATATAGTTATTTCGTTTAATTGTACTTCTTTTAGTGAGCTGTCGGCTACTGGAGTATTTTGCGAAAAACCTGTGATTGAAAAAAAGGTGGCGGTAAATAATATAATTAACTTGTTCATTGAAATTTTTTTAATGAATTGAATGATAAGAAACCAATGGCAAAGCAATGGTTCAAAATAAAGTCTGTAGAATAAAATGATTAAAAAACGCCCATTATATTTTTGGGGGGAGAAAAATATTGCAGAAAGGGGAGCTAGGTAATTGTTCCATCAATGGTGAATATTGCTTCGCCTTAAATACCCAATCCGGAGATGCATTGCTATAAAAAGAAGGATTAGAAAATACCGGAAAAAACACCCATTGAAGCAAAGAGGTTGAATTGGAATTAGGTTGATGTTGCTCAGTAAATGAGGTAATTAAATTATTAATATTGGATTCATCTTTGTCAAACAAGCCAGTGACAAGGGTTGCTTCACCTATAATTAGTATGGATTTTATATCAAATAGTTGATTGCCCAGCCAAATTTCCTTTCCAGGTCTTGACCATTTTATAGTGGCAGTAGGTAAGCTAAGGGTTTGAAGGGCTGTTTTTTCAAGCATTTCCTTCATGTTATTTTGTATTAAATGTTGCTTAATAAGAAAACTTGCACCTATAAATATAGGGGCAGCCATTAGCAGTACGATAACATATCCTGTTATTTGTTTTCTCAAAAGCATGCGCAAAAGTAGGGAAAATTATTTTGCAGCAGCAGCTGGCTTTTGGGGCCTTTTTAAACTGTCTTCGGGGTATTGTGCCTTGATACTATCACGTAAACTGTTCACCCAATTAGCAATAATCAACTTTTGTGACGCATCCATTTTGGCATTGGTATGAATAAGGGTATAGGAGCTCAAAGGCATTTCTCCTTCCTTGATTTGCTTATTGATTTCATCCAATTTCCTGTATTGTCTTCCAATACGATAGGTAGCAAATTCAGAAAAATTCAATTCTTTTTTTCCCTCTTTAATATGATCATCAAGCCACCAGGCTACAGGTTGAATTGTACTGTACCAGGGATAAACTGTATTGTTGCTATGGCAGTCATAACAACTGGTTTTAAGTATGGAAGCTACGTTTTCAGGAACATTGTATTTGGTGGTAATATCATTGGGACTCACGCCCTCAGCTTTGTTCTTTTTGATTGGGAAAAATTGAATTACAATAAAAGCTATCAATAATAATTGAAAAACTCTTTTTAGGATTTTAGTCATGGCGCTTGATTTAAATTAATATTTCACCGGTCATTTCTTTTGGAATAGGAAGTCCCATAACAGTCAAGATACTTGGTGCAATGTCTCCCAATTTACCCGGTTTTACTGAATTTACAATAGCTGCATCTTTTGATATTACAAATAATGGCACCAAATTAAGCGTGTGTGCAGTATTCGGACTACCATCTTCGTTAATAGCATAATCTGCATTACCGTGGTCGGCAGTAAGAAAAACAGTATAGCCGTTTTCAATTGCGGCATTCACTACTTTTTCAACAGATTTGTCCACCGTTTCTACTGCTTTAATTATAGCTTCCCATACACCGGTATGACCCACCATATCGGCATTGGCAAAATTGAGACAAATAAAATCGGCTGTTTGATTATTGATTTCATTAACAATAGCATTGGTAACTTCCACCGCACTCATTTCGGGTTGTAAATCGTAAGTAGCTACTTTGGGAGAGGGCACCATAATTCTTTTTTCACCTTGGAAAGGTTTTTCTCTTCCTCCGCTAAAAAAGAAACTTACATGTGGGTATTTTTCTGTTTCCGCAATACGTATCTGCGTTTTATTATTTTGTTCCAGAATTTCACCAAGGGTATTTTTTAAATCATCGTTTTCGAAAATGACATGTACATTTTTAAAGGAATGATCATATTGGGTCATGGTGGTATAGTGTAAATCCAATTTGGTCATGCCTTGTTCGGGAAAGTCTTGTTGTGTAAGTGCTTCTGTTATTTCTCTGCAACGGTCTGTACGGAAATTGAAACAAATGACAGCATCTCCATTCTTTATACCTGCCAATGAAACCGGAATTTGTTCATTAATGATTGGTTTAACAAACTCATCAGTAATACCATTGTCATAAGAAGCTTTTAGGGCAGCTAGTACATCATTGGTTTTTTCGCCGATTGAATTCGTAAGTGCATCATAGGCTATTTTCACTCTTTCCCATCTTTTATCACGGTCCATTGCATAGTAACGTCCAGTAATTGTGGCTATAATGCCAGTGGATTGGGCAATATGTTCCTGCAAGGAAGTTAAAAATCCTAGTCCGCTTTTAGGATCAGTATCTCTGCCATCTGTAAATGCATGCACCTGAACTTGAGATAAGTTTTGTTCTTTACATAAAGTCAATATGGCTTTGAGGTGGTTTAAGTGAGAGTGAACGCCTCCATCACTCACTAATCCAAGTAAGTGCAGGGTTTTATTGTTTTCTTTAGCATATTGGATACTATCCAACAATACCTGGTTTTTTTGAAATTCTCCTGTTCTGATGGCTACATTGATTCTTTGCAATTCTTGGTAGACTATTCTGCCGGCACCCAGGTTTAGATGCCCTACCTCACTATTTCCCATTTGGCCATCTGGCAATCCAACTGATTCGCCGCAGGTAACAAGGGTGCTATTTGGATATTTGTTATAAAGAGAGCTGACAAAGGGTACAGCAGCGTGTTGGATGGCGTCACTGCTTTGAACCTTACCAAGGCCCCAGCCATCCATGATAATTAACATTGCTTTATTTTTCATTCTGCAAAATTAAAATTAATGCACTGAATCAAGTTGATAATTAGCGGATTTAATTAAATTTACTTTTACAGCTACTGCTTTAACATAGCTTGGCACAGTTTTGGCAAATTTTTATTGATTAAATCAAACACCATGCGACGTTTATTTACACTTATTGGATTTGCCATATTATTCAGTTCTTTTTTGGGTATTGATGAGGTGGTTACTGCTTTAAAAACAGGCAGTGCTAGTCAGTTGGCTAAGTTTTTTGACAATACCGTTGAAATTACCATGCCTGATAAAAGTAATACTTATAGTAAGAGTCAGGCAGAAATGGTTTTAAAGGATTTTTTTACCAATAATGAGGTTAAAACCTTTGAGGTCATTCATAAAGGAGATAATGCAGGATCACAATATTGCATTGGTAATCTAGTTACCAAGGCTGCCACCTATCGTACCACTGTTTATATGAAACAAAAGGGAGACCGGCAGGTGCTGCAAGAAATACGCTTCGAAAATAAGTAGGCGATCGGTATCAACTAAGTATTCGATTCAATTTTTTACGGGAACTGATTCACTGGATTATATTTGCAATTATGAATTTTGAAGCGCAATTGCAAATATTAATCAGTAACGCTTTACAGGAAGACATAGGTGAAGGCGATCATTCAACCCTTGCCGCTATTTCTGTGGAAGCAAAGGGTAAAGCTGTTTTGAAAATAAAAGAAGCAGGTATACTTGCTGGTGTAGCCATTGCTGAAAAAGTATTTCGTTTTATTGAGCCTGATATTTCATTTACCTCCTTCAAGAAAGATGGCGACTCCATGCAGGTTGGTGAAACAGCCTTTGAAGTGGTGGGTCGCGTTCATACGATTTTGAAATGCGAAAGGTTGGTTTTGAATTCAATGCAAAGAATGAGTGGCATTGCTACCTTAACGAATAGCTATGTTCAATTATTAAAAGGCTATCATAGTAAATTATTGGATACAAGAAAAACAACTCCCAATTTTCGATTACTGGAGAAAGAAGCAGTTCGTATTGGTGGCGGCTACAATCATCGATTTGGTTTATACGATATGATAATGCTTAAGGATAATCATATTGATTATTGTGGCGGCTTAGAACAGGCCATCAATAAAGCATATGAATATGTACAATCAAAAAAGCCTGGTTTAAAAATTGAAGTAGAAACCAGAAGTCTGGATGAAGTGGAAAGGGTTATGAAGGTTGGAAAGGTGGATAGGATTATGTTGGATAATTTTGAACCGGCATTAATTAGTAAAGCTTTATTATTGATTAATGGCAAATATGAAACCGAAGCCAGCGGCGGAATCAATCTATCGAATATTGAAAGGTATGCGGCCACTGGGGTCGATTTTATTTCTTGTGGTGCTATTATTCACCAAGCCAGGAGTTTGGATTTAAGTTTGAAAGCAAAAATTATTATTGAATAATCAGTGGTCAATAGATTGTAATGTCAAAGAAGAAAACAAATGGTTGGTCTGGTCTGGTATATAGTACGGATCCAAACTTTAAAATCGAGCAAGAGGAGGACAATACAGCAACTGTTAGTCATGCCCTGCAAAAGCTCATTATTGCTCTTGATACCAAGCATCGGGCAGGGAAGGCTGTGACTTTGATTAAAGGCTATCTTGGTAAAGCGGAAGACTTAGAATTACTCGGAAAGCAATTAAAATCATATTGCGGAACCGGAGGTTCGGCCAAAGATGGGGAGATTATTATTCAGGGTGATAATAGAGATAAAATATTGCAATGGCTATTAAAGAATGGCTATTCATCTGCAAAAAAAAGGTAAGCATTTAATAATCCCAATTTATCAGGTCCCTTGATGTTGACTTAGATTCTTTAACCTTGCTAAATCAATGGATTGTACAATAATAAGCTTAGAATTTTACTAAATTCTTTTCATTTGAAAGCCTTCCTAATCGGGCTTATCCTAATTTTACAACTTTCCACCCTTTTTTTTTGTTACTTTACAATAAATGAATGGCATGATTTCAGAAATTTCAGAAGGTGTAATAATTAGTGTAGAAACTTTCTATCAACCGGATTATAGCAACCCGACCAATCATGAATTCATGTTTGCCTACCGCATTACTATTGAAAATAGCAATGCCTTTCCGATAAAACTGCGCAGGCGGCATTGGTTTATTTCTGACAGTGATGGTTCTAATAAAGAAGTAGAGGGTGAGGGGGTTGTTGGTGTACAACCGCAAATTAATCCGGGAGAAACTTATCAATACATCAGTGGCTGTAATTTAAGAAGTGAAATGGGCAAGATGTCGGGTTCCTATTTGATGGAAAATATTAATACGGGTAATCAATTTTCAGTAAATATTCCTGTTTTTAAAATGGTTGTTCCCTATAAAATGAATTGAGGAATTTGGTCTTTCGATTGTATCTTTACTTCGTTCAGTATGATTACAGTATCAAATGTCATTTATTAATGGCATCCTATATTTATAAAAAGCCTATATGTCAAAAGTTACTTTTAGCAACAAGAACAATGAATTTTTCACCAGCTTGAAAAATGCAGTGGATGAGTATTTTGAAAAAACAGGACAAAAAAAGACAGGCGATTGGCGTTTGTTTTCCAAGACCTTTATATTAGTGGGACTAGCCGTAGCTTCTTATTCTTTATTGATTTTTGTGAATACCGATTTAGGAACCGGGTTGGCTATTTTTTTGGCTGCTTTTTTGGGCATTATATTAAGTGGCATTGGATTTAGCGTCATGCATGATGCCAATCACGGAAGTTATTGCACCAATAATAATATCAATGATTTGGTAGGGTTAAGTGCCAATGCAATGGGTGCCAGTGCTTATTTCTGGAAGCAGAAACATAATATTATACATCATACCTATACCAATATCGATGGTATGGATGATGATATTGCAAAAAGCCCCATTATCAGACAATGCGAGTCACAGAAATGGGTACCCGCACATCGCTTTCAGCATATTTATATCAATTTCGTTTACTGTCTTACTTCCTTGTTCTGGTTATTTATAATGGATTTCACAAAATATTTCACCAGAAGAATTTATACCACGGCTGCCTGGAAATTAACATTGCGTAACCATATTATTTTTTGGTCTACTAAAATTTTATACATCGCTTTTTATGCTGTCATACCTGCAATGATTTGGGGCTGGCAAGCTTGGTTGGTAGGCTTTTTAGTTATGCATGCAGCTTTGGGATTGAGTTTATCCATTGTATTTCAATTAGCACATGTAGTAGAATGTACTGAGTTTGAATTTGTACCGCTTGATAAAGACAAACATATTGAATCTGCATGGGCAGAGCATCAATTGAAGACTACCGCAAATTTCGCTATGGATAATAGTGCAATCAACTGGTTTGTAGGTGGGTTGAATTTTCAGGTAGAGCATCATCTATTTCCTAAAATCAGTCATATCCATTATCCTGCTATCAGTAAGATTGTAATGCAAAAATGCAAGGAGTTTAATATGCCTTATCATTACAATAAAACTTTCTTTCAAGCCATTGCATCTCATTATCGTTTTATGAAATATTTAGGTAAGCGCCCTGCCACCGCACAAACGCATTTGCAAGCTGCCTAGGGCTTGTATTTTGCTTCATTAAAAATCACATCATTCTCCATACCCATCAGTTGTGGCAGGCTGGTTTTTGGATTTTTGCTCATGTATTTTTTAATGATTTGCCAGCCTGCAAAACTGCCTATATTGCCAGGTGCAAATTGCCCTTCTTCATCTGCCAACTCCTGTGTTTTAGGGCTATCTCCAATATAATTTTTAATCATGCTGTTGTCAATTGTTTGGAGCAGGTTGTTTTTTATAAACAAATCCCAAATCGCTTTTTCATTTTTATAACAGCCCTTCATTTGTTCATTGCTATAGCCAATCAACATATATTCTTGCGTATGCGGTAAAAAATGTTGTAACAAGTACAATCTTTTTCCTTTTTCAATCATTTGTTGAACCAGTGTTTTATCATCCATTTTTTCTGGATATAAATCCGATACAATATTTTTCATGCAATTCACTGCGATATGCGCTGGGTCAAAAAAACGTGAGATGTATTCAGGGTATACCTGTTGAACCAGTTCTGATTTATATAAGGAAAATTGATTACCCAGGTGATGATGAAGGCCAACAATAATAGCATCATCCGATAGAATATCACCAAATCCATCGGCAGGACCGATATAAGTGATTATTTTTTCAGGCGTTTTATAATTGGGGAAATAATATTTTACAAATTGTAATCCTTTTTTTATTTCTTCCTGGTAAGGGGTAAAATCTTTAAATAGTATTTCACTGCTATCATAAATGGACCGATAAGCATTTTCAAATCCTCTCACGTAATTGCTAATGCTATCTGCTGACCATTGTGGGTCTACATTTAAAATAGTTGTCAGAAAATTTTCTCCAAAGGAGGGATACTTGGCTTGCAATTGATCCAGTGCTGCAGTAAAGTGAAGCGAGTCTAATTGAAAAAAATCTTTTTCAAATCGCTGGGTATTTAGCTGGATTTTTATATTCGATACATCTGGAATTTTTTCGCCCTGGTTACAGGCAGTCAGCGAAAGAAAAATGGAAACAGCAATAATATATCTCATAAAATTTTATTTAACGAAGAATGCAAATGTACAGCTTTGCTATATTTTTGGTTAATGCGCTTTGATGAGCAGTAAACACTACTGAAATATGATCTTTACAAAGTTCAGCCATACCTGATTTGTACAACATTAATTTCTGTTAATTCTTTCAATCATGCCCCACAAGCTTTAATTTTGGTACTATGAAAATATTTCTCGCTCAACAAAACTATCATATTGGCAATTTTGTGGCGAATACTGCTAAAATTATTGCTGCAATAGAGGAGGCAAAAGCATTAGGAGGTGATTTGATTGTTTTTAGTGAATTGTCTATTTGTGGATATGCTCCGAAAGATTTTTTAGAGTTCGATGATTTTATTAATAAAAGTTATGCCGCCCTTGATCAAATTACACTACATGCAGATGGCATTGGGGTATTGGTTGGAGCACCCGATCGTAATCCGATGAAGGAGGGTAAGGATTTATTCAATGCAGCATTCCTTTTATATGACAAAAAAATTCAAGGGGTAGCACATAAGACCTGCTTACCCAATTATGATGTATTTGATGAATACCGTTATTTTGAACCTGCATACAATTGGAATGTTTTACTGTTCAAAGGAAAGCGATTGGCCGTTACAATTTGTGAAGATATTTGGAACCTTGGCGACAATCCCTTGTACCGCAATTGTCCCATGGATGAATTAATGCAACAATTGCCCGATGTAATGATTAATTTATCTGCCAGTCCATTTGATTATACGCATGATGCAGACCGCAAAGCCACTATCAAAGCCAATGTTACCAAATACAAGCTGCCCTTGTTTTATTGCAATGCAGTTGGCAGTCAAACTGAAATTGTATTTGATGGATCTTCTTTAGTATTTGATAAGGATGCCAATCTTTGTGGTAGATTACCTGCTTTTGAAACTGCCTTACAGTCATTTGAATTGAATGATGATGGAAGTATAACTGCCCCTATTATCGAAGCAGCTAATTTGCTTCCAGATCACGAACTTAGTCCACTTGGTTTGGAGGAGCATTTAAATATTGAGATGATCTATCATGCTTTGGTGTTGGGTATCAGGGATTATTTTGCGAAGATGGGCTTTACTAAAGCCATTCTGGGAAGTAGTGGAGGTATTGATAGTGCAGTAACATTGGTGCTAGCTTGTGAGGCATTGGGAAAGGAAAACGTACGGGCGATATTATTGCCTTCTCCTTTTAGTACAGGGCATAGTGTAAATGATGCAACTCAATTGAGCGCTAATCTGGGCAATCCCTATGATATCGTTCCAATTAAAAATGTATACGATAGTTTTATAAACACACTATCTCCAATATTCAAGGACCTGCCATTTGGATTAGCAGAAGAAAATATTCAGGCAAGAACGAGGGGAAATATATTGATGGCCATTGCCAATAAATTTGGATATATATTACTGAATACATCCAATAAAAGTGAATTGGCAACTGGATATGGAACATTGTATGGTGATATGGCCGGTGGATTGGCAGTTTTGGGCGACTGTTATAAACTACAAGTGTATGCACTGGCGGCATACATTAATCAATCAAAAGAAATTATTCCTTCAAATATAATTACCAAGCCACCAAGTGCTGAATTAAGGCCGGGACAAGTAGATGCAGATTCATTGCCCGACTATGCTGTTTTGGATAAGATACTGTATCAATACATTGAAAGAAGGCAGGGTCCTAATGAAATTAAGTCGCAAGGCTATGACCCCCAATTGGTGGACCGGGTATTGAAAATGGTGAATGTGAATGAATACAAACGCAATCAATTTTGCCCAATCATACGTATATCACCCAAAGCATTTGGTGTAGGAAGAAGGGTGCCGATTGTGGGCAATTATCTTTCTTAGTTTTTTTCTACAACTACTGCGGTGCCATAGGCCAACACTTCAGTTACGCCATTCATTACCTCATTGGCATCGTACCGCATATTGATAATGGCATTAGCACCTAATTCACTGGCATGTTCTACCATTAGTTGATAAGCTTCTAGCCTGGTTTTTTCACAGAGCTCAGCATAAATAGAAATCTTGCCTCCAAAAAGGGTTTGAAAACCACCGGCAATATTTCCGAACAAGCTTCTGCTTCTTACGGTAATGCCTCTTACAATTCCCAGGTGTTTACTAATGCGATAGCCTTCCAGGTTATTGGCAGTAGTGATAAGATGTTGGTCAACCATATTATTTAATTTATTTATAAAGTTATAATAATTCCTGATAGCCTTCCAAATCACTTTATTGGTTTGCTGGTTTTAACAAACTATTTTTCCGTTTATCCAATAGAGGAAAATTTAGTTGCGGCTTTGTTTGTAATTTCGGGCAACAAATTTTTAAAGTCCCATTTTACAAAAATGGAATTAAGACAAGGTCCAAACTTCATTTGGTAATTTGTTGGGGTATAAAAAGTAAAAGATATGATACAAACATCAGAAGACATTCGCTTGTTGAATGAAAAAATTGAACACGCCGCTGCTTTCGTGACGAGGATTCATGAAGAATTGGGAAAAGTGATTGTAGGCCAGCAAGGTATGATTGAGCGTTTGCTCATTGGATTGTTGAGCAAGGGGCATATTTTATTGGAAGGGGTGCCTGGACTAGCAAAAACACTTGCCATTAAATCGCTGGCACAAACGGTGAAAACTAATTTTAGTCGTATACAGTTTACGCCTGATTTATTGCCAGCGGATGTAATTGGTACCATGATTTACAATCAGTCGAAAAATGAATTCATGGTTCGAAAGGGCCCCATATTTTCCAATTTTATTTTAGCCGATGAAATTAATAGGGCTCCGGCAAAAGTACAGAGTGCTTTATTGGAGGCCATGCAGGAAAGGCAGGTTACGATTGGGGATACAACTTATCCTTTAGAAGAACCCTTTTTGGTATTGGCCACGCAAAACCCAATTGAACAGGAAGGTACTTATCCATTGCCTGAGGCTCAGGTGGATCGCTTTATGTTGAAAGTGATTGTAGATTATCCCAGCAAGGCTGAGGAACAATTGATTATTCGGCAGAATACCTTGGGGATGAGTTTTCCCCCGATTAATCCGGTTGCTTCTACCAATGAAATATTATCTGCAAGGGAGTTGGTAAGGCAGGTATACTTAGATGAAAAAGTAGAACAATATATTTTGGATATTGTATTTGCAACTCGTTTTCCTGATAAATACAACCTGGCCAAATTAAAACCATTGATTGGTTTTGGTGGAAGCCCGAGAGCAAGTATTAATTTGGCACTTGCTGCCAAGGCCTATGCTTTTTTAAATAAGCGTGCCTATGTGATTCCGGAAGATGTAAGGGGTATTTGCAAAGATGTATTAAGGCATCGGATAGGGTTAACCTATGAAGCGGAAGCAGAAAGCGTAAATGTAGAGCAGATTATCAATGAAATTTTAAGAGTTGTCAATGTTCCTTAAAAGGGAGTAGCTTAGTCATGTTAACTACAGAAGAAATATTAAAAAAGGTCAGGGAGCTTGAAATAAAAAGCAAAAAGATTACCACGCATTTGTTTACGGGGGAATATCATTCTGCTTTTAAGGGAAAGGGTATGAGCTTTAGAGAAGTGCGTGAATATTATGCAGGCGATGATGTAAGGTTTATTGATTGGAATGTGAGTGCCCGCTTTAGCCATCCTTTTACAAAGGTTTTTGAAGAAGAGAGAGAGTTAACGGTGATGTTATTGATTGATACCAGTGCCAGTAATTTCTTTGGTACAGTGGCCAGGCAAAAAAGGGAATTAATTACTGAAATGGCGGCGGTTTTATGTTTTAGTGCGGTAAGCAATAATGATAAAGTAGGCGTCATTTTTTTTAGTGATAAGGTTGAAAAATACATTGCTCCTAAAAAGGGCCGACAACATGCCTTGTATATAGTAAGAGAATTGCTGACGGCAACGCCACAAAAACGAGGCACCCATTTAGATGAGGCCATTAAGTTTTTCAGTCATAATGTAAAACAAAAAAGTATTGCTTTTTTATTAAGTGATTTTCTCGATACCGGATATGAAAATGATTTGAAAGTAATTGGCAACAAGCATGATGTAATTGGTATTAGAGTCTATGACATAATGGATATGCAATTGCCCGATGCAGGATTACTGCAATTGCAAGATGCTGAAACTGGTTTCAGTCGTTGGGTGGATAGTAGCAATGCAATGGTAAGGTATCAGTATCACCAACATTTTATGCAGCAAAGTGAAATTTGTAAACTAAGTTTCAGAAAGGCCGGAGCAGAATTATTACATGTGAAAACCGATGAGGATTATGTAAAAATTTTACAACAATTTTTTATCGGACGTAATTAATATGAATTGATGCGCAGAAAATATTCCTATATAATTCGGTGTTTTTATTTGTTGTTGTTGATAATGACTTTGCAATGCACAACTGCTATTGCCCAATCTCCAAGATTGCAGACTACTATTGACAAAAAAAATATTTTAATAGGAGAGCCATTTACGATTCAGCTGAGTGCAAGTTTTCCTATTGCAGATTATCGTTTACACCTGCCTGTTTTTCCAGATTCTATGGCACATTTTGAAAAGTTAGATCAATCGGTGCCAGATACCACTCATGATAAAGAGCTTATTACAGTTCAACAGACGATTCGTTTTACCAGTTTTGACAGTGGATCCTGGAATAGCCCTTCTTTACCTGTAAATTTTGATCCTGTAAAAGATGATACTACCTATAATCAATGGATTGATTCTTTCCTCATCAATGTAAATTATGCAGTGCCAGACAGTACGGGTCAATTGCGGGATATAAAACCCATTCGGGTTGTTGCTGTATCAAGTGAATGGTGGATATATGTACTTATTGCTGTAGGAGTATTGATTGTTTTGGCCATTTTTTGGTGGTGGTATAAAAAAAGAAAGAAAAGAAATCCATTGCTTTCTGCAAAAAATCAATTGTCTGCCTTGGAAGAGGCCTTATTGGCCATAAAGCAATTGGATCAGCTAGACTTAGAACAGCGGGAAGATGTAAAAATATTTCACACCCGTTTGTCCTTTATCTTCCGCCAATATATCAGCAGGCGATTGCAGATAAATGTATTAGGAAATACAAGTTATGATGTATTGATTCACTTATCGGGAAATGGATTTAATCAGAACAGCATAAGTGAAATAGCCACTGCTTTGCGTACAGGGGATGCCGTTAAGTTTGCTAAATATCAGCCATCAGCAGCAGATAGCCGGCAGTGTAAGGAGATGGTTGTTGCAGCCATTCAGTTTTTAGCCAATTATCAAACCAAACCTTTATAAATTATTTTGTTGTTACAATATTTCAACGATATTAGTTTTGCTTATCCCTGGTTCTTTACTGCTTTGATCCTTTTGCCTATATTGATATACTATCATGCCAGCAGCCGAAACAAGCGCTCTGGGAGTATGCTGGTGTCCGATTTAAGCGCAGCGCAATTATCTTCCTTCAAAACGGTATTGGTGCACCTGCCATTTTTGTTACGTTTGTTTACACTTACATGTATAGTAATAGCATTAGCCCGTCCTCAGACAAGGAATGATGTACAGCAGGCTGAAGGGGAAGGCGTAGATATTGTTTTGTGTATTGATGTTAGTGGAAGTATGACCGCACAGGATTTTCAGCCAAATAGATTGGAAGCTGCAAAGGCAGTGGCAACTGATTTTGTAAACAAGCGTCAAACCGATCGGATTGGTATTGTGATTTTTGCTGGGGAGAGTTTTACGCAATGTCCCTTAACAACCGATCACTCCGTTTTATTAGCAGCAATTGAAAATATTCATAACGGATTATTGGAAGATGGTACGGCCATTGGAAGTGGTTTGAGTACTGGAGTCGACCGTATAAGGTCTAGCAAAGCAAAAAGTAAAGTAATTATTTTATTGACAGATGGAGAAAATAATGGAGGATTAATTGACCCTAAAACTGCCAAAGAGATTGCTAAGGCTTTTGGCATTAAAGTATATACGATTGGAGTGGGAACAGATGGCTATGCAAAACAGCCAGTACAATTACCAACTGGTGATATTGTATATCAGGAGGCTAAAGTAACAATTGATGAAAGCCTGCTCACAGAAATTGCCAAAGAAACAGGGGGTAAGTATTATCGTGCCAAGGACAATGCCAGCCTAGCAAATATTTATAATGAAATTGATACACTTGAAAAATCAAAAGTAGAAATTTCAACCATAACAAGGTATACAGAACAGTTTTTCCCCTTTGTATTTGCAGCCTTAATTTTTTTATTTTTAGAGCTTCTATTGCGTTTTACGGTATTCCGTAAATTTCCCTGATTAGCCATTGTCATTTTAATTTATGAAATTCGTGCTTGAATGAAGGCCATTGTTTATAAATCTACTGGAAGTTGGTATGTTGTAAAAGCAGCAGATGGACGTTTATACAATGCCCGATTGAAGGGTATTTTCAAAATTGATGGGTTAAGTAGTACTAATCCAATTGCGGTAGGCGATACAGTAAACATTGAACTGGAAAATGAATTAGAGGGTACTGTTACAGTAACGGAGATAGGTAAGCGAAATAATTATATTACCCGCCAATCTCCGGCTAATAAAAACCAGCACCATATTATTGCGTCTAATTTGGATCAGACCTTATTATTTGCCACATTAAAAGATCCTAAAACCTCCCAGGGCTTTATTGACCGGTTTTTAGTTTCATCGGAATCCTTTCATATTCCTGCCATTATTGTATTTAACAAAACTGATTTGTATCGGAAAAAGGAGGAGGAGCAATTTGAAAACCTTTGTTCTATTTATGAAAAAATAGGATATATAGTTAAAAGGATGAGTGTAGAAAAAGAGGAAGGTGTTGAGGAAGTAAAATTATTGCTTAAAGATAAAACAACCCTTATCAGTGGTCATAGTGGAGTAGGGAAGTCATCCTTTTTAAATAAAGTGCTGCCTCAGTTGCAGCTAAAAACACAGGATGTAAGTGGCTGGAGTGGTAAGGGAATGCATACCACTACTTTTTCGGAAATGTTTGACTTGCCCTTTGGTGGAAGTATTGTAGATACACCGGGTATCAGGGAGTTGGGTTTGGTAGATATTAACAAACAGGAACTATCTCATTACTTTCCAGAAATGGCTGCACTCATAAATGACTGTCAGTTTAATAATTGCTTACATATCAACGAGCCGCAATGTGCAGTGAAGGAGGCCGTGGAAACAGGGTATATTTCTCCTGAACGGTACATCAGTTACCGTCATATCATGGATTCGATTGATGAAAAAAATTACTGATTAATAAGCCCTTTGCTCTAAATATTGTGCAACTTCTAATACTGCATTGTTTTGTTTTTTTACACTTTTAAGGTGTAAAGGGAGTATACTCACTCCATTAAAAATGCTGTAATGAAGGGTCAGGAAATTTTCTTTGTACTGAAAATCCCAATCCAGTGAATCGGCATCATCAATTTGATTTAAAAATTTTACCTGTAAATCTTCGGCTAAGGTATTGGCAATAGCATAGAATTTGCTAAGTCCACAATTGTCATCAATAACGGCTTCGGTTCCGCCCTGATCAGTTGTTAAGTGGTAACTCATTGATATTTGGATTTGGTTTAAAATTGGTGTTTCAAAAAGCCAGCATGGGTTATTTTATTCACTATAACTTTTTCTGCCGCCCTTATATTTTGCCTTCTTTACTTTTTCACCCGCTAAAATCTTTTCAGCACCTACGTTTCGCCCGTCACTTGGGCAACCATATTTTTCTTTTTTGTGAAAAATACGAGTAATGAAACATCCGCTGGAAAGGATCGAAACAGCAAAAAAGGCTACTATAATTTTTTTCATATTTTAAAGATAAAATAATTATCTGCAATAAGCTTTATTTGACATTCTCATTTGACTCCTTAAACCAACCACTATACATCAGATAATTATTGGCTATTCTTTCTATTTCGCCTTTTATTTTTTCCTGGCTAATGTCTTTTACTTTTTTAGCGGGTATACCTGCATAAATGGAGCCAGGTTCTACCCTTGTGTTTTCTAAAACAACTGCGCCAGCCGCAATGATGCTATTGGACCCGATATGGGCATTATCCATAATAATGGCCCCCATGCCAACCAGCACATCGTCTTCTATAACGCATCCATGCACAATTGCATTGTGTCCGATGCTGACATTATTTCCTACAAGGGTGCCACATTTCTCATAAGTACAATGAATGATGGCCCCATCTTGCACATTTACCTTGTTTCCCAGCTTAATAAAATTCACATCTCCTCTAAGAACGGCATTGAACCAGATACTGCAATCTGAACCGGTTTTTACATCTCCAACAATGGTGGCATTGGGTGCGATAAAGTTATTTTGACCAAATGCTGGCCATACATTTTTCACTGGCAATATAACAGGCATAAAAAATAATTGGGCTTTGTTTATTAATGATATAAGCTTTACACTCCTTGCAATTTAACCAAACATTTATTATTAGCAGTTTCTTTACGAACTTTACAGCTATGAATAATCGAACACTTTTTCTGTCGCATGTAGGGCAAACTTCAACAGCCCCATTGGCATTGGAAATTATCAGGGCCCATGGTAGTTGTTTGGTAGATGCTACCGAAAAGGAATATATTGATTTAATAGGAGGTATTAGTGTTTGTAATATAGGCCATTGTCATCCAAAAGTTATTGAAGCTATCAAGCATCAAGTGGATCAGTACATGCATATTATGGTTTATGGAGAATTAATTCAGAGCCCTCAGGTACAGTATGCATATTTACTCAGTCAGCATTTGCCCAATTCTTTGAATACTGTTTTTTTTACTGCCAGTGGTAGTGAAGCAACAGAAGGAGCCATGAAACTGGCCAAACGATCTAGTAACAGAACTCAAATTATTTCTTTTAAGCATTCTTATCATGGAAGTACTCAAGGGGCCTTGAGTATTATGGGGGATGAGTATTGGCGCAATGCATTTCGACCTTTATTGCCTGATATACTTCAGCTTCGATATAATTCAATAGAAGACTTGGAGCAAATTACTACTCGCACGGCCTGTGTAATTGCAGAAACCATACAGGCAGAAGCAGGGGTAATTGTACCCGATAGGGAATGGATAAAAGCATTGCGGGATAAATGTACGACAACAGGAACCCTACTGGTTTTAGATGAAATTCAATGTGGATTTGGTCGCAATGGTAGCCTTTGGGCTTTTGAGCAATTTGATATCGTACCTGATATTTTATTATTGGGTAAAGCATTGGGCGGGGGAATGCCTTTGGGCGCATTTGTAGCGGATAAAAAGATAATGGATACTTTATCGCATAACCCTGTTCTGGGTCATATTAATACTTTCGGCGGGCACCCAGTATGCTGTGCTGCTGGATTAGCTGCATTCAAAGTTTTATTAGAAGAAAATATTGTTGATTCGGTAAAGGAAAAAGAATCGCTATTTGTTAATACCCTGACTGGCATTATTAATCAATTGCCTAATCCCGAAAAAATACAAGTTAGAAGCAAGGGATTAATGATTGCCCTTGTATTTGAAAGTTTCGAAATCAATAAATCGGTCATTGATGCATTGATAGCTTCGGCAGACGGAGGTATGGGTGTTTTCACTGATTGGTTTCTCTTTGCTTCAAATTGTTTACGCATTGCACCGCCCCTAAATATCAGTGAATCGGATATACTACAAGCATGTGATCGCATTGGGCAGGTTATTTTGTCGATGCCCGAATTGAAATAACAGTTTTGGATGAAATTACTGCGGATGATAAATGCGTTCAGCTGTTTTATAAACAAGTGATTTATCCAAGGTCATTTTTTTTGTTTGTTGCTTTAAGTATAGGGGTACCTGATCGTCGAAATGTTTACTATTGGGTTGGGCGCTTGCTCCATACATATTGATGCTTTCAATTTGTGGAAGCCCTTGTTTAGGAAATTTTACAAACATGATCAGACCATCTCCTCCAACCGATTTCAAGGTTCCATTATTGAAAGGCTCGGTCCATTGCGGACTTAGTTGATCTGGTAATCCACCCAGCGGCCAGCTATTATTACCTCGAACGAGTTTTTGAAGATCACCTAATTGAATGTCGATACGGTGGAAATATTTTTGAAAGTAATTCATTACATGTTGATAGGTTTGTAGTGCTTCCTCTTGAGTTATTTTACGTGGAGCCTGACCTTGCAAATTTTTCTTCAGGTATTCGTATGTAAGTAAGAAGATGGCCGCTCCCTTACTATCTGTATCACCTCTATGATCCCAATTTTTAAAACAGTTAATCAAGGGTGCGAGGTTTGGATACTGTTGTTCATCGAGTAGCGACATGCTATCTAAATTATAGGGAAATTGAAGGGTTGTGGGAAATTGTTTATCAAACTTGATCGATTTAAATTTTTCATATGATAGCAATGCTTGTTGGGGAAATATTTCTAGAAAGCGAACACTGCGATTTAGGTGATACTGTTCCCATCCATCAGTTTTAGGGAAATCAACAGCTTTCAAATTATCCTGTGCTCCGCTGGCCAAAAAAGAAGAATGATTTGTATTGAAAAGGAAGCCAGATTTTGGATTGATGTATTGAGGCAAGGCTTTGATATTCCTGAATTGCGTCCACAGTGTTTTACTGGTATTGCCAGGCAATGTTTTTTTCCAATTATAGGCGGCAGCAGTATCTCTAATGGGCATCAACGCATTATTGATATAAAAGATGGTATCATGTTTATCGGCATACATGATATTGAACATGCTTAGTTCTTGTTTACTGAGTGCAGTATAAAATTCTGTAAAGTTTTTTGCCTTGTCCATTTCGTACCATTGTTGCAATACCCCAATGCGCATATTGGCTCCAAGGCGTATGGAGAAAAAACCCTGTTTATTTTTCATGGTAGCACCATATTTGCTCCAATAAAGTTTTCTTTTAATTTTAATGGGTATGCCTTTTATTTTAAGTTTGATTGTTTTCACCTCCAGGTTTTCCCAATGGTCATCGAATTTGTATTGCAATGAATTGTTTGGATTCATTTCCAATTGAAATTCATCCATACGATCACAATAGTTTACGGTATGTGCCCATCCAAGGTTTTCATTAACGCCATGTAAAATGCATGGACCTCCAGCTAATAAGCCACCTGTAATATTGAGTCCTTCTTCACTGCATAAATGTGCTTCATAAAAGGCCTGTGGTCCTGTGTTGGGCTGGTGTGCATTGATTAACAAAAAGGCTTCTCCGCTGGTAGTTTTATTGGCACTGATGGCTACTGAATTACTTCCCTTTTTATTTAATTCGGGGACTTCCCATTCTGCATTTTTAAATATTCTGAAGAGGGCCTGATCGGCTCCATTGAAAATAGTAAGTGCAAAAACAGCTGAGGAAACGTATTCTTGGGGAGTAATCGGAAATATTTTTTTATGCAGTACTTTTTCGGGGTATTTAACCGCATAATTATTCAAGGCTTGAACATATCCATTGATTAATTGTAAAAAAGCCGGGGATAGTGTATTCCATTTTTCCAAGGTTATTTCTTTGCAACGAAATAAGGCAAATGCATAATCTCCTGCAGCACCTTTTTTCCCCTGTACGCTGGCCATAAGCCCTTTGGCAGGTAGAATGACTTCTTGCATACTTTTAAAATCATCTTCTGCTTCGGCCCATGCTAAACCATAAGAAACTGCTGCATCAGTTTTGCCAAATATATGCGGAACACCAAAGCTATCTCTGACGATATCAATTTGAGTTGGATCGATTGGCAATTGGCAATAGGCAATACTATTGAGTAGGCAAAGGAAGATGGATAACTGTATTTTATTCATTGAGGCTTTTAATTGTTTAACCATTAATAGTTTCGTAAATATATCTCTTTATGCAGAAATATTGTTGAATGCAACAACAACCAAAAAGTTCTTCTGTTTAAAACATCAAAAAATAATTTGCAATAATGCCTTTCATGCCTTTACTTTGTGTTTCAAAGTGCTTTTATATGAACGAGCAACAACAAACAATCGCCGACTTACAGCACATCAAAAATATGATGGAGCGTAGCAGTCGTTTTATCAGTCTTAGTGGACTAAGTGGAGTAGCTGCGGGGTTTTGTGCGTTGGTGGGAGCTTGGTTTGCCAATCAGGTAATTATGGACAGTGGTGGACCAACTGCTTATAGGGCAGCAGTAGCAAGAACGATTGATTCAGAGAGCCTACAGGAGTTTATGGGGCATCGTTTATTTCTCATCGCAGGGTTTACTTTTTTTTCAGCATTATTGCTCTCTTTTATTTTTACCTATATCAGGAGTAAAAAAAATAAAATCCCGCTCTGGGGAAGTACTTCAAAAAGATTACTTTGGAATGTGGCGATACCGATGGGTGTTGGAGCAGTTTATCTTTATAAACAAATGCAATTTGGTAATTATGGATTGATTGCGCCAGGCTGTTTAATTTTTTATGGGCTGGCCTTGGTGAACGCCAGTAAATATACTTTGAGTGAAATAAGGTATTTGGGCTATTGTCAATTGATTATTGGTATCATCAATTGTTGGTTTGTTGGATATGGTCTCTATTTTTGGGCAATAGGCTTCGGCGTATTTCATATCATTTATGGATTACTAATGTGGTACCGATATGAGCGTAAATAAATAAGCATTATTTTTTTGATAGTTATACAATGAATCCGATAGAACATTTAAATAAAATTTTTGACAGCCGTATCCGGCTGGGCATTATGAGTGCCCTAATGGTGAATGAGGAAGTAAATTTTAATGATCTGAAAGAATTGCTGCAAATTACAGATGGAAATTTGGCCAGTCACTTAAAAACCCTGGAGGAAAATGAATATGTGAAAGTCTTCAAGGGTTTTGTCGGGAAAAAAACCAACACCACCTATGCAGTAACGAAATTGGGGGAAAAGGCTTTTAAGACACATTTAACAGCTTTGGAGAAAATGATTGGAGGTATGAAATAATTTTTTTTATACTTTTACTTTGAAATACAAAGTACTTTCTAAAACAAAAAATAAATATTATGGACCAGTCTACTGAAGCCGGATTTTGGCAAAAAAATAAACTAATCATCAAATCATTTTTTATCGCATTCTTAGTACTCTTACTCCTGATTCCTACATTTATTATCATGTTTCTCGTCACTGAACGCAAGGAAAGGAAACAAGAAGTTACCAAGGAGATTGGAAATAAATGGGCTGGTCCACAAACCATTACAGGTCCGTATATCAGTGTGCCATACACGTATTTGAGTAATAATAATATGGTAGAGAAAAAGACCCTTTATCTGCTTCCGGATGAATTAACCATACAGGGAAATCTGGATCCTAGTATTCGATATCGCAGTATTTACAAAGTGCCCGTTTATACAGCACAACCACTTGAATTGAAAGGTAATTTTTGTGCAAACAAAAATTGGACTGTAGGTATCGATAGCTCATTGATTAATTGGAAGGAGGCAAGACTATGCTTAGGCATTAGTGATTTAAAGGGATTGAAAAGCGAAACAGTCGTTTGGGCGGGCAGTAAATTACTCATGCAAGCCGGACTACCTGATACCGGGATTGCCGATCAGGGACTATCTGTTCCACTTAGCTTAGACCCTAGTTTTTTACTGAATGAATTTGAGTTTTCAGCCTCATTGGTTTTACAAGGTTCAGAAAAATTATATTGTTTGCCTTTGGGAGCCAGTACCACTGTACTACTTAAATCGACTTGGGCATTACCAGCTTTTGATGGGAAGTACCTACCCGATTCAGAAAAAATTTCGAAAACAGGATTTGAAGCGAAATGGCAATTCTCGAGCTTTAATCGTGATTTTTCGCAGCAATTCACGAATACAGGCAATAGCTTGAAGTCTGTAAGAGCAAGTGCATTGGGCGTTATATTACTATCACCTGTAGCCGCATATGGGCAAACCATGCGTTCGTTGAAATATGCTATTTTGGTAATTGCATTGAGCTTTTTCGCCCTTTTTTTTACAGAAATATTTCAAAAGAGAGCCGTGCATCCATTGCAATATATTTTAATTGGAATGGCCTTGGTATTGTTTTATACATTATTACTTTCAATTTCTGAATACATTGCTTTCCCTATTGCCTATTTAACAGCTGCTACTGCTACCATTGCTTTATTAACCTGGTATACACAGAGCATTTTTAGAAAAACGAGTGCCACCGTCATTTTTGGAGGACTACTTTCCACCCTGTATTTATTTATCTATATACTCATACAGATGGAAGACAATGCCTTGCTATTTGGAAGTATTGGGCTTTTTGTATTGTTGGCTGTGGCCATGTATCTCAGTAGAAAGGTCGATTGGTATGGTTTGGATACAAAAAATCTTGTTTCATGAAAATATATTCATTTGTCAAAAAAATGAGGGAAGGCCTGTTGGTGTATTTGACGCACCAACTGGCATTGCCTCTTTTAAAAAAAATCAGAAAGCCTGAGCATTTCCCCTATACCACAGCTGATTTAAAAACATTTTTGCCAGGCACCGTTGGTAATGATTTGTATTGTTTTTTGGGAAAAAAATCACTTGAATTATTACCTTATTATGCCAAACATGATATCAAGCATATACTGCTCGATTATGATACTACCGAAGAAGGAGAAATTTGTTTGCAATATTTTATGTTGGGGAATGGTCATCTTTCCTTTCCTGTAGCAGCAACAATTGTATATGGAACAATCACCATGCCCGAGTATTGGTCATCTTTTAGAAAGGCCTATCAAAGAGGAAAGCAATCAATTCCAATTCAAGGTTGGAAATGGTTTGAAATTGTTGCATTCAAAACGGCTGATCTGAAGGCTGTCATTAATAAAAATAAATTTAAATAATGCACTTGCTCAATCATCCAGGCAATTTATTCAAACTGTTGGTTCAACTGTCGCCAATATTTCTGTTGCTTATCATGGTAGTAAATATGTTGATTGCTGCAGTTGATACTATTTTTTCTACAGATTCATTTACGCTGCTTTTTCTCTTTTACCTAGCCTGGCCCTTATTAGTATTCATGGGAATCATTATTGTGATTGTTGTAATGACGGGGGGCTTGTTTTTTTTATATCAATTTTTTACAACAAATCAAGATGAAAAAAATACTTAGATCATTTAATCATGCTTTTCAGGGAATTCGCATTTGTATTGGTGCAGAAATCAATTTTACCATACAAGTGCTGATAGCTGGAATTGTATTTTTCGCCTTATTTATATTTCCATTAGCCAAATGGGAAATATGCATAGTAGTCCTGTGTATTGGTATCATGTTAGCATTGGAAATGTTGAATTCTGCCATTGAGCAACTGGCAGATATTGTAGCACCGGAATTTCATATTGGCATCAAAAAAGTAAAAGATATTGCTGCTGGGGCTACATTGGTGTTTGCAATAGTATGTTTAGCTATTGGAATGCTGATTTTTCTTCCCAAACTTTCTACCATTATTTAATTTTATTTTATGCAGCAAAATAAGGGCATCACTATAGTACTAATAGGTTTTTTTTTATTTATAGCTATTTTAATTGGAGTAAGAATAATTTATTCGGGCAAGCTGAATTATTTATTTCTAATTTGGAATTTATTTTTAGCCTGGATTCCTTTCTATATCAGTCGACATTTAATGTATAAAAAAGATGTATCAGTTTTTCAACAAAGTATCTTACTTTTTATATGGTTAATATTTTTCCCTAACGCACTTTACCTCATTACAGATTTAATTCATTTAGAGCAGGAAACTACTATTCCCAAATGGTTTGATGCAGTTATAATATTTTCAGCAGCAATCCTTGGATTAATCATGGCTTTTATTTCTTTATTAAGGGTTGAATTGTATTTGACAAAGCACTATAAGAAATCAACTGTTCAATGGATGGTGTTGTTGATTTTATTTCTAGGATCTTTTGGAGTATACCTGGGCAGGTTTTTAAGATGGAATAGTTGGGATAT
>CALRKF020000017.1:0-49469 GCA_943367825.1 Chitinophaga pinensis
AAACAAGCAGATAAAAAACTCAGTGTTGGGCTTGGAGCTAAGCCCGATGTACTGCAGGCAAAGACTGACCTGAATGCACAAAAAGCGGCCCTACTGCAACAAGAAACATTGATTGCGCAATTAAAAGAACAGTTGAATTTATTGATGGCGGCGCCCATTCAATCTGAATTCGAAGTGATGGATTCAATTCCCATCAATGATCAAATTCAATTGAACGAGGTTTTAAATATTGCTGCAACTAATAATCCTGCACTACAAACTGCCAAGCAAAATGTTCAAATTGCTGGTCTTACATTAAAAGAAAGAAAAGCCGAACGTTTTCCGGTTGTTTCAATAAATTCTGCCTATAATTTTGGTAAAACAGATAATAAATCAGTCCTTAATACTTTTACCCCATTGTACAATCGTAATCTGGGTTTTAATTATGGTATATCTGCGAGCATCCCGATATTTAATGGCTATAATAACAAGAGACAAATACAACAGGCCCAATTGGATATAGACTACAATAAAATTCAATTAGAAAAAATAAAAGCTGCCAATGAAATCTCCATCATCAATGCATTCAAAACCTATGAACTGCAGAAAAAAACCTTGGTATTGGAGGAAGAAAATATATTACTAGCAAAAGAAAATGTGTTCATTGAGATGGAACGATTCCGACTGGGCATTTCCACTACGCTAGAACTAAGGGCAACACAAAAAACCCTTGAAGATGCCTTTAATAGATTAATTGCCGCCCGCTACAATACAAAGGTTGCAGAAATAGAACTAATGCGTTTAAAAGGCGATTTACTGAAATAAATTTTTCTTTTGCGCTTCTAATACTAATTTTGAAAAAAAATATACAATGTCAAATCCGCTAGTTGGAATCATCATGGGCAGTGAGAGTGATCTCGAAATCATGAAAGGAGCAGCAGAAATGCTTCGCCAATTTGAAGTAGAGCCCGAACTCACCATTGTTTCGGCCCACCGTACTCCTGAGCGTCTACGCGATTACGCTAGTAAGGCTAAGGCCAGAGGATTAAAAGTGATCATCGCAGGTGCTGGAGGAGCTGCACATTTACCAGGTATGGTAGCCGCTCAAACCATTCTTCCTGTTATTGGTGTTCCTGTAAAATCTTCCAATAGTATTGATGGCTGGGATTCTGTTTTATCCATTTTGCAAATGCCTTATGGTGTACCTGTAGCCACTGTTGCCCTGAATGGTGCAAAAAATGCTGGCATTCTAGCGGCACAGATTTTAGCCCTGCATGACACTTCTATAGCAGGTAAACTAGAGGCATTTAAAGAATATCAGGATGATATTGTATTGGAAAGTGTAAAGAATGTTCATTCATTGGGTTATCGCAATGAATTTGATGTCTAGAATTATTATTGTTCTATTAAGATTCCGAATTCTTGTTCAAGTACCAACGAATGTTGGTATAACATTTCTATAAACCCTACTCCATATTGTGCATAATAGGGCATAAAGTTTTCTACCCTTTCTTGTAAATTATTGTTTGGAAACAAATTTGATTTCAAATGCTGCAACTGCCTTTGGAGGGCTTCAAATTTTAATTTTTCTGCGCGTAGCATTTTTTTCTCCAGTTGTTCAATTCTTTTATAGGCCTTAGCATGAAGGTTTTTTGTATGCGTACCCAAAGAAGGATTAATGGCGGATGCTGCTAAATCAATATCGGCATATACAGCAGTAAGTTTTTCTTTTTCCCTTTCCAAATCCAATTGCAAATGGGATTGCTTTTTTACCAAGCCATTGAGCAAATCTTGAGTGGACTGAAATAAATCACTTGCCTGTAACCCTAGTTTAGACGCCAATGCCAATTCCTTTTTGGGTACTATCAAAAAACTATTTCGCAAGACCACCAAAGGATAGGGCACTCCTAATTTTTCAAAAACTTTTTTCAATTCCAGCCAATACGCAATTTCACCTCCACCCCCCACAAATACAATATTGGGCAAAAGCATTTCCTGCAAAACAGGCCGTAATATTACATTGGGACTAAATCTTTCGGGATGTATTTCCATCTCCTGCAGCAAAGCTTCTTTGGAAAAAACAAGTTGAGTACCATTGACTAAATATCGGTTATCCTTTAACGTTATTCTATCGCGTCTCCCTTCTTGTAGATAAAAGAGGTTAATATCTCTTCCTCCAACCTGTACTTTATAAGCCTTGGGAAATCTTTTTACTTGCTCCGAAACTGCCTGATGCGAGAATGAAGTTTCCAATTCCTGTATCATAATAGGCGCGAATGCTTTTTTCCATTCTGGGTGATCAGGAAGAAATACTATCAAACCATATTTTGAGAATAATTGATGCACTAGGTTAAAAACAGCTTGCTCAATGGTAGTTCCCTCCTTATATGCTGCACGTAATAATGATATTAGTTCATTTCCATAAGGGGCTATCGATAACTGACCGCTGATTTGATCAATTGTTTTCAGCAAGGCTTTATCTACCTTCATTCTACCTACTGCCCCGGTTTGGTCCGTACCCCATTCTATTTTTTCGCCATGAAGATAAACGTGGCCCAATTCTGCAAAATCAGCATCCTCACTCCCCATATAATAGACTGGCACAAATGAATATTCAGGCAATTCCTTATTAAACTGATCGGCCATTCGAATGACCTGTAAGATTTTATAAATAAAATACAAATGACCTGTAAACAAATTTGGCTGGTGAGCAGTTGTAATAGTAAAACAATTTGGGGAAGACAGTTTGTGGATGTTTGAAAGCACCAACTCACTATTAGGCATACCCGCATATTGATGTGTTAATGCCGTTGTTAAAAGCGATCGCTTGGTAGCAAACTGCTGCCGCACCTCAATAGCAGACCGTACACCCTGTATAGAAACCGGAAATTGATAAAATGGCTGCAATAAAGGATGAGCAGCTACATAATCCGTTACTATGGTAGAAAAAGCTGCTGTAGCAGCATAAGGTATGTATTGAGCAGAAAAATTCATTGGCAATAGTTGATAAAACTAAAACTTTACATTCATAATGAATACTTAAATTTTAAGCGTCCGCCAGCTCCCCCTCTAAATCATAATCATAAGCCTTGGTAATTTTCACTTGTACAAAACTACCAATAGTCAGTTTTTTATTCGTTTGAATAATCACCTCATTATCTACTTCTACACTATCGAATGCTGTTCGGCCAAGATAACGGCCGGCTTCCCGCTTATCTACCATTACTGTCAGCACTTTTCCGAGTTTCGCCTGATTTTTTTCCAAAGATATTTCTTGCTGGCACTCCATGATTTCCTGCGCTCTTGCCTCTTTTTCTTCAGCAGGCACATCATCAATCATACCATGCGCGCTGGTACCTTCTTCATGGCTATAGGTAAAAACACCCACCCTATCAAAACGCATTTTTTGAAGAAAGGTTTTGAGTTCTTCAATATCATCCCTGGTTTCACCGGGAAAACCAACAATCAGGGTTGTACGCAAACAAATATCAGGAATAATCAATCTTATCCCTTCAATCAATTTTTCCATTTCCTCCCGGGTAATTTGCCTTTTCATGGCCGCCAGCATATTATTGGAGGCATGCTGCAATGGCATATCAAGATAATTGCAGATGGCATCTCTTTCCTTCATGGCCTCAATAATTTCCATTGGAAATTTACTGGGGTATGCATAATGCAATCGAATCCATACTAAGCCAGGAATATCTGCCAATGCATGCAATAACTTTGGCAAAGCACGCTCTTTGTAAATATCCAAACCATAATAGGTAAGTTCCTGTGCAATCAGCATGATTTCTTTAACGCCTTGCTGTACCAATTTTGTTGCTTCCTCCACCAAGGATTCAATGCTCCTGCTAATATGTTGGCCCCGCATGAGCGGAATGGCGCAGAATGAGCAGGTACGATTGCATCCTTCGCTGATTTTTAAATAGGCATAATGCTGTGGAGTACTCAATAATCTTTCCCCTATTAATTCATTTTTATAGTCAGCATCAAACTGTTTCAGTATCATGGGCAGTTCCATCGTGCCAAAATAGGCATCTACTTCCGGGATTTCTTCTTCCAGGTTGTTTTTATACCTTTCGCTAAGGCAGCCCGTAACATATACTTTGTCGAGTTTTCCTCTTTTTTTCAACTCCACCTGCTGCAAAATAGTGTTAATGCTTTCTTCCTTTGCCTTTTCGATAAAACCACAGGTATTGATCACCACAATATTATGGTCCTTTTTTTTGCTTTCATGTACTACTTCAATTTCATTTGCCAATAGCTGGCCGCTCAGGACTTCGCTGTCCACCATATTCTTACTACAACCCAGCGTAATAATATTAACCTTGTCTTTATGTAAAGTTTTTGATTTCATAACAGGCACAAAGGTAACTAATGCTTTAGCTACTGCCAACTACAGCGTTTTAGTTCGCCATTCATCCTTTTATTTCCTCGCTCATGAATATCCAAGTACTATTTGAAATAATTATAATATAGCTTGCGCCCACTTATAAAGTATAAAACATGAAACAAAAACTTCTGCTGATAGCAGCACTATTTTTAACTGCATTTACAACCAATGCTCAAACAAGGGCCAAAATTACTGGACAGGTAAAAGACATTTCAGGTAATTCAATCAAAGCAGCGACCGTTCTTTTGAACAAATCTACAGATTCCTCCCTCGTAAAAACTGCCGTTTCAGATGCATCGGGCAATTTTGAAATAGATGGTATCAAGGCTGGCAGCTATTTTGTATCAGTAACTACTGTGGGTAACCAAAAAGCTTATTCGACCAGTTTTAATTTGAAGGATGGCGATAATTTCAGGGTACCAGCATTTCAGCTGTCACCAAATGAAAAAAATCTACAGGACGTTACCGTAACAAGTACCTACAAAAAGCCAATGATTGAAGTAAAAGCTGATAAAACGGTTTTGAATGTAGAAAGCAGCATTAATGCCACTGGCAGCAATGCATTTGAATTATTGCAAAAAGCTCCTGGAATCGTTACTGACAAGGATGATAATATTTCATTAAAAGGAAAGAACGGAGTAAGGGTTTATATCGATGGCCGACCTACTCAAATGAGCAACGCTGATCTGGCACTTTATTTAAAATCTATCAACTCTGTTGACATTGAATCAATAGAAATGATTGATAACCCCAGCGCCCGATATGATGCCAGTGGAAATGCAGGCATTGTTAATATTAAATTAAAAAAGAATAAAAAATTCGGCACCAATGGTTCTGTATCGGCCGGTTTGAATGTAGGTGTAAAACCAAAAACAAACGGGGCTTTTAGTTTGAATTACAGAAATAAAAAAGCCAATTTTTTCAGCAACTATAGCAATGGTTACAATGATAATGTGAGTAATTTTTATTTATTCCGCAACCAATTCGATAGTAGTTATGACCAAACTAGTACTATGAACGGTTTGGGCTGGAATCATAATTTAAAAGCTGGTGCTGATTTTTTTATATCAAAAGATCAAACTATTGGATTTATAGCCACCTACAATATCAATGACAATGTTGGTAAAACCAATAGTCGTACCCCAATTTCAGAAATCAGTTCAGGCAAAGTTGGAAGTATTTTATATGCCAGTAATACATTGCCCAATACCAGCAAAAATTTAAACTTGAACTTCAATTACCGATTGGCTGATAGTGCTGGGCATGAGTTTAACATGGATATTGACTATGGTTCCTATATTAAAAGAACGAGTAGCTACCAACCCAACTATTATTATGCTCCATATCCAGAAACACTTCAATACAGCAAAGAATATCGCAATAATACCCCAACCGATATTCATATTTACTCCGGCAAATTTGATTATGAAACGCCTTTCAAAAAAGGCAAATTGGCAGTAGGAGCTAAATTCAGCAGTGTAAAAACAGATAACATATTTGATTTTTATAATATTATTAGTGGCATGGATTTTCTCGATTATAATCTTAGCAATCGTTTTTCTTATAAAGAAAATATCAATGCCGGATATGTAAACTATAATAGACCATTGAATCCAAAGTGGAGTGTACAGGCAGGCTTGCGTTTAGAGAATACGATTAGTGATGGTCAATTGACTCGTGCTGATGGCCAGCCTCAATCCGATGACCGTGTGCAACGTAATTACACTAATTTATTTCCGAGTGCTGCTATTAGTTTCAACCAAAGTGCAAAGCATATATTTAACCTTACTTATAGCCGTCGCATTGATCGTCCAAATTACCAGGAATTAAATCCGTTTGAAAACAAATTAGACGAATTGACTTATCAAAAAGGCAATGCCTTTTTAAAGCCACAGTATACCAATACCGTTGCATTTTCGCATACGTTCAAATACCGTTATACTACTGCCATCAGCTATAGTCATATAAATGATTTCAAAGCGCAGGTAATTGATACAGCAGGTAAAAGCAAAAGTTTTATCACGCAAAAGAACCTTGCTACACAGGATATCGTAAATGTCAATTTTTCATTGCCCTTTCAAATTAATAAATGGTGGAGCTTATATGCCAATATAAATGCCTACAATAGTCATTACAAAGCAGATTTTGGCGCAGGCAAAACAGTTGACATCAGCATACAATCAGCAAATATTTACATGGCCAACAGCTTTACCATTGGTGGTGGCTATACTGGAGAAGTATCAGGATTCTTCACTGCACCTTCGGTTTGGGGAGGTACATTCAGGAGTAAAGCATTGGGCACATTGGATTTGGGATTACAAAAAACCCTTTTCAATGGTAAGGCTAATTTTAAAGTTAGTTATACCGATTTACTGAAGACACTTCATTGGAAAGGAACCAGTGATTTCGGCGCATCTCATATTGTAGTAAGTGGCAATTGGGAAAGCCAGCAATTACGTATGAATTTCACTTGGAGATTTGGTAACAATCAGGTGAAAGCAAGTCGCCAACGTACTACCGCCAGTGAGGAGGAGAATAAACGTACACAAGGAGGTGGAGGTATTGGAGCGGGCGGCAATTAAAAGACCAATTGGTAGTTTTTGAATAAGCAGCTGCTGCGGTAAAACGCAGCAGTTTTTTTTATTAAAATTTTACTCCCTGCTTTTATTTAAATGGTAAAATATTAATTTTTAGATTCACTGCCGTTTTGCAAATAATTGAGTGTAAACGAAAAAGTACTTCCAACTCCGAAATCACTTTGTACAGTAATTTGACCACCTTGCGCTTCAATGAATTCTTTACTGATACTCAAACCTAAGCCTGTACCCTCTTTTTTACTGCCTGGAATTCTAAAATACCGGTCAAATATTTTTTCTACATACTGTGATGCTATACCTTGTCCATTATCTGTTACGGAGCATTTCAATTTCTCATTTTCAATAACTACTGTAATGTAGATTGTTGAATTATCATAGGAGTAACGAACAGCATTGGAAAGCAAATTGGTAAGCACCCAAGATGTCTTTTCATTATCAGCCAGTACATTGGGCAGCACAGCAGGTGTATCTATTTGAATTTTAATATGCTTGTGTTCAGCTGCAGTTTTATTTGCATTGATTGCATATTGGATGATTGCAATTATATCCGTAGGCATTACATTAATAGGAATACTGCCCGCTTCCACTTGTGTCATATTCAGTAATTCACCTGTGATTTTCAATAGCCTTCCTGCGTCCTCCTGAATACTTTCTAAAAGTGCTTGTTGTTCTTTATTCAATTCACCCACTTGATTGTTTTCCAATAATTGCAAGCTCATTTTAATGGAAGAAATGGGTGTTTTTAATTCGTGAGAAACCGTTGCAATAAAACTTGTTTTAGCAAAATCCAATTCTTTATAAGGTGTTATATTTTTCAATAATATCACAGTGCCAATATGTTTTTCACTTTTTTCACCTGTTGGAATTATTTTAATAGGTATAATTTCCTTTTCGAAAAAACTCTCTTTATTATCTGCATAAATTTTAACAGGTTCCTTACGCTCCAGTTGTTGAATTTGATTGCTATTAAATAATTCCTGCACCAGCATACGGATTAAATCGTTGCCAATGGCTATTTCCTGAACTTGTTTTCCAATTACTTGAACATGGGATAGCCCAGTAATTTTAAATGCAATATCATTCATAAACAAAACCTGCATTTTGTCGTCTAACCCAATAACAGGCTCACTCATATTATTAATAAGGGTTTCAATTCTTTTCTTTTCCATTAAAAGCTTTTCAAGGTTACCCGCTTTATACTCTTCCAGTTTTTCGGCCATGGTATTAAAAGCAGCAGCAAGTTCCCCAAATTCATTATGTTTTTCAAAATGTACCCTTTGTGAATAATTTTGCCCAGCAATTTCCTTAATACTAGATGTCAATTCTTTTATTGGATTGGCTATATTTCCAGGTAAATTAAACAGCATTGTAAATGCGATCATGAAACATATAGTACCGGCTAGTGTAACCCACCAAATGGAGGAGTCTGCCGTAGTTTCTGCCAATTTACTTTTTCGCTGTATTGCTTGCATGTTCAAAAGCATTATATCCGTAATATCCTTGTGAATATCTTTTAGTAATATTGTGTCATTTGTAGATTGATTTAATTTGCTAAAATCAGACGCCAACTTATCTGTTAATTCCTTCTCCCCAATTTCTGTAATATTATTTTGTTGTAGCTGTAGATTTTCCACAAAATGTTTTGACTGTTCATTATTGGTTAAGCCTGTATTTAAAGCTATCAGCATTTTACGGGAATAGTCCAATGTATTATAATTGGCTACCAAAATATTTTTTGTTTCGCCTGATAGTTTGTTAATAAAAATGCTACTAAGTATCGTTAGCAAAGAAATCAAGGTAAATAACAAACCAATCCCCAATAACAATTTTGCTTTAATTTTCATTAGCTTAAAATTACAAGGTCAATATCGTTTAATGAAAGCTTTTTGAGTAATTCATTAAATACATTGGTGGCCAAAATTACTTTTAATAAATTTAAATGAGGTTTGCCGATACAGATAGTGGTAATTTTTCTTAGTTCACATTGCTCAATAATAGCTTTTGAAACATTCGATTTTTCTACTTTTATTATTTCTGCTCCGAGTTCTGTAGCCAATTTAAAATTATTAATCAGATGTCTTTGTTTGTCCAACGGAATTTTATCGCTGCTTTCGGAGGGGGTTTGAACATATAATACATACCACTTACTGTTATAATAATTGGCCAATCTAGCCGTTTTACGAATCACCGTTTTGGCGGTATTTTCATTTGAACTAATACAAGCTAAGAATTTTTCATGTTTAATGGAATTTACCTTAGTGATTTCTGTTTCTACCTTTCTTTCTACCTGCATGGCTACTTCTTTTAAAGCCAGCTCTCTTAACTGTAAAATGTGATCACTTTTAAAAAAATTATTTAGTGCTGTTTCTATTTTTTCGGCCTTATAAATTTTCCCTTCCTTCAATCTCGCAATTAATTCATCTGCAGTCAAGTCTATATTGACCACCTCATCGGCTTGTGCAATAACGCTATCTGGTATTCTTTCTTTTACTTCAATTCCGGTAATCTGTTTCACTTCTTCATTCAAACTTTCAATATGCTGAATATTTACGGCACTGATAACATTTATTCCTGCATCTAAAATCTCAATTAAATCCTGCCAGCGCTTTTCATTCTTACTGCCCTCAATATTAGTATGTGCCAGTTCATCTATGACCACTACTTCAGGCCGCAGGTTTAATACCGCCTGTACATCTAATTCTTCTAACTCTTTGCCTTTGTAAAATAATTTTCGCCTTGGTATTATGGGGAGGCCTTCGAGTAAATTATGTGTCTCTATTCGGTTATGTGTTTCTATGTACCCTATTTTAACATCTATACCATTCTTTAATAAGGCATGTGCTTCTTGCAACATACGATATGACTTTCCTACACCTGCACTCATTCCTATATATACCTTAAACTTCCCCCTCCTTGATTTTTTAATCAGGTCAAGAAAATGTTGTACTGTTTGTTCTTTATCAGACATCAGAATGAAATGGCTAATGATGTTGTTAAAATAAAATTCGAATTTACCAACTTGTCTTCCTTCACAAAGGTCTTATCTTTTCCAGAAAAACCGCGGCCTTCTAAACGCCACACAACATTATCACGAATAAGGTAATCATAATTTAATGAATATCCCCATGTTTTAAAACCATTGGGTGTTCCTGTATTGATGATGACTCCATTTGCATCGCTGTAATATTCTACTCTCATTGCAATATTATTTTTTGCATTGAAGCTGATTTTTAAAATTACAATAGGCGAATACCATGAATTGTAATCACTACTTCCTTTTGATTTTTGCTCTGCACCTATATCAAAACCTGTTGTTAATGCCAATTTATCAGTTAACTGAAAGATTCCATAAAAATTATGGAAGTATCGCATTTGCTTAGTGCTATCGGGTTTATCGTTTCCAATAAATGAGCTACTGTTTAAAGTAATTTTTGAATTGGGTTTAAATGTAATCTGATGCCCAAATGAAGGGCTATTGTTTCCATCAACCCTTTGTATTCTTTGCCATCCATTCAGCACTAAACCACTAATAAACCACTTGCCGTTGTCGCTGCTATATGAAATTTTAGCACCCGTTTCATAGTAGGGAGAATTATCAGCCAATATGCTTCTTGTAAGGTTCCAGCAATCCTTGCTAATGGCGCTTTCAAATCCAATATGTGATGCAAAAATCCCTGCGTCGACCCAAATATTTTTTTTAGTTGATATTCTGATTCCTGCATTGGCTTCAAAAATATTTTTTAATACACCCGGTTCTGAAGCAAGATTAGCATTAGCGTAAGTGCCAGTCATCAAAGCAAGGTTAGCTCTTACATTTTCTTTTTGATAAGCAGCTTTAAGTACTCCAATATTCAGGTTAACTTCATTGTGCCTGTTATGAGCATAAACAAATGTCGGACGAGTATGGTTTGAAGGGTTTCCAAAATCATAACTGTAATAGGTTTCAAGATAACCACTAAAACTTAAAGATGATTGTGTACTGTCAGTTTGAGCAAGTCCTTTTGCTGATATATACATCAATGCTATAATAAGCAGTTTTTTCATTTTTCTATTTTAAATTATCCAATGCTATATTTAATTTAAGTACATTGATTCGTTCAGTACCAAACAACCCCAGCAATGGCTTTTCTGTATTTGAAATAATCAATTGCTGCAAGTTTGCGGCCGCAATGTCTCTGATTTTTGCAATTCTTTTAATCTGCACTTTTGCAGCCTGAACAGAAATATTTGGGTCTAAACCACCACCACTAGCCGTTACTAAATCGGATGGAATTTCTGACTTTTGTACATTGGGATTGTGTACTAAAAATGTATCAATTCTCGCTTGTACCTCAGCCAGGTATTCGGGATTGGATGGCCCTTTATTGCTACCACCTGCCCCTGCTGCATTATATCCTACTGCGGAAGGCCGAGAATAAAAATACTTATCATCCGTGAATTTTTGACCAATATTACTATAATAAGTTTTACCATTTGCCTCAATAACCTCACCCTTTCCTTTATTAGGGGCCAATTGAGCAAAGCCCAGAATGATGATTGTATAGATACCGGAAAAAAACAACAGACAAACAATAGTGAGTCTGATGGCTGGAAATATATTTTCTTTCATATTATTTATTATTAAATGAGTATTGTAACTAAAAGATCAATGAGTTTGATACCAATAAATGGCACAATAACGCCTCCTAGACCGTATATAAGCAAGTTTCGCCGCAACAATGCGCTTGCACCAATTGGTTTATAAGCCACTCCTTTCAATGCAAGGGGAATCAATAACGGAATGATGATTGCATTAAATATTACCGCCGATAAAATAGCGCTTTCAGGGGAGTGAAGATGCATAATATTCAATCCCTGCAAAGCTGGAATAGAAGTAATAAAAAGTGCTGGAACAATAGCAAAATATTTTGCCACATCATTTGCAATGCTGAATGTAGTAAGTGTTCCTCTGGTCATTAGTAATTGCTTTCCAATTTCAACAACTTCTATAAGTTTAGTTGGATCATTGTCAAGGTCAACCATATTACCCGCTTCTTTTGCAGCCTGAGTACCACTATTCATTGCTACACCCACATCCGCCTGCGCCAATGCAGGTGCATCATTTGTACCATCCCCCATCATCGCAACCAACCTGCCTTCCTGTTGTTCTTTACGGATATAATTCATTTTATCTTCTGGCTTTGCTTCTGCAATAAAATCATCTACACCTGCTTTTTCAGCAATATATTTTGCAGTCAAAGGATTGTCACCTGTGACCATCACAGTTTTAATGCCCATTTTACGCAGTCGCTCAAAACGTTCGCTAATGCCTGGCTTTATTATATCCTGCAATTCAATTACCCCAAGCACTTTATCGTTTTCTGCAACCACTAAAGGTGTACCACCATTACTTGAAATACTGTTAACGGTTTCTTGGGTTTCAGTTGGAAATGTATTGCCAGCTTTTTCCACTAATGCACGTATAGAATCTGTTGCTCCTTTTCTAATTTTTGTATTTTCAAAGTCAATTCCAGAACTTCTTGTTTCTGCTGTAAATTTTATATACCGAGGTTGCTGAACAACATAATTCAAAGGATTAATACCTGCCAATTCGATAATGGATTTTCCTTCAGGAGTTTCATCAGCCATTGAACTTAACACAGCACACTTTATAAAATGTTTTTCATCAACTTCATTGGCTGGATAAAATTTTGTTGCCTTTCTATTACCTATTGTAATTGTTCCTGTTTTATCTAAAAGTAAAACGTCAATATCGCCTGCTGTTTCTACTGCTTTACCACTTTTGGTTATAACATTCGCTCGTAATGCTCTATCCATTCCTGCAATTCCAATAGCAGACAATAGCCCTCCAATGGTAGTGGGAATCAGGCAAACAAATAATGAAATAAATGCAGCGATAGTTATGGGTGTATGGGCATAATCGCCAAAAGGCTTTAGCGTAACAGTTACAATGATAAAAACCAGGGTAAAGCCAGCCAATAAAATTGTTAAAGCTATTTCATTAGGCGTTTTTTGCCTGGAAGCACCTTCTACCAATGCTATCATTTTATCCAAGAAACTTTCACCGGCTTCAGTTGTTACTTTTACTTTTATTTTATCAGACAATACCTTGGTGCCACCAGTAACACTACTTTTATCTCCGCCTGCTTCACGAATAACTGGCGCACTTTCACCTGTTATGGCGCTTTCATCAATTGTTGCCAAACCTTCTATTATTTCCCCATCGGAAGGAATAATGTCACCAGCTTCACATAAAAACAAATCGCCTTTGTTCAATTGTGAGGAGGGCACAATTTTTATCTCGTTCACATACATTTCACCAATGATTTGTATCCATTTGGCCGGGGTATCGGCCCTTGTTTTACGCAAACTATCTGCCTGTGCTTTTCCCCTTGCTTCTGCAATAGCTTCTGCAAAATTGGCAAACAATAAGGTGATGAAAAGAACGGCTGTTACAATGATGTTGTATGCAAGGCTTCCCTGGTGCGTTTCGCCTGTTGCAATCCATACACATACACCTGCCATTACCAATGTACCAATCCACACTGTGAACATTACAGGATTGCGAAACATTTTTGCAGGACTTAGTTTAATAAACGAATGCTTCAATGCTTCTTTTACCAATGGAGGTTGAAACAGTTTATTATTTGAACTTTGTTTCATGTTTAATCTGATTAATAGATTGAAAAATATTCTGCAATAGGCCCCAACGTTAATGCAGGGAAAAATGACAATGCTGCAACGATTGCAATAACTGCAAATACCATCAATCCAAATGTTGCTGTGTCAGTTTTTAATGTGCCTGCACTTTCTGGAATGTATTTTTTATTGGCAAGAATGCCAGCAATAGCAACAGGGCCGATGATTGGTAAAAATCTTGCCAGCAACATTACAATGCCGCAGGCAATATTCCAGAATGCTGTGTTATCGCCCAGGCCTTCAAAACCACTTCCATTATTAGCACTCGATGAAGTGAACTCATAAAGCATTTCACTAAAACCATGATTGCCAGGATTATTGAGCCAGCTTGCATAAGCCGTAGGATTGTGGGCAATCAAATGGCTTGCAATAGCTGTGCCTACCAATATTAGAAACGGGTGTAGCAATGCAATTATCATGGCTATTTTCATTTCCCTAGCTTCAATCTTTTTACCTAGAAATTCTGGTGTTCTTCCCACCATTAAACCACTTATAAAAACTGCCAGTATGATGAAAATGTAGAAATTTAAAAAGCCAACACCAACACCACCATAAAAACAATTTACCATCATGCCCAGCAAGGTATTCATTCCAGAAAGCGGTGTAAGGCTGTCGTGCATGGAGTTTACAGAACCATTGCTTGTTACTGTTGTATTGATTGCCCAATATGCAGATGCAGCAGAGCCGAATCGTACTTCTTTTCCTTCCATGCTGCCCAATGGTTGAGTAATACCCATTTTGGAAATAGCGGGGTTTCCATTCATTTCATTCATCACCGTTGGAACGAGTAAAAGCAAGAAGCCAATGGTCATTACGCCAAAAATTATCCAAGCCAGTTTTTTACGTTTCAATACATAACCCAATGCAAAAATCATTGCAATCGGGATTAAGAAAATGGAAATAGTTTCAATAATATTGGTGAAGTAACTTGGGTTTTCAAAAGGATGTGCAGAGTTGGGACCAAAGAATCCTCCTCCATTTGTACCCAATTGTTTGATAGCAACAAAAGCAGCTACCGGTCCACGGCTTACCTGCACTGTATCACCTTGCAAATTAGTGATAGTGTCTTTACCTTCAAAAGTCATGGGTGTACCATTAAATACTAACAACAAGGCTATTACTAATGAAATGGGAAATAAAATTCTTGTACTGCTTCTTACAAACAAAAAATAAAAGTTCCCTAATTTATCTGTGGTTCTCGCTTTCATGGCAAAGAACACTACCGCTGCAATAGCAATACCACAACCAGCACTAATGAATTGCCACAGCATTAAAATAAGTTGTCCCAAATAAGACAAAGCGCTTTCACCTGAATAGTGTTGAAGGTTGGTATTGGTAACAAAACTTACAGCCGTATTAAAGGCTAAATCGCTACTCATAGATGGGTTGCCATCAGGGTTTAGCGGCAACCAACTCATATTGGTTAATACAAACATGCTCAGCAAAAACCAAACAAAATTAATGGTCAATAAAGCAAGGAGGTGTTGCTTCCAGTTCATTTGTTTGCTACTATCAATCCCACCCATTTTATAGAACATATTGTCGAGCGGATTGAAAATTTTATCCAGCCATGTTTTGTCGTTGCTGAAAATCTTTCCAATGTATCTCCCTAATGGTATTGCCATTAATACTACTACTGCATACATTAAAATAATGCCTGTAATTTCTGTGTTCATGATTTAAAATTTTTCTGGTTTTACCAATACATAACACATATAAGCAAATACGCCAATGGCTATGATGAATAATGCTATCATAATTTTATATTTTTTCAAAGTATTTAATTGCTGAAAAGAAGATGGCAAAGAGGACAATGCCTGATATTGTTAGTATTGCTGTCATACGAAATAATTTGATGCGCCAGAGATAAGGCAATCCTTGCACCAAATCACAATGGAATGGACAGAATCCTTTACTGTATTGTATCTTAGGGATTTTATAAGAAATACGAAAAAACAAAACCCTTTCATTTTGAAAGGGCAATTACTATCATTATGAAAGGGCTAACCGATACGATAGTCCTCAATTTTCCGATAAAGTGTTGTAAGGGCAATATTCAATAACTCCGCAGCCTTTGTTTTGTTACCATTGGTATAATTCAATACTTTTTGAATATGAAATTTTTCTGCACTGGCGAGGTCAAATGCCGAAAGGGTTTTATCTTTTGCATTTTTCCCAATATATTGTTGCATTTCAATTGGCAAACTATCCAATTCCAATACCCCTATATCAGAAAGTATTACACTTCTTTCAATAACATTTTTTAACTCACGGATATTACCTTTCCATGAATGTTGCTTTAAAGCCTCAAGGTAAGATTTGGAAATGCTTGAAATCTTTTTATTAGTCTTATTGGAAAATGTTTGCAGAAAATAATTTGCTAACTCTTCAATGTCAACAACTCTTTCTCTTAATGCAGGTAAAGCAATTTGAAATACAGCAATGCGATAAAATAAATCTTCCCTGAAATTGCCTGCTTCCATTTCCTTTTTCAAATCCCTATTGGTTGCAGCAATAATTCGCACATTTATCTTGGTTGTCTTGCTATCACCTACTTTTAAAAACTCTCCCTTTTCTAAAACCCTTAGAAGTTTAGCTTGTAAATCCAAAGGCATTTCCCCTATCTCATCTAAAAAAACAGTTCCATTATTGGCTTCCTCAAAAATGCCCTTCGTATCTTTTATAGCCCCTGTAAAAGCCCCGGCTTTATGCCCAAACAATTCATTTTCCAGCAGTTCTTTACTAAAGGCAGAACAGTTTACTGCAACAAAATGATGCTTGCTCCTATTACTATAATTATGTATTGCTTGCACGAATACTTCCTTACCTGTTCCGGTTTCGCCTGTTAGTAAAACAGTTGCATCAGTAGCTGCAACCTTTTTGGATGCCGCAATGGCATTTTGAATAAGTTTTGATTTGCCAATAATATTATCAAAAGAATATTTGCTGCCCAATTGCTTTTCTAACTGCAAAACCCGCTTGGCCAATAAAGCCTTATCTGTTGCTTTATAGAGTAAAGGAAGTATTTTATTATTATCATTTCCTTTCGTAATATAATCAAATGCCCCGTTTTTAATGGCCTGTACCCCATCTGGAATATTTCCATATGCAGTCAATAAAATAATTTCAATGGAAGGATATTTTTCCTTGATTGTTTTTGCTATTTCCACACCACTGCCATCTGGCAGTTTTACATCACAAATCACCACTTCCACATCCATCGTCTCCAGTTTTTTTAAGCCAGTTTTTGCATCACCTGCCTGCAATACCTCAAATCCTTCCAGACTGATTATCTTAGCAAGAAGGCTTCTAAGTTTTTCTTCGTCGTCTATTATTAAAACTTTGTTCACCATGCAAAGATATATTAGTCTGGGTTTATGAATAAATTAATACAAATCTTTGTTGTCGGAGAATTGAGTTGATAAAAATTAAGTCCTAATACTTATCAATTTATATAAATGGCAGGCTAGATATGACATCCCATAGGGCTGGTACTATAATATTGAAAAGGTTTTCAAATAATCAGCTCGACTAAATTCGATGGGTTCAATAGTAGAATAAAACTCCGTTATGCCTTCATAACCAGTTTCAAATCTAAAATCCTTCCAAACAATTTTGTCACCCAAGTCTACAATCGCTGCAGTGTTTGCACCGCAATTGATATCACCACATTCGGGGCAAACTTATAACATTACACGGCTGGTTTTTAATTTGGGCAGTTCTATAAATGTTAATTCGCTGAGCAAATGATCTTTATTTTTATTGTCATTTCCCCATCCTAGAAGCGTTACCAAGTCTAAATTTTCTAATCCCATTTTTTTTGCAATGATTGGCTCGAAACAATAAAATCAAGGTATACCCTCTCCTGTTTATTTTCCCCTGCCGTTCTAAAAGCTTTTTGAAATGTAAGTGTATCCATTTTATTTATGGATATGGCTTGCTAAATTGACTCCTGATAATACAAATAGGCATTCAACCTAAAACCAACCCTTCCGCTTCTTCTTTTGATGGCCATAAATTTTTTTAGCCTTAACTACCAATTGTACAAATTCATTCTGTAAAAAATTGCCAGTATCGGCGGTCTGTGTGGCTGCTGCTTCAATCTGATCCCAATCAATATCTTTTATATAGGCAGAGTTCTTTAGTTTTTGTGCAAAGAGTGCTAGGGTGGATGCAAACCGATAGTCGCGGTCAATACTATCTTGTGGTAAATAATTAAATAAACAGCTATACTCTTTGCTGAGATGAGTTGTATCCTCACACTTACTATAACGCATTAATATTTTGGCAATCGGTTCCTTGGTTTCATGGAATGTCAACTGGTATTTCTCAGTAGGTTTTATTTCGAAAATGGCCAAAACACTACTACCACTTCCAATTTCCCCTCCTTCTAAATCAATCGCACTGTCTGATACAGCATCTTTCTTATTATCAAAGCCAATCAATCGATACTCTCTTACAATTTCCGGATTGAAATCAATATTCATCGAAACATCATCCGCCACTGCATAAAATGTTTGAGTAAGTTCTTTTACTAAAATCTTCTCCGCCTCCTGTATATTATCTAGATAGGCAAAATTGCCATTCCCCTTTTTGGCTAGGGTTTCCAATTTACTATCTTTAAAATTCCCCATTCCCACTCCCAAACAAGTTAGATAAACACCCGATTGACGCTGCCTTGTAATTAAGTCCTCCAATTCCTTTTCTGTAAATCGGCCCACATTAAAATCGCCATCTGTAGCCATGATGACACGATTATTCCCATTTTTGTTGAATGTTTTCGACGCAAGTGTATAAGCGGCCATGATGCCTGATTCGCCGGGGGTATCGCCACCAGCTTCCATCTCCTCAATGGATTGTAATATTTTTTCTTTATTGCCTCCGCCAGTTGGTTGCAACCAAATATTTACACTACCCCCATAGGTGACTATAGATATGGTATCAATGGGTCTTAGATTTTTTACCAATAACTGAAAAGCAGCTTTTAATAATGGGAGACGATTCGGCATATCCATACTCCCCGAATTGTCTATCAAAAAAACAAAATTACCTGGTGGCACCATGTCCAATGCCAGCTTACGGGCACTGATATTGATATAGAGCAAATCATTCTTTTGATTCCATGGACAGGACGACAATTGTGATTCCATTCGAAATGTTTCTCCCTGTGCTGGTTCTCGAAAATGAAGATTGAAATAATTTAATAACTCTTCTGTTCTAACAGCATCGGGAGGTACATTACTACTGGTATTAAGAAAGCGACGGATATTACTATAAGAAGCCTTATTTACATTTAACGAAAAACTGGTATTGGGAAATTTTGCTGCATTCACTGATTCATTTTCAACCAACTGAAAATAAGTTTCATCACCGGTAAACCAATTGAATCGAGTGGTTTGTTTTAAATCGCGGGTTACCGAAATTAATTTGGCCTTACTATGATTGCTGTTTCCCGGTAATACTTTTAAAACGATGTTCTGCCAAACATCCGATTTTACTTTTACAATCTTTAGTTCATAGCCTTCGATAAAGAAAGAAAGGGAATCATACAATCTAGTAGTGGTAACACCAAAACCACCATTCTGGCCAGAATAAAATAGAAACTTATCTGTGAGGGAATAAATTTTTACGTTTTGCAAAGGCTGGTCCTTTTCGTCCTTCACCTCACCCCGTAAATAATATTGGGCAGACGATGAAAGCGAAAGCAATAGGATACTAATATGTATAACAAGCTTGTACAATTAAAGAGTATTATCCTAAAATAGGAAATTTCTTCAACAAAGAGCCGTTTTTTATTCAATCCGCTGCCCTTATTTACTCTACCAACCGATATATCTCCTTCAGATTTCGGCCCAATCCATCATAATCCAAACCATATCCCAGCAAAAACTTATTAGGCACATTGAATCCAATATAGTCAATTGTTAATGGATATTTCAACGCATCTGGCTTATGCAATAAAGCCGCAATTTTCAGACTGGCAGGTTGCTGATTTCGCAATTGTGGAAGAAATTCATGCAGTGTCTTACCTGTATCAACAATATCTTCCACTATAACAACGTGACGCTCCTGTAAAGGCTCATCCAATCCAATAGAAGTAATTACATTACCGGTAGACTTTGTGCCTTTATAAGAAGCCAACTTTATAAAACATATTTCTGCTTCAATAGTTAGCTCCTTAAACAGGTCGGAAGCAAACATAAATGAACCATTGAGTATCGCAATGAAAAGAGGTTTTTTACCGGCATATTCTTCATTAATTTGCGCAGCCAAATTAGCTATTTGATTTTTAATGGCTTCAGCACCGATATAGGGTGTGAAATCTTTATCATGTACGTGTATGTTCATTTTAGTAATTGCGTTTATAAATTATTTATTCAGCTACTTTCAATTTTTGCCCAATCGACAATTGATCCGACTCCAGCTTATTCCATTTCTTTAAATCTGCTACTGTTACATTGTATTTTTTAGCGATACTATATAATCCTTCTTTGGGCTGCACCACATGAATTTTTGTTTCAACCGGTTTTACTTGAGCTGGCTTTAATAATAATATTGTACCTGCCGAAGGCTGTGCTGTTGCAGCTAAATTATTATACTGAAGCAGATAGGCTAACAGGATTCCGTTCTTTTGTGCAATATCAATTAAATTATCGCCGGCTTGCACAGTATAATTATCCAGTTCTCCTGTTTTTGATTTTTTTTCTAAAAATATTAATTGGTCTTTGCTTAAAATGCCATCAGTTGTCATTTCATTAAAAGCTAGTAATTTACTTAGGTCAATATGAAAATTAGATGCCAATGCCAGGAGTGATTGGCCTTTTTTAGCAAGCACTACTTTAGCACCATTTATTTTGAATAGCTCATTCCCTTTATCATTGTTTGATTTAATTTCTACCACTTGCTCAATGGTACTATCTGCTTTAGTTGCAGGTGCCTCTTTATCATCTTGAAACTGCGATGCGTCAAATTGAGGTAATTCATCCATACCTGCCAGGGTATATTGCTGCAGATTAAATTGTTCAATATGCCTAATTAAGATGGCAGGGTATTTTGGATTGGTAGCATAGCCCGCTTTTTTTAAACCTAGTGCCCATCCTTTATAATCATCGGCTTTTAATTTAAAAAGAAAAGCGTATCGCTGATTACCTCGTAAGAAGTTACTGTGATCACGATAACTGTCTTCGGCTGAATTGTATTGGCGAAAGCATTCTCCCTTGGCATCATCATCATGACTAACACCTGGTCCTGTCCAATTGCTTTTGCATTTAATACCAAAATGATTATTAGATTTCTTCACCAATTCACTATTACCACTTTCAGTTTCTAAAATCCCTTGTGCCAAAGTAATGGCAGCTGGTACGCCCATCCTTTTCATTTCTCGAATAGCCAGGTCTTTATATAAATTGATGTATTCTTCCGAAGTAATAGTTTGAGCCAATACCGACTGCAGCATAAAAAATAATATAACAAAAATCTTAAGCTTCTTCATTTCCTCACAATTTTTTAATAAATAATAATCCGTCCCTAACGGTTAGTAATACCTGCTCTGTGCGTTGGTCTGCAGCTACATGCTCATTAAATGCGTGGATTGCCCTTGCACTCTTTCCACTAATGTTTGCTTCCAAAACCTGTCCATGAAACAATACATTATCTGCAACGATAAGTCCCCCTTTTTTCAATCGAGGCAAAGTTAATTCGTAATAGTCAATATAACTGGTTTTATCGGCATCAATAAAGATAAGGTCCCATTCATATTCCAATGAAGGAATCAAGCTACGCGCATCACCTACGTGCAAAATAATTTTATCTTTCATGCCAGCCCTCTCAAAATAAAATTGGGCCGTATGGGCATCCTCCTCTCTGATTTCAATAGTATGCAACTGTCCTCCTTCCTGTAAACCCTTGGCCAGACAGAGTGCGCTGAAGCCGGTGAAAGTTCCAATTTCTAAAATATATTTCGGCTGTATCAGTTGACTAAGCATTTGCAGCAATTGACCTTGCAAACTACCACTAAGCATATGCGCCTTTGGATGATTTGCAGAAGTTTCCAATTCCAAATCCCTCAATATTCCATCAAGAGGTGAACTGAAACGTTGCGCATAGTTTGCGGCAATATGGTTGATCCATTCCATTAAAAATTGGGAGCCAGTGGTTTTGTTTTATAATATTCCCGAATAAAATGAACTACCTCATCAGCTGTATCGAATATGCGAATTAGTTCAAGGTCTTCTGCATTGATGTTTCCTTCCTGTTCACACATGGTCTTCTTCATCCAATCAATCATGCCGCCCCAATAATCTCTTCCCACCAATACCATCGGTGATTGTTTAAATTTGCCTGTTTGTACCAGTGTTGCCACTTCAAAAAATTCATCCATGGTACCCCAACCACCAGGCATCATTATAAAAGCCTGACTGTATTTTACAAACATCACTTTACGCACAAAAAAGAAATCAAAATTCAATGATTTATCGCGATCGATAAATGAATTGGGTGTTTGCTCAAAAGGTAATTCAATATTTAACCCTACCGACTTCCCTCCTGCTAATGCAGCACCTTTATTGGCCGCCTCCATAATACCCGGACCACCACCACTAATTATTCCAAATCCTTCTTCTGCCAATCGTTTAGATATTTCCACAGCCAAATCATAATAATGATTCCCTGGCTTGGTACGGGCACTTCCAAACATTGAAATACAGGGGCCAATACGACTAAGTGATTCAAAGCCATCTACAAACTCAGCCATAATTTTAAAAATCTGCCAGCTACTATGTGCCTGACTTTCCTTCCAGTTTCTTTGTTTACTTACTTTAATCGTTTCGTTCATCTTTCAATTTTAATAATAATAGAATGCCATCCAACCAAAAATAAACTGGCAGGATGGCACTTACTAACTGTAAAATTACAGAGAAATTTCCGCTTTTGTATCGGCTTTTTTAGAAATTAACAATAATCCAACGAAGGTGATAATGCCATTAATCAACAATAATTCAATGCCAATTTTATATTGCCCGAATAATTCAGGTGAATACATATTCAACAGGTAACAAATGACTGGAGACAATAAACAAATAGCAGTTACTACCAGCGTATTGGGTAGGCTTCGCTTGGTAAAAATACCAAAAGCAAATAAACCCAGGAGCGGCCCGTAGGTATACCCAGCAAGGTCCAGGATTTTATCGATAATACTATTATCCGCAATTCGGTAAAACACCCAAATACAAATGAGGAAAACAAAGGTGAAACTAAAGTGTACGGTTAGACGCAGTTTCTTTTTAGCTTTTTCATCCATATCCGTACGCTTTTGCAAATCCAGCATGTCAATACAAAAGGAAGAAGTTAGGGCAGTTAAGGCACCATCTGCACTGGGGAATAAAGCAGAGATCAAGGCAATAATAAACATGATACTAATTGCCGGGGGCAACATATTCATGGCTACTGATGGGAACATTTTATCACCCAGAATATTATTACCATCGAGTAATAATTGCTTGACCATTTTACCGTTTACCATCACTTCGGTATAGGCAGCTCCTTTGGAAGTAGTATAGAGGTACAACAACCCTCCCAAGACCAGAAAAAGAAATAATACACTTACCAGTACGATGCTCATGGTGATGATATTTTTTTGAGAATCACCTAGTTTTTTTACACTGATATTCTTCTGCATCATCTCCTGATCTAACCCCGTCATGGCAATGGTGATGAATGCACCGCCGATGATTTGCTTGAGGAAGAAACCCTTGCTATTAACATCATAATTAAAAATATTAAAATACCCTTTATTACTGATTTCTGTAATCGCTTCGCCGCCAGAGAGATTTAATTGCTTTAAAATAAATACCACACATACAATCAATCCTGCAATCATAAGGGAGGTTTGTAAAGTATCAGTATATACAATGGTTTTTACACCACCTTCAAAAGTATACAGCAGAATCATCAATAAAATAACTGCAGCTGTTACCAAAAATGGAACGCCCAATTTATCTAGAATGAATATTTGCAAAATATTTATAACCAAATACAATCTTGCTGTTGCACCTACTGTACGACTAATGATAAAAAATAGGGCCCCAGTTTTATAGGCCACCTTACCAAATCTTTGTAAAAGATAATTGTAAATGGAAGTAAGGTTGAGTCGGTAATACAATGGCAGTAAAATAAACGCAATCACGGCATAGCCAATGAGGTATCCAAATGCAACTTGCATATAGGCAAAGCCCTTGAAGGAAGCACCCGAAAAATCACCCACTCCACCGGGTACACTTACGAATGTAACACCACTCAAACTCGTACCAATCATACCAAAAGCAACCAACATCCAATTGCTATTTTTATTGCCACTGAAGAAAGTATCATTGTTACTGTTGCGACTGGTATACCAGGCTACCCCCAAAAGGATTACAAAATAAGCAATGACAAAAGAGAATAATAGTACGGGTGACATAGTAATCGTTAATATTATAAAATAGTTAGTTCCGGATAGAAATATAAATTATTCTTAGCTTGCAAGATAATTAGGATATCAAGATAAACAAATTATGCAAATAACTGCAATCGCTGTTTTTTGTGGCAGCAAATCAGGCCAAAATCCAAGGTTCGTGGAGGAAGCGGCCGCACTGGGACAATTACTGGCAGAAAAGAAAATAACCCTTATCTATGGAGGCGGCAACAAGGGCATTATGGCTGCTGTTGCCAATGCAGCGTTAGAGAAAGAGGGCAAAGTAATTGGTATTATACCAAAAGTATTACTAGAATGGGAAGCACAGCATACCGGCATCAGCGAATTGATAATTGCGGAGGACATGCATAGCCGAAAAAAAATGCTTTACGAAAAAGCAGATGCAGCCATCATTCTTCCTGGTGGCTTTGGAACATTAGATGAATTTTTTGAAATGCTCACCTGGAATCAATTGAGCATACATGAAAAAAATATTTTTATTCTTAATACAGACGGATTCTATGACCACCTGATCGCACACCATGAAAAAATGTGGAAAGAGAATTTCCTGTATGATGTACCTGCCAATAGAATTCAAGTAGTCAATACCGTTAGCGAATTAGTAAACTTACTTTAATCTAACGGCGCCTGCTGCCCCTTCCTTGAAACAAAGCTATTTGGTAGCCGGCCCTGATAACTGGGAAACTTCTGGCCAAGCCATCTACATAAGGCGAATTGGCTTGCTTGGCAACATCCCACATGATGGATAAATAATAATAGGAACTACCGACGCCCTCTCTGCCACTGGTATATCCACCACCTATCAACATACTATTGGCATCGTATTTTTGGGTGGAAGGAAGATAGGTTCCATTACTCGCAGGAATATATTTCTCTTGTATGAAATTGTGCTCATACTGTGCCTGTGCAAATAAAAAACGAACAGGAAATAAACGTACAAAAGCCCCAGGACCGTATACGGTTTGACGAACCTTATCTCCATATTGCACATAATCCCTTTGAGAAGTATAATTTAAATTACCAGATACTGCAATATCTACATAACGATTTACACTATAGCCAAAAAAAGGACTAATACCTAATATGGTAGCGCCATTGAAAAATGAAGCCGTAACATTTCCTCCTGTAAAAAGATTTTCCTTTTTAAATCCGCCTTTATTTTCCTCCTCCCTATCGGATTGAGCCATCAAGGAATTAATACTCATCACTAAAAGCAAAACAACAAAAAATCTTTTCATGAAATATATTTTTATGGATTAAAATTAAGCATGATTTACTTCTCAAACACAAATCAATCATGCATTAACCTTTGAATAAATAAAATGCGCTGCGTTTAATCAACTGTAACATTTTCCTTGTAAAAATCGTATAAATAATCGAACTGATAAAATGAGATCCTTTTAACCGAAATGTTAAAGTTTGTAAAAGGACTTAAAATTTCAAAAATGGTTAATTACATTTGCTACGAATTAATTCGTAATTAATTCAGCCATAAAAAGTATAGCCATGAAGTGGACGTTCCAATTCCCCAGGGACTAGGAACGTCTACAGACTGGTGCCATTCATCCACCATCAAAAAACAAAAACATGCAATTATTCATTCAACAACACAAAGCCGCCCTACTGGGCATTGCCGCCCTGATTTTAATTGGCAGTGTTTCCATGTCTTTTCAAGACAGTCCACTTAGCCCGCTTAAACCCTATCAAATGTATCCTACTGATCAGGACACCGTACCCGATAAAAAATCATCCCAGGAAAAAATTGACCAGTCAATGGTAGCACTTGATAAAGCCATGGCACAAATGGATGAAGCATTTAAAAAAATCGATTTTAACCAAATCAATGATCAAATTAGAAACTCCTTTAAGGATATTGACACTAAAAAAATAATGCAGGAAATAGCTGTCAGCTTAAAAGAAATTGATTTGAATAAGATACTTGCAGAAGTGAATACCTCCCTGAAAGAAATCGATACCAAAAAAATAATGGATGAAGTAAGCGCTTCTCTCAAAAAAGTGGATATGGATAAAATAAATGCTGATATTCAGTCTGCCCTAAAAGAAATAAAGGAAATAAATAAAGATGAAATTAAAAAAGAATTAGAGAAAGCTAAAATAGAAATAGAGAAAAGCAAAGAGGAACTAAAAAAAGCAAAGGGAGCAGCAACAATCTAATAAAGTTTCCATAGTTATTAGGGATGGGTGGTCGAATATCGACTGCCCATTTTAATTTAGAAATGTGGGCATTGTACTTCTTTCACCGATCCATTAGGATAAAATCCTTTTTTAATTACACTGAATTCAGCTGCACCTCTATAGCCATTAAATTTATTAAGCGTAGAAAGCGTAACATCATAACTAAAAGTGAATTTTACATTTTTCAATTCAAAGCCAGCCATCGGCACAATGGCATCACCTGGTCTATAATAAATTCCAGCTACTAATTGCTGTTCACCAGCAGCTGACAAATTATAATTAGCATTCATTCCAACCATAATCTCCATCGCTTTGGCTTGTGTAGTAAAATAAACATTGGGATTTATAATTACCCGGTCATTCACTTTCAATAAGGAATTGATAAAACCAATATGCCGCATTGGAATTCTGCCATTATTCGTACTGTCATTAAAAAATGTTTCGCGTGGCCTATTCACATGCTGTATTGAATAGCCTGCATTAAGGTATATATTCTCTTGTGGAAAATAGGCATAATTCAAACCAGCCTGCACATCTAGGTAATTCACATTATTCGTACTAAGTACTACTGCTGTGGGCAATGTATTATCAAAAAATTTGCCATCGAACTGATCGGGAAATTTCAATTTACTACCATCAATTCTTTTATTGGCCCATCCTACATTAAATCCGGCACTGAGTAAACTACTATTGCCCAACATCTGGTGATAAGCAATAGAGCCATATATTTTAGTACTACGCAAACTACCACTTCCAGCTACATCACTTAATATTACCCCTCCAATACCCAACCAGCCATTTTCTAATTTGTCGCGCAGTACCTGTGCATCTCCAAATGCACTGACTGTTTTATAGGGTACACTCATCACACTGCTCCACTGATTTCGGTAATTAACCCCCAGTCGATAATCCGCATCAGGCAAAAAACCTGTATTAGCAGGATTAGTGGTAAGGGGACTATTGAAGAACTGTGAGAAATGCAAATCCTGCGCCTTTGCTACTACTCCTAATAGCAAGATGCTCAGCATTATGCAACCTATGTTTATGGTCCTTCTCATTGTGCGTTCATCCATTATTTTTATCTCAACAAACTAATATCTCCTGTTTTTCGCTCTGTTTTACCATCCGTAAAAGTAACATCTAACGTATATGCATATACGTCCATTGGTTGTAATACACCTTTAAAAGTACCGTCCCATCCTTTTTTGCGGTCGTTGGTTTGAAATACCAATTGCCCCCAGCGATTGTAAATCTTCCATTCCATTTTTCCTATACCAAAACCCGCTACTTTAATAATGCCATTTTCACCAAATCTACCTGGCGTAAAGGCATTGGGCACATCCAGCAGGGCATTTACCCTGGCCGGTATATTCAAACAGAATGTATCAATACAACCCGAAGTACTATTGATGGCAGCCAGGCAAGTATTGAATAACTGTGTGGCATTGTATAGATGCTTAGGATTTACATCCGTAGAGGTTTCGCCATCACCAAAATCCCATACATAATTGGTAGCCCCTGTAGAACCATTGCTGAAATTCACAAATCGATTTGCATCTGGTGGATTGGGCAAATAAGTATAAAATGCTACCGGTATCGGATAAACGGTAATAGTGAATGTAGTAGAATCAATCTTATTACAAGTGGACGTATCAATAGCAATCAACTTAACCGTATAGGTACCAACATTTGTATACAAATGGGTAGGATCAGGTAAAGTGGAAACAGGACTACCATCTCCAAAGTCCCAGATAAAATCAGTACCCGCCAGCGAGGTATTCGTAAATAATGCCTGATAAGGTACACATCCCTTAGCAGGGGTAGTAAACTGAGCCTTCACAGTAGGATTAATCCGAATGGTTTTTTCCAAAGAATCGGGTGCATTACAAAATGTAGTATCGTCTACGATTAAACGCACTTTATAAGTACCAGGCGAAAGATAAGTATGTTGCACTGGAGCTAACCCTGCTCTTACCCTTGCTGATCCATCGCCGAAATCCCATACAAAACTGGTGGCAGTAAACAAGGGCACCACAGCAGTAGAACTATTGGCAAATGAATAAGTAAGGTTGGTACAAGGAGGTAATTTAGTCCCTGTAAAATTTAAAGTAGCTGCATTGTCGCCAACTTTAATGATGGTATAAGCTGTATCAGAAATATTACAAGTAAGTGAATCAATGGATATAACTCTTACCCTATAACGACCTACTGCCGTGAACAAATGACTTACACTATTATTAGGAGCAATCGTGGTTATAGCAGGAGTGCCATCACCAAAATCCCATATATACCTTTTACCCTTTTGTAAAGTATCGGAAAATACAACCGTTAAAGGCTTACAACCTGCAGTATCATAGTTTACATTATTAATGGTGCTGCGTATACTTGCACCTACACCGGTAAAATTCATTTCAATTTTCACTGCCGCTTCATTGCAATTATTAGAGGGATTATTCACTGCCCAAACACCCGGTGTTGTAGGGAAATTACTGCCGCCACTACAATTGGCACACATAGCCTGATAAATTACGCCATTGGCATCAAAGCGACTGGTGCCACCATCCACATGATCGCCTGTGCCTCCATTTTGTCCAAAATGACTACCAAAATATTGACTCTGTGCATTTTTCTCCATCACGAAAAAATAAAAATCCTTACCGTCTGCTGCAGGAATATTGGACAATGGACTTACTTCGGGCATATTGAATGTACCAGCACTGGGATAGCCTTGTTCTGAATTGATACCACCACCCCAACCAGAAACATATACATTCTCGCAACGATCCACCAAAAAAGCAATCGGCGATAAATTGGGTAAGGAAGCATTGGTGCCAAAAACAGTTGAATATACATAGCCCGATAAATCGGGTTGTAATTTGCAGATGAATTGCTTACCACCACCATTACTGAATGGCGCATTGAATACGGTCCAATTGCCGGTAGTAGTACCCATGATATAAGGAAAGCCAAATTTATCAAACTGAATTCCATATATCTGATCATCGCCATTAGTACCTTGATAAGTAGTACGAATAATAGCGGAACCATCCGACTGCAACTGCGTTATAAATCCATCAGTTATGCCCCCTTGAAAACTAGGGGTAATTACACCAGTCTTATCTCCCAATAAATTATTGCTAGTGGTAGCGCCTGCTATATAAATATTGCCATTGGTTGGACTAACAGACAAAACAAAACAAGCATCATCTCCACTTCCACCAAAATAAGTGGAGAATAATCTAGTACTGAGATTAGCATTAAATTTCATAAGCACCCCATCCTGTCTACCACCACCAAATGCATTTTGAATAGCGCCAGGTGAAACAGGGAAATCATTTGACTTAGAGCATGATGCCACTAAAATATTACCTGCCTGGTCGAGGATAACTTCACTACGGGCATCATCACCATAGTTCCTACGAGTGGCATCAGCACCAGTAGGTGCTACATATTTACTTCTGATATTCACCCCATCATCGCCACTGCCCCCTATTTTTACTGACCCAACTAATGCCGTACCAGTTGGATTTAATTTGGTAATAACTATATCATATCCTCCGCCAGTTCCAATTAATGGTGTAGTTACCGGATAATTGGCAGAAGAACTTCTTCCTGCAATAATCAAATTGCCCTGTGCATCGCACCACATACTATGCGGTTGTTCATTGGCGTTACCTCCTAAATAAGTAGCATAAACGCGGTTGGCGCCATTGGGTGAAAATTTAAAAATGGCCATATCATAGGGACCTGTAACATCCTCATTACTACCTCCACCAAATCCACCTTGAAATGCTCCAGGCGAAACCGGATAACCAGATCCAAATGAAATACCGCCAGCAAAAAAACTGCCATCAGGACCAGGCGTAGCAGTGTAGCCCCAGTTATCTTGTACACTACCCGTAAAAGAAGAAAAAATAAGTGTGGGGTCAATCACCAGTGTTGCCTGAGGATCAATGGCCGCTGTGCTGAAGCGAACTACATTATCTCTTACTAAATATTTACAATCAATAGTAGTGCGCCCATTAGCGCCTGTTTGATATGAATAAGGATACAATTCCCTTACTTCTCCAACCGAAGTACCTATCAATAATTCTTTATTCTTTACTTGTAATTTATCGGCTCCATCATACCGCATAGCAATATCCGAAACCTTTCCACCAGGGTGAACGATAATATCGTATTTTAATTTGCCTGAATTACTATAGTAACGGACATCAATACCCGGATATATATTTTTATACGTGAGTCCCTGATAAATGGAACAATTACTGGCCCATTTTTTTGAATCATTTCCAATAAAATAATTGTTATACCCTGGTTGTTTTTTATCAGGCACTATTGCTACTTGATCATTTGCCCCTACAAAACTTACTTTGTATGCATGGGAGCGAACAATAATGGGCTGCCCTAGATAAACGGGTTGTTCATTTTCAGCCTTGTCTTTTTTGCTGGTATGTCCATGCAATTTTTCAGCTAATACTGCCAGGTCATCAGTATTGTGCATTAAAACCGTAAAACCTTTTTGCTCTACAAAGAAACTGCCACTGCTGAAATCGCCCCGAAAATCAACCCTGCCATCCCATTGACCTTTGTTTTCAACAAATTCCATCTGGGCTGATGAATAGAAAGGAAATAAAAATGCAAACAATAAAGAAATTGAAAAGAGTCCTATTTTTTTAGCGTAATTCAAGTATTTCTTTTTTACAATTTACTAAATATTAACCATTCTATTTTAACCAAAAAATGCCAAAAAGGTTTGCCATTTTTTTGTCAAAATAATCAACTGATCTTACTCCAGGCCGTTTTGCCTTTTTGCTGGTTAAGGTAGTTCTTTAACAGCAAATTTTCAGCCATATTCATTTCAGGATCTGATTCTACAATTGATTCAGCTGCCTCGCGTGCGGCCTCTAGCATTACCCGGTCTTGGACTATACTTGCCAGTCGAAAGTTTAAAAGCCCACTTTGCCTAGTCCCCTCAATATCACCCGGGCCGCGTATTTCAAGGTCTTTTTCAGATATTTTAAACCCATCATTGGTTGCCACCATTATCTTTAATCGTTCGCGGGCATCCATTGATATTTTATTGCCTGTTAATAATATGCAAAAACTTTTTTCAGCCCCCCTTCCTACCCTTCCTCGCAATTGATGCAATTGTGATAATCCAAATTTTTCAGCGCTTTCAATCACCATTACAGAAGCATTGGGCACATTTACGCCTACTTCAATCACTGTAGTACCCACCATAATCTGTGTATCGCCCTTCACAAATCTTTGCATATTGGTTTCCTTCTGAGCCGACTCCATTTTTCCATGTACCATACTGATCCAATATTTTGGTTCAGGAAAAAAAGATTTTACTTCTTCATAACCCTTCATCAGATTTTCATAATCCAGTTTACTACTTTCTTCAATCAAAGGATAAATAATATAAGCTTGTCTACCCAACGCCACTTGTTCCTTTATAAAATCCATTACAGCCGAACGCTTGTTTTCAAAACGGTGTACTGTATGAATCGGTTGCCTACCCGGAGGCAATTCGTCCATTACACTATAATCCAAATCGCCATAAGCTGTTAATGCCAGCGTACGAGGAATGGGTGTAGCGGTCATCACCAATACATGTGGCGGCACCTTGTTCTTCTTCCACAATGCTGCTCTTTGTGCTACACCAAATTTGTGTTGTTCATCCACTACTGCAAAACCAAGATTCTTAAAAACTACTTTTTCCTCAATCACTGCATGGGTACCTATCAAAATATGCACCGTTCCATCTTCCACCGCCTTAAGTATTTCTCTGCGCTCCTTTACTTTGGATGAGCCAGTAAGCAGTTTTACACAAACAGGCAATGCTTTTATTGATTCCTGAATATTATTAAAGTGTTGCTGAGCCAGAATTTCTGTAGGAGCCATCAATACCGACTGGTATCCATTATCGGCTGCAATGAGCATACTCAATAACGCTACCATGGTTTTACCACTGCCCACATCCCCTTGTAAGAGCCGGTTCATTTGTTTGCCGCTGCCTGTATCTTTTCGAATCTCCTTTAATACCCGCTTTTGAGCTCCAGTAAGTGTAAAGGGCAAATAATGATTGTAGTAATCATTGAACAAAGCGCCTACCTGATCAAATACCATTCCCTTGCTATATCGATGGCGGGCACTGCGAATTAAACCAAGTCTTAATTGAGAAAAAAACAATTCTTCAAATTTCAATCTGCGCAATGCATGCTGATAATGTTTTTCTGTAGCCGGAAAATGTATTTGTCGAATGGCATCAAAATGGGAAAGGAATTTATATTTTTTAATCAACGACTCAGGCAGGTTTTCGGGTAAATCCTGCGGCCCCAACCTTTGCAGTAAATCATAAGTGATTTTTCCAATAGCGCGACCATTGAGTCCTTTGGCCTTGAGCATTTCCGTACTAGGATAAATGGGTTCCAAAAAAGCCTTGCCACCTGCTTTATGTGGTGCATAGGCTTCCAATTCGGGATGTGCCATTTGTGCTTTTCCCATAAAAAAACTAAGCCTGCCAAATACCAGGTAAGCATGCCCTTCAATCAAGGATTTATTTACCCAGTTGATACCCTGAAACCAAACCAATTCTATTTCACCTGTTTCATCTTTCAAATATGCTACCAGTCGCTTGCCCCTTTTTTCTCCAATAATTTCTTTATGAATTAAAGTGCCTGCCACCTGTGCATATTCTGATTGAGTATGCAAAGAGGAAATGGAATCCACCTTGGTTTTATCAACATGTCGAAATGGATAATATTGCAATAAATCACCGAAATTAAATATCGATAATTCCTTGCGAAGCATATCGCCCCTGATGGTGCTAACGCCTTGCAAGTATTCAATAGGACTGCTTAATATGGAAGCCGTTGCTGAAATAATAGAAGATTTGTACAAATATATTTAAGGCAGGGCAGATTAAGCAGGAATGGCTTTTATTCTGGCTTCCTTCTTTGTGGAAAACGACGAGGATTTGAGAACCCTTTTCGGGCACCAGCGCCTGACGAACGATTGCCCTCGGGAGTATAAGCAGGCGATTCGCCAAATTGCTCCGGTACGAGTGATTTCGGAACGGGCTTACCAATCAATTTTTCAATGGCAAAAAACTTACGCTGTTCTTTTACACTAATAAGTGTATAGGCAGTACCCTCTGCGGCGGCACGGGCAGTACGACCAATGCGGTGTACATAATCTTCCCCATCATGGGGTACATCATAATTAATCACCAAATCAATATTATCGATATCTATCCCCCTACTGAGAATATCGGTAGCCACTAAAATAGAAAGACGACCACTTTTAAATTTAATCAACACTTCCTCTCTTTGTTCCTGCGTAAGGTCACTGTGAATTTCATCGGCTGGAAATCGATTTCGTTTAAGCTCACGCGTTAGGTTCTTCACACTTATTTTGCTACTGCAAAATATCAACACCATCTTGAACTCTTTTTTATGCAGCAGGTATTTAATCAAAGGAATTTTTTGTGTATCATACACCACAAAAGCCTCTTGTACTATTTTTTCAGCCGGCTTACTCATGGCGATATTAATCTCGGATGGATGATGCAAAATTCTTCTGGCCAGTTCCCTGATCTTGGGTGGCATGGTAGCACTGAAGAGCAGGTTCTGTCGTTTGGCAGGCAGGTGATTAATGATCATCATGATGTCGTCATAAAATCCCATGTCAAGCATGCGATCGGCTTCATCCAATATCAAGTATTTCAATCCCTGAAATTTTACATAACCCATTTTGATATGAGCCATCATTTTCCCTGGGGTGCATACTACAATATCAGCACCCGTACTCAATGCTCTTTTTTCCTGTACAAATGCGCCACCATCACCACCTCCATATACGGCAATAGAACTAACCGAGGTAAAATAGGAAAGCCCTTCTATATGTTGAGAAATTTGAATGGCCAATTCACGGGTGGGCACAATAATTAAAGCATTATTGGTATGGTCTTCGTGTGGGTCGGTCAGTATTTTATGAATAACAGGCAATAGAAATGCCGCTGTTTTACCAGTGCCTGTTTGAGCACTGGCAATAATATCCTTCCCCTCGAGTATTAATGGGATAACTTGTTCCTGAACGGGAGTGGCATCTTCATAATTGGAGGCTTCAATACCTTCCAATAATCGTTCATCGAATCCGAATGATGTAAACTTCAATGTCTATTCTAATTTTGGTGAAGATAGTGCATTTTAGCCAGCCGCTTGGCTATTGCAACACCTGCATTTAAGTTCATGTACCCGTTGATTGACAAGTTATGTGGTCATTGCAGCAGCATGAATCACCTACCTTTGTGTTCTAATTGTATCGTATGGTAAAAGTTGGAAATTATAATACCCTTAAAGTAATTCGGGAAGCCTCTTTTGGATTGTATTTGGATGATGGTGCTGAAGGTATCCTATTGCCCAAAAGATTTGTTCCCGAAGGAACGAAATTGGATGATTTACTGAAAGTATTCGTTTACCATGACGGAGAGGAACGACTCATTGCCACTACACAGTCTCCAAGAGGGCAAGTGGGCGATTTTGTAAAATTAAAAGCCGTCAATATCACCGAACAAGGTGCCTTTTTAGACAATGGTTTGATGAAAGATTTGTTTGTACCCAAAAGTCAGCAACTAACGGGTATGCGTGCACTAGGTGAATACTTGGTAAGAATTTACATTGATGAACAAACTGGCCGGATGGCAGCCACCGAAAGAATAGATCCCTTTTTAAGCAATGAACCATTGACCGTTCAATTATTAGAGGAAGTAGACCTGGTAGTGTATCGCCGAACAGATATTGGCTATGTGGTCATCATCAATAAATTGCACACGGGAGTATTGCATTTCAATGAAATTTACCGCGATATTAGCGAAGGTGATCAGTTTAAAGGATTCATTAAAAAAATATATCCCGATAATAAAATAGATGTAGCTGCCGGCAAATCGGGCTATCAAAGAGTAGAAGATGAGGGGCAAAAGATCATGCGATTGCTGGAAGAGAACAATGGCTATCTGCCTTACTACGATAAAAGTGATCCGGAAGAAATCTATTCTTTCTTTGCCATGAGTAAGAAAACTTTTAAGATGACTATTGGTAATTTGTATAAGCAAAAGAAAATTAGTTTGGAGAAAACGGGCATTAGGAAGGTATGATGTAGAGGTAGAGATTGAAATTGAGGTTGAGGTAGAGATTGAGATTGAGGTTGAGGTTAAGAAGGGATATCTTTTACTACTGAATACAGATATATAAAAATCAAATGATATTTTACAATGGCTCGCATCAAGCTAGATTTACACGATATATACAATAACAGTGCAGCTATCGACCGTGCCCTGCAGAACGCTTTCGATGAAGCCATTGAAAAAAAAATTAGGGAGGTAGAAATTATTCCTGGCAAAGGCAGCGGCCAATTAAGAAAAAAAGTAGAGCGCTTTTTACAAGCACCCCATATCAAACCACTCTATCATCGTATAGAAAATGATAGCAAGAATTTTGGGAGATTGTTTGTTTATTTTAAGTTTTAAAAAAGAAAATTCACCTACTCCTTCACGAAAGAATAATTAATTTATTTTAAAAGAACAATACCCGCTTAGTGGTATTTTTTAAAACTACCTTAATCCATAAATTGTGTTAGTATTCTTTTTACTATATATAGAGATGGGCACGAATTAAATCTATTGGAGTATAACACATTTGGTAAATTCTTCATCAGTTTACCAAATAAAAATTATTGTTTAATTTTTTGTTTTGAATTTAAAATTAAATCTTAACTTAGTTATAGCAAATCACAATAAGGATCATTCCGTAATGATTTACACGAGCCTCGACGTATTTCGGGGCATTTTTTTTATATAGTAGTCTAAATTTTTTAAATATGAAAAAAATCCTTGGTCTTGATATTGGAACGAACTCCATTGGATGGGCATATATTGAAAGTAATGCGTACGAGAATCCAGAAAGTTTAAGTGGCAAAATCATTCAACTTGGTAGTAGAATAATACCTATGGATGCAGACGCTATGAGTAAATTTGAAAACGGAATACCTGAATCAAAAGCTGCAGGCAGAAGACAGGCAAGGGGAGCAAGAAGATTAAATCAACGTTACAAACTGAGAAGAACAAGGCTGATTGATGCTTTAAAAATTCTTCAATGGATACCCAATGAATTTCCATCTGAATTTAAAAATTTGGAATCCCACAATATAAATAAATATTTACCATTTTCAGATAGCCTAAAAAAAGAAGCTGCTGATTTTTGGGGTGGAAAAGAAATTTCTGAAGATTGGATAATATATTTCCTAAAAACTAAGGCACTACACTCTCAAATAAGTTTGTTAGAACTTGCGAGAATTCTTTATCACTATAATCAACGTAGAGGGTTCAAAAGCAGTAGAAAAGATGCAAAATTTGAAGAAGAATCGAAGGAAATAAAGTATCCAATTTATGAGAAATGGGTTGAAATAATAACAGTAAGTTCAATTGTAGAAACTGGAAAAGGCGAAGGCAAGGATAAAGACTTTATTTTTTATGAATTAACATGCAAAACACCTGAAATAGAATTTAAGGCTATAAAAAAAAGAAAAAAACCTTTAGACTGGCTACATAAAAATATTGAGGTTGAAATAACAAAAAAAACAACAAAAGATCAAAATATCCATTACAGCATTTCTGAAGTTGATCCTGCAGCATGGGAAAGTAGAAAAAAAGCATTAGAAAAAGATATTGCAAAAGAAGAACTTACCATTTCAGAATATTATTTAAAAAATATCAAGGCCGATAGAAATTATCCTATTAAGCAACGCATTGTGGATCGAAAATTTTACCAAAATGAATTAACACGAATATGGCAAAAACAAAGTGAGTACTATAAAGAAATATTTTATAAAAATGAAAATTTAACAAAAATAGCAGACAGCTTTTATACTCACAACAAAGAAAAAAATAAAGAAATAAAAGGAAAAGATTTATTTCACCTCTTTTTTAATGATATCATATACTACCAAAGAGGACTGAAGTCACAAAAGAGCCTTTTAGCAAATTGCCAATATGAATCAAAATCATATACAAATAAAAATAATGAAAAAAAGATTGTTGGCGTGAAAGTTACATCTAAAAGTGCTCCTTGCTTTCAGGAATTCAGAATTTGGCAAACTATTCATAATCTAAAAATTATACAAAGAGAACAAATAATAAATGGAAAATTAAAATTAGATGTGGATTTAACAGATATATATTTGACACCTGAAAGCAAAGAAAGCCTTTTTGAATTGTTTGATAGTTCTGCTGAAGTAACACACGATAATATATTGCGATTTTTTAAATTTAAAAAAGACTTCGTAGAAAATGGAGTTAATAAATTTAATTACAAACTCAATTACCCAGAAGATAAGAATTTTATAGGTAATGAAACTAAGGCCTTGTTTAGAAAAATATTTAAAAAGCACAACTTTAGTGAAGATGGCGAAAAATACTTAGAGGATAAAGAATTATTCAATCAACTTTGGCATATTGTGTATTCTTTGCCTGAACAAAAAGAAATTGCAAATGCCCTAAAAAATAAAAAATTCTTTGATTTTCCTCCGGCTGTAATCGAACATATTTCAAAATTGCCAGAGTTTAAAAGTCAATACGCATCCTTGTCCACAAAAGCGATTAACAAGTTATTGCCTTTAATGAGAATTGGCAATAATCATTGGGATAAAAATAAAATTCATAAAACCACATTAGAAAGTATAAATAAAATAATTGATGGCGAATTTGATATAAATATTTCTGACAGTTTGAGAGACAAAATGAAACAGTTTAACTTAAATTCAGTCTCTGACTTTAAAGGCCTACCAACATACTTAGCTGCTTATCTCACATATGGTCGTCATAGTGAAAGAACAAATGAAGAAAAGTATGAATCATTAGATGATTTTAAAATAAAAGAAATCATACCATATAATTCACTTCGGAATCCTGTTGTTGAAAAAATTATAAGAGAAACTCTAAGCTTAGTAAAAGATATTTGGGCAAATGAAAAACTGGGCAGACCTGATTACATTCATGTAGAACTAGGCAGGGAAATGAAAAACAATAACGAAGACAGAAAAATTATTTCCGAAGGCAATGCAAAAAATCGTATCGAAAGAGAAAGGGTAGCCAACTTACTTAAGGAATTAAAATATACAAACTTTAACGAAAATTCTCCATCTGACGTTGACAAATTCAGGCTATTGAAAGAAACGGGTGGTAAACTAGGAGATGAAGTTTTTGAATCTCTTTTCAAAAAAAATAACTCCGAATTTGTAAAAGACGCTGACATTGAAAGATACAGGCATTGGGCAGAACAAAATTATCGCTCTCCGTATACAGGAAAAGCAATTCCTTTAAGCGAGTTATTTACTGAAAAGTACCAAATTGACCATATAATTCCAAGAGCTAAATTTTATGATGACTCTTTTAATAATAAGGTAGTAGTAGAAGCTGAAGTAAATGCCTTAAAAGACAATAAGTTGGCAATTCAATTTATTGAAGATTCGCAAGGGAAAGAAATAAATTTAAGTAATGGACAAAAGGTAAAAGTTTTGCAATTGGAGGGATACAGGGATTTTACTGAAAACATATTTACCAATAAAAAAAAGAAACGCTATTTGAAATTGTATGAAGTACCAGAAGATTTTGTTGAAAGGCAAATGAATGACACAAAATACATTTCTAGGACAGTTGCCCAATTTTTACGTCCTATTGCAATTGGAAATGAAACAGATGAAGGAGTCATTTATTCATCGGGTAGTATAACTGCTGATCTCAAAAATAAATGGGGTTTAAATAAATTATGGAAGGAGATATTGAAACCACGCTTTGAAAGGCTTGAAGGCATATTGCAAGAACCTCTTATACTGCCAAGTGAAACCAGAGTGGGCGATTACCATTTTGCTAAAGACTATAAAAGAATTGATCACCGGCATCATGCTCTTGACGCATTGGTAATTGCATGCACTAGCAGAAGCCATATAAAATACCTGAATAGCCTTAATACTTTAAGTAATAATAAAAAAGATATTGCTAAATATAATGAATGGGCAAAATGGAAATATCTGCTCAACAAAAAAAAGCAATTGGAAAATTTAGAAAATGGCATGACGGAATTTGGTACACCATGGGAACATTTTTATCTAGATGCCAAGGAAGCTATCGAATCAATAGTTGTATCTCATAAGCCTACATCTAAACTTATTTCAAAGGCTATTAATAAATATTACAAATGGGTTGAAGTTGAGCCAGGAAAATGGGAAAAGAAAATTCAATTCCAGACTCCACCTAAAGATGATAATAAATTTTGGGTTGCAGTAAGACAAACATTATTTGCCTTGCCGTTAGGGGCCCTAACTCAACCAGAGTATCAAAAAGATCTTGCATTTAATAAAGCAATTCAGAAACAAATATTGTACAATACAAGAGAAAAGTTTGAATGGAACACAGAAGACTGGAGAATTGCCAAAAAGGATTTACGGAAAAATATCAACTCAATTCTATTTAAATTCAACAATGACATAAAAGAAGTAACTAAATATTTTGCCGAAAATCCCATGAAAGATAATGAAGGAAACAATATAGATAAAATTGACATGCTTCGTTTCATAAAATTCGCCTCAAAACGAAGAGAAATTAATGAAAAATTCAGTTTAGATGTTATAGAGAAAATGCCGAATGCCCATGTTGAAAAAAATTGGTTGACTAAATTGTTGAAAGAGCACTTAATGGAAAATAAGAATTCTCCTACTGAAGCATTTAAAGGAGAAGGTCTTGAAGAATTATATAAAAAAGCTCCTTACCCTATTAACAAAGTAACTGTTATGGATGGAGAAGCTAAAAATAAAATAGCATTACATAATTACTTATTAGAAGGAGTTGCAGGAGTAAATCAATATTTTTTAGTGGAGATAAAAAAAGAAATAGATAAAAAGACAGGAGAAGAAGTGAAAATCAGAAAATACAGTACACCTAATTTTCTAGATTGCATAAACCGCTTGGCAAAAGGTTTACAAATTCATGATGAAGAACCTTTCTCAAAGTATATAGTACTTTCTCCTGGAGATTTGGTTTACGTTCCAGAAGAAGGAGAAAAATACAATCAAATTGACTGGAATGATAAATCAAAATTAACAAACAGAATACATATCATGAAAAGCTCAAGTAATGGCCAATGCTTTTTTATACCTCATGTAATCTCTAAACCAATTATTGATACTACTGAATTAGGGCCAAATAATAAATCAGAAAGAGACTGGAATAAAAAAATGATAAAAGAAAATTTTATAAAGCTGAAAATTGATAGGCTGGGCAATATTTCTCCCATAATTTAATAAATGATTAAACGTACTCTCTACTTCGGTAACCCAGCATACCTAAAAACCAGGGATGAGCAGTTAATTTTTGAATCTACTGAAACTGGGGAATTAAAATCCTTGCCAATTGAAGACATTGGCGTTTTAATATTAGACCATCAACAAATTACCATCAGTCAGGCCCTGATAGCTAAACTACTGGCCAATAATGTAGCACTCATAACCTGCGATAATACCCACCACCCTACTGGCCTTTTTTTGAACCTGGATGGACATAGTTTACAAAGTGCCAAATTTCAGGCACAAATAGAGGCTTCCATTCCCTTAAAAAAACAATTATGGCAGCAGACCATTAGTGCTAAAATAAATAATCAGGCTGCCTTATTAGAATCAATAAGGGTGCCAGCCAAAAACCTGCGTAATTGGGCGGCCGAGGTAAAAAGTGGTGATAGTGAAAATCATGAAGCGATAGCAGCTGCCTACTATTGGAAAAACCTGTTCCAAATATTTCCGGATTTCAGAAGAGACAGATTTGGAGAGCCCCCAAATAATTTATTGAACTATGGCTATGCCATCCTGCGAGCAGTCATAGCCCGTAACCTGGTGGCCAGTGGCCTACTACCAACCTTGGGCATTTTTCACAAAAACCAATACAATGCCTATTGCCTGGCAGATGATATAATGGAGCCTTACCGTCCCTATATTGACAAAGTGGTAATTAATATTGTAAACCTGCATGGAAAATACCTGGAACTAAGCCCCAATATGAAAAAAGAATTATTGCGAATACCAGTAACAGATGTAATGATCAATGATGAAAAAAGCCCTCTATTGCTGGCGACTCAAAAAACAACCGCCAGTTTAGCCAAATGTTTTGAAGGGAAATTGAGAAGAATAAGTTACCCGGAAATGTCAGAAAAAGACTGACCGGTTATTATATGTATAATCGTTTAAATGCATACCGTATTATGTGGGTACTCGTATTTTATGATTTACCTACAGAAACAGCCAGGGAGCGAAAGATAGCAGCCCTTTTCAGAAAGAAAATTCTGAAAGATGGCTTTCAAATGTTTCAATTCAGTATTTACCTTCGGCACTGTGCAAGTAGGGAAAATGCAGAAGTACATATAAAAAGAGCCAAATCCATACTTCCCGAAAAAGGGCATGTAGGCATCATGTGCATTACCGATAAACAATTTGGCATGATGGAGATCTTTCACAGCCAAAAGCCAGTTTGTCCAGCCACCCCCGTACAACAATTAGAAATGTTTTAATGCAGTAATTAGGATTTAAAAAAAGCAGAAAATCCCCGATTTTTTATCCTAAAAAACAACTTAGATACACAACAGTAGCGGGTTTCAGCCAAAACTGTTGTGTAAGAACTAAGTTAATTAAAAATTTGAAAGCAAATCACAACGCCATAGTTGATTGCCTGCCTCAAATGGCTGTTGTGTAAGAACTAAGTTAATTAAAAATTTGAAAGCAAATCACAACAGGAAGTCGCCTAGACTTTCCTTAGTTAAGTTGTGTAAGAACTAAGTTAATTAAAAATTTGAAAGCAAATCACAACTCACCTGTATCAATATCTACATACTCTGTTGTTGTGTAAGAACTAAGTTAATTAAAAATTTGAAAGCAAATCACAACTTATACAGTGCCACATATATCTTAAACTCAGTTGTGTAAGAACTAAGTTAATTAAAAATTTGAAAGCAAATCACAACAAAGCGGTTTCAATGCTTGGGATTTGTTCAGTTGTGTAAGAACTAAGTTAATTAAAAATTTGAAAGCAAATCACAACTCGGCTTCGTTTGTCGCATTAACGGCGGTAGTTGTGTAAGAACTAAGTTAATTAAAAATTTGAAAGCAAATCACAACATAGTCGCAATTATTGCAATCGCTGCTTTCGTTGTGTAAGAACTAAGTTAATTAAAAATTTGAAAGCAAATCACAACTGTTCTGTTTGTGGTGGTACAGATCCTTTGGTTGTGTAAGAACTAAGTTAATTAAAAATTTGAAAGCAAATCACAACCCGCCGGAAATTTTGGCCATGTGGGAGGTGGTTGTGTAAGAACTAAGTTAATTAAAAATTTGAAAGCAAATCACAACAGCTGCTGGATATACTTACGATTGTGCATTGTTGTGTAAGAACTAAGTTAATTAAAAATTTGAAAGCAAATCACAACTGGTATTTCTTTTGCTCAATAGATACTGATGTTGTTTAAGAACTAAGTTAATTAAAAATTTGAAAGCAAATCACAACGTCTGTCATGTAGTTAATCCATGCAGGTTGTTGTGTAAGAACTAAGTTAATTAAAAATTTGAAAGCAAATCACAACTACGCCGGTGGCCAGGCTTTAATTGATTCTGTTGTGTAAGAACTAAGTTAATTAAAAATTTGAAAGCAAATCACAACTTCTTATTTTATTGTAATAAAACCTTAAAAGTTGTGTAAGAACTAAGTTAATTAAAAATTTGAAAGCAAATCACAACTATCGAAGAGGGTGACGAAGAGAAAGGGCGTTGTGTAAGAACTAAGTTAATTAAAAATTTGAAAGCAAATCACAACATCCACAGTATCAAAAAGCACTCTTAAGATGTTGTGTAAGAACTAAGTTAATTAAAAATTTGAAAGCAAATCACAACTTATGATGGTACGCTCTGGAATTGTACAATGTTGTGTAAGAACTAAGTTAATTAAAAATTTGAAAGCAAATCACAACTCTGTTATTAATTCTTGGAAGCCTATCTCAGTTGTGTAAGAACTAAGTTAATTAAAAATTTGAAAGCAAATCACAACATAGCCCTCAATAAACACATCTCTATTTTGTTGTGTAAGAACTAAGTTAATTAAAAATTTGAAAGCAAATCACAACTGGTATCGGGTCAACAAGCGGAGCCTCTTTGTTGTGTAAGAACTAAGTTAATTAAAAATTTGAAAGCAAATCACAACTTGCAGGAGTTATAATCTTTTTGATTACTTGTTGTGTAAGAACTAAGTTAATTAAAAATTTGAAAGCAAATCACAACTATTCGTGTGATATTTATTCCTATGAATATGTTGTGTAAGAACTAAGTTAATTAAAAATTTGAAAGCAAATCACAACTGCGGATGGTATCGGAAGGGATTAATAATGGTTGTGTAAGAACTAAGTTAATTAAAAATTTGAAAGCAAATCACAACCCGTAAAGACAATATACATAAATACATCAAGTTGTGTAAGAACTAAGTTAATTAAAAATTTGAAAGCAAATCACAACATGAATGGAGGTATAGTTCACGACCCACAGTTGTGTAAGAACTAAGTTAATTAAAAATTTGAAAGCAAATCACAACCAACTCGCCAAGCAGCCGAACGATATGTAAGTTGTGTAAGAACTAAGTTAATTAAAAATTTGAAAGCAAATCACAACTTCAACAAGCGGTACAAAAGGATTAGAAGATTACTGATTTGTTTTACAAGCAATTTGCCATCATTAAAAAACTTACTTATCCAATTATTAACGTGCAAGTATGCACGCTTTTGAATAACACTATTGTTGTATCGGAAAACTCACCTGCCTTAAAATAGATTGAAACATGGGTATCAACAATATACTTTCGCTTTTTCCAGTTAGAGGATTAATCATTTTTGTAATAAACTGCAGTTCATTGTCTTTTACTTGTATTGGCATTTCTCCATTATACTGGTAAATAATTGGCGCTATTGGCTTATAATTAAATTCACTTAATCCCCCAACAGGAAATGTTTTAGTGATTGTTTTTTTGCCTTCTACAGGATGACATAATACCAAGGGCCCATTTTGAAAATAAACTTCTCGATTGGGCAATGTTATCATTTTTGTACTGGTTATAAATTGAATGGCAATCACGTCTTTTTGTTTCCAAGTATTTTTAAAAACCAAAAATCCATCTTTCTCAGTATAAGGCATGGATGCTTCCACTGATTGCACCCAGGAAGGCTTGCGTATTTTTATGGCAAACAATGTTGGCTTTGACACAGATAAAACAAACCTAAATGATTGATCAAAGGGAAAACGAGTTTCTTCATTAATGGTAATCCTGGTATCCTCAAAACTGGTAGTTACCACAGAAGGTCCGAGTAACATAGCAGTAGGTCCTTCCTTATCTTGTAGCCACATATGTTCAATAAAATAAGGTCCAATTCTTCCCGCATTTGGCACACAACATACCGCTGCTTCCTTATGAACTGGTGAATACCTATAGCGTGTTTGGTGAGGATCGGTGGTATCACCATTTTTGCCTCCAGTAAGTATATAGGCATTGTCTGTTTTTAAATAACAGATGGCACTTTCTGTGGGGTTAGTAGCGCCCATGGCTGCATTTAAAAATATATGTTCGGCTTTGTCGGCATAAATGGTCTGGCCAGTTTTTTCCATCAAACTAATCCAGCCTGCCATCAATTCCTGCAAGGAACAATATTCATAACCCGTTGTACTGGCATCGGCCTTTCTGCCCGCAATAAATTCATCGCCAATACCTGCACCCGAGGGGGTAGTGGCTGCATCGATTTTAGTTAAAAAATTATCCAGCGCGGTTTTCAAGACCGGAATATCAGAAGCATAGTAAGCTGCCGCCAACGACCGTAAATGTTCGTAGGTATGCACAGAATGTCCTTTTAAAGGAATGCTAGCATCCAGTAATTTGGGATACTGAGCATCCTCATTTAATACCTGTTCAGAAAAATCACGATACAGAAAAAAACAATAATCAAGGTATTTCTGGCTTTTAGTAATGCTGTACATTTTTTCCAATACATCTGTAAATGCCAATCCATGTGTAAGTCCACCTGCATCCGGATTAACAGAATAAAAAGGATGCGATTTTCCAACGGGATAATGAGTCATTACATCCCCCACTGCCGCTTCCATTTTATGCAATAAGGATGGATCCTTGGTATAATCATACCAGGCTAATAAAGCACGGTATAAGGTTGCTTTTGACCAGAGCTCTCCATTTTCGTTATTAAATTGATAGCGCAGGTCTTTTTCATAAATCCCCAAGTAACCATCTGCATCCTGTGTGGCCAATAAACGCTGGATGAGCGTAGCCGCTTTTTTAAGATGGTTACTATCATTCAACAAAATGGCAGTCTTGATATAGCCATCCAACCAATTGCTTTGTGTTTCACTATTCCACCAAAGAAACTGAGCCTGCCATTCGCCATCAGCCGAAAGCGCTCCAAGGTTTTTATTTTTAATATTTTTATTCAAGCGATGCTGGCCATATATATCATCCTGCTCAAATAGCTCGGGAACCAATACATCCAACTGGCCAGTAAAGCCCCTGAGGTTTTGTGATAAATTCTCCTTCATCCACCCTGCTGGCTTTATTGCAGCAAAGGGTAAGGGTTCAAATTTTTGCTTCACCGGAAATTTTTCATCGGTGGCCAATGGGCTTATTTTTTGTGCTTGCGTTTCCATGGCAAATAACAGGAGATAATAACTGATTATTTTTTTCATAATTTTCACTTCAGCATAGCTTAAAATTATAATACTACAAGGTAAATTCAAAAAACATTTTTGGTACTACAACTTCTTACAATACTAATGGCTTATAAAAATAAAATGATAGCTTAGGCTTTAAAAGCATTATTAGGATAATGGCTTTGTACAGCATTTTTTGCATTTAAAACTAAATCAGCTTCCTGTTCGTTGTACATTCACATACGCACTAACCATTGCCGCTGATTAAACATTCTTTTATATTCTATTAACGGCAGCTAATTGGCAAATAACAATTAAAGGATGTAGTTATTTTCAATCAGCCCTTTATCTTTTTCAATAGTATCATGAATTTTCAGGCAACTTGTTCTTAAATGAAAGCACAATCATTACTATTCCAAAAAGAAGGTACAAAATTCCACTCCAAATATTAATGGTATGGTATTTTACTGCTTTAACATTAACTGCAAAGTGATAAATGATCAATAACAACCCTACCACTGCGAAGAACATTCCAATAACAAAGCGCAAATCGAATAATTTTTTCATACGGAATATTTAATCATTTTAATAAAAGATAATATTTAATATCAAAGTGGCCACCAATACTATAATCCCCAGCACAAGCGGATTTTTATGCCAAACCTTGGCCTTGTCTGTTTGCCTTGGAGTTAAACTGTAAACCAATCCAACCAATGAATTTTCAGGTTTAGGCTTTGTAAAGAGGCTTACAATCAAAGTAACCATTAAGCAAATTACAAAAGCTATCCATGCAATATTAAATGCATGGCTAGTGCCTGAATAATAAGTGTGCATATTCATGATCCAGCCGCCTTTCCCTTCGGCTGTAGTTAATCCATGTGCCAGTGCAGCACCTGCAGTGCCAGATAACAATCCATAAAATGCTCCGTTTGCAGTTGTACGTTTCCAGAACATGCCCAACAAAAATGTTGCAAACAAAGGTGCATTTACAAAACTAAATACCAATTGCAAAAGGTCCATAATGCTATTATATCCTTTTGCAACATACGCTGTGGCAATGGATAAAATGATACCAACAACAGTAGTAGCTTTACCTACTAAAAGGTAGTGCCTTTCTGATGCTTTCTTTTTTATATATGCCTGGTAAATATCAAAAGTAAAAACCGTATTAAAGGCTGTAACATTTCCTGCCATACCCGACATAAAAGAAGCAATGAGTGCAGTAATTCCCACGCCCAAAATACCATTTGGATATAAATTGGCAAGTAAAGTTGGCAAGACCATATTATAATCTGTATCGCCTTTTGCATTAACTGGCAAATCGAAACCTGGAGATGTTTTTTGCAATGCAAGAATAATGATACCCGGAAGAATAACAATAGCAGGCATCAAAATCTTAGGGATACTGGCAATAATAGGCGTACGTTGTGCTGCATTCAAATTTTTTGAAATCATTGCCCTTTGTACAACTAAAAAATCGGTACACCAGTAACCGAAGGCCAATACAAAACCTAGGCCAAATACCAGACTGAATGCATCCACACCCATTGGGTTTGTTTCTGCACTTCCCATTCCCTTCCATACATGCAATTTTGCATTTTCAACATGCTGTAAAATACCATCAATGCCACCAGCTTTCTCCAAGCCCAAAAACACCAATGGCGCTATCCCCAATACAATTAAAAAGAATTGCAGTACTTCATTGTATACAGCACTGGTTAACCCACCGAGATAAGTATAAATTAAAACTATTCCAGCAGCCATCCATACAGAAACATCGAAGTTCCAACCGAGAATAACATTCATCAGCATGGCCAGTGCATACAATGACACACCCGAAGAAAAAATTGTCATGGCGGCAAAGCTGATGGCATTAAAGCCACGGGTCTTTTCATCATAACGTAAAGCAAGATATTCCGGTACCGATCTGGCTTTACTGCCGTAATAAAATGGCATCATAAATACGCCTAAAAAAATCATGGCCAAGGCTGCCCCTAACCAATAAAAATGCATGGTATACAATCCGTATTTGGCACCGTTAGCTGCCATACCCAATACCTCTTGGGCACCGAGGTTTGCAGAAATGAAAGCAAGTGATGTAATCCATAGCGGAATATTCTTGTTGCTCATTAAAAAATCATTCCCTGTTTTTATCTTCTTTTTAAGTACATAACCAATGGTTACCACAAAAAGAAAATACACGGCAATGACGAGATAGTCTATTAACTCAAGATGCATAGCTATAATTTTTGATTATTTAAGATTTATTATTTTATATTATATAAATATCGTCGCCATCACCATGCAGCTACTCCCATTTCATTTAACCAACCATAGTTTTCCATTGGATCACTTTAAATTGACCTTGCCATTTAGTATTACTTGAAGTATTTAGCCAACAAGTTAAGTTTTGTTCTTGCAATTTGTAACTATTCGTAATTCGAATTTTTCGTGCATTTTAATATTGGTTTACCTATTTCAAATTCAAAAGGCAGCCAAATATGTCTACTATCGTTAAGGTTTTCACTAATGATAATTGAGATAAAATTACCGAAAACAGCTTGTGAGAATGAAAAAAAAGGCTTAGCGATTGCCTCAATCTGTTCAAAAAATAAATTCATTTTGAAAACAAGAATGAACTTTTGGCCCAACTCCATATGCCGTTACTTTCCGATACAAAATTTACTAAACACATAGTCCAGCACATTTTCATTGGTAATGGTACCAGTGAGTTCACCGATATGTTGCAAGCAAAGTTTGATATCGGGGGCAATCAAATCGGTACTGAGCTGTTGGTTCATTTGTGATTGAATGGCTTCTAGGTGAAAATATATTTTTTTCAAATGCTCCAAGTGACGACTATTAGTGATCAACGTATTCTCAGTGTTAATCTCTTGATGAATCACTTTATCATATAAAGCATTGGTGAGTGTATCAATACCGGTTTTATTGCGAGCTGAAATATAAATCCGATTATCCAATTGTTTCAAATCAGGGGCAATATCTGTTTTATTCACTACCACCAGATAATTCTTATGTGCAATTGTTTTTTCCAAAACAGCGGCAGGCTCAGTAGGTTCTACCAATAATAATACTAGATCTGCTTGTTCAATTTTTTCCAAGCTTCTTTGAATGCCAAACTGTTCAATTTCATCATTGGTGTGATTTCGAATACCGGCGGTATCAATAAAATGAAATAAGATTCCTTTAATGCTAATGGATTCTTCTACCGTATCGCGGGTAGTGCCGGCAACAGGTGATACAATGGCTCTTTCTTCATTGAGCAAGCTATTTAGTAAGGTACTTTTTCCAGTGTTTGGTTTTCCAATGATTGCCACCT
>CALRKF020000018.1:0-46163 GCA_943367825.1 Chitinophaga pinensis
CTTTTGATATAATTCTCCTCACTAATTGAAAAATTCAACATGTTGAAAATATTATTTAGACAAATCTAAAAATATTTTGTGATAATTTTAAAATAAAAAACCATGACTAAGCGACAAGTCATTCTTTCAGGTACTATTTGGGAATCCGAAATTGGTTATTGTAGGGCCATCCGAGTAGGCAATAATATCGAGGTTTCCGGCACCACTGCAATGGATGGAGATCGATTGATAGGGAAGGGGGATGTTTATACACAAACCATTTTTATTTTTAGTAAAATTGAAAAAGCATTGAAAGAAGCGGGGGCTCAATTAAAAGATGTGGTGCGCACCCGCATGTATCTCACTGATATCAGCAAATGGAAAGAAGTTGGTAAGGCGCATGCCCTTTTTTTTAAGGATATCCATCCTGCCGCTACAATGTTGGAGGTAAAACAATTAATTCAAGCCGATTTATTGATAGAAATTGAAGTTAGCGCTATTGTAAATGAATAAGATAGGATATTTGTCGTGTAAATACTACACAATATTTTTCCACGAGTCGAGTTTTTCCTAAAATTTCCTTTTATATTGCGTCTTCAATCAACTTAACCCGTTATGAGTTTTCAGGATTTTTCCGTTCCGTATCCCATCGATGACCAGTACAAAAAGAAAGTGGCTTATTTTTCAATGGAATTTGCCATTCATCAGCCTTTAAAAATTTACAGTGGTGGACTTGGATTTTTAAGTGGCAGTCATTTGCGCAGTGCGTATGAATTAAGACAAAATTTAATTGGCATTGGCATCCTTTGGAAATATGGTTATTACGACCAGGCCCGCAATCAAGATCAAACATTGCAAGTACAATGGAATGAAAAAATTTATAATTTCCTGGAGGATACCGGTATAAAATTTCAGATTCAGATTCATGAACATCCAGTATGGGTAAAAGCATATTACTTAAATCCTGAAACGTTTAAAAGTGCGCCCTTGTTTTTGTTGAGCACCGACCTTCCTGAAAATGATTATGTATCTCAAACAATTACCCATCGTTTGTATGATGCCAATGTAGCAACCAAAGTGGCTCAGTTTATTTTGTTGGGAGTAGGAGGCGCTAAATTGATCGACGAGCTAAATTTCAATCCAGATCGTTACCACTTGAATGAGGCCCATGCACTGAGTGCTTCTTTTTATTTAATTAAAAAATTCGGCTCAGTTGAAGAGGTGAAAAAACGCCTTGTCTTTACTACCCATACTCCAGAAGAAGCAGGCAACGAAAAGCATGATATTTTCCTTTGTGAAAAAATGAGCTATTTCTGTGGTATGCCATTGGAGATGGTGAGAAGTTTGACCGGTATGGAAGGCGACGAATTCAATCATTCACTGGCTGCACTTCGTTTTGCGCGTTTAGCCAATGGCGTTAGTCAGTTGCATGGGGAAGTGAGCAGGCAGATGTGGAAGAAATACAATGGCATTTGCGAAATCAAAGCCATTACCAATGCCCAAAACTGGCAATACTGGGCAGATAAGCAGTTGTACTATTTTATGGAACAGCAGGATGATGAAAGATTTGATGACAGAAAAAAATTCTTAAAGAAAAGAGCATTCGATATAGTGGCTGATCAAACCGGCAAATTGATGAATAAGGATGTTTTCACGATTGTATGGGCACGCCGTTTTGCAGGATATAAAAGAGCCGAATTGATTACTAGAGATGAAAAAAGATTTGAAGCCCTTTTAAATAATAAACGCTATCCAGTTCAGATTATTTGGGCAGGCAAACCCTATCCTGTTGATCACCCTGCCATTAGCGATTTCAATAACCTGGTTTATTTGAGCAAGAAATATGATAATGTAGCGGTATGTACCGGCTATGAATTGGGGCTTAGTAAAAGATTAAAACAAGCAAGTGACCTTTGGCTAAATAATCCACGCGTACCACGTGAGGCAAGTGGCACAAGTGGTATGACAGCTGCCATGAATGGTAGTGTCAATTGCAGTACCAACGACGGTTGGATTTGCGAATTTGTACATCATGGTAATAATGGCTTTGTAGTGCCACCAATCGATTATAGCAAAGTATCTGTACACGAACAAGATGAATATGATTTGAATAAATTGTATGAAATTTTAGAGAACCAGGTATTACCTATGTACTATGATAATTACGAAACCTGGAGACAAATAGTTAAAAACGGAATGCGCGATGTTCGTTATCAGTTTGACAGCAATCGCATGGCCAAAGAATATTACGAAATTCTATACGCATAATTTATTAGTGAGCGGAAGCGAATCAAATTTTGACTCCGACATAAAATGCATTTTAAAAGTAAAGCCTTCCAGCTTGGAAGGCTTTACTTTTAATTAAACATTTCTCTTACTTTATCGAAAAAGGATTTTTCATTCTTTTCGGGTTTGGGTGCAAAATTGGCACTCTGCTGCATCTTTTCTAATTGGGCTTTTTCCTCAGCAGAAACATGTTGTGGCGTCCAAACATTTACCTGTATCAATTGATCCCCCTTTTCATAGCTGTTGACACTTGGGAAACCCTTTCCTTTTAATCGGAAGATTTTGCCACTTTGTGTACCAGGGGGTATTTTGATTTTTGCCCTCCCATCAATTGTTGGTACTTCTACCTGTGTGCCAAATACCGCATCTGGGAAATTAATGTGTAAATCAAATGCCACATTCAATCCGTCACGATGCAATTGTGCGTGTTGTTCTTCTTCAATTAATACAATCAGATCACCATTGGAACCACCTCTCTCTCCGGCATTTCCCTTTCCTGTAACACTTAGTTGCATTCCTTCCTGTACTCCTGCTGGAATATCAATGCTTACTGTTTCTTCACCATAAACCCTTCCTTCTCCCTTACAAGCGCCACATTTACTAGTTACAGTTGAACCTTCTCCATTACAAGTAGGACAAGTGGTTACCGTTTGCATTTGGCCAAGGAAGGTGTTTTGAACCCTTCGCACTTGTCCACTGCCACCACAACTGCCACAGGTAGAAATGCTACTTTTATCTTTGGCACCATTACCACCGCAGGTAGTACAACCTACATATTTTTTTACTTTTATAGTTTTACTGGCTCCTTTGGCAATTTCCTCATAATTCAATTTTAGTTTAACCCTAAGGTTGCTTCCGCGAGTACCACGGCCACGACTAGACGAAGAGCGACTTGAACCACCACCAAAAAAACTACCGAATGGACTATCACTGCCGAAAATATCTCCAAACTGACTGAAAATATCATCCATATTCATGCCTCCGGGATGACTGCTGCTTCTGCCTCCTTGCGAAAAAGCCTGGTGACCGAATCGATCGTACTGTGCTCTCTTGTCGGCATCACTTAACACTTCATAGGCTTCAGCAGCTTCTTTAAATTTTTCTTCAGCGGCTTTATCGCCGGGGTTTCTGTCAGGGTGAAATTGCATGGCCACTTTGCGGTATGCTTTTTTTATCTCATCCTGGGTGGAGGATTTGGAAACGCCTAGAATTTCGTAAAAATCTTTCTTCATTAACTGGAATATTTTCGCTTATATATTCAAATACTTTTGAGTGATTATTTTATTTACCCACCACCACTTTTGCAAAACGAATTAACTTATCATTCAGGTAATATCCCTTCTCTACTTCATCCACCACTTTATCTTTTAAATCTTCTGTAGGAGCAGGGATTTCTGTAATGGCTTCATGTTTCTCTACATCAAATAATTCGTTGATACTCTCCATTGGTTTTATGCCTTTGGAAGCAAGTATATTCCGTAATTTCGAAAATACCAATAAAACACCTTCTTTATTGGCAGCGGCATCATCGCTGTTTTGCAATTGCTTCTCTGCGCGATCACAATCATCTAAAACTGTTAATAATGATACCAATACATCTTTTCCGGCAGTTTGAATTAATTCCAGCCTTTCTTTTGCATTTCTGCGCCTGAAATTATCAAATTCGGCAAATAAGCGGAGGTATTTATCTTTCTGTTCTTCCAGTTCTGACTGTAATTTCTCCATAGCTGCCTCTGCTCCTTCATTGGTCAAGTGGGTATTTCCTGGCAATTCGGAATCGGAGTTGATATTCAACTCTTGGTTTTCTGGATTTATTATCTCTTTTTCTTCCATGATAAAATATAGCTTTTGTACTTTTTTCTAAATCAGTTTGCAAAGGTAAGATAGTCAAACAGTTTGCCAAGCACTCATTTACAGTCAAATTGACAAGTTTTAATACTAATTACTGCCGCTTTTATACATCGGATGCTATTAACTTTGCCGCATATGCAAACAGTCGTATTAAATAAGAAGATTAGCCGTAGGGTCGAAATGGGGCATCCATGGATTTTTGCCAATGAAGTAAACCGTTTTAATGATAATAAAGAGTCAAATCCGGTTATGGCAGGCGATATAGTAGAAGTATACACACACGATCGTAAGTTCATTGGCAAAGGTTATATCAACCCACAGAGCCAGATTCTTGTTCGATTATTGAGTAGAGATAAGGATGAACAAATTGACGCTGCCTTTTTTCTTAAAAGGCTATCTGAAGCATGGGAATACAGGAAAAAAATAGGCTATGTTGAAAATTGCCGCCTGATTTTTGGTGAGGCGGATGGCATACCGCAATTAATTATTGATAAGTTCAATGACTATTTCGTTATACAAACTCTTGCACTTGGCATTGATGTTTGGAAGCCAGCCATAATACAAGCATTAGAAACGATTTTCCAACCCAAAGGTATTTATGAAAGAAATGATGTTCCCATTCGGGAATTGGAAGGGATGACGCAGCAGAAAGGATTTTTATCAGCGCCATTTGACACTAATATAGAAATAAAGGAGAATGGCATCAAATTTCATGTGGATATTGCCAATGGACAAAAGACAGGTTATTTTCTGGATCAACAGGATAATCGAAGGGCGATTCAGCATATTGTAAAAGGTGCTGATGTATTGGGTGCATTCTGTTATACTGGTACATTTGAAATACATGCTGCTCATTATGGTGCCAAAGCTGTTTTGGGATTAGATATTTCGCAACAGGCCATCGATATGTGCAATAAAAATGCGGCACTGAATGGCTTAAGCGATACCTGCACTTTTCAATGTGTCAATGCATTTGATGTACTAAAGCAATGGGTAAAAGATGGTCGTCAGTATGATGTTGTGATGTTGGATCCTCCATCATTTACAAAAAGCAGGGCTACCATTCAAAAAGCCATCACCGGTTACAAAGAAATTAATCTTCGTGGAATGAAATTGGTAAAACCAGGTGGGTTCTTGGTTACTTCTAGTTGTACTAATCTGGTGCAACCAGAATTGTTTCTGGAAATCATTCAAATGGCCGCAAAGGATGCTAAAAGAAAATTAAGGCAAGTAGTGTTTAATGCACAAAGTGCCGATCATCCGGTGATTTATGGTTGGGAGAATACCCATTACCTAAAATTCCTGATTGTACAAGTACTATAAAAAAAAAGGGAATAAATTATTTAACTACCTGAAATCTTCCGGATTCAATCATTTTTCCATTGCGGTCACGCAATTGATAAATGTAAACACCACGGTAGTATTCATTCAAAGAAAGGATGATGAGTTGATTGGGGGCTTTAATCTCTTCTATTTTTTTGCCCATGAAATTATACACCTGAAAAGAATAGGATTTATCATATCCTCTTTCAAATTCAAAACTGACTACTGTAGTAGCAGGTATAGGGTAAACTTTTAAAAACTTAACTGCAGGATCAAGGCCGGAAGCCGGTTTGTTTTGTGCAAGTGAAGTAAAAGTTAATCCAAATAATACAATTGATATAGTTATAATTCTTTTCAATTATAGTAAAAATAGTAAAATATCAATTCATAAACAACATTTTATGAGGTTTTCCTTTAAAATGTTGTTTATGAATATTTAATAAGGCTTAAAAACTATGCCAAATCTGATAATTGGGCATTGATGGCCTCAAAATTGGGCAGTTCACCCGCATTTTCCAGCACTTCTGCATACCTAATAATACCTTCCTTGTCAATCAAAAAGGCAGCTCTTTTACTAACCCCTTTCATCCAACCAATAAAAGCATCATACAAACAACCATATGCTGTTGAAACTTCTTTATTAAAATCACTCAATAAACTGAAATTATATCCTTGTTCCTCCTTGTATTTTGCAAGTGTAAAAGGCGAGTCAACTGAAATGCCAAAAACAATTGCATTGGTATTGTTGTACCTGGCAATATCATCTCTGATTGCACAAAGTTCTTTGGTGCATACTCCTGTAAAAGCCTGTGGAAAAAATAACAAAAGCACATTCTTTCCTTTGTAATCATGCAGGCTGACAGGTTTTCTTTCTGTATCGTGTAATGTAAAGTTGGGTGCCGATTGGCCAATGGTAACTGCCATGCTGTTTAAGTGTTTTAATTTTTTGTAAAAGTGTTGCCTAGTACAGATAACAGTTTTATTAAGAAATAGTTGGACAAAAATGCCAGCATTTTAGTATTTCATAGCGTTTCTATTCTACGATAGGGGCTAGGGTAAATTCAAGAAAAAACCCCCAATATTTTGGGGGTTTCTTCTTTATCCAAACAATCCATAAAAACAAAAATCAGATTTGTTAGCACAAGACTTTTGTTGCTTAGATTGAAAAACGCTATTTAAAAACGTGGGCAACGCACTGCTTCTGCATTGCTGTTTTCTCTGACAATAAATTTTTTATAAGTTAGTGAAACTTCCAACCCACCACGACCTTTGCTCGCAACCGATAATTGTGAAATATTTGCATCATAACTTACGGCAACGGATAAAGGTCGCATTTCCATTTTTACCATTGGTATTACGGCATCCTTCCAACGCAAATAGGCCCCCGCATGAAGTATATATTTGGGGGCATCCATATCATCTAATTTCCAGGAATACAAGGCGCCCGCCATTGTTTCTGTAAATGGACCTTGTTTACTGTAATTGCCTTCAATGGTGAAAAATGCATATTCTGTCATATTCATTCTTACACCAGCACTGGCTACCCATTTGGGAATCATCTCATAATTAGGATTGCCATAAAAAGAAACTTTGGTTGCCTTGTTAAAATGATGATAGGCCAATCCAAGAAAAATATTGTTATCAATATTTTCTCCCAGTTGGGCATTGAAACTCATGCCTACGCTGGCATCTAAGTAGGAGTAAGAATTTCGCAAAAAGGTTTCGCCATCTGCTAAGCCCGGATTGAATCCAGTGCCATCAAATTGGCTATTGGTGGTTACTTTACTACGATCAATTCTCCTTTGTACCCAACCACCCATAAAGCCTAGTGATAAATACATATTTCTGTCGGCACTGAGTGATTTATGATAATTGATTGTTGGTAATATATGGGTTGCCTGCAAAGCAACAGTGCCTGCTTTATCGTATAAGATTTCGCCACCAAGTGTTAAAAAATCATCTCCATGCCCAACAGGTTTTTTATACTCTCCATTTAAGGAGCCTGTTTGGTAAGGAACTGTAACACTATTCCATTGAGTACGATAAACACTTTGTATACGAATATCACCAGTAAAAATACCTGCCAAAGCTGGATTACGTAAAAGGGGTGTTTCAGAAAATTGAGAGAAGTGAATATCCTGTGCTAAAACGGGTAAACAAGTTACTATTAGGAAATAAATAATAAGAAATTGTTTAGGTAGCATTGCTTTCATGATATTGGAGGAGCAGCGTTGTAATGCTTTCCAATGGATATAATATAAACGAGATGAACCCAAGATTATTGTTTTTTAAAAGGGACCGGCTCCTTACTAACCGGCCCTTTATATTCATAAAAACCAAAGCTTCGTAGATACCTATTTCAGTAAGTGGTATCAATATATTTATTGAATTAACGCTACATTTCCTTTAAATGTCATGGTCGTACTATTATCACAAATAATGTCAATTGTATAAACATACACATCAGGATTTAATTTGCTGCCCTTAAAAGTTCCATTCCATCCTGCACTCACATCATTGGGGGTGAAATTATTTTTCTCAAACACCACTTCTCCCCACCTGCTAAAAATGCGCATAGTTTTAATGCTAAATAAACCGGTACCCCTTGGATAAAATACATCATTGGCCCCATCGCCATTTGGTGAAAATGTATTCGGAATAAATACGTTGGCGCCATTGCAAACAACAAATACGGTTACTTTGTCGCTTGATTTGCAACCACCAGGGTTACTAACATCTATGGTGTATTCAGTAGTAGCTGCAGGTTTTACTGTAACAGCTGGGAAATTATTTCTAATGATACTTCCAGTTGGTGTCCAGGTGACATTGGTAATATCCGGACTGATTACTGGTATTAAATCTACCGATTGACCTGCATTAATGGTCTTGTTGCTGCCAGCTTCAACAGTTGGAATTGGATAAACTTTCACTAAAACAAAACCCGTGTCGCTAAAACAACCTTTGTCATCTATTCCAATGACGCGATAATTAGTGGTGGTAATTGGACTAGCAATCGGGCTGGCCGAATTAGGGTTACTCAATCCAGTTGCTGGGCTCCAAGTATAGCTATTGGCACCAGTTGCAAAAAGTCGAACAGTACCGCCCTTACAAAGGGTATCTCCAATACTATTATTCATTACTAAAGGATAAGTAACTTTTACATTCACGGTATCTATATTCGAGCATCCATGCACGGTAGTGCCAGTAACAATATAGTTGGTTACGCTGTCGGGCGTAGCAATGGGGCTTGCACAATTGGTACAACTGAGGCCTGTTGCAGGAGTCCAGGAGTAATTAGTGGCACCACTGGCTGTTAATGTTCTGCCAGTTCCCTGGCATATCATAGTATCAACACCGGCACTTACTGTAGGAATTAAATAGGCCTCAATTATTTTGGTTACAGTATCTGTACAACCTGTACTATTGGTAGCAATGAGTTGTGTGGAATAAATACCAGCAGTACTATAGATTTGAGCGGGTGGTATTTGTAATTGAGATTGATTGCCGTTTCCAAAATCCCAAGCCCAATTAATGGCAGATGTATCAGCAATAGAAAGTGCTGCATCAAAATTTACAGTTAATGGCGTACATCCGTTAGCGGTATTATTAATAAGTGCTTGTGGGGATGCTACAATTTTTACTGGTTGTGGATATTGTATGGAATCTATACATCCGGTAAGCGTAGTAACAATTAATTTAGGATAATATAATCCAGGGGCGGCATAATAATGAGCAGGATTTTGTTGGGTAGAAGTACCGCCGTCACCAAAATACCAAGTATAACTCAGTATTACATCGTTACTTAGTGAAGAGTCGGCAAAGTTTACAGATCCAGCATCACAATGGATCGTGCCCAGTGCATTGAAATTGGCTTCTACACCATTTACCTTTATTGTATCAATTCCAGTGATGGGTATTTGGCATCCTCCTGCATCTACAAGAATCATTTTGGGAACATAGATGCCTGGAGATAAATAGGTATGAACAATATTGGAATCAGTTGTTGATGATATATTGCCATCACTAAAATCCCAAATAAAGGAAACTCGATCCTGTGTAGAGGCAATCAAATGCACTTGTAAAGGATCACAACCTGTTAAAGGGCTATAAGAAAAATTACCTCTAGGTCCTCTGATTATAATGGGTTTAATTAATACATCCGAACAACCGCCAGGGCCTGTAACAGTCAAGCTTACATTGTAAATTCCCGGTGTAGAATAAAAGTGAGAAGGATTGTCCATACTGGCAAAAGTGCCGTCTCCAAAATCCCAGTTAACAGTTATAATGCCTGTTGAATTATTCGTAAAATTCACAATCAAAGGTGGGCAGGTACTTACCGAATCACTCATAACGAAGTTTGCAATTGGAGTAGCAACAACAACATATGAATTTTTTGTAATAGAATCACTGCATCCGTATTGGTCTACAATAACAAGTTTGATATTATAATTACCATCCGCCAAGTAATTATGTACTGGGTTTGCCTGATTACTAGTTGTGCCATCACCAAAATACCATGTATAATTTAGTCCAGGTCCAGTAGAAGTATTATAGAATTGAACGGGTCTGTTTGGACAAGACAAGGTATCACCGGAATCAAAATTGGCTACTGGGTGGGAAATAATAATGGAACTGTTTTGCGCAATACTATCTGTACAGCCTACTGTATCAAATATCCGTAAAGTAATATTATAAGTACCTGGAGTAAGATAGGTATGTTGAAAAGGTGCAGCGTGTAAAGTATCAATTGTGCCATCTCCAAAATCCCAAATCCAAGTTTGAATGGGATGAATGCCATCATTGACAGAAAGGTCATTGAAAACAACAGAAGTTAAAAGGCAACTGCCAGGTACACTGGGTATAAAAGCAGCGGTGGGACCATTTACTCGTATGTACAAGGGTTTAACAATGGTATCCAAACAACCATTGATATCGGTGGTGATTAATCGTATATCATATGTACCAGCCAGCGTATAGGTATGGGTGGCAGTAATGCTATCTCCGGTTGCGCCATCTCCAAAGTCCCAAGTATAGGTAGCAATGTGGGTGATATTACTTCCGAAGGCAGTGAATCCTATCGTATTGTTACGGCAAATGACCGTATCAGTGACATTGAAATTGGCATGTTCAATAATAACATGTGCTGTTTGTGTTGTCGTGTAATCGCAACCGGTAGTGTGGTTGACTACCGTTAATGTTATTGTATAGAAACCTGTGTCGGCATAAAGATGAATAGGGTTTGGGAGTATTGATGTACCACCATCGCCAAAATCCCAATGCCATTCGTCTGCTCCAATAGAGTGGTCGGTAAATATTCTTTGCTTAGGATTAATACAATCAAAGGTTTCCGTAAAACTGGCGATGGGTGGAAGAATATGGATATAATCTACAAAACTGATAGTGTCAGGGCAGCCATTGTTCCATACAATCAATTGTACTGTAAAATATCCTGTATCCTGATAAAGATGACTGGGATTAGGGTTTGTCGACGTCATACCATCACCGAAATCCCAAAGCCAACTGGTTACTCCAGCACTGGAAAGATTGGTGAAATCGATAGGTATTTTAGCACAAGCGTTTAATGGATTGGCCACAAAATTTGCAGTCGGTCTCATATTAGCAACAATTCCATTTGGTACAATTACAGTGTCATTACATCCACCTGCGGTTGTGATAATTAAACTAATTGTATAAGTTCCTGCAGGAAATACATGTGTTGGATTTGCAAGAGTAGATGTAGTGCCATCCCCAAAATCCCATAGATAACTTGTGACGGGAAACAATGAATTGATACTAGCTGAAAAGGAATGAGTTAAAGGAGCGCATCCCATTTCGGGTAAATTATTAATGGCGGCCTGTGGCGGCTGAATTTGAATCAAAGTGTTTACAGATATGGTTTTACTGCAACCAGCACTATTAGTAGTGGTTAAACTTACCGTATAGTTGCCAAAGGAAGTATAGGTATGAGAAGGGTTGGCTAGAGTAGAACTGGTACTATCACCAAAATTCCATAAATAAGATACTGCACCAATACTTGTATTTAAAAAATTTACAGTGAAGGGAATGCTGCAACTGATGGTTGGGTTGGCAGTAAAGTTGGCAGTTGGTTGTTGAAGTACCGTAATGGTTTTATAAGCAGTATCAGTACATGCATTGAAATGAGCAATCATTCTTACTACGAAATTGCCTGCAGTTGTGTAAGTTTTTATAGGGTTTTCCAGCGTAGAAGTACTGCCATCTCCAAAGTCCCAATCCACAGCACTTGGTACTGGGTTACTGGTATTTGTAAAACTGATCGGACTATTTTGGCAAACGGAATCAGGGGAACTAAATGCCGCGTTAACTATGCCAATGGTAATGGCATTATTTCGTGTAAGCGTATCCGTACATCCGGAAGCATTGGTAACAATTAATCTGACAGTATATGTGCCAGTGGCAATATAAGTATGGTTGGGATTAGTAAGTGTGGAGTTGCCACCGTCGCCAAAATCCCATTGGTAATTTAAAACACCATTGCCTGTGGACAAGTTTTGAAAATTAATATTAGCAGGAAGACTGCAATTGCTTGGTTGGTCATTGCTGAAATCTGCATGTACACCCGTACTAATTTGAATATATTGATTTTTGGTAAGTACTTTGATACAACCAAGGGAGTTTCTAACTCTAAGGCTTACATTAAAATTACCTGCTGCTGTATAAGTATGTGCAGGGTTTTGAATCGAAGCCAATAAGCCATCTCCAAAGTCCCATTGCCAAAGGTTGATACTGCCATCCCCAGGACTACTTTGATCAGTAAATTGAACTGGTAAAGGGTAACAGCCAGTTAAGGGGTTGCCAATAAAAGCTACTGTGGGTTGGCTGTAGACAGTTACATATTGGGTTTTTGTAATGGAATCAGCGGAACCTGCCGCGTTTTGTATAACTAACTTGATTGTATAAGTGCCGGGATTAAAATAGGTAGCGGAAGGGTTTTGTAAAAAAGAGATAGTGCTATTGCCTAAATACCATTTCCATTGAGTAGGATTACCTTGTGATTGGTCAGTAAAATTTACGATTAAGGGTGCACAACCACTTAACGGACTGCCATTGAAATCGGCAATCAACTGTGCTTTAATACCGGTAATGCCCATTATAGAATAAATGAGCAGCATGGTAAGGTTTCTGATGACAGGAAGGGCTGTCATTTTATTTGTGCTTTAGTATTTATGAGTTTTGAATAAAATCCAAAACATATTGATTATTAAACTGAATTACAGAGAAAAAATTGTGCCACAACGTAAGAATAATTGATTTATTTTAAAAGAGTTATCAATTTAAACGCATATTTTCAAAATAGGTGGCTTATAGCCTTTGCATATGTAAGACAATGGGGTCTGTTGTGCCCCATGGTGCTAATTCCATAATGGGAACAGTTTTTTTAGTGAATCGCCATTCTCTAGTAAGAAATACAAAGGGAGCAGGTACAGCCGGAAGGTTGATGGTTAGTTTTCCATAGTCATCATTGCAAGCCCAGGTACCCGTATAGGTTGTACCTCCGATAGTTGCCTGAAGTGGGCCATCGAGGTATGTATTTTTTAATAATTTAAATACATAGCCGTTATACTGGGAAGTGAGGTCGTTGCCATTATCAGTTGCAAGGTGCACAACAATGTCTTTGTTGATTACATTGGCATCAAAATATTCCTGCGCCAAATTACGCTGTACTTCTTGCACTGTTTTTTTACAACTACTCAATAGTAATAAAGCAGCACTCAGTAAGGCAATAAAAAATCTTCCTTTATAAAGCAGGGTGGGCATGTCGTCCGTTTTGTTAAACATAAATATAAGGGATTTTTTATTTGTTGGTTCTCAACAATCCGCTGTTTGACTTAGATACCATTTTACATCCTTCTGCTGCATCTGGTAATATAAGTTTCTAAAACGCTTACATTTTTGAAAAATTGTATAGCGTATTTGCGATGTTGCTAATGTTGAATTGGTTATTTTTATGAGATGAAAATCAAGGACATCGTTGCAACATTGGAAATCCTAGCACCGCTTACTTTACAGGAGGAGTATGATAATGCAGGATTATTAACTGGTCAATCGGATTGGGAATGTACAGGTATCGTTGTTGCACTTGATGCAACTGAAGCCGTGATAGATGATGCTATTGCACAAAAAGCCAATTTGGTAATTGCTCATCATCCAATTATTTTCAAAGGGTTAAAAAAAATAAATGGATATAATTATGTTGAAAAGGCGGTGATTAAGGCTATTAAACAGGATATTGCCATCTATGCCATTCATACCAACTTAGATAATGTTTTAAATGGTGTCAATGGCCGGATGGCTGATAAATTAGGTTTAATCAACCGCCAAATATTGGTTCCCAAAATGGGGCTATTGAAAAAAATACATACCTATGTTCCCGTATCACATCTTGAAAATGTAAGGGAAGCACTCTTTAATGTAGGAGCAGGTGCCATTGGAGCATACAGTGATTGTAGTTTTAGCAGCATTGGCACTGGTAGTTTTAAGGGCGGGGAATCAACGAACCCATTTGTTGGCCAACCGGGAAAACGACATTATGAGGAAGAACAAAAATTAGAAATGGTATATGAGGCATGGAAAGAAAAACAGGTAATTGCTGCATTGAATGCCTCGCATCCTTATGAGGAGGTTGCCTATGATTTGATAGGCTTGGATAATAGGATACAAATTGGTGCTGGATTGATTGGTGAATTGCCGGAGCCCTTAGAGGGGACAGATTTTTTTGACTATTTAAAAGCTGCATTTGGGTTAAAAATTATCCGACATACTGCATTTCTAGGCAAAAAGCTGAAAAAAATTGCTATTTGTGGAGGTTCTGGTAGTTTTTTGATCAGTTCGGCTATTGCTGCAGGAGCGGATGTTTTTGTGACCGCTGATATCAAATACCACGAGTTTTTTGAAGCTAATGGGCAGTTGCTATTGGCAGATATAGGGCATTATGAAAGTGAACAGTATACTCAGGACCTAATTTGTGATGTTTTACAGCAAAAATTCCCTACTTTTGCCATCCAAAAAACGGTGGTGCAAACCAATCCCGTTCAGTATTGGGGGTGATGTTACGAGTAGCACTTAGGAAATTGTAGAAAAAGTAAAGTGGAAAACTATCGAAACAGCATTCAATTCTAAACAGTCAACTAACAATTCTCAAAATACACTATGGCAAAAGTTGCAGATTTCTCCGTTGAAGAAAAATTATCTTCCCTTGTAAAATTACAAAAGATTGATAGCAAACTGGATGAGATCCAGATTCTGAAAGGTGAACTTCCTATCGAAGTGAAAGACCTGGAAGATGAAATTGAAGGGTTGCATGCTAGGCAAACAAGAGTGGAAGAAGAAATAAATGGCATTAATGAATTCATAGCACAGAAAAAAGAAGGTATAAAAGAAGCAGAAGCGCTTATTAAGAAATATGAGAAGCAAAGTGATAATGTTAAAAATAACCGCGAGTTTGAGGCTATCAACAAAGAGATTGAGATGCAGCAATTAGAGGTGAAACTTTGCGAAAAGCATATTAAAGATGCTACTGAAGAGATTGGAGAAAAAGCCAGACAACTGGATGCTGCAAAAAAAGCAGTGGCTACTAAGGAAAATAACCTGAGTGGTAAAAAAGGTGAATTAGAAAAAATCATCGGCGAAACGGAAAAAGAAGAAAAACATTATAATAAAGAAGCGGCAGCTGCAAGAGGTCATGTCGATGAGCGATTATTGACTAGTTATGACCGTATCCGTAAAAACTACCACAATGGATTGTCTGTTGTGCCAGTTGAAAGAGATGCCTGTGGTGGTTGTTTCCATGCCATTCCACCACAAAAACAAAGCGAAATCAAATTGCGTAAGAAAGTAATGGTTTGTGAAAACTGTGGAAGAATTTTAGTGGATGACGAGTTGAATAATTCTGTAGAGGTTAAATAATTTTTAATTCAGCAATATTTTAAAATGGCACCATTGGTGCCATTTTGTTTTTATTATATCTCTCTGGAATAAAAAATAATTTTCTTTGTTTACAGAATGAACATTGCTGTAAATTCGTAACCTAAATGATTCAAAAGCTACACATATCCAACTATGCCATCATAGATGAATTGGACATTGAGTTTTCTAAGGGGCTTACTATTATCACAGGTGAAACAGGTGCTGGTAAAAGTATTTTAATGGGTGCGTTGGGATTGATATTGGGTGAAAGAGCGGATAGTAATGTTTTGCTAAAAAAGGATAAGAAATCTGTGGTGGAAGGATATTTTAATGAAACGGACCGAAAATCAGTAAATACCTTTTTATTGGAGCATGAATTGGATACTGAAGCTGAACTGGTAATTAGAAGAGAAATAGCCCCCAATGGAAAATCAAGGGCATTCATTAACGATACACCTGTAACCCTACAACAATTGAAGCAACTAAGTACTTTATTGGTTGACTTGCACCAGCAATTTGATACTTTGGAATTGGGGAATCAAGATTTTCAGCGATTGGTATTAGATGCATTGGCTGATAATACTGAACGATTGCAGGAATACAAAAGAGATTATCATAATTTATTGAGTGTAGAAAAGGAATTGGAGCTATGCAGGCAATCTCAAGCAGCTGCATCAAAGGAGCATGACTATCACCAATTTTTATTGGAGGAACTGGAAACTGCTAATTTAAAAGAAAATGAATTGGAAGAATTGGATGCTGAATTAAAATTGTTAAGCAATGCAGAGATGATTAAGCAACAACTTGGTACAATCAGTTATGAATTAAATGAATCGGATCAACCATTGGTGCAACAAATAAAGTCCTGTAGTAATCGGTTACAAAATTTAATTTCTTTTCATCCTGCTTTGGAGCAGGTTGTGAAAAGAATGCAAAGTGCTCAATTGGAGTTGCAGGATATTGCAGATGAAATTGATCAAATCAATCAAAGTGTGCATTATAGTGCTGATCGTATACAGTTGTTGAATGATAAAATAGAAACTGGTTATCGATTACTCAAAAAACACCAGGTACACAGTACTGCCGAACTATTAGCAATTAAGCAGGCATTATCCGAAAAACTTGCTGCTGTATTGCATTTAGGGGATAAGATTCAGGCCTATGAACAAAAGGCCATTGCTTTAAGGTCATCCTGTGAAAAAATTGCAAGTCAATTAACTACCAATAGAAAAAATGCAAGTAGTCCATTTGCAGTAAAGACAAACGATTTATTAAAGCAAGTAGGAATGCCCAATGCTCAAATTAAAATTGCCATTGATTCCTGCGAACTAAATGAATACGGTGCCGATAGTATTGAATATTTATTTGATGCCAATTTGCCAGCAGGAAAAGATAGTTCATCTAGTCGCTTTGAACCATTGCGTAAAGTGGCCAGCGGGGGCGAATTAAGTCGTTTGATGTTATGTATTAAGTCATTGGTTGCCAAGAAATTGCAATTAGCTACTTTGATTTTTGATGAAATAGATACGGGTATTAGTGGGGAGGCTGCCAAGCAGGTTGGTATCATCATGAAGGGATTGTCTCAATCGCATCAGTTAATATCTATTACACACCAACCTCAAATAGCTGCAAGGGCTGATACACATTATTTTGTTTATAAGGCCATTAAAGGGGATGCCATTGTAACCTCGGTGAAAAAATTAGACAATGATGAACGTATTACAACCATTGCAAAAATGCTCAGTGGAGAACAACCGACAGCTGCGGCACTGGAAAATGCCAAAGAAATGCTTAGGAATTAGTCCATTAAAATAAACTCCTTGTATCAGTCCAAATTGTTATTGTTATTGCTTTTGTTTGTTACAACTATCGGTGCTTATTATACGCATTTGCTATTAAAACGACTACTGCCACCTAAAAAATCCTTTGGTCATTTTTTAGGGTATGTTTTACTGCATATGATTAGTATTTTTATATTGGTATTTATGGCTGGCTTTGTGGTCTTTTATTTCAAAGAATTTTTCTTTAAAAAATAGAATCTTATTTTTACCCTTCAAACCAATAATATGTCATACAATTTATTAAAAGGAAAAAAAGGAATCATTTTTGGTGCACTTGACGAAAAATCGATTGCTTGGAAAACAGCCATTCGTTGTCATGAGGAAGGCGCTCAATTATTACTGACTAATGCACCTGTGGCAATGCGTATGGGAGAAATCAACAAATTGGCCGAGGCTGTAAATGCACCTGTTATTCCCTGTGATGTGAGTAGTAACGAAGACGTAAGCAACTTGATTACAAAAGCCATGGAGCATTTTGGTGGTGGTGTGGATTTTATACTGCATTCCATTGGAATGAGCCTTAATGTAAGAAAGGGTAAACATTATACAGAACTAGATTACGGGTTCAATGAAAAGACCCTGGGTATATCAGCGATGAGCCTTCACCGTGTATTAGCCACTGCCATGAAAATGGATGCTATCAATGAATGGGGCAGTGTGGTAGCACTTACTTATATCGCTGCACAACGTGTTTTTCCTGATTATAATGAAATGGCAGATGCAAAGGCTTTATTAGAAAGTGTGGGAAGAAGTTTTGGATATCATTATGGCGTTAAAAAACACGTTCGAATTAATACAGTATCTCAGTCACCCACCAGAACCACTGCAGGTAGTGGTGTGAAAGGATTTGATGGCTTTATCAATTATGCAGAAAAAATGAGTCCATTGGGCAATGCCAGTGCTGAAGCCTGTGCAGATTATTGTGTAACCCTATTTAGTGACTTAACTAAATATGTAACCATGCAGAATTTATTTCACGATGGTGGCTTTAGTTTTACAGGGGTTACAGAATCTGTTATAGAACAAATGGAGAAGTAAAGAAAGCATCTATTTTTTATAAATTTAAAAGCCGTTCAGCAATACTGAACGGCTTTGTTTTATTTATCAGAAAGCAATGAATTAATATTCATCTTCATTGAAAAAGAAATCCTCCTGACTTGGGTAATCGGGCCAGATGTCTTCTAAACCTTCATACAATTCTCCTTCGTCTTCCAACTCCTGAAGGTTTTCTACAACCTCAATAGGGGCGCCGCTACGAATAGAATAATCAATCAATTCGTCTTTGGTGGCAGGCCAGGGAGCGTCTTCTAAATGCGATGCCAGTTCTAATGTCCAAAACATATCTTGCTACTTTTATTTGTAAATGAGTGCAGGGAATTACCCCCTAATTTTCCGCAAATGTATAAGTTCTGTGGAAATAACCAAAAGTGTTTTATCAACGCATATTTTATTCCATTGGTTGTTTAGGTTAAGTTAAAATTTGCAGGCTTACATAATAAGGGATAATTAAGTACTTTTAAGCCATGTTAGAGGCTAAAAACATACATAAATCATACGGTCAGCTAGAAGTGTTAAAAGGTGTTGATCTTACTATACAAAAAGGAGAGATTGTAAGTATTGTTGGAAGTAGTGGGGCAGGAAAAAGTACATTATTGCATATTCTTGGAACCCTCGATAGTGCCGATCAAGGAGAAATTGTTATTAATAATACCAGGGTGGATCAACTGAGTAATAGAAAATTGGCTGCTTTTCGCAATCAACAAATAGGTTTTGTTTTTCAGTTTCATCATTTATTACCTGAATTCACTGCTTTGGAAAATGTTTGTATACCCGCATGGATAGCAGGTGCAAAAAAAAACGAAACGATGACGCGGGCTGCCAAATTACTGGAATTGTTGGGTTTATCTAGTAGATTGGAAAATAAGCCGAATCAGTTAAGTGGTGGTGAGCAACAAAGGGTTGCTGTGGCGAGAGCGCTCATTAATAATCCGTCTATTGTAATGGCAGATGAGCCTACTGGAAACCTTGATTCGGCCAATGCCAAAGAATTACATGAACTGTTTATTGATTTAAGAAATAAATTCAATCAGACCTTTCTTATTGTAACTCATAATGAAGAATTGGCTAGAATGAGTGACCGTACCATCGTTATGAAAGATGGCAGGGTATTAATATAAGAGAGCGTTTAAAAAAGTGATTAGGATAAACGGGGTTGCCATTTAATTTCTTCTGCCTTTAATAGGTGCGCAATGTATCTGGAGAGTATAAATAAATAATCACTCAATCTGTTCAAATATTTTATTACCAATGGGTCAATAAATATTTCCAATTCCTGCATTCCCACACAAATCCTTTCTGTTCTTCTGCAAACACAGCGTGCCACATGAATGGTGCTTACTGCAATATGACCACCCGGCAGGATAAAAGATTTCATGGGCATTAATTGTTCGTCCATTTTATCCATTTCTTTTTCCAGTAACTCAACATCTGTTTCTTTTAAATCAGGGATTTTCATAATTGGTTCCTTGTCTGGGTCGCAGGCCAAAGATGCGCCAATGGTGAATAATCGGTCCTGTATTTCTTTTAGTATTATTTTGCTGGATGCGTCTGTCAAGTGGTCACTTACTAGCCCAATATAACTATTTAATTCGTCCACCGTACCATAACTTTCTATACGAAGATTAGATTTGAAGACCTTGGTTCCACCAATCAGGCTTGTTTTACCTAGGTCGCCCGTCTTAGTATATATTTTTGTAGACATAATAGTTTGATTCGATTATTTGCAAATCAACAAAATAATATCGGATAAGTTCAGCTATACAGAAAAATTATAAAGCAGCATGAGTAATAGTACTGGGATGATCATTGATCTTATCTGTTTCCACCACACCATCTCTTAACCGGATTACCCTTCTGGCAAATAAAGAAATGTCTTCTTCATGTGTAACCAATACAACAGTATTGCCATCATCATGAATCTTACCCAAAATATCCATGATTTCATAGGAAGTTGTGGAGTCTAGATTACCGGTGGGCTCATCAGCCAAAATGATGGCAGGATTATTAATCAAAGCGCGTGCAATGGCTACACGCTGGCATTGTCCACCACTGAGTTCATTGGGTTTGTGGTGGCTGCGGTCATCTAATTTTACTTTTTTCATTACTTCCATTGCCCTGTCTTCTCTTTCTTTTTTTCCAACTCCACTATATACAAGGGGTAATGCTACATTCTCCAATGCTGTTAGGCGGGGCAATAGGTTGAATTGCTGAAATACAAAGCCAATTTCTACATTGCGTACTTCTGCTAAATCATTGTCAGGCATCCGGCTTACATCCTTGCCATTTAAAATGTATTTTCCTCCTGTTGGGGAGTCAAGGCAGCCTAAAATATTCATTAGGGTACTCTTGCCACTTCCACTAGGGCCCATCAATGCCACATATTCGTTTTTAAATATATCTAAAGTGATGCCTTTTAAGACTTTTAATTCCTGTTTTCCCAGGTAATAATTTTTGGTGATATTTTCGAGATGGATGATGGAGGACATAAAGCTTTTATCTGTTGGTGTAGAACTAGTCCATAAAGGACAGGGTTAAATATTTTTTTTAGGTGTTGCTGTTTTTGCTAATCACTTTTGGTACTTTAAAATAAATCCCATCACTATTGCTTGCATTCTTTAAAGCAATCTCCCTGTCTACACTTCCTTTTACTTTATCTGCTCTTAAAACGTTTACATTTTTGCTCATATGTAAAACTGGGGCAACACCGCTGGTATCTAGTGCATTCAGCTTTTCGACAAAGGCAATCATATTTTGTAGGTCTTGCTTGATGGCCTTTTTGCCATCGCCATCAAATTCCAATCGGCTCAATGTTGCCAGTTTCTCAATCAGGTTGTCATTCACTTCCATACAACAAATATAGTTTATAATAGGGAGTATTCGGGGGCACAATGGCAGTCGGCGGATAATAATTATGAATGGAAATATAGCCTGTAACGTCCCATCAACAAGGGAGTTTCCTTATCTTCGCGCACCTATGGCAGCAAATAAAGAAATAGTCATGAGCGGTATCCGCCCTACCGGTTTTTTGCATCTTGGCAATTATTTTGGGGCTATTCGCAATTATATCAAAATGCAGGATGAATTTGAATGTTATTTCATGGTGGCAGATTTGCATAGCCTTACTACACATCCCGATACAAAAGAATTAAAAAATCATGTGCATCGCGTATTGGCAGAAAATATAGCCTGCGGATTAGATCCTGATAAAGCGGCTTTCTATTGTCAAAGTCATGTACACGAAACCACTGAATTGTATTTATACCTCAACATGCTGGCTTATAAAGGGGAATTAGAAAAGACGGCTACCTTCAAGGACAAGGTTCGTTTACATCCCGAAAATGTGAATGCTGGCCTATTAACCTATCCAGTATTACAAGCAGCTGATATTATTTTACATCGTGCCAAATATGTGCCGGTTGGTAAGGATCAGGAGCAACATTTAGAAATGGCCAGAAACTATGTCAATCGATTTAATCATCGGTATGGGGAAGTGTTTCCAGAACCCCAGGCATTTAATTATGGAGGCGAGTTGATTAAAGTGCCCAGTTTGGATGGCACAGGGAAAATGAGCAAAAGCGATAATCAAATGGCCACCCTTTATTTGGCTGATGAGGATGATATTATTCGTAAAAAAGTAATGAAGGCTAAAACCGATAGTGGTCCTACTGAACCAAACTCCACTAAGCCCGATTATATTGAAAATATTTTCCTGCTGTTGAATCTGGTCGCTTCACCCGATACGATTGCCAAATTTGAATCGGATTATAATAATTGTACCATCCGATATGGTGATTTGAAAAAACAACTGGCAGAGGATATGGTAAATTTTATTGCACCAATTCGTAATAAAGTGGATGTTATATTGAATGATAAAGTTTATTTGAAAAAGGTGATGGAACAGGGTGCTGAAAAAGCCAACGCAAGTGCAGGGGCTACTATGAAACTGGTGCGTGAAGCCATTGGGTTGAATTATTTTTAAATGAGCTAGCCATACCAAAAATAAAAATTACTGTTTGCGATCTTAGTAAGTTTGCATACTTTCAAAGTTGAATTATAAAATCTAAAAAAGGGGAAGGGATGGCTAAGAATAAAAAACCAAAACACATTGCAGTTGCCGGAAACATCGGTGCAGGAAAAACTACATTGACAGAAATGTTGAGTAAGCATTATAAATGGATACCTCAATTTGAAGATGTGGACCATAACCCTTACCTCAATGATTTTTATGAAGACATGCCCCGCTGGAGTTTTAATCTGCAAATCTATTTTCTCAATAGCAGGTTAAACCAATTGTTAGAAATTCACAGAGGAACAGAAACGGTTATACAAGATAGGACCATCTATGAAGATGCAAATATTTTTGCACCCAATTTGCATGATATGGGATTGATGGGGAAAAGAGATTTTGATAATTATTATAAATTTTTTGAAACACTTAAGTCGATGGTACAGCCACCAGACTTATTGATATATTTGAAAGCATCTGTACCAACCCTGGTTGCGCAAATCCAAAAAAGAGGAAGAGAATATGAAGAGAATATCCGACTGGATTATTTGAAAAAATTAAATGATTATTACAATAGTTGGATAGAAAATTATAAAGAAGGTCAATTACTCATCATCGATGCCGACAAAAACAAATTTGCCGAAAACGAAGAGCACCTTGGTCAGATCATCACTAAGATTGATTCTACTTTATTCGGGTTGTTTTAATTAAACTGCATATCCCAATTTATCAGACAATTTTTTAGGAAGCATCGGAAGTTTTCTGCGGTCAATTAGAAAACTGTTTAATTGTGCCAATTCCCTAAAAATATAATGTTTGTCCATAGCCGCTTTCAAATAGCCCGCACCGCTGCTGCCTCCAGTGCCAATACGTGTGCCAATCATTCTTTGTACCATATTTATATGTCGATATCGCCAACTGCCCAATTGGTTGTCAATTTCGAGTAGGCATTCCAGTAATTGAAATGGCAGTTCTAACATTGGATACCCTCTATACAACATGATGAATAACGCAGCCTTTGATGCCTTGGCTGAAAAATTTCTTTCAGGATGGTCTTCATTAAATAATCGGTGAAATGCGGAACTATTGTTTTTTTCTGCTTCTGCTAAACTTTCATTGTAAATACTTTCATATGCCTTCCAAAATGGTTGGCTGCTGCTTGTTTTATTTTCTGCTTCCCAGTTGGAAGGATCGTCGAAGAAGGGCATTCTTTCCAGCCATTCATTAATTAAGGTGAGTAGGGATGGACCTTTTTCTGCATCCTTGATGATTTGAATATCGGCTTCTTTTAATTGGGAAATATAATATTCCTGCCCCTGTCTGTTTTCGTATTTCAATCCTAATTTGGCTTCCAGTATTTTAAATTGCCAACTCTGAAATCCAGAGGCCGGCCTAAGCATATCTCGAAAATCCAGGAAATCCATGGGTGTCATGGTTTCCATAATGTCGATTTGTTGTACCAATACTTTGAGAATAGTAATGGTTCTTTTTAATCGATGCACCACTATTTGCATTTCAGGTGAGTTGTCGTTGACGCTGGGCTTATTCATGATTTTTAAAACAGAATTCACCTCAAATAATATTTGTTTGAACCAAAGTTCATATGCCTGGTGTATGATGATGAATAGCATTTCATCATGTGCTGCAAGTTGCCCTTGCTTTTCACTTTGGAGTGATTGTGCATGAATAATTTTATCTAATTGAAGATAGTCGCTATAGTACAAACTATTATTTTCCATATATGCAAATTGTTGAAGCAAACATACAGAAATTAAGATGCTTTTAAAAAGATTCATCAAGATATTCGTTGAATAGAAAATTGTTAAAGGCTAGCCATCAAATTTTAGTTGAAGTTTCCTTTAACATTTTTTTGCATGATTTTTTATTTTTTGGCACAGTATTCTAAAGCCTTATAGTAACAGTAAATTAAAAGCACTGTCCAAGAATATGAAACGTATAATCAGTTCGGCATGTATCGCTGCACTATTCGTCAGCAATGCCAATGCGCAAATCAAGTATGGGGTGAAAGCAGGTGTGAACATTGCCAACTGGCAGGGAGAGGCCGTTAAGAGTTTGGGTAATGTGGTTGATCTTACCAGTGGCTTGGTGAATACAAAAAGCCGTACTGGATTTCATATCGGAGGATACTTAGATATACCTGTAACAGAAAATGTATCTATAGAACCAGGTTTACAATATTCTCAAAAGGGATATACCATGGTGGGGGATTTTAAAATTGATGCCCTGAAATTTGTCGGAGCCAATGCCAGTGCTAAAATTCAGGCTGATTATATTGATATACCCCTTTTGGTAAAAGCAAATGTTAGCAAAGGGTTTTCAGTATATGCTGGTCCTCAGGTTTCGCTATTGGTTAAAAATAATCTTCATTTAAATGCTGGCATATTGGGTATTACATTGTTTAGCCAAGATTTGAATTTGACTAATAATTTTAAAAAGGCAGATATAGCAATGGTTGGAGGTATGGGTTATCGTTTTGACAATGGATTTCAAGTATCTGCAGGATACGATTACGGATTAAGTCGCCTAGACAAAAACAACAGTTTTAAAGCCCATAATCGAGCAGTAAAAGTTTCCGTTGGATTTACATTTTAAGTGGGGTGCTTTTATAAAGCCGGTTCCTTGAAGAAGGGGCCGGCTCTTTTTATCAGCGTAATAAGATAGTAGTTCCTTTAATAGATGTTTTTTTCTTGGTATCTACATTTGTATAAACAAGTGTCCAAACATAAGTGCCAGCTTCTTGAGGTTGTCCATGATAAGTGCCATCCCATTTATTCGTCCAGTCAGTAGTAAAAAACAAGCGCTGGCCAAAACGATTATAAACACTGAATTGTAAATCGATGGCTTTATAGGCATTTAATGGGTAGAGATAATCATTTAAACCATCCTGATTTGGTGTAAATGCATTTGGTACTGCGATATAACAGTTGTTAATTACTTTAATTTTTCTAGTTGTAATAGCTGTACAGCTTGCTGCATTTTGTACCATCAGACTAATTGTATAATCACGATTGGTACTCGCGGGCGGATATATTTGTGGTGCTGGCGTAGGAGAGGAACTGGTGTTGCCATTGGCAAAGTCCCAGAACCAACTTACAGGACTGCCTGAAGATTTATCAATGATGGTAGCCAAATCACCAGGACAAATTATGCTATTCACCTCGAATGAAGCATTAAGAAAGCTGTCCAGTGTTAAATTGATTGATTTTGTGTCTGTACATACACCATTACTAACGGTTAATTGTACCTGCTTTTGACCAGCTGCAGTATAGATAATAGATGGATTTTGTAATGCACTGGTTCTGATATTGTCAAAAACCCAATCCCAGCTATTGACGCCATGGGCTCCGTTGTGAAAAAAATCAATGGTATCTTTGTTGCAACCATATAGTATACTATACGTAAAAGCTGCATTTACTGTATCCTTAGTTATAAAAGGAAGGCTGGCACCTGCAGGTGTTTCTTGTCCACATTCATCGATGATGGTATTTCCATCAGTGCCTGTTCGAAGGTGAATTTGAAAATTACCAGCAGTTTCAATAGGATTGGCTACTGTTACTTTGATAATATTGCTTAATCCATTAATGCAATTACCTGTAGCACCAGTAACGGCAATTCCAGTTGGCCCGGTAATAAAAAAATCAGAACCATCTGCAGCAATGCTATTGCAACGAATATTTTTTCTAAATACCAATTGCAATTCTTTTGGGGCACAACGTACCGGACTTATACTATCCATGGGAGTAGGTACAATCGGGTATACAGTCATAGGAATATTTTCGCCTGTAGGAACTAACCTATCACAATTATCTTTTAGGGTATTTCCATCAGTTCCATTCTGTATGCTAATGCTGTAATTACCTGGTGGCAAAGGGTTATTAAGTGTTAATACAATCGAGTCCATATCGAAGCTAGTACTACATCCATAGCCAGTTGCAGTGATCACATTCGAAATAGCAGGACTAATACTAAATTCAGAACCTGTACTTGTAAGGCTATTGCATTTCATTCTTTTATTAATCTTAATAGTAGCCTGAGTGCCATCACAGGCAGCTTTAGCACTTAAAATATGAGGTTCAGTGGGGTCTGTGATACTTGCAGAACCACCTCCAAAAGAAAGTGAATAACCGATTTGCGAATCTGTAAAATGGCTAACCAATAACAGATAAGTATGCCCGAGAATTAAAGTAGGCATATTGCTGAAATTTGGATAGCTAGGGCCTTCGCAGTTTACAAAGCCATTGTTATTAGCCGAAGTGCCGGTATTGCCCGGACGAGACGACCAATTGCAGCAAACAAAAAGGGACCCGTCGGTATATACATCATCTGGGTTGTGGTTGGTGATGTCAAATAATTGCCAATCATAATCATCGTTTAAGTTGATGGGTGTAATTACAAAACCCAATGTTCCTGCACTGAAACAAGTGAATCGATACCAATAGGGATTTTTATCAGTAAATAAGGTACCGTTACAGGGCGAAGGCACTCTTCTATTACCACAAATGGGGACAGCTGTTTGTTGAAAAGTAGCAGTGCCACAAACAGGAAAGGCAGTAGAAGGATTTTGGCCAAGCGATGCAAGAGGACAGCCTTGCCCGAATATTTCACCAGCAAAAAAAAATAATAGTATGGAAGAAAAAAGCAGCTTTTTACACATAATGAACAAAGTTACTCTATGGATGCTTTTAATGCGTAAACTGCTGCAAGAGAAAGGTATTATTATAGGTATAAAACAATTATTTTAACTTCTCTTTAATTTCTTGCAGTTTTAATAATGCCTCCACAGGAGTAAGGCGATTGATATCAGTGTTTTCTAATAATTTTCTAATCGTATCAAAAGTATCTGAATGTGCATCGAAAATACTCAGTTGTAAGCGCTGCGTTTCATTTGGATGAGCGCCTAATTTTTTCATGGTTTGTGCTGTATCAGTCGACTTGTTTTCTTCCCTGCTATCTTCCAGTTGTTTTAAAATTTCATTGGCTCTTTCTATCAATGAATTAGGCATGCCCGCCATTCGGGCTACGTGTATACCAAAACTGTGTGTGCTGCCACCAGGCGCAAGTTTTCGAAGGAAGATAATCTTATTGCCAATTTCTTTATTTGTAACATGATAATTTTTTACCGTTTCCAATTTGTTCTCTAATTCATTCAGTTCGTGGTAATGGGTAGCAAATAATGTCTTTGGGGAATGCGGCGAATAGTAAAGATGTTCAACAATGCTCCAGGCAATACTAATGCCATCATAAGTAGATGTTCCCCTTCCAATTTCATCTAATAAAATAAGGCTTCTAGAAGTAATATTATTGATGATACTGGCTGTTTCATTCATTTCTACCATGAAGGTACTTTCGCCACCACTCAGGTTATCGCTGGCGCCCACCCTTGTAAAAATTTTGTCTGTCAATGGAATATAAGCTGAATTTGCTGGTACAAAACTGCCCATATGTGCCATCAATGTAATCAGGGCAGTTTGGCGAAGGATTGCACTCTTACCACTCATATTAGGTCCAGTTAAAATAATGATTTGTTGGGTAGCTGGATTCAATACAATATCATTTTCAATATAGGGCTCACCTACGGGCAAATTTCTTTCTATCACAGGGTGGCGGCTTCCTTTTAATTCAAGCTCGGTTCCATCATGCAGTAAAGGTTTTTTATAATTGAATTGAATGGCATTATTTGCAAAACAAATCAAACAATCCAATACCGCCATCACATGCCCATTCACTTGCATAGGGTTAATATAATCCTGCAATTCATTCAACAACTGCTCGAATAACTGTAATTCGATTTGTTGTATTTTATCTTCAGCACCTATAATCTTTTCTTCATAATCTTTTAATTCAGGTGTTATATATCTTTCTGCATTAGCCAGCGTTTGTTTTCGAATCCAGTTATCAGGTACCTTGTTTTTATGTATATTGGTTACTTCTAAATAATAGCCAAAAACATTATTAAAACTTATTTTAAGAGAGGAGATGCCTGTAGCGATTGCTTCTTTTTGTTGTAGTTCAATCAGGTAATCTTTTCCACCAGCCGCTATTTTTCTTAAGTCATCCAATTCGGTATGAATGCCCATGGCAATGATGCCACCCTTGTTAGCAATAGCTGGGGGATTTTCATGAATAATTTTAATAATTTTATCGAGAATATAGTTGCATGGATTAAGGGAATCTCCCAACCTTTTTAAATAATCATTGCGGCTATTGCTACAATAAGATTGAATAATCGCAGTTTGTTGCAGGCCTCTTGCTATTTGCAATACTTCTCTTGGGTTTACTTTTTTTAAGGGCACTTTGCTTACCAATCTTTCAACATCTCCTGCGAGTTTGATTTGTTGTGCCAATTTAGATCTCAGGTCATTGTCCTTGATAAATAATTCCACCACCGCCAATCTTTCATTGATAAGTGTGAGGTTATTTAATGGCATTAACATCCATCTTTTAATTAAGCGGGCTCCCATGGGAGATACCGTATTATCCAAGACCTTCAATAAGCTTTGGTTGGTTTCTGTTCCTAAGATTTCAAGATTGCGAATGGTAAAACGATCCATCCAAAGGTGATCATCCCTTTCAATCCTTTGTAAGGAAGTAATATGGCCTAAATTAGGATGTTCGGTATCTTTCAAATAATGTAAAATAGCCCCAGCTGCAATGATGCCTGATTGCATATGTTCAACCCCAAATCCTTTGAGACTGTGAGTGCCAAAATGCTTCAATAAACTTTCATTCGCGTAAGGCGCTGCAAAAACCCATTCATCGAGTCCGTAGGTAAAGAATTTATTTCCAAAAGTTTCTTTAAAATATTTTTGCCGGTTTCGTTGAAAAACAACTTCTGCAGGTTTCAGACTTTGTAATAATTTATCAGCATAAGCGATGTCTCCTTCTGCAATAAAAAATTCTCCGGTACTAATATCAAGAAATGCCAATCCTACGATTTGTTGGTTAGTGCTGATATCCGAAAAATGGATGGCTGCCAAAAAATTATTGCTATTATGTTCTAATAATTTATCGTTGGTAGCAACACCTGGTGTTACCAATTCTGTTACACCTCTTTTGACAATGCCTTTTGCTTGCTTGGGATCTTCTAGTTGGTCGCAAATAGCCACTCGATAACCAGCCTTTACCAATTTATGCAAATAAGTATCCAGTGCGTGATGAGGAAAACCAGCTAGTTCAGCAGAAGTGGCATTGCCATTGTTTCTTTTAGTTAAGGTGATCCCCAAAACCTGCGCCGCAATTATTGCATCTTGTCCGAAAGTTTCGTAAAAATCACCTACCCTAAACAGCAAAATAGCATCAGGGTATCTGGCCTTGATGGCATTGTGTTGTTGCATTAAAGGGGTTTCACCAGCAGCTTTGGCCATAGTTCGCAAAAATAGGGAACCTGTTTTGAATATTTAGCATATTCTCTAATACAGCAATTTGTTTAGGTATTATCCTTTACTCCAGATTCTTGACAACTGATGATTTCGTTTTTCACTTGTATCCAGGTACTGTCCCAGGTTTGAGTAGGATCGCTAGACCAATCTTTGCAAAGGGAATTTATTTTATCAGTTTTAATCCCATTGGATATGCTGAAAAATTGTTGAATTGCATTTTGATTGCTTTCGAATGATAGTGTGTTATATATAGTGCTAAGTTGTGTTGTGTGGGCAATGTTTTGTTGCGCAATTTTTATTTCCATTTTTTCCCTCAAATGTAGTTTTTCATCATACACTAAAGTTGGCAAAAAAGTTTTGGCTAAAACGGGGCAAAGTTCGATAAGTATTAATATAAACAGCAGTAAGTAATACCTGTATTGCAGTGCCCTATTCTTTTGTAATAAATTATTCAGTGATTCGATACGGGTGAGAAACCCATTATTTAAATATTGAATAAAATTATCCGCTTCTTGCTTTTTTGTATGTTCAATCATTCGTAATGAATGATTAATACTATCCATTGCTGGTGTAAGGAATTTACTTGCTGATTCATACTCTTGTTTTATTTGCAGGTATTCATTTTTTTTTGCGAGCGCAATATCCTTGATACCTATTTTCCCACTTCCTCCACTGCCATCCGTTTCAGCCAAAAAATTGTTTCTTGACTGTATGACTGCTGCATAATATTTGTTGAGTTCAGTAGAAAGCTGGTTTTTATGAGCAGTTAATTCCCTTTGTTGATTGGCAAAAAGACTATCTAATTCTGTTTGTTTGAGCAGCTTCTTTTTTTCATTGTCTAGGGATGTTTGCAATTTAATTTCTTTGTCAAACATGAATAGGAGTGCAGGCTGGGCCATAAAACTACCAATGGTAATTGCTAATAATGCACGCAGTACTAAAGGAGCTAATTTTCGTTTATTGGTACTGGTTATTCCTTTTATTAGGGCCCGGTCAATAGTAAGTATAATCCAACCCATAAAGCATCCCAATCCGATGGCAGCGGTATAGGAAGATAAAAAAGTACTGAAAAAAAAGCTCCAACTGGCGGTAGCGAATAGCCAGGTGCTCATCACTGTCATGCCAATGATGCGATATCGATTACTATCGGCCAGTGAATCTTTTAATAATTCTTTTTCGGCTGTGGCAAGCCACCAAAGGAATTTGGTTAAGGTTGATGGGGATAAATTTTTACCTGCTGGCAGGGCGCTATTAATGACAGTCATAATACAATTTTAAATGTATAAAATGCTGTTCAATAGCTGAGTTGAGCCTTATGATTGAGTTGAAGTAAATGCAAAATAGGCATTGTTTCTGAAAACCCTTAATCACTTATATGTTATTTTGGAAACTAATTACATCTTAACAATTCATTAAAGATGGCTATTAAACCCTCCTTGTTAGGGAAGGTCTAAATGTATATCTTTGCAACATTTTAAAGCTTGCTTTACTACCCTAAATACGGAATTATGAAAAAGATGACTAGCACTTTTATTGTATCCTTACTTTGTATGTGTGTTACCTTGGCACAGCCTCCTAAAGGAATGGGTCAAAGCGACCCTGCGGCCAAAGTAATTTTAGATGGTGTAAGTGCTAAGTTTAAAACATTTAAATCTGTACAGGCAAAATTTTCTCTAAAAATCGAAAATAGCGCTGGTAAGAATATTGGCACTAAGTCGGGGATTGTTTATATGAAGGGGAATAAATACCGCATAAGTATCACTGGGCAAGAGATATTTTGTGATGGCAATAACGTGTGGACTTATTCTAAACTAGACAATGAAGTGGTGATAACGAAATTGGATTTAAGTAACAATACGATTACCCCTCAAAAATTATTTACCAATTTTTATGACAAGGATTTTTTGTACAAATTAAACAGTGAAACTAAGGGAATTCAAGAAATTGAGCTTACGCCTATTGATAAAACCAAGGCTTTTTATAAAGTATTGGTAAATGTTGTAAAAGCCAACCAGACAATTGCTAGTACGAAAGTATTTGAAAAGGCTGGTAATCGCTATACATCCTCTGTGGGTAGTATGAATACTAGTAGTTTGATTCCAGATACACAATTTGTATTTGATGCAAAAAAATATCCAGGAGTGGATGTTGTAGACAATCGTTAAACATATTTTCATATTATTTCTTAGCCCGGTTATTCCGGGCTTTTTTTGTATAATCAATTACAGGCTTTTTTACTCCAATAGGATTGATTCTTTTAACTTAGTAAAATGAATAGAAAAAAATTTATCTTCCAAAGTTCAATGGCTGGTGCTGGGTTATTATTCAGCAATCGTATGCTATCCAATTTGTCCTATGAATTTCCAGTTATTCGAATACCTCTGGAAAAAAGGAAATTTACTAGCATTGCTGTTGAAAATACAATTGATGCAGTTAAAAAAAATATTGGCAACAAAGAAATTGCCTGGTTATTTGAAAACTGTTTCCCCAATACTTTAGATACAACAGTAGAATTTGAAATGATTAATGGTAAGCCTGATACTTTTGTAATTACCGGAGACATTGATGCTATGTGGTTGAGAGATTCCAGTGCACAAGTATGGCCTTATTTACCTTTGATGAAAGCAGATCCAAAGCTGCAGCAATTAATTGAAGGAGTAATCAGGCGGCAAACAAAATGCATTTTGAAAGACCCTTATGCAAATGCTTTTTATAAGGATGAAAATAAAATAAGTGAGTGGAAAGATGATCATACACTCATGAAGCCGGGTGTTCATGAACGTAAATGGGAAATCGATTCTTTGTGTTATCCTATTCGGTTGGCGCATGCTTACTGGAAGGAAACTGGTGATGTGTCGGTTTTTGATGCTGACTGGAAAGCTGCCATGCAAAAGATAATACAAACATTCAGGGAGCAACAACGATTAAAAGACAACGGACCTTATCAATTTCAGCGAACAACCAGCAACCCCGTGGATAGTGTTCCTTTAAATGGCTATGGATATCCAACAAAAAAAATAGGATTGATTCATGCCATGTTCCGGCCAAGTGATGATGCAACCGTTTTTCCGTTTAATATTCCAGGTAATTTATTTGCAGCCCGATGTCTTCAATACCTATCCGAAATTTTTACAGCCATAAAGTATAAACCTGGCAGCAATCTGCTGGCATTTGCCAATAATATAGAAAACTTAGTTAAACAATATGCCGTTGTGCAGCATCCTACATTTGGTAATATATTAGCTTATGAAATCAATGGTATGGGGAGTCATTTGCTAATGGATGATGCAAATATCCCCTCCCTTTTATCCCTGGCATATTTAGATGTTGATGCATCTGCCATGCTATATCAAAACACCCGAAAATTTTCCTTGTCAGCTCAAAATCCATTTTTCTTTACAGGGAAGGCTGCCACTGGAAGTGGGGGGCCACATATTGGCATGGATTATATTTGGCCGATGGGACTTATCATGCGCGGTCTTACCAGCAAGGATGAAAAAGAAATCTCCTATTGTTTAAAAACCTTGCAGTCAACTCATGCCGGCACTGGCTTTATGCATGAAGCCTTTCATAAAGACGATGCCGGTAATTTTACCCGCAAATGGTTTGCCTGGGCCAATACCTTATTCGGTGAATTTGTATGGAAGGTATTTAGGGAGAAAAAACAATTACTTGGTTAAATTGCTTTTACTAGAAAGTAATTTTTCTTTCCTTTTTGTACCAATAAATATTGTTGATGGAGTAGGAGTGTTGGTTCTATTTTTAAATCCACAGAGGCTACCTTTATTCTATTGATACTTACGCCTCCTCCTTGTATCATTTTTCTTGCATCTCCTTTGCTAGAAAAAATACCTGTTTCAGCAAGGAAACTCACCACATCAATTCCGGCTTCCATTTTTTGAATGGGGTAATCCGATTTTACGATCCCTTCCATATTATTTAAATCCTCTACCGTTAAATCTTCTGCAGAAGTACTGCCAGCGTTAAATAATTTCTCGGTAGTGTCTACGGCCTCTTGATAGGCAGTTTCGCCATGTACAAAAATAGTGACCTCTTTTGCAAGGGCTTTTTGTAGGATTCTTTTTCCGGGATCTTCTTGGTGGTCCTTTATCAAAGACTCGATATGGTCTTTATCCAAGAAAGTGAAAATTTTAATCCATCCTTCTGCATCCGAATCATTGGCATTGAACCAAAATTGATAAAACTGATAGGGGCTTGTCATGTTCGGATCGAGCCAAATATTACCTTTTTCTGTTTTTCCAAATTTGCCGCCATCGGCTTTTTTAATCAATGGGCAGGTAAAAGCAAAAGCTTCGCCTCCCGATTTCCTTCTTATTAATTCTGTACCGGTTACAATATTGCCCCATTGATCACTACCACCCATTTGCAACAAGCATTTTTTATGTTGGTACAGCCAATAAAAATCGTAGCCCTGTACAAGTTGGTAAGTGAATTCAGTAAAACTCATTCCATTTTCACCTTCTAGTCTTTTTTTGACGCTGTCCTTGGACATCATATAGTTAACCGTAATATGTTTACCAACATCCCTGATGAAATCGAGAAAGGATATGTTCTTAAACCAATCGTAGTTATTGGCCATCTCAGCAGCATTCGAACGGGAAGGATTAAAATCCAAGAATTTTTCTAATTGCTTTTTAACGCCTTGTAGATTCCGGTTTAACACTTCTTCGCTTAGCAGGTTTCTTTCTTCGCTTTTCCCGCTAGGGTCACCTACCATGCCTGTTGCACCACCAACTAATGCAATGGGTTTGTGTCCTGCTTTTTGTAAATGCACCAGCAGAATGATTGGGACCAAACTCCCAATATGCAGGCTTTCTGCCGTTGGGTCGAAGCCAATATAGCCTGTCGTTATCTCTTTTTTTAGTTGTTCTTCTGTTCCTGGCATGATATCCTGTATCATACCTCTCCAATTGAGTTCAGCAATTAAATCCATTATTTTACGTTTATATGCTGCAAAAATGCTTATAAAAAATGAATAAATTGCTTATGTTTGTAAGCTCTTTTCTAAATTACCTCCCTTATAGTCGTTCTGTAAGGCATAAACCACATATTCTTTGTAAAGCAGACTTATGGCTAAAGGCGGCTTAATATTAGATTCCTTAACCTTTTTATGAGAAAATACATTTTTACCTTATTGCTTCTACTTTCTGGCTTTTTTAGCACTGCACAGGTATATTATAATGAATGGATTGATTATTCTAAGACCTATTATAAATTCAAGATAGGACGAAACGGATTATATCGTATTAATCAATCCAGTCTTGCCGCAATAGGACTTGCTACTACTCCTGCCGAACATTTTCAGTTATGGAAAAATGGACAGGAAGTTGCCCTTTTTACCTCTGTATCCAGCGGCACATTAGGGAATACAGATTTTCTTGAGTTTTACGGAGAAATGAATAACGGTGTACCGGACAAGCAATTGTATAAATACGATAGTTTGCAAATGTGCGACCATTGGAGTATCCTCACTGATACGGCGGCCTATTTTTTAACGGTCAATGTTACGGGTACGAATAAACGAATAGTTAACACTGCCAACGATGTTGCGGGTAATAGTTTACCTGCGGATAGTTTTTTTATGCACACGCTGGCAAAATATTACAAGGTTGGGCAAAATCCAGGATATGGTATTGACTTTGGAGAGATAGTGCATTCCTCTGCTTTCGATAAGGGCGAGGGATGGATCGGGGGTGATATTTATGTAGCACCTTATGGAACTGGCTATATGCCTGATAATAATTCCAATTTATATTTATTTGGAAATGGGCCTGCTGCTAGTTTAACTGCTGTGGTAGCAGGAAATTATACCTCCAGTAGAAATATTAGCATTAAAGTTAATGGAACCTCCATTGCTTCAAGTAATAATGTTGGATATGATATTACAAGGTTCTCCAATGTACCAGTGCCCCTTAATACATTTGCCGGGGATATTGCTAATCTTGAATTTTGGCAAGATGGTGCAGGAGTCGATCATATAGTTGTATCCCATTTTGAATTAACATATCCCCGCAGTTATAATTTTGGAGGGCAATCTTCTTTTAATTTTGAAATTCCTGCAGGACCAGCCAAGTATTTGGAGATTCTGAATTTCAATTTTGGTAGCCTGCCACCAATTTTGGTAGACCGATCTAACAACCTGCGATTAACAGCCATTGTGAGTGGCGACACCCTTAAGTTCGTGTTGCCTGTATCTGCAATTAATCGTCAATTGGTATTGCTGAATGTGGAACCTGCAAATATTAACTCAGTTACCGATTTCACAACAAGAAATTTTGTTGATTACAGTCAAGTGGCTCAGCAAGGTAATTATGTAATTATAAGTCATCCTTTATTATTCAATGATGGAAATGGGCAAGACAACGTAGAAAAATATCGTCAGTACCGTTCTTCTCTTGCAGGTGGGGGTTTTAATGCAAAAACAGTAAATATTGATCAATTGACCGATCAATTCGCATTTGGTATTAAACATCACCCTTTGGCCATTAGAAATTTTGCGAGTTATGCGTTAACACATTTTGCAACTGCTCCTTCCTATTTTTTCCTTATAGGGAAGGGATTAAATTATATGGCTTTTAGAAGCAGTGAAGCAGACCCTAATGTAAACAAACTTGCGCTAGTGCCTACTTTTGGCTGGCCCCCTTCCGATAATTTACTAACGGCTACCCGTACGGGTAATACAACTCGCATTCCCATCGGAAGACTGTCGGCCATCAATGGTACAGAAGTAGGAGATTTTCTGGATAAGATGAAGCAGTATGAATTGGCTCAGACCAGCAGCCCACAAACTGTTAATGGAAAAGGATGGATGAAAAATGTTGCACAGATAACCGGTGCTATAGATGATTTGTCACTTTATTACCTCATAAGTAGTTTTATGGATGGTTATCAACAAACATTGATTGATACTTCCATGGGGGCTAAAGTGTATAATTTCAGTAAGAATTCAGGACAGTATACTGCCATAGGCTCCAATAAAACGATCGATAATTTATTTTCAGAGGGAATGTCAATGCTAACCTACTTTGGACATTCATCTCCCAATACATTAGAATTCAATTTGGATAATCCACAGAACTATAATAATACAGGGAAATATCCTTTAATAGTCGTGAATGGCTGTAATAGCGGTAATCTTTTTCTATTTGATACTTTAAGACCCATCAATAAAGGAACACTTTCAGAAAAATATATTTTTACCCCTCAGAAAGGGAGTATTGGGTTTATTGCAGATACGCATTTCGGGTTGCCTCAACAATTGAATTATTTCAATTCCATTTTTGCCAATAATATAGCTGGTCCAATGTATGGGAATACACTTGGGAAAATTATGAAATCCACTATGGAAACACTGACTACAGAATATGACTATGATTTTATAGCCAAGTGTCATGCAGAGGAAATGACTTTTCATGGTGACCCGGCAACCAGGATTAATAACCATCTGTTGCCAGATTATACAATTACTGATTCGTTAATTGATATTCAGCCAACTATTATTAGCGTTGCAGATGATAAAGTAAAAATCAATGCTAAAATTTTAAATATAGGAAAAGCTATTAATGATTCTATCACCATTCGTTTTGAACATCGATTGCCCGACAGTTCTGTGGTGCTATTGGCCAATCGCAGAATTAAAGCCACCTTTAATGAAGATACTTTGCAGGTTATTTTAAACCTGAATCCTTTAAAACATAAAGGGCAAAATAGTATCACTATTACCATTGATCCTGAACATGCACTAACTGAATTATCAGAACTGAATAATACCATTACAAAGTCCTTTACTGTTTTGGCTGATGAAATCAGGCCCGTATACCCCTTCAATTATTCCATTATCAATAGCAGTAATAATTTTGCAGTTTTTGGAAGCACTGCAAATCCCTTGGCCGAACCCAAAGATTATGTGATGGAATTGGATACTACTAGATTATTTAATTCGCCTTTCAAAGTTCAAAAAACGGTGAATAGTATCGGAGGTGTAATTAAATTTTTACCCGAAATTTTACTGGTGGATAGTACGGTTTATTATTGGCGCCTTACTACTGGCACACCTTCAGATAGTAGCAGGTGGTTAAATAGCTCCTTTGTATACATTAATGGAAGTTATGAAGGATATAACCAATCACATTATTTTCAGTTTAAAGACAATCTATATAACACCATTACATTGGATAGTGCCAGTCGCAAATTCAATTTCGATGATAAGACAAGGAAATTGTTGATACGTACAGGGTTGTATCCTTATTACGATTGGGATCAGATTAATGTAAATGTTGACAATGATCAGGTAGAAGGTTATGGATGCAAATACAAGTCTTTGCAAATTGTAGTCTATGATCCCCTTACACTGAAACCATGGGTAAATTATAATACAGGGTCAGGCGGGCGTTTCGGAAGTTGGCCTCCTGATTGTGCAGCACCCAGTGCGCCTACCAGAAAGTTTTTTGAATTTCCTTATTATGACAGCGTGTATCGACGAAGAGCCATGCAGTTCTTTGATAGTATTCCTGCTGGGTATTTTGTATCTATTACTAATTTGGGTTGGACCACAAATAATGTTTTCATTGACCAGTGGAAGGCAGATACGATTAATTTAGGCGCTGGTAATTCCCTCTGGCATAAATTTCATTCCATGGGCTTACACCAGATTGATGGGTTCACCAGTAATCTACCCTTTGTGTTTGTATTTAGAAAAGGAGATACCACCGATTTTCAACCCAGACAACATGTAGGCGCATCCGACAATTATCATATTGTGGATACATTTAATATTTTAGGTAAAAATATTGCTGGCTCAGTAGAAAGTCCCTGGATTGGCCCTGCTAAAGCATGGCAAAGGTTTAAATGGAATTTAACGCCAGATAATAATCCTAACAGCACCCATAGTTTTGATATTATAGGAAAAGACTTAGTAAATAATGATATACTATTATCAACAGTAAGGGATTTGCAGGATTCCAGTATAGCTGGTATTAGTGCAACGATTCACCCCTATTTGAAGGTTAGAATAAATACCACTGATCCAGTCAATGCCAAAGCGGCCCAATTAAAATATTGGATGCTCACTGCTGATGAATACCCTGAAGGCGCATTGGCACCCAATATGTTCTTTGAAGGAAAGGATACAATTGTCAATACAGATACCTTGCATTTCAAAATAGCTTTTAAGAATATTAGCAAAATAGCATTTGATAGTATTAAACTTAGGTTAACTATTACAAAAAATAATGGAACACAAGTAGTATTTAATAATCTACCCGATGGGTCAAGGCTGAAGCCATTGGTGTCTGGAGACAGCGTAATAATTGTGTATGATTTACCCATGCAAGGATATGAAGGACATAATCAATTAAAGTTGGATGTTAACCCCGACTCAGCACAAGCAGAGCAGTTCCATTTTAATAACATAATGTATAGTAATTTATATGTGATTTTGCCAGTCTGTCCTGGTGGGAATACCAGTTTTACTTCTTCAAGCATTACCTCAGGGGATACTTATCAATGGCAGGTGGATACAGGAGCAGGCTATTCCAATATTTCTAATAGCGCTTTGTATTCCGGTGTTGCAACTTCAACTTTAAATATTATTGCAGCCCCTACAAGCATGTACGGCTATCATTATCGCTGCTTGGTAACCAACAACGGTTTGACAGCTAGTAGCAATGATTTTGTTTTGAAATTTGGCTTAACCTGGACAGGAGCTGTCAGCGATGCTTGGGAATTGCCTGCTAATTGGTCTTGCACTAAAGTGCCAGATAGTAATACCGACGTGATTGTTAATGGGGGGGCTCCCAATAATCCAATTTTGTCCACCAATGTCATTTGTAGAAGTATAACTGCTAATAGTGGAGCTGTTATTACTGTCAACCCAGGCTTTCAACTCATTTTGTCTGGAAAGCATTAATGCAATCTTGTTTTTATATAGAAAGGCTGTACCAAGTGCAGCCTTTTTCCATTTTAAAGCATCTCATTCTTGAATGGAGTGCCCTACAATTACATATGAATGTGGATTTGTGGAAATATGTAGTGCGGGAATTGCATATTTAGCTGTAATTTTAATACCTGTGCTAGACACAATTTGGTATCTATTAATACGTTTTAAGTGTTTATTAACCCTAATAACAGTTGCCCAATCGATAACTGGATACAATAAATATGATACGAAACCTGAAAGTCCTAATTGCTATTACCCTGCTTTTCCCAGTGGTTAGCTTTTCTCAGTTTAGAAAATATTCCAATGAATTTTTAAATATTGGTGCCGGAGCTAGAGGGTTGGCGATGGGAAGTGCACAAGTGGCATCTGCCAGTGATGCTACAGCAGGATATTGGAATCCCGCTGGTTTAACAGGTGTAAAGGATAACCCAAATGTAGGCATTATGCATGCCGATTATTTTGCAGGCATTGCCAAATATGATTATGCCTCCATTGCAATACCCATTCAGGATAATAAAAGAACAATCGGATTCTCTGCACTTCGATTTGCTGTAGATGATATTCCCAATACACTTTTTTTGGTAGAGCCTGATGGCAGTATTAATTATAATAATATACAATCATTTTCCTCCGCTGATTATGCATTTTTATTTTCATTTGCCCAACAATTGAAAGCAACAGAAAAAAAGCAAATTAGTTTTGGTGCCAATGCCAAAGTGATTTACAGGAAGGTGGGAAAATTTGCAACTGCCTGGGGATTTGGACTCGATGCAGGTGTTCAAATGCATGGCGAAAAATGGCATCTTGGACTGATGGCTAGAGACATTTCAACCACTTTCAATGCTTGGTCATTTAAATTTACGGATAAGGAAAAAGAAGTGCTCTATTTAACCAAAAACGATATTCCTGTTAAATCAACAGAAATTACTGCTCCCAGATTGGTGTTGGGAGGTGGTTATGATTTCACACTAGGTTCCAATTTCAAATTGCTAGCTGAAGCCAATTTGAGTGTAACATTTGATGGTAAAAGAAATACGGTTATTAGCAGTAATCCTGTTAGCGTTGATCCTAATCTTGGATTAGAAGCTTCTTACAAAGATGTCTTTTTTATCAGAGCTGGAATTACCAATTTTCAACAGGCACTGGCCGATGGAGATACAGTAAATCAAAAGAAAGTATGGATTTATCAACCAAGTATTGGTGCCGGTTTCAAAATAAAAAATGTTATGATTGATTATGCTTTTTCAAATTTGGCCAATCAATCCAATCCTTTGTTTACACATATATTTTCTTTAAGGCTTAACCTGACCAAAAAAGAATCAGAATAAAAAATTAAACGTCCTACGATGAAAAAAGTATTGGTTTCATTGCTTATAATACTAACTGTTGCGGGTAAAGCCCAGTTGAATAATAGTTGGATTGATTATAGCAAGACATATTATAAATTCAAAATAAGCAGTGATACCTTATGCCGAATTACTCAACCCGTTTTAAATACTTTAGGATTGGGTAGTACCCCCGCACAAAATTTTCAATTGTGGCGGAATGGTCAGGAAGTAAGATTGTTTACCTCCTTACCAACAGGTGTATTAGGCAGCAGTGATTATATTGAATTTTGGGGACAAGCCAATGATGGAAAACAAGATAAAACACTTTATAAAGATCCTGATTTTCAACTTTGGGATAAGTATAGTTTATTTACCGATTCATCTACTTATTTTCTTACTGTAAATTCAACTGGATCTAATCTTCGGTATACTATTGCAGTTAATAACCCACCGGGCGCAATGGTACCCGAGCCTTATTTTATGAGAAGAATTGAACAGTCCTATCATAATAAAATTAATAGAGGGTACGCAGCTGTTGTAGGCGAATATGTTTATTCTTCCGATTACGATCAGGGGGAAGGTTGGACAAGCAATGATATTGTACCTTGTTGTGATTTGTCCACTGTTTTATATGGGCTAAATGTATATACTGCTGGTCCCCCAAATAGTGTAAGCTTTAGTATTGCTGCAGTAGGCAATGCATTATTTACCAGAAATTTCCGCGTTAAATTATATACGGATACTATTATTGATAGGCCCATGCCGTATTTTAATTATTTGAAAATTACTAAAACAGGTATCCCTTTAACTGCTTTACAAAGCCCTGATTATGTTCCAGTATACATGAATGGGTATGGTTCCAATAATGGAGATGATAGAGTTGTTGTAGCAGGGTTTACACTAACCTACCCAGCAAAATTTATTTTCAATAACCAAAAGAATTTTTATTTTGAATTACCAAATAGCGTTGCCGGAAATTATTTGGTGATTGACAATTTCAATTATGGTACAACTGCACCTGTATTATATGATATCACTGCTGGACTTCGTTATACAGGTGATATCGTATCTACACCTGGCAAAGTGAAATTTGTATTGCCGGCTTCTGCTACACCTGTCCGTAAATTTATGTTGGTGAATCAGGAAGCTTCGAATATGGTTGCAGTTAACGGGGTTGCTACTAAAAACTTTTTAAATTATAATACGGTTTCCAATCAAGGTGATTACCTCATTATTACCCACCCCAGTTTGTTGAATAATGGTTCAGGAACAAATTACGTTGACCTATATAAACAATATCGCAGTAGCATTGCTGGAGGTAGTTTTAATGTAAAAATTAATGATATCAATGAATTAAACGATCAGTTTGCATTCGGAATCAGAAAGCATCCAACTGCTGTTAGAGATTTCGCTCGGTTTGCCACTCAGCAATTTTCAGTTAACCCAAAATATGTATTCCTGATTGGTCGTGGTTTGGACTACCATGCTTTCCGTGATTTTGAAGCAGACCCTGCAGCTGAAAAATTGGACTTGATTCAAACTTTTGGTTGGCCTGCATCCGACAATATGATGTTGGCCGCTCCGGGCACCTTAATTCCTGTTATTCCTGTTGGACGACTAGCAGCCATTAATGGTAATGAAGTAGGTATTTATTTAGATAAGGTAAAACAATACGAACAAGCCCAACAATTAAATAGTCAAACTGTTGGAGATAAAGCATGGATGAAAAATTTCCTACATGTTTCTGGAGGAAAAGATAGTTTGGAAAGTGCCTCCTTCGTTGATTATTTAAATCAATATAAAACCATTGCAGAAGATACTTTATACGGAGCTCATGTAGAGACCTTTAAAAAATCTGGCACCGGTGCTATTCAACAAGCCAATAGTCAAAGAATAGAAGATTTGTTCAGAGAAGGCCTAAGTTATATTCAATATTTTGGTCACTCTTCGGCTAATATTCTTGAATTTAATTTGAGTAGCCCCGAAGTATATCAAAATCCCGGTAAGTATCCATTCTTTAGTGTGAGTGGTTGTAGCGCTGGTAATTTCTTCCTCTTTAATCCGCTTCGATTAAATGGAGATATGACCTTATCTGAAAAATATGTGTTGGCACCACAAAGGGGAAGTATCGCATTTCTGGCCGACACCCATTTTGGTATTCCACCGTTTTTGAATTTTTATAACACTGACCTATATACGCAGTTTTGCAAAAATATGTATGGTAATACCGCCGGAAACCAATTGAAAAAAGTCATTACTGATTTTGGTTCAAGTCCGCAAACATTGGATTATTATACACGTATCCATTTACAGGAAATAACACTTCATGGAGACCCAGCTATTAAAATCAATTCCTTTGCAAAACCCGACTATGTTGTAGAAGACCAGCTTATAAAGATTTCACCTTCTATCATAACTGTAGCCGATGCTAGCTTTAATGTAAATGTAAAAATGATGAACATTGGTAAAGCAATCAATGATTCTATTAGGGTTATCATCAATCGGAAATTGCCGAATGATACTATTAAAGTATTGTACAATCAGATGATACCTGCTATTAAATACATGGATTCTATTAATCTGGTAGTGCCTATTAATCCAATTACAGATAAGGGATTGAATAAATTAATCGTAACAGTTGATGTAGGCAATAGGGTAGACGAACTAAGTGAATTGAATAATACAGTAACAAAAGATTTTTACATATTCGAAGATGAATTACGTCCAGTATATCCTTATAATTTCTCCATCGTTAGCCAGCAAAATATTACCTATACTGGTAGTACGGCTAATCCACTAAGTGGTACCAGACAATTTATGATGGAAATTGATACAACTGAATTGTTTAACTCTCCGTTTAAGAAAGCTTACAATCAGACAGGTCCGGGTGGTATTGTACAATTTAATCCGACCAATATTACCTTTACCGACAGCACTGTTTATTATTGGAGAACAGCCATGGTGCCTATAGGGTCTGCACAAATTATCTGGAATATCTACTCCTTTACCTATCTGGCAGGAAGTTCATCTGGATTTAATCAGGGACATTATTATCAACACTTGAAAAGTAATTTCTCTAGTATAAATTTAGCTTCGGATCGCCGCTTCAGATTTAATGAGCTACAAAGGTCATTACGTTTCCGTACTGGCTTGTATCCGTATTTTGATTATGATAAAATTAATGTGAACCTCGACTTCTATGAAATAGAGGGTTATGGTTGTAAATATGCATCCTTGCAATTCTATGTTTTTGATAGTACTACTCTTACACCTTGGGTAAATACTCGGGTGGGTGCCAATGGTAGATTCAGTTCATGGCCTCCTGATTGTGCTGCACCAACAGTGCCAGACCGTAAATTTTTCGAATTTCCATATACTATTCAGAGTTACAGAAAAGCTGCAATGGATTTTATTGATAGCATACCAAATGGAATGTATGTGGGCATTACCAACTTGGGTTGGATATACAATTCAGTTTTCGTTGACCAATGGAAGGCAGATACCCTTACTTATGGTCCTGGTAAATCTTTGTACCATAAACTAAAGAGTATCGGCTTTAATAAGATTGATAGCTTCTATAAAAATCTTCCATTATTGTACTTCTTCAAAAAAGGTGATCCTTCTTATACTGCAACACAAATTATTGGACCTGCTGATTCAAATTATATCAATGAAGCGATTCCTTTAACTACAAGGGCCCAGGGCGGTACGATTGAATCTCCCGTATTTGGCCCTGCTAAAAAATGGAATGCACTTCATTGGAGAGGCAATAGTCTTGAAGCAGGAAATAGTGATACTGTAAAAGTGGCGGTTTGGGGTATACGTTCAAATGGTGTTGCAGATCTAATTGCTACGGTTGCTCCATCACGTGATACTAGCCTCGCATTTATAAGCGCCACCACATATCCTTATATTCAATTGAAGATGGAAACAAAGGATGAAATTTATGCGACACCGAATCAATTGCGCTTTTTATTACTGAATGCCGATTATGTACCTGAAGGAGCGGTGGCCCCAGGTGTATTGTACAATTTCAAGGATACCGTTGATCAGGGTGAAAAAATCAATTTCTCCATTGCATTCAAAAGTATCAGCCCTGTTGGCTTTGATAGTATGATGAAAGTAAAATTGAGAATTACTGATAGAAATAATAACCAACAATTAATCAGTGTTCCAAAAAGAAAAATAATAGCAGCAAGCCCAGATACATTGGTGGTTAATTATACCATTGATACGAAATTATTGCCCGGCAATAACACACTATATATTGAATTCAATCCCGACAATGATCAACGAGAACAATATCATTTCAATAATGTCTTATACAAAGATTTCTTTGTAAGAGAGGATAAATACAATCCACTATTGGATGTTACTTTTGACGGAGTTCATATTCTAAATAAGGATATTGTAGCTTCCCGCCCGCATATTTTGGTAAAATTGAAGGATGAAAGTAAATACTTAGCACTAAGTGATACTGCATTAATGAAAGTACAGGTTAGATTCCCAGACAATAGTTTAAGAACCTACCGCTTTAGTGCGGATACACTTCGCTTTACACCAGCTAATTTGACCGCAGGTGAAAATACCGCCTCACTTGATTTTACACCCTATTTCACAGAAGATGGTGAATATGAATTGATAGTAACAGGTAAGGATATGGTAGGTAATAAAGCAGGAGAATTAGAATATCGGGTAATCTTCTCCGTGATTAATAAGCCCATGATTTCAAACCTTTTGAATTATCCAAATCCATTCACTACTTCTACTGCATTTGTATTTACTTTAACAGGGAATACAATACCGCAAAATATGCGCATTCAAATTCTGACCATTACTGGTAAGGTAGTGAGGGAAATTACCAAAGATGAATTAGGACCAATTCATGTAGGTAGAAATATTACCGAGTTTAAATGGGATGGTACCGATATGTATGGACAGAAATTAGCCAATGGTGTTTATCTCTATCGAGTGTTGACTAACCTCAATGGAAAAACATTGGATAAATACAAGGCAGATGGTGACAAAACCGATAAGTACTTCAATAAAGGCTATGGTAAAATGTACCTTATGCGGTAATCGTATAAATAAATTTAAAGGGCAGCTAATTTAGCTGCCCTTTTTTGTACATGCCTTATCTTTACGAAATCAACATGTTGAAGAGTAAAAAAATATTGGAAAAATGGC
>CALRKF020000019.1:0-45585 GCA_943367825.1 Chitinophaga pinensis
CAAACAGATAAAATCAATGCTAATTTGATGTATCAAAAACTTAAAGCCCTAAATAAGGAACTGGCTGATGAACTATTGGATAACATTAATAAAATGTAAAGACGACCCTATTGCTTAGGGATAATATACTTTCTCCATTTTTCAATGGCCGCCTGCATATCGGCTGGTACCTCACTGGAAAAAAACATTTCTTTTCTGGTGCTAGGATGTATGAATCCCAGTTCCTTAGCATGTAAAGCCTGCCGAGGACATAAAGCAAAACAATTGTCTACAAACTGTTTGTACTTTGTAAAAACAGTACCCTTTACTATTTTTTCACCTCCATAAAAATCATCATTAAAAAGGGGGTGACCAATATATTGCATATGCACCCGAATCTGATGTGTACGGCCGGTTTCTAATCTGCACTCTACCAAACTTACATAGTTAAATGATTCTAATACCTTATAATGTGTGATGGCATCTTTACCATGTTCGCCATCAGGATAGGTTGTAAATAATTTTCTAAATCGTTGATGCCTTCCAACATGCCCCCGAATAGTACCTTCTTGTTCTTCAAAATCGCCCCAAACCAATGCAATATACCTTCGGTGAACAGTATGATTAAAGAATTGCTTGGCCAAATCATTCATTGCCTTAGGAGTCTTTGCCATTACCAATAGTCCACTGGTATTTTTATCAATCCGATGTACCAATCCAAACCTTGATAATGCTGTTTCATCCAAGGATGGGTTTTGTTGCAAAAGATAATACGCAACACCATTAATCAATGTACCATCAGGATTTCCACTACCCGGATGTACCACCATACCAGCAGGCTTATTGATGATTAAAATATCTTCGTCCTCATATTCTATAACCAAGGGAATGTTTTGAGGAACGATAACTGATTGGCCAGGTTCTTTATTATCATACACAATCAATTTATCACCTGGCTTAATCTTATAGTTACTTTTTACAGGCTTCTCATTCACTAATACCATCTCATTTTCTATTCCCTGCTGTATTTTGTTACGGGTAGCACCTTCAATACGTTGCATTAAAAATTTATCTATACGCAGTGGTTCCTGTCCCTTATCAATTGTAATGGTTAATTTTTCAAATAATTCCTCGTTTTCCTGTAATTCTATCTCTTCCTCGATCATTGTGCTATTTTATTGCTTATTAATTTGCCCTGTTTTTTAATCATTACCCTATTACAGGGTAGCGCTTATCTTTGCAAAATAAATCAATTGAAGTGGATAAACAGGAACTAATATTCGAAGACTTAGGGATTATTGCCTATAAAGAGGCTTGGGATTACCAGGAAAAACTATTATTAAATAATGTCGACATCAAAACCCAGTCTAGAATAAAAGGAAACTCCGAATTACCAGCTACTATTCCTACCAAACACCACCTACTTTTTTGTGAACACCCTGCCGTGTATACTTTAGGCAAAAGCGGGAAAAAGGAACATGTTTTATTGAATGATGAAGAACTGGAAAATAATCATATTGAATTTTATAATACCAATAGAGGGGGAGATATCACTTTTCATGGCTTGCAGCAAATAGTTGGTTACCCAATAATAGATCTCGAAAAATTTGAAACAGATATAGGCAAATACCTGCGTAATCTAGAGGAAGTTATTATACAAATGTTGGCCAGTTATGGTATCAAAGGAGAAAGAAGCAAAGGAGAAACGGGTGTATGGATTGACCCCAACATTCCAGGTAGAGAAAGAAAAATTTGTGCAATGGGAGTGCGGTGCAGCAGGTGGATAACCATGCATGGTTTTGCCTTAAATGTAAATACCGATTTAAGCTATTTTAATCATATCATCCCCTGTGGAATACAAAATAAACAAGTAACATCCATCGAGCGGGAATTGGGCGAAAAAGTTGATTTTGAAGATGCAAAAATTAGGTTGAAGCAACAGTTTTGTGAGATATTTCAGGTAGCTATTAATTAAATTTTGGTTTCTCCTCTACTGGTATGACCTGTGGTTTGGCATCCTTGAAAACATAGAATTTATTTTGCTCAATAAGTTTACCACTTTCAAACAATTCGTACCGAAACCATCCAGCATGTAAAAAATTTACTCGCTCCACTATTAAAAATGGCTCAGTAAGTTTTTTAACAGTAAAAATTAATTGATTTGATGCATCGTAAAATGAAATAATATATTTTTTCCTGCCTGCATCCGGTATATTAATGATAATATTGTTTTCCTTTCCAGTATAAATATGTCTTACTGCAATTGACCCAGCTACGATTGCCTTTATATCATGATCTTCATTGATTTTAACCGGAATAGGTTGAATTGTTGGATTATTTTTTTTTGTTGAATCAACCACAATAGGAATCAAATTGATATCTACGGTTGGAGGTGCTGGTGGGGGAATAATTTCTTTTATAGGTCGCTGTATAGCCGAAAACTGGTATTTGCCACCTTCAAAACTTATAAACAAACGGTAATACATTTTATTATAGGGTGGCTTCGTATCTGCATAGCCGTTTTCTCTATTCATTGGACTTAAAACAGATCCTATGGTGCTATAATTTTTTAAACTGTCGAATGAACGTTGAATATTGATATTGGTAACAGGAACTTGATATTCATTTTTCCAACTGATAACAATTTGACCATTGATATTTTTCACTTTAATCATCGGCAAACTGTCTTGCGAATGAACATGCAGTGAAAGAAAGGATATGGACAAATAAATAAGTAATCGCATATAACCTCTAGGAATATTAAAAATATCAACAAATATAATTACTACAAGTCATTTAGTAATTCAAACTACCTATTTCTAAGGAATCATTTCCTTGCAAGCCTCCTGTATGTAAACAAAGAATCCGACTTCCAGGAGGAAAATATCCTTCCTTAATTTTATCTACTACAGCATAGAATAATTTGGCGGTGTAAACAAAATCCAATGGAAGTTTATATTCTTTCCAAATGGCATTCATGAAATCGAGTAGTTTATCGCTCTTCTTACCATAGCCCCCAAAATGATAGCCTTTAAACAATTTCAATTGATTCCAATCCGGCAAGGCTCCAGTCAAATGCAACAATCTTTCAGCAGTATCATCTTCTCCCTTTAAAACGGATACCCCAATTATTTGGGTGTTTTTTTCTGCAGCCATTAATAAGCCAGCAAGTGTTGTAGCAGTACCCATGGCTATGCCAATATGGGTAAAGGATGGCAATTTCAATTGATCTAGTATCAGTGAAGCGCCCTTTGCTCCCAAAGGATCATATCCTCCTTCAGGAACCATTAAATAGTCAGTTGGTAATTGATCTTGAATTGAATCTAAAAAATAACTTTTTTCCTTGTTTCTATAAGCAGCCCTGGAAACAAATATCAGTTGCATGCCAAACGCAATACAATGTTGTAGGGTATGCGATAGAATAGGGGCTCTTTCTCCCCTAACTATGCCGATGCATTTCAAACCCCTTGTTTGACAAGCATACGCAGTAGCTACTAAATGATTTGAATAGGCACCTCCAAAACTGACCAAGGTTTTATGTTGGCTTTTAAGCGCTTTTTCTATAAAATAATGCAGTTTAAATATTTTGTTTCCAGATACAATCGGATGTATTTTGTCTAAACGCAATACCGATAAACTAATACCGTTTATATTAAAAAGTTCCTGTAACTCGATAGGGTCTTTAACTAGAAGATTCATGACTAACTAAATAGATTGTTTTATCTTGCATATTCAAAATTGAGTATTTTTTTATTCTTATCATTTAATATTTATTTACATGCAACCTACACTTTTAATTCTGGCAGCTGGCATGGCTAGTCGCTACGGAAGTATGAAACAAACCGAAGGTTTTGGCCCCAATGGCGAAACTATTATGGATTATAGTATTTATGATGCTATTCGTGCCGGATTTGGCAAAGTAGTCTTCATCATTAGAAAGGATTTTGCCGAGGGATTTAAAAACAATTTCGAACCAAAATTGAAGGGGAAAATTAAAACTGAATATGTATACCAGGAAATAGATTATTTCCTAAACGGACACCCGCTTCCCGAAGGACGTACCAAACCCTGGGGTACTGGACACGCAGTGCTATGCGCTAAAGATGCAGTACATGAGCCATTTGCAGTTATTAATGCGGACGATTTTTATGGAAAAGATGGTTTTGCTAAAGCTGCCCAGTTTTTAATTGGACAATGTGATGAAAAAAACTATGCCATCATTGGCTATGAACTTGCTAAAACACTCAGTGATCATGGCACTGTAAGTAGGGGTGTATGCGATGTTGATGCAAATGGAGTACTTATTGAAATCAATGAAAGAACCAAGATTTATAGAGAGGGAGACCGAATCATTTATGAAGACCATGATGTAAAAAAAGAAGTCCCCTTTAATTCAAGTGTATCAATGAATTTCTGGTGTTTCCACCCCAACTTATTTGATAATTCCGAAAAATTATTTCATCAGTTTGTAAAAGACAACAGTGAAAATCTTAAATCAGAATTTTTCATTCCTATTCCAGCGGATGATTTTGTTAAAAACCAAGGAGGAACTATCCGGGTAATTCCATGTTCATCCCAATGGTTTGGGGTTACCTATAAAGAGGATGCCCCCTCTGTAAAAGCGAGTTTGGACAAATTGATTGAGCAGGGCGAATATCCAGCTTCCTTATGGAATTAATGATATTATTAAAATAAAAAGCGGCATTTTTCAATGCCGCTTTTCTTATCTCACTTTTTGCTCACAAAAGTATTATTCATAACTCTTAATCAAGAAGACGCAATCATTCACTTTCTTTACCTGCTCTTCTCTCACAAGATTCTTAATGGTATTTTTTCCGGCTAATTTTAAATTAGCATGTTCTGGATCTTTCTTCAAATTTTCTACGGCATTGAAGATATAAAGCGATTTTACTGCAAATACAGCTCCGCCTTCCGATTTATCCGTTAAAATTCCAATTACATCACCTTTTTTATTTAAAACTGGGCCGCCACTATTACCATGATCTGCTGCAATTGCTATTTGATAGGTAAGGGTATCACTCTTATAACCGGTTTCGCTACTAAGGTAACCTTCGCCATACACAATTTCATCTTTAGGATAACCAAGTGTATAAATAGGTTCTGCTAGATTCACCAATTTATTGATACTGTAGGGGAGGGATAACAATGGTTTAAAATCTTTGTCCTCAATTTTTAAAATAGCAATATCCCTGTTTTCATCCTTCATACATATTTTGGCCAGAAATTGTTCGCCCTTTTGATTAGTGGCTACAATGGTCTTTCCTTTCAAAACGTGTGCATTGGTAATCATATAACCCTTGGCATCAATTAAAAAACCAGTACCACCAGAAATGAATGGAGCATTGGGAGCCTTGGGTCTTTTAACATCATCCAGTTTCTTATTGGTATTAATATTATCTGCTTTCAAACGATCAATTTCCCTGCTTAACTTAGTAAGGTCATTGTTTGATTTAGAATTGTTGTACACAGAGGCCAAGGCTACAGTAAGCATTGAAACGATACCAGCAATACTGGCAGCCACCATTACTGTGCGCTTGTATTTTTTCCAGATATAAACAATTTTACCTCCAAAATGTAAATCAGCTTTTCTTATAATGCCTTCTTCCGCCAATTTGGTATCTACCTCATGTAAACTGTGTTTGAAAGCCTTCAAATCACCATATTTCTCCACCTCATTTAAAAAGAAAGTCTGCTCAACGACCATTTGGTCAAGCTCGGGGTTATTTTTTCTGAGTTCTTCAAAAAATAATTTTTCCTGCTGGTTCATCGAACCCTTCAGATAACGCTCTGCCGCATCCATTAATAATACATCTTCCATTTTATTGACCGTTTTTATATTGGGCAAAAAATAATTTTTTAAGCCTCATCAAACATTTGTATTTCTGTGTTTTTGCATTATCAGCATTGGTATATCCAAAATCTGCTGCTATTTCCTGCATATGCTTTTTTTGGATATAATAAGCTTCCAATAAGCTTTTGCAAGGTTCTCCAATTTTACTCATGGCCTGCTCCATCATCATAAAATCGGTATTCATTTTCTCGTGATTCTCCAATTCCTCTTCTACAGGTACTATTTCTTCCAAACTTTCTACTTGACCTGAAAAACGATTTAACTGCTGTAAACGTTTGAGCCATAGTCTTCTACATACAGAATAAACATAGGTTTTAAGTTGACAATGCAAACTAAAACTGGCCAACCTCGACTTTTCATATAATATAATCATGGCCTCCTGAAAAATATCTCTCGCATCATCAATGCTACCATTATTATTTAGGATAAAGGATTGAACCATATTGAAGTTATCCCTGTAAATAGCTTCAACAGCCTCTTTGTCGTTCTTTGCAAGTCCTTCCAGTAAAATTTGATCTTTTTCTATATTCACCGCTATCCGATTATTAATACAAAATAAGTTGATTTGTAACCCAAAACAACGAAAAAAATAATTTTAAAAAAACTTGGGTTACCTTTTTTTAAATTTTGTATTAATGTTTAAATCAAATTAAAACTCAAAAAAATGAAAAAAGTAATTTTAGCATTATTCGTTGCTGCATCTTTTGTAGCTTGTGACAATGGTGGTTCTGACAAACCTGCAACTACCGATTCTCCAAAAGTTGATTCTCCAAAAGTAGAAGCTCCAAAAGTTGATTCTCCTAAGGTTGATTCTCCAAAAGTAGAAGCTCCAAAAGTTGATTCTCCAAAAGCTGCTAAGTAATTAATAACCGGCCTACCCGATTGCATGTACTTTAAGCCGGTTTTTACATAAGAATTTTCATATGGCAAGCAATCGTTGAAGCCCCTCTTATTCTTAAGAGGGGCATTTTTTATGCTATTTTTCTAAGCCTATTGCATTTAACTTAAATTTTAATCAATAAATTTTTAAGTTTTTTTGATTTTTCATCATAGTTCCCTATTTTTGTTTTACAATGACCAATAAAAGCAACAATACCTGGTTTTATTTTTACTTCTATTTTAATAGCAGGCCGGGAAGCTTTTGTTAATAACTGAATATAAACAGCATAACATAAAAGAATCCCGGCCAAAAGGTCGGGATTCTTTGTTTTATACCATGATAAAAAATATAGCCATACAAGGATTTGAAGGTAGCTTTCACCAGGAAGCCGCCCGCCAGTTTTTTGGAAAACAAGTGTCAGTAATTTGCTGCCCCAGTTTTAGAGAACTAATTAAACAGGCCACCAGTAATAAAAATTGCCAGGGGGCCGTAATGGCCATTGAAAATTCCATTGCTGGAAGTATTCTTCCAAATTATACCTTATTACAAAAAAGCAATCTGGTCATTATTGGAGAAGTTTACCTGCAAATAAAACAACATTTACTTGTTAACCCTGGTGTAACGATAGCAGATATTAGAGAAGTACACTCACACCCCATGGCCTTATTACAATGCATGGACTACCTGGATAATAAAAACTGGAAATTAATTGAAACGGAAGACACTGCACTAAGTGCCAAACATATCCATCAACACAAAAGCAAACATATTGCAGCCGTAGCTGGAAAATTAGCTGCTGACCTATATCAATTAGAAATATTGGCACCGAATATTCATACGCAAAAAAATAACTATACTAGATTTTTAGTATTGGAAACAACAGCCAACGCCTGCAATGTAGATGATGCCAATAAAGCATCTATTAGCTTTTTTACCAATCACTCCAGAGGTAGTTTGGCAAAAGTTTTGGAAAAAATTGCTAGTGCTGGCATCAACCTGAGCAAACTGCAAAGTATGCCTATACCTGGTAGTGATTTTCAATACTCCTTTCATGCCGATCTGGAATTTGAAAGATTAACTCAGTTTCAAAAAGCCATCAAGAGTATCGAAAGCCTAACAGAGGGTATCAGAATATTTGGAATCTATAAAAATGGAAAAGGATGAATATAGCAGCAAGATTGAATGGGATAGGTGAATACTATTTTTCTCAAAAATTGAGGGAAATAGAAGAACTAAACAAAGCAGGCAAGCAAATTATTAACCTGGGCATCGGAAGCCCGGATATGCCGCCACACCCCGCAGTTATCAAAATACTTCAGGAAGAATCGGCTAAAGCTAACGTGCATGCCTACCAGTCCTATAAAGGCAGCCCTGTTTTGCGTAATGCAATCAGTCAATGGTATCAAAAAAACTATGCTGTTACATTAGAGCCTAATACCGAAATATTGCCCCTACTTGGCAGTAAGGAAGGAATCATGCATATCTGTATGACATTTTTTGAAAATGGAGATGCAGTTTTGATCCCCAATCCTGGATATCCTACTTATGCAGCTGCAGTCAAAATAGCCGGTGCTACAACCATTTCATACGATTTAGTACAACAAAACGACTATCAACCAGATTTTGATGCTTTAGAAAAAATAATCGCCAATCAAGATGCTACTGCCAAGATAAAAGGCATGTTCATCAATTACCCTCATATGCCCACAGGGCAATTACCATTGGAGAAAACTTTTGAAAAACTGGTGGATTTTGCCATTAGACATCAAATTCTCTTAATTCATGACAACCCCTATAGTTTTATACTAAATGACCAGCCAAAAAGCATTCTAGGTATTCCAAATGCAAAATCAGTTGTTATTGAACTGAACTCCTTAAGTAAAAGCCATAATATGGCTGGTTGGAGATTAGGAATGCTTTGTGCTTCTCCCGAAAATATAGACGCTGTATTGAGGTTCAAGAGCAATATGGACAGTGGCATGTTTTTACCTGTACAATTAGCCGCTGCAAAAGCCCTGGAATTAGACGAATCATGGACGGCCTCTGTAAATGATGTGTACAAAGCCCGCCGCGAAAAAGTGTTTGAACTACTTACCCTTTTAAATTGCGCCTATGATAAAAGCCAGGCTGGAATGTTTGTTTGGGCAGCCATTCCCGAAACAGCAAAAGATGGCTATGAATTAAGCGATCAAATATTATATAAAGCCAATGTCTTTATCACACCAGGTGGCATATTTGGCAGCAATGGCAACAAATTTATCAGGGTCAGTCTATGTGCCACTGAAGAAAAAATCAATCAATCCATCGATCGCATTAAACAAGTTATATGAATATTACAATTATAGGCATGGGATTAATTGGCGGATCAATGGCATTGGCATTGAAGGAAAATGGAATCGCTGATATTATCATTGGTGTAGAAAATAATCCAGTTCATGCATCTAAAGCAATAGTACTTGGTTTGGCAGATAAAATTGAAAATCTTGAAGAAGCCATTGAATCTGCAGATCTAATTATACTTGCCATTCCTGTGAATGCCGCTGAAAAAATGCTTCCTCAATTATTGGGAAGGATTAAAAAGCAGGTAATCATGGATGTTGGTTCTACCAAAAACGCCATCTGCCGATTAGCTGAAAAAAGTGCAAACAAAGGACGATTTGTGGCAACTCATCCAATGTGGGGAACTGAATATAGCGGCCCGGAAGCAGCTGTAAAAGGAGCATTCATTAATAAAGCCACTGTTATTTGTAATAAAGAAAACAGTGATGCGGATGCACTGGCATTGGTAGAGAAAATCTATCAATCACTGGGAATGCACTTATTATATATGGAAGCTGGTGACCATGACCTTCATACAGCTTATATTAGCCATATATCACATATTACATCTTTTGCCCTAGCTAATACAGTGTTGGAAAAAGAAAAAGAAGATGATGCCATTTTTGAACTGGCAAGTGGAGGTTTTGAAAGTACAGTTCGATTGGCAAAAAGTAATCCCGATATGTGGCTGCCAATTTTTATGCAAAACAAAGAAAATATACTCGATGTATTAAATGAACATATAAGTCAGTTACGCAAATTCAAAAGTTGTCTGGAAAAAGATAATGAGGAATACCTACGCGAACTGATGGTAAAAGCCAATACGATTAAACGAATCATTAAATAAATGTACAGAACAGCTACCATAGAAGACATTGCTGCTATTCAAATAGTAAGAAATGCTGTCAGAGAAAATCGTTTGTCTGATCCATCTCGTATTAAAGATGAAGAGGTATTAAATTATATTACTGAAAGAGGTAAAGGATGGGTAGCAATAGCTGACAACACTATTGTTGGGTTTGCTATTGCAGACCTCGTTGATCATAATGTTTGGGCCTTATTCATACACCCAGATCATGAAGCAAAAGGGCATGGAAAAAAATTGCATGAGATTATGCTGAACTGGTATTTTTCTAAAACAAATGAAACAATATGGCTAAGCACCGCACGGGAAACAAGGGCTGCTATTTTTTATAAAATGCAAGGATGGGAGGCAAGGGGAACTTATGGCAAAGGAGAAATAAAGTTTGAAATGAATTTAAATAACTGGATGAATCAAAAAATAAAATAATTTTATAATGCAAACACAATTCAATTCAATGAAAGAACTGGTAAAAGAAAAATGGAATAAAAGACCACTAATCATTAGTGGCCCCTGTAGTGCTGAATCAGAAGAGCAAGTGATTGAAACAGCAACCCGACTCGCAAAAACTGGTAAAGTAGATGTGTTAAGGGCCGGGGTTTGGAAACCCAGAACAAAGCCAGGTATGTTTGAAGGTATTGGCACAAAAGGCTTACCATGGTTAGCCTTGGCTAAAAAAATTACTGGGTTGCCTATAACAGTTGAAGTAGCCACTGCCAAACATGTGCAAGACGCATTACAATTTGATGTAGATATTCTTTGGATTGGAGCACGCTCTACGGTAAACCCTTTTAGTATACAGGAAATAGCAGATGCGCTTAGAGGAGTTGATATTCCTGTTTTAATTAAAAATCCAATTAATCCCGACCTTGAATTGTGGAGTGGTGGAATTGAAAGATTACAAAAAGTAGGTCTTCAGCAAATTGGAATGATACATCGCGGATTCTCCTCTTATGGAAATACAGAATATAGAAATGCCCCTATGTGGCACCTGCCGATAGAAATGAAAAGAAGGTTTCCAGGAATGCCCTTGATTTGTGACCCTTCTCATATTTGTGGATCAAGGCTCTTATTGCAAGAAGTTGCACAAAAAAGCATTGACCTCGATTTTGACGGCATCATGATGGAAAGTCATATAGATCCTGATAATGCGTGGAGCGATGCCAAACAACAGGTTACACCTGAACGCTTGGCTGAAATTCTGGATAGCCTGGTTTGGCGACATGAAAATACCGATGAAAAAGAATTTATAACGGCCTTGGCTACACTCAGAGAACAAATCAACCAATTGGATGATGAATTAATTACCTTGTTGGGACAAAGAATGAAGGTTGCCGATAAAATTGGTGCCTATAAAAAGCAAAACAATATAACCATCTTGCAAACCAATCGATGGAATGATATCCTGGATCGTGCCTTTAAGAAAGGTGAAAATTTAGGGCTCAGCAAAGAATTTGTAACTAAATATTTTGATGCCGTTCACTTGGAAAGTATCAATCACCAGAATAAAATAATGAATAGCTAAGTCGGCAGCATTAATTAAACATCAGATGACAAGCAAAGAATATTTTTTTTCCGAAAAAAAAATGACCATCTACCTGGATGCCGAGCGTAAAACCTTGGAAACATTGGTCGATAAAAATCATACCATTGTCATTACAGATTCGAATCTATATGCAGCTCATGCGACTTTTTTCAGTCAATGGAAAAACATTGTAATACCTGCTGGTGAAGCAAACAAACAACAAAGTACCATTGACTTTATTATCCAGCAACTCATAGCACTGGAAGCTGATAGAAAAACATTTTTGCTCGGTATAGGAGGAGGTGTTGTAACAGACATTACCGGATTTGTGGCAGGAATTTATATGCGCGGATTATCTTTTGCTTTGGCACCAACTAGTATTTTGTCGATGGTAGATGCCGCAATAGGAGGGAAAAATGGTATTGATGTAGGTATTTACAAAAACCTAATTGGGCTTATTCGTCAACCTGATTTTCTTTGGTATGATTATGCATTTTTAATTACATTACCTCAAGCAGAATGGGTCAATGGTTTTGCTGAAATCATCAAGCATGCCTGTATAAAAGATCTTCAATTATTTGAGTTGTTAGAAAAAAATAACCTGACTTCAATTCAAAACGATTCAAATTTAGTTTCCTCCTTAATCAAACAAAATATTGAAATTAAAACAAACATCGTTGTACACGATGAATTTGAAAAAGGAGATAGGAAATTGTTGAATTTTGGGCATACTATTGGCCATGCAATTGAAAATTTATATCAATTACCACATGGGCATGCCATCAGTATAGGAATGGTAATGGCTGCTACTATTTCGGAGGAAATAAACCAATTTACTTCTGCAGATAAGCAACGGCTCATTCAAATACTCCATCAATATCATTTGCCCACCAATATGCCATTAGACAAACAAAAAGTTTTTGATATTTTAAAAATGGATAAAAAAAGATGGAAGGATAACATGCATTTTATTTTATTAAATAAAATTGGAGAAGCCATCATTCAACCTATTCCTTTAATACAGTTAGAAGATATTTTTAATCAAACCTTATAAAGTGCAGGTAAGTATCCACCCATCTACAATAAGCGGTACCATTACTGCCCCTGCTAGTAAAAGTTCTATGCAAAGAGCCTGTGCTACAGCTTTTTTGCATGAAGGCATTACCATTATTAAGAATCCTGGAAAAAGCAATGATGACCTGGCTGCATTGAGTATTATTCGGGCAATGGGAGCATCGGTAAAAAATGAAAAGGATACGTTAATTATTAATACCAATACTTCCAATCCTCGTTCAAAAGAAATTAATTGCGGTGAAAGTGGACTAAGTATTAGAATGTTTGCAGCATTAGCAGCCATAGATGAAAGTCCCATTTTGATCAATGGAACAGGAAGTCTTTTATCTAGACCAATGGATTTTTTTGATCAGGTATTTCCATTGCTACATGTTCAAATTAAATCCAACAACGGCAAATTACCGATTCAAATTCAAGGGCCGCTGGTTCCAAGAGAAATTACAATTGATGGATCATTAAGTTCCCAATTTCTTACAGGTCTTTTAATGGCATTTGCAAAAACGGTTACTTCAGCAACCGTTATCCATGTAACTGATTTAAAAAGTAAACCTTATATAGATTTAACCTTAAAAGTATTGGCTGATTTTGATTTTAAAGTAACACAGCAGAACTACAAAGACTTTACCGTTTTCCCAGTAAAACCCTCTAATCGTACAATAGAATATACTGTAGAAGGAGATTGGAGTGGCGCCTCTTTTTTATTGGTAGCTGGCGCCATTGCAGGGGAAATTACTATACTTGGCTTAGACATATCATCTACACAGGCTGATAAAGCAATTTTAGAAGCACTTCAATTAGCTGGTGCAAAACTTTTGATAGAACAGTCTAAAATTACTGTCGGCCCAAATAATTTAAAAGCATTTGAATTCGATGCCACCGACTGTCCTGATCTTTTTCCTCCTATGGTAGCCTTAGCAGCGAATTGTAAAGGTTGTTCTATCATTAAAGGAGTGAATAGACTCTCCCATAAGGAAAGCAATCGGGGCCTTAGTTTACAAGAAAGTTTTGGTAAATTGGGGGTGATTATTCGTTTAGAAGGCGACAATATGTTGATTGAAGGAAATGATGATATTAAAGGCAGTTCAGCACATTCCTTTCATGATCACAGGATCGCCATGGCCCTGGGCATTGCTGCGCTAAAAGCCAATGCTCCAGTGACAATAGAATCGGCAGAAGCAATCAATAAATCATATCCCGATTTTTATGAACATTTGAAAATGCTGGGAGCTACAGTATCTTTACCAATAAAGCAATAAAAGTGAATACATTCGGAAGAATTTTTAGGGTACATATTTTTGGAGAATCACATGGTTCACATGTGGGACTTACAATCGACGGATGTCCTCCGGGATTACCGTTAAGCATAGACGATTTTAATGCAGATATTGAAAGAAGAAAGGGTGGGAGCAAGGGTACAACCCCAAGAAAAGAAGACGATATTCCCGAAATAATTTCAGGCTGGTTCAATGGTAAAACAACAGGTGCGCCATTAACAATTTTGTTTGCCAATAACAATACCAGAAGCCAGGATTATGATAAACAAAGAGCGATTCCCCGACCAGGACATGCCGATTTTGTTGCCAATAAGAAATTCAAAGGAATGGAAGACTTTAGGGGTGGTGGACATTTCAGCGGTAGACTTACAGTGGCATTGGTTGCAGCAGGAGTCGTTGCCAAAAAAATATTAAATCCTGTAAGTATAACAACAAATATACTTGAGATAGGAGGGGAATCTGATTGCGAAAAAGGATTGCAAAAAGCAATTAATGCAAAAGATAGTGTTGGCGGACTAATAGAATGCCGGGTTAATAATATTCCCATTGGATGGGGAGAACCTTTTTTTGATTCAGCAGAATCAATTATTAGTCATGCTGTATTTTCCATTCCTGCTATCAAGGGAATTGAATTTGGAGCTGGATTTGCTGCTGCCAAAATGTTTGGCATTGAGCACAATGATGCTTTATTAAATGCTGATGGTCTCACCAAAACCAACCATGCCGGTGGAATTGTAGGGGGAATTACCAACGGAAATGAAATGGTATTTAGAGTGGTTGTAAAGCCTACTTCCTCCACTCCTCAAGAACAAAGTTCATTCAACTGGGATACATCAGTGGTATCTACATTTTCAGTAAAAGGAAGACATGATCTTTGTATTGCGCTACGAGTACCGGTTGTATTAGAAGCGGTTACTGCCATTGCATTGGCCGACCTTAAAGCGATTGCTGTTGCTATTCAATAGAAGTAACAGTCTAGTGTTTTTTACTACTCATTTTTTTTAATTGTCTGAAGCTAAGATCCAATAATTCGTAATTATTAGCCATGGGTAAATAATAATGCCACCATTCAGTTTCTAAAGCTAAAAACCCATGTTTTTCCATTATACTTCTCAATAATTTTCTATTATTCAATACGGGTGCAGGCAATTGAGTAAATCCATGATGGGCCGAATCAGTAAAATTATCAAAGCCAGTTCCCATATTTAATGCTGCTTTGGAATTTAAATCGACAATACTACAGTCAACAGCAATTCCACGATTATGACCACTTCCTTTGCGAGGGTCGGCAGCATATCGAGCATCTTTTACCAAATCCCACATTTTTTCGGTAACCTGGTAGGGTCGATAAGCATCATAAATTTTTAAACCAAAGCCCATTTTAACTAGCTCTTGTTGTACTTCCAGCAAGGAATCTGCAGCTATTTTACGCAAATATGCTATAGCATTAGAAGGGTAGACCGCTTGTTGAAGAAAATTTTCAGCACCTGCATAGCGCAAATCAAAAACCAAATTTGGAATCGATTTTTTTAATGACACTATCAGCTTATTGGGTTGTTCATGGATGGTTTTGGCAAGCATAGTGGTATTACCAATTACCCAGAGTCCATATTTATTGAATAGGGTATCCTGTGCTAATCCTTGCTGGAAAGCTAGCAACAAAATCAAAAGACATTTACAAATTTGCCGAATCATACCTTAAAAATTAGCGTTCATAAAGACCAATAGCAAAATTTTACAATTTCAAATGCAAGTATTATCTTGTTGGTTATTGAAAAGTTTCCTTCCGGTAATTTCTTTTATTTCAACCGTACCTTAAGATAAGAATTTGGATTGAATATGGATACTAAAACAAAAATCTTTCAATTTTTCCTCATCATTATTATTTGGTGCAGTTTAACAAATTGCAATAACCATGGCAATGCAGGGAAAGAACTTGTATCCAATCCTGACAAAATGGATCAGGTAGTCACAGAAAAAATTAAGGCAATACTTCATTTAGCAAGCTCCAATAATGGCAAAGTGGATGATAGCCTTCAATTTCAATTTACAGAGGTATTGAATCAATTTTATGCAAAACAAGACTATCATCCAATTTGGAGTAGTACTGAAAAATGGATGCCATTAACTGATTCCTTATTCAATCTGATGCAACATCTCGAATTGGAAGGGCTTTTTCCAGATGATTATCAAGTAAAAAGCATTACAGCGCTTCATCGCGTTTTGATGACGGATTCCTCCAAAAAAATGGATGCCAGTATTTGGAGTAGGGCTGAACTTTTATTGACAGATGGGTTTATTCATGTTATTAAGGACCTAAAAAGAGGTAGGTTAGAAAAGGATAGTCTAACCTTAGCAAAAGATACCTTACTGACAACTGATTATTACTCCACCGCTTTGGATCAATTATTTCAATCCAAAAACTTTACTGGCTTTATACGTTCTCTTCAACCTGTTCATAAAGGGTATTGGGAATTAAAACAAGGTATTCCTGCTTTTCTGGATAGTATGGATACACGCACTTATCCTTATATTACTTACCCTTATAAAAAAGGCAATTCAACTGATTCCCTGGCTTTTGTGAAATTATTACAACAAAGATTATATGATAATGGTTACATGGCTTTTGCGGAGCCTATGCCAGATACAGCACAACTTTCCAATGCTATACAACAATATCAAAAAAGGAAAGGAATTAAGCCAGATGGCAAAATATCTACTGCCTTAATAAAGCTGATGAACAGCAGCGATATTGAAAAATTCAAACGAATTGCTATTACATTAGACAGGTATAAAATGCTACCGGAAAAAATGCCTGAAAAATACATTTGGGTAAATTTACCTGGCTATTATTTATGGGTAATTCAGGGCGATACAATTGCATTAGAATCTAAAGTTATATGTGGCAAGCCAGAAACAAGAACACCCTTATTACATAGCATGATTACCGACATGGTTACCTATCCAACCTGGACAGTCCCAACTAGTATTATATCAAAACAATACCTGCCTAAATTAAAAAACAATCCCAACTACCTTACAAAAATCGGTTTAAAAATTATCAATGGCAAAGGAGAAGTGGTGGATCCAACTACTATCAATTGGTCGAAATATTCTCGAGGAATTCCCTTTTCTGTGATGCAGGGTAGTGGAGATAATAATGCCTTAGGTGTAATGAAATTCAATTTCAACAATCCCTATTCAGTGTATTTGCATGATACCAATCAACGATATTTATTTAAAAATTCATTCAGGGCTTTAAGTCATGGCTGCGTAAGAGTACAGGACTGGGAAAAATTGGCTTTTTTCATTGCTAAAAATGACAGCATTCATACTACACATTTAAGGTATAATACTGATAGTATTCGCAATTGGATTGCGGCGAAAGAAAAACACCGCATTGATGTCCAAAACAAAATACCCTTATTTATTCAGTATTTCAGTTGTGAAGGGCAAAACGGCAAAATTCGATTTTACGATGATATTTATGGAGAAGATAAAATTATCCGGGATAAGTATTTTAAAGATAAAAAGTTATAAAATTTGTTGAATTCTTCTTTTGCTTATACTGAAAATATAGCGAAATTATTTCATTCGTTATTGTATTGATTCTACAATTTGTTTTAAGCTGATTTTTCTGCTTAGAAACCACCTGTTTTACTATTATTTCAGTTATTTGAAGCGCAATCGGTCAAAATCAGCTGAATTAAGCCTAAAAGCTTGATTTGGGTATAATTATGTTGGTAAATAATTTTATGATTTGAATCTAAGCAAGTATTTTTGCCATGATTACGAAAACTATATTTATGAAGAAAATTATTATGATGTTTCTGGCCCTTGGCCTATTTGCAACATCCTTTGGTCAGTCTGACTACAAAAAGCGTCCATCTATCGGGATTCATTTTGCATTCAATGATTTCAGTACTGCTGCCACCCTTCGCTCTTCTGGCTTGTCAAAAGTCCTGAATACAAAAGAATGGAAGAAAACGAAAAATATGAATCCAGGATTGGCATTTAGCTATTTGCAGGGGTTGAATAATAATATTGACTTTGTAGCCACTGCTACTGGTTCTTTCGTTGATTATCCCATTCCAGGCAAGGCTTTAAGAGGTACAGATGATTTCCTTTTGGAGTTGGCTACTACCGCCAATGTTAAATTATTAACGGATCAATATTGGTTTTCTCCTTTTCTAACTGCCGGTGTAGGTGCTAGTAAATACAAAGGCTATTATGCAGCTTTTGCACCTATTGGAGCAGGCATACAGTTTAATATTGTTGATGAATCCTATTTGATTTTAAATACCCAATACCGTATTCCAATTACTGAAAATGCTGCTTACCATTTGTACCATAGCATTGGATTTGCAAGCAACCTTTTCAAGAAAAAAGAGGTTAAAGTGGTTGAAATACCAGTTATTCCTGTTGTTGAACCTCCGAAAGACAGAGATGGTGATGGTGTTTTGGATGCAGATGATAAATGCCCAGATGTTAAAGGTTTGGCTACTTTAATGGGTTGTCCTGATACTGATGGAGATGGCATTACTGATGCAGAAGATAATTGTCCAACTGTAGCTGGACTGGCAAAATACAAAGGCTGTCCAATTCCTGATACTGATAAAGATGGTATTAATGATGAGTCGGATAAATGCCCTACTGTGCCAGGTGTAGCGAGATACCAAGGCTGCCCAATTCCTGATACAGATGGAGATGGCATCAATGATGAGGAAGATAAATGTCCTACTGAAAAAGGAGAAGCTGCTAATAATGGTTGTCCTACATTAGAAGATTTTTCATTCAATCCAAAAGTAGTACAGTTTATTATTGGAAGTGCACAATTAACTCCAAAAGCCAAAACTGAATTGGATAAAGGTGCTGTTATTTTAACTGAACATCCAACACTGAATGTCACCATCAATGGCTATACAGATATTACAGGTAAACCATCCACTAATTTGGCACTTTCTAAGAAAAGAGCAGAGTCTGTAAAAGCTTATTGGGTAAAGAAAGGAATTAGCGCTGATCGATTGACCGCTAATGGTTATGGTATCGAAAATCCAATCGCTGATAATAAAACCGCCGCTGGACGCGTTAAAAATAGAAGAGTAGAATTCAAAGTAAATAATTAATTTTTTGTATACGTTTAAAGCCCGGCTATCGCCGGGCTTTTTTGTTTTATAAACCTGTATTACCTTAGTATTTTTACTAAATTTCAAAGATTTTCACTTAATGCTGGCATATATATTGCAGCTACTAAAATATTAGTGAAATATTTGCGTTTAAGACATACCTCCCTAATTAAAATCGGCCCTTACTTGCAAACTAGTTTTACCAAATAAAGCGAAATTGAATATGAGGGTATTTTTACATTTATTTATTTTTATACTATTTTTTCACCCGCTTCAAGCACAGCAAACTACGCCCATCTGGGAAGAACAGAATGATTTTATCAATGGTTATGCCAGGGTATTTCACCAAGAACGATTCAGTTTCATCAATACCAAAAAGCAATTAATTGTTCCCTTTCAATTTGAGGATGCGAGAAATTTTTACCATCATTTGGCAGCTGTAAAAAAGCAAGAAAAATGGGGTTTTATCAATGAAAATGGAAAACAAATCATTCCATGTATTTATGATATCGTCTTTGATTTTAAAAATGATTTTACCTTAATCTCCAAGGATTCAAAATGGTGGATGCTGAATCAAAATGGGCAAATCCTTAAAGTGCTAGACATTTCAGTTTGTTATGGATTTGAAAATGGTAAAGCCATTGTTGAAAAAAACGGACAACCTGGGAGATTGAATAAACAAGGAAACATTGATTGGGTCCCATCAGCTCCTACAAATCTTCAACAGAAAATTCCTTATTATAATCCTAATTCTCCCTTAACACTAAATAGTTGTCCTGATAATCTCGATTTTGAATTTGGCAATTTTACTAATTGGCAATGTTATATTGGTAGAGTAGATTCTGTAGGTACTACCAATGTTATTACTGTAAACCCTTCTGCACCAATCGCAGGTAGGCATACCATCTATGCCAGAGCATTACCCTCAGCTATTGATCCATTTGGATTATTTCCTACCAATCCTCCAGATGGAAGTCAGTTTGCAGTTAAATTAGGTAATACTGGAGTTGGAGCACAGGCTGAAAGAATTAGATATACCATTCGCGTGCCTGCAAATGATTCCAATTTTTCTTTTCGTTATCACTATTCTGTGGTGCTGCAAGATCCTGGTCATACCACTTGGACCCAACCAAGATTCACTGCTAAATTATTGGATTCAGCCACAAATACTTATATCGATTGTGCTTCCTTTGAATATATTTCAACTTCAGGACTTCCTGGTTTTACTCGTTCAACAGTTGATACTTCTGTTATATACAAACCTTGGTCTCCAGTATTTATTAGCCTCAGAGGATATGCAGGTAAAACACTTTACCTCGAATTCACCACAGCCGATTGCGTGAGAAGAGCCCATTGGGGATATGCTTATGTGGATGTGGAGGATATGTGCGGACAAGCTATTCAAGTAAACTACCAATGTGATACCCCACATATAACAACATTAACTGGTCCTCCGGGCTTTCAAATTTATAATTGGTGGGACCAAAGTTTTTCAAATTTATTAGGCAATGGTCAACAAATTACTTTAAATCCTGGCCCACCACCGAATACTTTATTGTGGTTGGAAGTTATTCCTTTTGCAAATTTCGGTTGCTTAGATACCATTCCTGTTAGAGTAAATGGAACTACGGCTGCACAAATGACCAGTACTGACACTATAGGTATTTGTGCACCACATAGTTTTACTTTTTACAATCAAACGAATTCATTAGACACTGCTCATTGGGATTTTGGAGATGGTAGTAGTGGGATAGGAGATACTGTTTCGCATGTCTTTAACCTCCCAGGTACTTATGTTGTCATCATGACCTTAGGAAACCCTGCGAGTTGTTTAGCTATTGCAATAGATACTGTTCGTGTAGTACAACCAACTGGTTCATTTACATATACTGCTGGCAATTTTTGCAATAGCCAATTGGTACAATTTACTGCTACTACACAATATATCGATAGCCTTTTCTGGACATTTGGTGATGGCAGTTTCTTAAATACCACACAAACATCGGTAAGTCATACTTACCTACAACCTGGCATTTATCTACCACAAGTTCGTATCAAATCAAATGCTGGTTGTGAATTAATATTACCTGGTACAGATACCGTCAAAATTGAAAAACTTGTACCGGGCTTTACAAATAATATTCAGCATTTATGTGCTTCCTCCCTTGTAAGTTTTACCGATACATCTCATTCATTTTTTGGAATTAGTTCCAGAACCTGGTATTTCGGCGATGGAACCAGTGCATCTGGAAATCTGGTTTCACATACTTATTTAGCTACCGGAACCTATCAAGTGAAATTAATTATTACTGGAATAACCGGTTGTATAGATAGTATTACAATTCCTATTTTTATACAAGTCTACAATGTACCTGTGGCGAACATAATAGGTGATACAATGCGTTGTGCCAATGCTAGTATTGTATTTACCAGCAATATTCTTTCATCAGATTCTATTAATGTTAAAAACTGGACCTGTACCAATGGCGCAATTGGTTCAGGAAATAGTTTCACTGTAAATTTTCCTAATCCAGGCCAATATACTATTCGTCTAGTAGTTGGAACTATTAATGGTTGCTTTGACACTAGCTATCATTTTGTGAAAATCAATCCACTTCCTATTACAATGGCTGGAGGTGATGAAATATTATGTTTAGGCAGGCAGGTTCAACTAAATGCTTCCGGAGCAGATCAATTTACTTGGAATCCTGCCACTTTTTTAAGCTGTACCACTTGCCCAAATCCAATAGCTAATCCAACAGATACTATCGAATATATTGTGAAGGGCACTAGTTTATTTGGCTGCATTACTTATGATACTATGCAAATTAAAGTTAGAATGCCTTTCCAAATTACAGCTTCTCCCGACGACACTATTTGCATTGGTAAATCCATTAATTTGAACGGATTTGGTGCTAATAACTATGCTTGGTCACCCAGCACAGGTTTAAATAGAACCGATATTTCAAATCCGATTGCAAGCCCTTCAAGCACTACCACCTATCGACTAGTAGGAACTGATGGGTACAATTGCTTTTCAGATACTGCTTTTATTAAAATCACTGTCGGACCTAATCCCACTGTTGATTTAGGTGCAGACCTCAACCTGGCCACTGGCGATATAATAAATCTGAATCCTACTATACAAAATGGCCCAATTATTAGTTGGCTTTGGGAACCAGCCACAAATTTAAGTTGTAGCAATTGCCCAACTCCACAATTAACAGTACATGATGACATATCCTATTTTTTAACAGTTACCAATTCTTTCCATTGTACTGCAAGAGATGCAATTAATATTTTTACTTTTTGTAAATCAGCACAGGTATTTGTACCCAATGCTTTTACACCAGATGGCGATCGCTTAAACGATATATTAATGGTTAGAGGTAAAGGAATTTATGTGAACTATTTCAGAATTTTTAATCGATGGGGTGAATTAATATTTGAGAAAAAGAATTTCTCACCCAACGACCCACAATTTGGTTGGGATGGAAAGATTAGGGGAGTAGTAGCGCCTCCGGATGTTTTTGTATATACTGTTGAAGTAATATGTGATAATAATATGAAATATACTTTAAAAGGTAATACTACCCTGTTAAAATAATTTTAATGAGAATTCAGCTAGTACTATATTTTATTTCATTTGCTTTAATAGGTAATATGACCATTAAAGGTCAAGATATTAACTTTTCACAGTTCTATGAATTGCCCATGTTGCGTAATCCTTCGCTCGCAGGTATATTTGCAGGCGATTACCGTTTTACCGCAGCCTATAGAAATCAATGGCAATCTGTTACTGTTCCGTATAGAACATTTGCAACCGGAATAGAATATAAAAAACCCCTTAGCGAAAACAATGATGATTTTATCACACTTGGAATACAAGCCACTAGTGATGTTGCTGGTGACTCAAAACTTAGCAGAACCCAGGCTTTTCCAGTAATGAATTTTCATAAATCTATATCCGAAGATAAAAGCACCTACTTGTCTGCCGGATTAATGGGTGGGCCCGTCTTTCAAAGATTTGATCCAAGTAAATTAAATTTTGACGATCAGTTTGTGAACGGTTCTTATCGCAGTAGTAATCCCACACAACAGTCTTTTCAAAATACAAGTCTCGTTTATTGGGACGCTTCAGCAGGTTTATGCTTTAGCAGTGTGGCAGGCGAAAAAACACCATTTTATATAGGGATTGCTATGTTTCATATAACACAACCAAAAGTGGCTTTTCAAAAGCAATATGATGTAATACTCAATAGAAAATGGACTATTAATGCAGGGCTATCTACGCCCGTTTCAGAAGCCAATAAATTAATTGCCTATGCTGATTATTTTATACAGGGTGGTAATCGACAAATACAGGGTGGTGTAATGCTGGCACATGATTTTTCGCTATTTCAAGACGAAAAAACCAGTTTATCAGGGGGACTATTTTATCGTTGGAAAGATGCCTTTATTCCAGTAATAAAATTAGACTACTATCGACTTGGCATTGGAATAACGTATGATGTAAATTCAAGCAAACTAAAGACAGCTTCGCAGTACAGGGGCGGATTTGAATTAACGCTTTCGTATAAGGCTTACCGTGACATTCATAATAGCTCCGCTAATAAAGTAAAATGCCCGGCCTTTTATTAAATATCAGTTAAGTTCACCTTTTATCCATACTTTATAAGTACAGTATTTTTTTGATCTGATATACAAATTCTTTCTACCTCCAGGAAGTAATTGTACAAACCCATATTTATACAGACCATCCATCTTTGAAGAAATATCGATATTGATTGAACCAAGCCAGATATCCAAACTATCATTGGCAGAACTTACTACAATATATACAGTACAGGAATCGGGCATATCAAAATAAAAATGGTGTACATCAGTAGCATATTGGCTAATCTGCTTTTCATAACCTGATTGATTGGTTGCAACAGCAAGCCTGAATCCATGATCATAACGCAAGCTGTCTTGGGAATACACCAATCCTTGAAAGCCAAGAAAAATAAAGAACAGATACTTTTTCATAATAATGAAAACTAATTGTTGAATTTAAATGAATTGATATAGCCATCTGCTTCATATAATGGCTTTAAAGATATTTCAGTGCCTGTTTCACCTTGCAAAGCATAATCAAAAGGATTATCAAGATCTTTTATTAAGAACAACATATACGTTATTAAAAATGTTACAATGAGCGTAAAGAAAAAAGAAGCATAAAATGGCTCCAACTTCATAATCACTAAACCCAGTGCAATCATAAATGCCATTATTTCAACAATTGTATAAGCAGATCCAATGAATTGAGTATCACGAATTGTATCAATTCGCATTACCATTCTACGAATATTATTTTGTTCGTTCTTAAGTCGAATTATATAATTAGCTTGAATTGATTCATTTTCAAATTCAATAAAATAATTGTTCATTTTACTTAACAGTTTCAATATATCCAATGTTTTTTCTTTCTTATAAAACCAATTTAATAAAGAGGAGGATAACTCTTTCTGGTAATTTAAAAATGTAAGGGCTCTCTCAGATTCTTTATTTTTATAAATAGTGATAGTATCGTCTAAAATATTTCTTAATGAAGCTGCTAAGTCTGATGGCAGTTTTTCACTTTCTTTATAATCAGCCAACACTCCTGATATTAGAAAACCAATTAGAAAAATAGTTCCCGCAACCAAACTGGTGAAAAGTGCATTCAATTCCATCAACTCCCAATTAAAAACATGCGCAACATATTTCACTCCGGTAATTAGGATAACTAATGGTAAAACGCTAACAGCCAGCGACCATTTTTTCCAGATTTTTTTTCCGTAATTTTTGAATTCATTAGTAGGTATCATAGTATAATTTGATATTTTAAATAAATTAGCATCAACTATTTATAAACTTATTTAGCCAATAAATTGCTCCTTATTCAGGAATCAAGCCTATTGGCAAAATAAATTCCCAACGATTTTTAAGGGTAGGATAAAATAAATCCTGGTCCAACAAATGCGAATACCTGACTCCAAAACTAATTGGCAAGGCATTCCAAAACTTGGTATCAAAATAAATTTCAGAACCTGTACTTCTTTGTTTAATATCTGTAAGTATTCCATTTACACGGGCACGCGCATTGGTATAATCATAAAAAAGATTTGTTCTTATTCGCTGAAAAAATAACAAATTAGCAAAACCCCAATCAGGATAGAGTAGGGGTAAATGATAATTAACGCCCCATTTATACATTTGCCTAGTGCTTAAGGCCTCATAGCCTCTGGAGTAGGAAAATGATTTGCTGAATAGGTCTGGCAAGGAATCTCTTTTTTGAAATGAACCATTAATTACTAAACTGTGATTTTTAAAAAATCCAGGAAAATAGAAAGAGGCATTGGTAGTGAATTTATGGCTGTTTCTAAATGTAAATGCATCCCTATAGGATATTCCAATGCTTTGTGCAAAGGAGGGAAAAATATTCTGTATAGCTTGTCTGCCTTGATTAGTAAATGATAAAAATGTATTTACATAATTGATTGCTTTATTATTCAATACATTTTTACCAATCCCTTTATATATAAATGGTTCAATATTATAACCCATACCCATATTTATATATTGATTAAATTTTCCACCAATAAAACTCAGGGGCAAACTAATAGCAGTTTGAAACTTCGCAGTATTAAATTGCATTGATTTACCGATAGCAGTGTCAATACTTCGATTAAAACTGTGAGAAGCCTCCATACTTAATAAAGGATACCAACCAGCATATGTTGCTGTATAGCCGACAGTATGGCTTTTATCTGTACGATTGTAAGTATAAGTAAGAGCATTATTGAATTTACTGAGAACATCATTACCGAAAAAAGTATATCCTAATTCAGGATCATCATACACAGGGCGCCAGCTATGAAAATTAAATAGTTTATTGGTAGTATGATAGGTAGTTATTGGGTATTTATTATCCGGAACTGTTTGTAATAAATTAGTTAGTTTATTTTTTTGCAAGCTGTTACTCACGAATAAATCTGGTGTTTGAGTAAAAGCTGCATCACTAATATTAACCCAATTAAGTGCAGACTTGTATTCGGCTAGTCGATATCCATCGGCAGTGAATGCACTCACTAGCAGTGTATTTTTACCATTTACAGAAGGGTGATATATTCCATTTACATTATTTGTTAACTGTGCTATTTTTTTATCATGAATATTTACTGCAAAAACTTTATCTGAATAACCATACATACAAGAAAAATAGACAGTATCGGATTTTACAAATGGATAGCCCAACACATTATAAGTAAAAGCTGTGAGGGGAGTGGTTGCTCCATTTACTAAATCAATGGTTACAAGGGCCATTTTACCTTCGGTATTTCTTACGGCAGCAACTGCTAAAAAATCGTTGATAAATTTGGGTTGGGTAAAAAAGTAGTTGAATGGGTTGGGCAATTGCTTATTAATTGTTCCATTGGTAGCATCGAGTAATACCAATTCATTCTTACCAGTGATATCGGTAGACACCGCAATAATTTGATTGCCTGTGAAATTAATATCGGGTGAAAAATATTTTGATTTAAAACTTAATTGCTTTTGCTGTTTATTATGAATATCCAATATTTGTAAAACGCTATAATCACGATTGCCTCTACGAGGATCTGTTTGATAGGAAGAATAGACAATTTTTCCATTTCGATAAGAAAAATATTCATCCAAGCCTATATTTCTAGTTTTAATTTTAAATTCCTTTCCATTACTGAGTATATAAAAAGCAGAAGGCGTACTGTAGGACTTCTTAGAAACTATTATGCTATCGTCACTAATATAGGTAGGAAATTGATAATCGACAACATCATTATGCACCGTATTGGTGATAAAATGAAAGGAAGAATCGGGTTTATTTTCATTTTGACTTGTTGTTGCAAAATAATTCATGGCCTCTTTATAATACTGGTTTAAAGATTTTCCAGTATAACGACGAATACCTTTATTAAAACCTTTTAAAGAAAGTGCATCCTTTGTTATTTTTCTCCAAAAATCTTCTCCATATTGCTGATAGCCGTATGACACCATCATATAACCCAAAGGATAATGATCGGGCACATAATTTTTAAGTGATCCACTTCTGATTTTTATCCATGGATATTTTTTTTGATCAAGCCATAATGCCTTAAAGCCATTATAAAAGGAGGGCATTCTACCTCTACCTTGGTGACTCACCAATGTTTCTTGCCAAACGGCATCTCCCTCAAAAAAGTAATTAGGAATAAAGATAGCATTGGCTAATAATTGACCTTCCTGGCCCAAAAAGAAAGAAAACAACTTACTTATTCCACCATTAAAATTGGTAAACTGCTGAATATGGCGATCTTCATGTGTAATAAGGTTATCATCCCATCGTATACTTCCAGTTGAAAAATTATCCTGATCAGGGGTCATATTTAGTTCACTCATCACAGGCGCCATTCGAACATAGGCATTCGGAATAGTTGTTTGATTTTGCAGGATTATTGTCCATTTCTTTTCACGCTTTCCAATATTGGTAAAATCCTGCTCATGCAAAATCTTTTGTAAGTTGGCCATTCGATTAGCCTGACTATCTAAACCTGCCGGGAATATAATTCTTACATTTTCAGTTTGTATTTGTTTCCACTTGATATGCGCAGGATTACCTCCAAAATTTTGGGTCAGTAAATACCCAGGCAGAAATAATAGCGATATGAATAATTTATAAAATCTCATTCAATAAAATTAATACAATTACAATTTCAAGTTTTCAATTTTTATAGTTTCCATGAATTCATCAAAAGGGTTAAATGAATAGGGACAGATATAGCGTATAAGTCTATCATATAGGCAAATATGAGAATTTTCTACTTATTTATGCCTTATAATTAATATTATGTTAAACAGGCACTACACAGCAATCCCACGCTGAAGGAGAAATACATTTATTTTCTAGCCATCGCCACCTTGATAGATTTGCACCTAATTACTAAAAAAAAAGCCGGACTTAATCCGGCCTTAAAAATCATTTGACTTTAACCCTATTCCTTAACCTCATTAGAATCACTTGTATCTTCTGATGGAGCATCCGTATCCGGGATTCCTTCCACTGAATCAATTGATTCTTCTAATTCTTCTTCTTTTTCATCAAGGTTAGTAATGGCAGCAATTTCATCCCCCTCATCCACACGAATTAATTTAACCCCCTGTGTGGCCCTTCCTTGCTCACTAATACTGGTTACACTCATGCGAATAGTTATTCCACTTACACAGGTTATCATCAGATCTTCTTTTTCTGTAACACCTAGTAAGCCCACCAAACCACCAGTCTTGTCTGTAACATTAATGGTCTTAACTCCTTTACCACCCCTGTTAGTTACCCTATAATTGGCTTCTCCAGTTTCGGCATCATCCAAGGAAGTTCTTTTGCCATAACCTTTTTCGCTCACCACCAAAATGGTTTGATTTTTATCCTCGCGGCTAATACATACTAGGCCAACTACCTCATCTTTTTCATTATCCACCTCAATTCCTTGTACACCCTGACCACCCCGACCGGTACTTCTAACTTTTTCTTCTGGGAATCTGATAGCCCTTCCACTTTTAACAGCCATTATTATTTCAGAATTGCCATCGGTTAAACGTGCTTCCAATAATTGGTCTCCTTCTAATATATTAATGGCATTGATACCGTTTTGTCTTGGTCTGCTAAAATCCTCTAAGTCAGTCTTTTTAATCATGCCCTTCTTCGTGCATAATACAATATAATGACTGTTTACGTAGTCCTTGTCCTCAAAATTCTTAACATCAATGATTGCCCTTACCTTATCATCAGCAGGAATTTGAACAAGATTTTGAATGGCACGCCCCTTACTTGTCTTATCTCCCTCAGGAATTTGATACACTGGTAACCAGAAACATCTTCCTTTTTCAGTAAAGAATAATAAAGTATGGTGTGTGCTTGCTACAAAAAGTTTTTCAATATAATCTTCCTGGCGGGTAGCACTTCCTTTTGCACCTCGCCCACCTCTTCTTTGCTGACGGTATTCTGTAGCCGAAGTACGTTTGATATACCCTAAATGAGAAATGGTAACAACAACATCCTCCTCTTCTATAAGGTCAATCATTTTTATCTCATCATCCAAATAAGTGATTTCTGTACGACGCTCATCACCAAATTTAGCCTTGATTTCAGCTAACTCCCCTTTGATAATTTCAAAACGTAAACTTTCTGTTGCAAGTATTTCTTTTAAGCGTTCAATTAGTTTCATTATCTCAGCGTGCTCCTCACGAATTTTCTCAATTTCCATTCCGGTCAATCGCTGTAAACGCAATTCCAATACAGCTTTGGCCTGAATTTCACTCATGCCAAAATTGCTAATCAATCCTTCTTGAGCAATATTGGGTGTTGCAGAATTTCTGATTAAGGCAATTACTGCATCCAAGTTGTTTAAAGCAATAATATACCCTTCTAAAATATGTGCCCGCTCCTCTGCTTTTCTTAACTCATATTGAGTTCTTCTGATAACTACCTCATGACGAAAAGCTACAAATTCTTTAAGTAAATCTTTTAAATTTAAAATATGCGGCCTACCTCTTACAATGGCTACATTATTGATACCATACGAAGTTTGCAATTCAGTGTGTTTGTACAACTGATTGATGACAACCTGTGCAACAGCATCCTTCTTAAGATCTACTACAATTCTCGTTCCCTCTTTACTATTACTTTCATCATTTACATTTGAAATGCCCTCGACGATTTTATCTGAAACAATTTCACCGATTTTTGCTGTAAGTGCATCAACATTTACTTGATAAGGCACTTCATATATAACCAATTTCTCTCTTCCATGCGCACCTGGCTCAATATTAACCTTACCTCTAAGCACTACCCTGCCTCTTCCGGTATGCATGGCCGTTCTAATACCTTCAAAACCATAAATAGTGCCTCCCGTTGGAAAATCAGGCGCTTTCACATGCTTGATCAAATCTTCAATACTAATTTCAGTGTCGTCAATTAATGCAATACAAGCATCAATCACTTCACTTAAATTATGCGGCATCATATTAGTGGCCATCCCTACTGCAATACCACTACTCCCATTCACTAATAACTGAGGAATTCGAGTAGGCAATACCGTTGGTTCTTTAAGACTATCATCAAAATTTAGCTGATAATCCACGGTTTCCTTTTCGATATCTTCCAGCATTGCTTCAGCCAATTTATGCATACGCACCTCTGTATAACGCATAGCAGCCGGTGGATCACCACCCTGACTACCGAAGTTTCCTTGTCCATCAATCAAGGTATATCGCATATTCCATTCCTGGGCCATACGAACCATTGTATCATAAATCGCAGTATCACCATGGGGATGGTATTTACCCATCACTTCACCGACAATACGTGCACTTTTTTTATAGGGTTTATTACTATAATTCCCCAGTTCACTCATCCCATAAAGCACTCTTCTGTGTACAGGTTTCAAACCATCTCGCACATCTGGTAATGCCCTACCAACGATTACACTCATGCTATAATCAATATAGGATGTTTTCATCTGTTCCTCAATATTTACAGGAATAATTTTACCCCTGTTATTGAGATTTCCGCCTTCAAATTTTTGTTCTTCTTCCATAATTTTTAATAGTGTGCGAAACTACCGATTTTCACTCGTTTTTCCCTATAAAAATGGGGGTATTTTAGACCTTATTTGTACACATTTTATAGGGTTCTGTGGACAAGAAATTTTGACCTTTAAATGAAAATCGGTGAAGGCCATAATTCGCCTCTCTTTACTCATCTGAAATCAATTTTAAGGCTAGATTTTGAACAGTTTATTAAAGCGCCCCTATCTTTGTTCTATGATAACAGATTTACGCTCCGACACATTTACCAAACCCTCCGCAGCCATGCTGGAAGCCATGTATAATGCCAAAGTAGGTGATGATGTTTTTGGCGAAGACCCTACTGTAAATCAATTGGAGGCAATGGCTGCAGCATTATTTGGGATGCAAGCTGCTGTTTTCTGCCCGAGTGGTACAATGACCAACCAAATAGCCATAAAATGCCATACCCAGCCGGGAGATGAAGTTATTTGTGATGAATTGAGCCATGTATATCAATATGAAGGCGGAGGAATAGCATTTAATGCAGGTTGCTCTGTTAAATTACTACACGGAAACCGTGGAAGAATCACTGCCGATCAAGTTACAGAGGCCATTAACAATAAAACTGATTTACACAAGGCTTATACCAGTTTAGTAAGCCTTGAAAACACCGCAAATCGTGGTGGTGGCTCCTGTTATGAATTCGATGACATAGTAGCTATAAAAAATACCTGTGATCAACATCAACTTCAATTACACTTGGATGGCGCCCGTTTATGGAATGCATTAGTTGCAAAAAATGAAAAACCAAAAGAATATGGCGCTATATTCAATAGCATTTCTGTTTGCCTTAGTAAAGGTTTAGGGGCTCCAGTTGGAAGCCTGCTATTAGGAACAACTGACTTTATCAAAAAAGCCAGGCGTATTAGAAAAGTATTTGGAGGTGGAATGCGGCAAGCCGGTTTTCTGGCTGCAGCTGGCATCTATGCTTTAGAAAATAATATTAACAGACTGGAAGAAGATCATACCCATTCTAAAATGATTGGCAACGCCTTGTCTCAAAAGGATTTTGTGGGTAATATGATACCAGTTGAAACCAATATTATCATCTTTGAAGTAAAAGGCAAATACAATCCAACCAGTTTTTGTGCTAAACTAAAAGAGCAAAATATTTTTTGCTTACCTATTTCTTCAACCCATGTAAGAATGGTGGTACATCTAGATATTACTAATGAAATGGTAATACATTTATTATCGGTTTTGGATGCTCTATAAATAAACCTTTCCCAGTTTTTCTATACTACATCAGTTTCTAAATAGAAACAGCCATTTTTTATTATACTTGGTTTAACTTCGCAAAACACAATTTTGAACCAATGTTACCTAAAATCAATCCCACCACTACCCCTTCCTGGAAATTATTACAAGAACATTTTACTGAAATGAAGTCTGCAAAAATGACTCAATTGTTTTCAGAAGAATCCAACCGTTTTAATCAATATTCTATTTTGGATGAAAAGATACTTTTTGACTATTCTAAAAATATTCTAACCAAAAAGACACTTGATTTACTTTTCAAATTGGCCAATGAATGTCAGTTATCCTCAGCCATTGAAGCCATGTATTCTGGTGAAAAAATAAATGAAACAGAAAAAAGAGCAGTACTGCATACAGCATTAAGGAATTTTTCTGGTGATCCAGTATTAGTAGATGGGCAGGATATCATGCCCGGTATTAGAAAGGTATTGGCTCAAATGAAAGCATTTTGTAATAATATACACACAGGCGCTTTATGCGGATACACAGGAAAAAAAATAAAATACATCGTTAATATCGGAATCGGTGGTAGCGACTTGGGGCCAGTAATGGTTACAGAAGCACTTAAGCCATATTGGGTAGAAGGTATTCAATCCTATTTTGTGAGCAATGTTGACAGCAGCCATATTGCTGAAATATTGAAAAAAATTACTGCAGACGAAACCCTGTTTCTGATTGCATCTAAAACCTTTACTACGCAGGAAACCATGACTAATGCACATACTGCAAGAAATTGGTTTCTTGACATTGCTAAAGACGAACAATTTATTGCGAATCACTTCATAGCACTTAGTACCAATTCAAAAGATGTTGAAAAATTCGGCATTAATGTAAACAATATGTTCCCCTTCTGGGATTGGGTTGGTGGGCGCTATAGTTTATGGAGTGCAATCGGTTTGTCAATAGCATTAACAATAGGATATGACAATTTTGAATCATTATTAAAAGGTGCACATCACAGTGATTTACATTTCCGTCATCAACCAATAGAAAAAAACATTCCAATTATTATGGGCCTAATTGGAATTTGGTATGTCAATTTCTTTGGAGCTCCTACAGAAGCTATTCTTCCTTATGATCAATATTTACATCGCTTTGCAGCCTATTTTCAACAGGGAAATATGGAAAGCAATGGTAAATATATTGACCGTAACGGAGTACCTGTAAACTACAAAACAGGGCCAGTTATCTGGGGAGAACCAGGCACCAATGGACAGCATGCATTTTATCAATTAATTCATCAAGGAACACAAATGATTCCTTGCGATTTTATTGCAGCAGCAAAAACCCATAATCCTATTGGACAGCACCACCCTATTTTGATGAGTAATTTCTTTGCCCAAACAGAAGCATTGATGAATGGAAAGTCTTTAGATATCAATACCCCAAATGTTTATAGAGTATTTGAAGGTAACAGACCAACCAATTCCTTTCTGTTGCAAGAACTGAATCCATTTACACTAGGGCAACTTATTGCCTATTATGAACATAAAATTTTCACACAAGGTATTATATGGAATATCTATAGTTTTGACCAGTTTGGAGTAGAACTTGGCAAAGTACTGGCCAACCAAATTTTACCCGAATTAACAGATGACCATTTGATACATACACATGATAGTTCTACTAACGGACTAATCAATGCTTATAAAAAAATGCTTGCGTCATAATTTGGTCAAAGCTTTAGTGAATTAAAAAATTAATTTTGCTGTTACTGATTATTTCCTACATTTGTTCTTCAACATGATTAAAAACATACATACACATCATCATTCCCAACCGCTTGGTAGGCACTAATGGTATTATGTATATTCAAATACTTCTAAGGGCTTACAATTGTAAGCCCTTTTTTTTACCCCAATAATTTATTAAAAATGAGTGAAAAATTAAAAATTGCCATACAAAAATCCGGACGCTTATACGAAGGCTCAATGAAGCTTTTGAAAGAATGTGGCATTGATATAAGCAATGGTAACAACCAGTTAAGGGTATCAGCTACCAACTTTGACGCTGAAATATTTTTCCTCCGTGATGACGATATTCCCGAATATGTGCAAGATGCTGTTGCAGATATAGGTTTTGTAGGAGATAATGTAGTATTAGAGAAAAACAAGCAGGTAAACAGAATAGAAAAACTAGGTTTTGGAAAATGTAGACTTTCGTTAGCAGTACCCAAGAATGGGACTATTCAAAATTTACAGGATCTACAAGCAAAAAAAATCGCCACTAGCTATCCCAATATTTTGAAAAATTATCTGATGAAAGAAAATATTCAAGCGGCCATTCATGAAATCAGCGGTTCTGTTGAAATAGCACCAAGAATCGGATTGGCTGATGCGATCTGTGATTTAGTTAGTAGCGGAAGTACTTTATTCAGTAATGAACTGAAAGAGCTTACAACCATTTTCGAATCAGAAGCAGTAATTATTAGTAATCGGAACCTATCAATATCCCGCCAGGCAATTCTCAATAAATTGCTTTTTAGAATTAGCGCAGTTAAAAAAGCGAAAAATAATAAGTATGTATTACTCAATGCACCCAATGATCAACTTTCAATAATTACATCATTATTGCCCGGAATGAAAAGCCCCACCATATTGCCACTTGCAGAAGAAGGCTGGAGTTCTGTACACTCTGTAATCAGCGAAACTGATTTCTGGAATTTGATAGAGCAATTAAAAGCTGCAGGTGCACAAGGCATATTGGTAATTCCTATTGAAAAAATGATTATATAATTAATATTTATGCAAATTTATAAATATCCAAATAGTATAGAACTCAATAAAATCATTCAGCGACCCACAGCTTCATCAGATTCACTGCTCAATGATGTGCAAAATATTATTAAACAGGTTGCCCAAGATGGTGATGAAGCATTGTTTGCATTCACTTCGAAATTCGACAATGCAAAAATTGATTCAGTGGTAGTAAAGGAGCAAGAAATTATCGATGCATTTAAGTTGGTAGATGAAAAACTAAAAGCCGCCATTCAAATTGCCTTTAATAATATTGGCTGCTATCATAAAACACAAATTGAAGCGATAAAAAAGGTAAGCACAATGCCAGGTATTGAATGTTGGCGAAAATCGGTCCCAATAGAAAAAATAGGCTTGTATATTCCAGGTGGTACTGCTCCCCTGTTCTCAACAGTATTGATGCTTGCAATTCCTGCAAAAATTGCAGGATGTAAAGAAATTATCCTTTGTACACCACCAAGAACAGATGGTAGCATTGCACCTGAAATTTTATATACTGCAGCTATTTGTGGTATTACTAAAATATTCAAATGCGGAGGTGCACAAGCTATTGCTGCAATGACATTTGGAACCGAAACTATCCCAGCAGTATATAAAATATTCGGGCCAGGCAATCAATATGTAACTATGGCAAAACAATTACTTCAATCAAAAGTAGCGATTGATATGCCAGCAGGTCCTTCTGAAGTACTTATTATTGCTGATAATACAGCCTACCCTTCTTTTATTGCTGCTGACTTACTTGCACAAGCTGAACATGGCAGTAATTCGCAAGTAATTTTAATAAGTAATTCTATTCAAATAATTGAAGCTGTTAATACGGAATTAATCAATCAACTTAATAAATTACCAAGAAAATCTATAGCTGAAAATGCTTTACTTAGCAGCAGGGCTATTCTAGTATCCAATTTGCAGGAGGCTATACAAATCAGTAACCAATACGCCCCCGAACACTTGATTCTTTGTACCAGCCAGAATGATTTATTAGTTGATCAAGTATTGAATGCAGGATCTGTTTTCATTGGAAATTATTCGCCGGAAGCTATTGGGGACTATGCAAGTGGCACCAATCATACACTACCTACCAATGGCTATGCCACAGCATATAGTGGTGTATCTCTTGACAGTTTTGTAAAAAAAATAAGTTTTCAGCAAATAACTAAAGAAGGATTTGAAAGTATTGCTGAAACAGTTATAACAATGGCACTTGCTGAAGGATTGGAAGCACATGCTAATGCAATTAAAATTCGCGTAAATAATACAGAACTATGAAATTTAATTTAAACAATTTAATAAGAGATAATATTAAAATACTACAACCGTATTCAAGTGCCAGAGATGAATTTTCGGGTGATGCCAAAATATATCTGGATGCTAACGAAAACGCCTGGGGCTCTCCGCTAACTGATGCGTACAATAGGTATCCAGACACTGAACATTCGGCATTAAAATTGGCAATGGGCGCTATAAAAAAAATAAATAAAGAAAATATATTTATTGGTAATGGAAGTGACGAAATCATTGATTTATTACAAAGAGCATTTTGTGAACCTAAAATTGACAAAATAATTATTCTCCCTCCCACCTATGGAATGTATAAAGTATGTGCTAATATCAATAATGTAGAAGTCAAAGAGGTTTTACTAAATAAGGATTTCTCCTTGAATACAACTGCCATTCTTGCAGCCATAGACGAACAAACCAAAATGATATTTATATGTAGCCCCAATAATCCATCCGGAAATTTAGTGGATGAAAATCAAATTGAATTGCTCTTAAATTCCTTTAATGGAATAATAGTGTTGGATGAAGCCTATATTGATTTTGCTAGAACTCCAGGTTTTGTAAATAAATTGACCCAATTCCCAAACCTGGTAATTATACAAACACTTTCAAAAGCTTGGGGACTTGCATCTTTGAGAATTGGGATAGCATTTGCATCAGCATCCATTATTCAACTACTTACTAAAATCAAACCTCCTTATAATATTAGTAAAGCTAATCAACAACTCGCATTACAAGCACTTCAAAAACAGGATCAAATAAAATCACAGGTAACACAAACAATTAAAGAAAGAAATCTTTTGATGGATGCAATGCAATTGATCGAATATATAGAAACCACCTACCCCTCTGAGGCTAATTTTATTTTGATAAAAATTAAAACTCCATCAAAATTGTACAATTACCTGCAATCACAGGGAATTATCATTAGAGACAGAAGTCAACAACCACTTTGCGAAGGTTGTGTTAGAATAACGGTTGGAACTACAGCTGAAAACAATATTTTAATTCAAGCACTAAATAATTTTCAATAATGAAAAAATTGTTATTTATCGACCGGGATGGCACTTTGATTATAGAACCTCCAGTTACTTTTCAAGTAGATAGTTTTGAAGTACTGCAGTTTTACCCAGAGGTATTATATTGGCTTAAAAAAATTGCAACAGAAACAGCGTATGAATTGGTGATGGTAACCAATCAAGATGGATTGGGCACAACATCATTTCCTGAAGAAAGTTTTTGGCCTATACAGCATTTTATTATGCGAACACTTGAAGCAGAAAATATTTTCTTTAAAGAAGTGCTTATTGACAAATCATTTGAAAATGAAAATAGTCCTAATCGAAAACCAGCAATTGGAATGCTTATTCCTTATTTGAATAACAAAGATTATGATATTCCTAATTCACTGGTAATTGGTGATAGATTAACGGATGTACAGTTAGCAAAAAACCTGGGTTGCAAAGCCATTTATATCACCAATCAGGATAATAATGCTACAGCAGTTGATTTACCAATAATATTAAAAACTTCAAAATGGGAAGATATATACAAATGGTTAATACTTGAACAAAGATTCATAAAACACGAAAGACATACCAATGAAACCAAAATAAATATCACGCTTAATTTAGATGGAACTGGAAATTCCAACATTAATACTGGTCTTCACTTTTTCAACCATATGCTTGAACAACTAAGCAGGCACAGTGGTATTGATATTGAAATAAACGTTGTTGGCGATTTGCATATAGATGAACACCACACTATTGAAGATACGGCCATCGCATTAGGTGAAAGCTTACTAAAAGCACTGGGCAACAAATACGGAATAGAGCGTTATGGGTATTCATTACCGATGGACGATTGCCTTGCACAAGTAGCAATTGATTTTGGCGGAAGGCCCTGGATAGTATGGGAAGCAAATTTTAGTCGTGAAAAAATTGGTGACATGCCGACTGAAATGTTTTACCATTTTTTTAAATCATTGACCGATGCTGCTAAAATTAATTTAAATATTAAAGCAGAAGGACAAAACGAACACCATAAAATAGAATCCATTTTTAAAGCCCTGGCAAAATCAATCAAAATGGCTATTAAAAGGGACGCCAATAATATGCAACTACCAAGTACTAAAGGTGTACTTTAAATCAAGAAAATGGAAAATATAGTTATTATAAAATACAATGCTGGCAATGTACAATCTGTGCTTTATGCATTGCAAAGAATTGGCAAATCGGCAATAGTTACTGATAATCCATCGCTAATAAAAAATGCTGATAAAATTATTTTTCCGGGTGTTGGCGAAGCTAGTTCAGCTATGCAATACCTAAAAGAAAAAAAGCTTGATCAACTTATTATTCAATTGCAACAGCCTGTTTTAGGAATATGTTTAGGCATGCAATTATTATGCAATTATTCTGAAGAAAACAACACAAAATGTCTAGGCATTTTTAATCATACTGTCACCAAATTCACGAATGAACTCAAAGTGCCTGAAATCGGATGGAATTCGATAAACCAAACAGGCGCTACCCTTTTCGATCAAATAGAACCATCTTTTTACGGATATTATGTGCACAGTTATTTTGCTCCCATTGGTGAAAACACTATTGCCACCACTAACTATGGAATAAATTTTAGTGCCGCATTGCAGTATAAAAATTTTTGGGGAGTACAATTTCATCCGGAAAAAAGTGGAAAGGATGGCGAACAAATATTGGCTAATTTTTTAAACTTTTAATATGCAAATTATTCCGGCAATTGACCTTATAGAAGGAAAAGTAGTACGACTAATGCAAGGCGATTTTAATCAAAAAACGGTTTACCACGATAACCCAGTGGAAATTGCCAAAAGCTTTGAAGATGCAGGAATAACTAGATTGCACCTAGTTGATTTGGATGGTGCCAAAAATGGCAATATCAGCAATTTAAAAGTCTTGGAAGATATATGTAATAACACTCACTTAAAAGTTGATTTTGGAGGTGGAATAAAAACAGCCGCTTCAGCTAAATCAGTTTTAAATGCAGGTGCTCATTGGATTACCATTGGAAGTATGGCCATCTCTAATAAAATGGAAGTATTAGATTGGTTACACAGTTTTGCTAAAAATAAAATAATTATCGGTGCCGATGTTAGAAATGAAATGATTACAGTCAATGGATGGCAACAAAACACCAATATCCCCATTATTGAATTTATCCAGGAATTAATACAAGATGGCTTTACTGAAATATTTTGTACCGATGTAAGCAAGGATGGAAGATTAGCAGGCCCTTCTTTAACATTGTACAAAAAAATAACAACGGCTTTTCCAGAATTATATTTCATTGCAAGTGGCGGTGTTAGTTCACTACAAGATTTAGTGGAATTAAAAGCGGTGGGCTGTCGTGCTGCTATAGTTGGCAAAGCAATCTATGAAAACAGAATACCACTTGAATCATTACAACTAATATAAGAATGTTAACAAAACGAATCATACCATGTCTTGATATAAAAGATGGAAGAACAGTAAAGGGTACTCGATTTTTGGAATTAAAAGATGCAGGAGATCCTGTGGAATTGGCAATTCGATACTGTAATGAAGGGGCAGACGAATTGGTATTCCTTGATATCAGCGCCACGAATGAAAAAAGAAAAACCTTAGCAAGTTTGGTCGATAAAATTGCAAGTACAATTAATATCCCCTTTACTGTTGGTGGTGGAATAAGTGCTTTAAAAGATGTAGAAGTATTGCTGCAGCATGGTGCCGATAAAATAACTGTCAATACCGCCGCAGTACTGCAACCTACTTTAATCAATTCTTTGGCGGATAATTTCGGTAGTCAATGCATAGTGGTTGCTGTAGACATAAAATATCAGCAAGGCAATTGGATGGTAGTAACACATGGTGGAAAAAATAGTACCAATTTGATTGCAATGGACTGGGTCATTGAATTGGCACAAAGAGGCGCTGGTGAAATTTTACTAACGAGCATGGACAATGATGGTACCAGAAAAGGTTTTGCAATTGAAATCACTCGTCAAATTGCAACTAGCATAAACATTCCTGTAATAGCAAGTGGTGGTGCTGGCTGTGAAAAGGATTTTGAAGAAATATTTACGCAGGGACATGCAGACGCGGCATTGGCTGCCAGCCTTTTTCATTTTAATGAATTGCCCATACCACAACTCAAAAATTATCTTCACTCAAAAAACATAGCAATAAGATTATGAAACCAAATTTTAGTAAATATACTGATGCACTTATTCCTGTTATCGTACAGGACAATTTAACCAACAAAGTGTTAATGCAGGCCTATATGAATGAAGATGCATTGGCTCAAACAATTGCAACAAATAAAGTTACTTTTTTCAGTCGCTCAAAAAACAGACTATGGGTTAAAGGAGAAAGCTCTGGAAATTACCTGACTTTTGTTTCTATGCAGCTAGACTGTGATAATGATGCAATACTGATAAAAGCAATTCCGCAAGGGCCAGTTTGTCATACTGGTGCAGATACCTGTTTTAATGAACAAAACCCTGTATTTACTTTAAATAAGTTGGAAGCAGTTATAGCGGAAAGAAAAGAAAATCCCAAGGAAAATTCATACACTGCTTCCTTATTTGCAGCTGGGATAAATAAAATTGCTCAAAAGGTTGGAGAAGAAGCTGTAGAATTAGTGATTGAAAGTAAAGATGATGACGAAAATAAATTTTTAAATGAAGCCGCTGACTTACTATTTCATTACTTGATTTTATTACAAGCAAAAAATAAGTGCCTTGAAAATGTTATTGAAATACTTGCAGCAAGACATCAGTAATATTATTTCCCTTCATTAAAGTCAAATAAAGTGGCAGTAAAGACGCCTCGCTCCCTTTTATTAAACAATGCTTTCCAGTTGCCATTGTATCTAATCAGTGAAGGGACTAAATAATCTTTATATTTTGTCATCGTTACTTCCATACTCACTTTAAAATCGTAGAAGCCGGCATCAAAACTAAGGGTATATGTTCTTGCCACCACTTCATAAGTTTTATCATTGAACCAAGTAGTCATTTCATCCAATACAACATTTGCTTCCTCCCCTGGCTTTACCTGCTGCTTAAAAATATAACAACTGGTCTTGTTATATTCATCCAAGTCAATACTCATAGTATACTTGTTGGCCATCTCATCATCGTAAATAGCTGTCTTATCTCCCATAAAAGGGATTCCCCTAATTCTTTTTCCAGGATTAAAAAATAACATCTTTAATTGCTCTTTATGCTTTTCCATACCGGATTTACCAGCTGGATTAAAGTTTTTTCCGGTGACAATATTAGTTTCACCACAAACAGAATCAATGGTAAAAAATAAGGAAGCATATAATTGAGCTGTATAATAATTAAACGCCCCATCGGCAGTATACATATTACCCGTTACTTGTTCCTCCAGTTTTTTCATGCTTCTACATTGGCCTACCCTATTTTGAATTGTCTTGCTCCTCAATGTAGCTTTGGGTACTCCATCACTGTTATTCATTCGAATATCATTTATAGCTGTAAAACCTAGTACCCTCAAATTCCTAAAAGCCTTATAAAAACTAGTGTCCTCCTTAACTCTTTCGATAAAAGAAGGCACATTTAATTTGTTATTGACTACCACTTCAGACAAAGTAATCATTTTCGCTCCAACTTGTAGCGTCGAATCCTGACAATTGGCCTGTAAAGTCAAAAACAGATAAATCAATACAACTATGATTTTATGAATCATATCTGCAAATTCATTATTTAGGGAAAACCATACGATAATCAACCTTTATTTTACCCTTGGTAATATCAAGCAATTTGCCTTGCAACAACTTTCGTTTTAAAGGTTTTATATGATCAATAAAAAGTACTCCTTCTATATGATCATATTCATGTAGAATCACTCTTGCAGTGATGCCGAAGAAAGTTTTAGTGTGTTGTACAAATTGTTCATCAAAAAATTCAATAGTAACGGATTGTTCTCTTAATACATCTTCTCTTATCTTAGGAATACTTAGGCAACCCTCATTATATTTCCATGCTTCCCCTTCCAAAGCTTTGATGGTTGCATTAATGAAAACTCCCTTAAATCCATCGTCATTAGGATAATCATTTCTCTCTTCCTCCTCAAGGCCCTCAATAATTTGTATGCTATCGACTACAAAAAGCCGAATGGGTTTGTTTATTTGAGGAGCAGCCAATCCTACCCCATTGCTATTATACATGGTTTCCCACATATCTTCAATTAATGTATCCAATTGGTTATAATTGGCATCTATAAAATCACATTTTTTCCGCAATACAGGTGAACCGTAAGCTACTATCGGAAGAATCATATAAAATAATATTAAACCGCTGTTTAAAGAATGTTGCAAATTTAAGCCGATAAAATTAGCCTGCCATCAAAATTGTCCCAGATATTCTTGTAAAATGATTGTTGCAGCGATTTCATCCACTAATTTTTTATCCCGTCGATCTTTCTTTTTTAATCCCATTGCTAACATTGCATCCTTGGCCATTTTAGAACTATATCTTTCATCCACAGTTTTGATGGGTATCATTGGAAGTGCTTTCTCCAATTTTTTGATCACTGCTTTTACTAAAGGTGTTGCATGAGTATCTGATTCATCCCAATTCACTGGCATCCCAATAATGATTAATTCTACCTCCTCTTTTAGCGTATATTCCTTTAAAAAAGGTATCAAGGTTTTTGAATCAATAGTAGTTAACCCAGTTGCAATAATTTGCATTGGATCCGTAACTGCAATACCAGTTCTTTTTCCACCATAATCAATTGATACTATTCTGGCCATGTAATTTAATTGGTTGATCGTTTAAAATTATTGCAGCAAAATATTTTAAGTACCTCCATGTATGAAAAAATCGACAATAACAAAAAAGGCGAAAACAACAGATGCGATTCCATTAGTAGTAAAAAATGCCATATTCACTTTTCTTAAATCAGTTGGTTTTACAAGTAAATGCTGATAAATAAGCAAGCCAATAAATACCACTACTCCCAACCAATAACTTATACCAACATCTCCCAAAATACCGGCAATGATAACTGCACTAGCAGATAATAAATGTAAACCAGCAGAAATTCGCAATGCCCATACCGTTCCTACCATTACAGGTATAGAATGCAAGGATTGAGATTTATCAAAATTTTCATCTTGCAAGGCATAGATGATATCAAACCCACTTACCCAAAACAAAACCGAAAACGAAAATAATATGGGTAAAAAATTAAAAGATCCGGTTACCGCTAAATAAGCGCCAATGGGTGCTAAGCCCAACCCAATCCCCAATATCAAATGACAGAATGCAGTAAAGCGCTTTGTATAACTATACCCTAGTATTACCAGCAAAGCAATGGGTGAAAGATAAAAACAAATTGAATTAATGAAATACGTAGTAACAACAAATAAAATTGCACACAGTATTGTAAATGCCAGGGCCTGTTTTGGAGAAATGATTCCAGCAGGAATTTCACGAATAGAAGTCCTTGCATTTTTAGCATCAATCTGAGCATCCAACCATCGATTAAATGCCATGGCAGCAGATCTTGCAAACACCATACACAGTATTACTAAAAGAAATAACCACCATTTTTGATGCATGAAAATAGATAGCTTTTCAAGAAAACTATATTTCGTCAATAAATCTGTGTGAAAATTATTGTTTTGTTGTAAGTGACTTATTCCTAAAAAAAAACCAATCAATGCAAAAGGCATTGCAAAAATGGTATGTGAAAACTTGATGAGGGATAAATAGTTTTTAAAGGAAGACATGCGCAAATGTAACAACAAATAAAGTATTATAAAACCAGTCTATTCAGGCTTTTGAAAGGCGGCAATTCTATTTCTTACAATTTCCCATAAAACAACCCCCGCTGCTGTGGCAATATTCAATGAATGTTTTACTCCCAATTGAGGAATTTCAATACAGGCATCACATAATTCAATAGTAGATTGCTCTACACCTGTAACTTCATTTCCGAAAACAACTGCAATCTTTTCTTCCTGCAAAAATTCAACCTCCTGTAGTTTTTTACTATTGAAGGCCTGTTCAATGGCATATACCTTAAATCCCTTATTTCGTAATGATTCTATAGCCTCCTTGGCACTTGCAAAATGCGCCCATTGAACAGTTTCCTCAGCGCCTAATGCCGTCTTCTTGATTTCCTTGTGTGGTGGTATACAAGTATACCCAGTTATATAAATAGCTTCCAATAAAAATGCATCTGATGTACGAAAAACACTACCAACATTATAAGCACTACGAATGTTTTCTAGTACTACCACTATTGGCAACTTAGCAGATTGCTTGAATTCCTCCACCGATTTACGGTTGAGTTCTGCCATAGAAAGCTTAGGATGCTGTACCAAAATAGTTGAATTTCAAGATGAAGTTTTCTGTTAAATCATCTCACTCTCAAGCAAGGGATTTTTAATAGCATCTCTTTTTTCGGCAAAAGCCTTAGCTGCTTTTATGAAATGTACAAAAATTGGCTGCGGATTCTCTACTGTACTTTTTAATTCAGGATGATATTGTACTCCAATGAAAAAAGGATGCTTAGGTAATTCAATGATTTCTACTAAACCGGTACCTGGGTTCTTACCACTAGGCATCATACCAGCATTCTCAAAATCAGCAATATATTTATTATTAAATTCCCAACGATGCCGATGCCTTTCACTGATGGAGGTAGCATTATATATAGTATAAGCCAAACTTCCTTTTTTGATTTCACATGGATAAGCACCCAATCGCATTGTTCCACCCTTGGCGGTAATATCTTTCTGTGCTTCCATTAAATCAATTACTGGATGGCTTGTTTCCTTCACCATTTCAGTACTATGGGCATCTTTCCAACCCAATACATTTCTGGCAAATTCAATAACTGCCATTTGCATTCCCAAACAAATTCCAAAGAATGGAAGATTGTTTTCCCTGGCATATTTCACTGCAATAATTTTCCCTTCTACCCCACGATTTCCGAAGCCGGGAGCCACCAATAACCCGTCTAATTTACCAAGCTTTTCAGATACATTTTCCTCATTAATTGTTTCACTGTGCACATCCAATACCTGCACTTTACATTCATTCATAGCACCAGCATGCACAAAGCTTTCTAAAATAGATTTATAGGCATCTTGTAACTCTATATATTTACCAATTAAGCCAATAGTAACCTTCGTTTTGGGATATTTTAATTTATCTAAAAAGCTACGCCACTTATCCAAGGCTGGTGCAGCATACCCATTTATCTGTAATTTTTTCAATACAATTACATCCAATCCCTCTTGTAACATTTTTAAAGGCACTTCATAAATACTAGATGCATCAATGGCTTCAATAACTGCATCTGGCTTAACATTGCAAAAGAGGGCAATTTTCTTTTTTAAATCATTGCTTAAAGGCTCCTCTGTTCTACATACAATTACATCTGGATGCACTCCTTCACTACTCAACATTTTTACACTATGTTGTGTAGGCTTGGTTTTCAATTCTTTGGCCGCACGTAAATAAGGTATTAATGTTAAATGCACTACCATGCAATCTTCCTCAGGCATTTCCCATTGCAATTGACGCACTGCTTCTACAAAAGGCAAACTTTCTATATCGCCAACAGTACCACCTAATTCAGTGATGATGATATCAAATTTGCTATCTTTTCCCAACAGTAGCATCCTGCGTTTAATCTCATCAGTTATAT
>CALRKF020000020.1:0-45136 GCA_943367825.1 Chitinophaga pinensis
CACTCGATTTTTTTTCTTTTAGCGAAGATTTAGTTACTTTTTGAGCAGATCCTCTTCCACCACCAAATCGAATCACTCGCTCTTTGTACCGAATCCCAAAAGCATTGGCCCCCATAGTGCTAAAACTGGAAGTAAGGCTATTACTAGCTGCTTGAATGGCTGTAATAATTAATATCAGGGCAAAAATACCGAGCGCTATAATGATAACGGTAATCACTGTACGCAAACGATTGGCCTTGATGTTTTTCCAAGAAAGTGATAAGGTATCAGCTGTAGTCATATTGCATTGAATACCTAAAGTTAACCCCAAAGCAAAGCAAAAAGGAGAAAAATTTTATAGGTGGTAAACCAAGGTTTTGAATTGTGAAAAAAAAGAAACGGTTGTAACGGGTGGTAATGCAGTTACAATTTCTGGCAAAACCATTTAAGGGCGGTAATGTAACCAATCAATCAGTAATTGAGGATAAGCCCCTAAAACGAGAATAAGTGCCGCCACCACCAACAATAATGCCCTAAATCGATCATTTACATCAGTAGCCAATACAATGGGCTTATTGTCCGAACCAATTGTTGGTTCTTTGAAATACATGGCCTGAATAATTCGGAAATAATAATAAGCACTGATAGCAGCACACAATACAGCTACTATGACCAACCAAAAATGATGACCATTCTTAATGGCAGCCATTAACATGTAAAACTTACTTTGAAATCCAGCCGTTAAGGGAATACCAGTAAGAGAAAGTAGGAAAATGGTTGCAGTAGCGGCCATGACAGGTTGCTGCCGAGCTAATCCATTGAATCCATCAATGGTATAATCATTCATTCGAATGAGAATTGCAAAAATACCAATGGTGGCCAAACTATACGCCGCACTATATAAAATCAAACCTTCCTTAGCTTTGTCATTTAAGGCAAATACTGCAAAAAGCATAAATCCTGCCTGGGCAATAGAAGAATAGGCTAACATTCTTTTTACACTTTGCTGAAACACCGCAGTAAGATTACCAATCAGCAGTGTAGCAACCGTAATTACAACAATTAATTTTTGCCACTGGGGTTGTACAACCCCAAAAGCATTTTCAAACAAACGTACAAAAGCAAAAAATCCAGCAGCTTTTACAACCGTGCTCATAAAGGAAGTGAATACGGTTGGCGCGCCATCATATACATCCGGCGTCCAAAAATGAAAGGGTGCTGCAGACACTTTAAAGGCCATCGCAATCAGCAGAAACACCAAGCCAACAGATAACAACAATGGCATCTTACCCTCTCCTAATTTAATATTATTGATAAAGAAAGAAGCCAGTTCATTACCACCATAGATAAAGGCGATACCCATCAACATGATGCCTGTACTAAAGGTACCCATCAGAAAATATTTCAGGGAAGCTTCATTACTTTTTAAATTCCGTTTGTCACTACCCGTTAATATATACAAGGGTATAGAAATAATTTCGATTCCCAGAAACAATAACAATAAGGTATTAAAAGTAGCCGTAAGCGCTACCCCGCATAGTATAAAAAAAATCAATGCAAAATATTCCGAAACATGACTCCCTACTTTTTCAACATCGCGGCTATTGAGCAGGAAATACAATAAAGTAGCGCCCAATGCAATAGCAATAAAAACCAAATTGAAACTGTTGGTATGCAACATTTCCTTGCTGTCAATATTCAAAATGGAAAAAGGATTGCCGGTATAAAGCTCCCAAATATTGGCAAGAAAAATGAAGGACAGGCCTCCTATGGCTAGGTATTTAGGCATGGTTTTGCTTTTGATAAAAGCACCACCAAACATCATCACCAATCCCCAAACTGCTGTTAATATTATTGCGTTCATATTTTAACCAATACGCCAATCAGCGCATCTATTTTTTTTATTTTTAACTGCTCTGTTAATACAACTCTTTACAAAAGCATGCATATACAATTCACTATTTCATTTTTGTCATGATAAATACCATCGCCTGTTTGGTTAAATTAAAAATAGGCTGAGGGAATACCCCTATCATGAATATAATAATGACTATTATGATTAGCACAATTCTTTGACTCCACTGAATATCCTTTATTTTTTCAGAAATGGCATTCACGGGTCCATAAAAAACCTTCTGTATCATTCCTAAAGTATATACAGCCGCCAAAATAATACTGATTCCAGCAAAAGCTGCATACCATTTATTAAAAACAAACAAACCACTGAACATCATAAATTCCCCAATGAATGCATTGGTTAATGGTAGGGCAATATTGGCCAATGCAATTACTACTAACAAAATAGTGAGTACAGGTGCTTTATGAGCTACTCCACCTAATTCAGATATTTTTTTAATGCCCGTTTGCTGTTCCAATAGTTCAACTACCATCCACAATCCAATAATATTAATACCATGGCTGAACATTTGAATGACTGCACCCTGAATACCTATTTCTGTTCTTGTGAAAATTGCAGCACACATTAGACCAATATGTGCAATGGAAGAATAGGCTACCAATCGTTTAATATTGTCTTGCTTTATCGCAATCAAACTTGCATAAATCATCCCAAATATACTGAGTCCAATAACCAAGTTATCCCACCTGGCAACTGCCAAAGGAAATAAAGGTAATAACCAACGTAAAACAGCAAATACACCCATCTTCACCATTATTCCACTTAATACCATTGTAGTGGCAGCTGGTGCTTGTTCATATGCATCTGGTTGCCAGGTATGAAAAGGAAAAATTGGCATCTTTATAGCAAAGGCAATAAAAAACATCCAAAATAACCAGTTTTGCTGAGCACCGGTGAGTGCCACTTTCAAAAAGGCATCTAATGAAAATGAATGTTCTGATAGGGTATTACCAGTTCTGTCAATTACAGGTGCCGTTAGTTGATAGAAATACAATATCCCAACCAACAAAATCAATGAGCCAACAAAAGTGTAAATGAAAAATTTGAAAGTAGCCCAAATTCGTTTTTCACCACCCCAGCGACTGGAAAGAAAATAAACTGGTATAAGTGCCAATTCCCAAAAGAAATAAAACAGGAGCACATCCATTGCACAAAAAACACCCATGAGCCCTGCCTGACTTAATAACATCAAACCATAAAAGGCTGCTGCATTTTTATATTGTTTATTATAAGTAATAATAAAAATTAAGGGAAATGCAATTGCGTTTAATAGGGTCAACAAGCGCCCAATACCATCCAAACCAATGGCAAAACTACTACCAATAGAAGGCAGCCAAACATAACTAACATTGCTGGCATCAAAACTTTTTTGAGAACCATCCGAATACAACAAACTGGCTAATGAAATCATTAATGTACCAATACTGGCAAATAATGCCCAGTTTTTTGCTGTAGCTTCTTTTTGAATAAAAAAACTAAGTATACCCGCAATGAGCGGAAGCCATATCAGCAATTCAGGAAATGTAATGTATGTGCCCAGCATTAAAAATTATTTTACAAAAACAATTGAACAATAAATAAAATCAAAATACCTATAACCATCAATAGAATATATACTCCTATCTGTCCGCTTTGCAATAAACGAATTTGACGACTACTGTAATTAACGGCTTTACCAACTCCATTCACCATTGCATCTATACCGGATTTTTCTACAACATTTTTAAAAAATCCACCCACTGCCAATAAAGGTTGTACGATAATACGATCATATAATTCGTCGATATACCATTTGTTCTCAAGCGTCTTTCCTAAACCGTTAGATTCCTTGTATTGGTAATTTTTAAACATGTTATAGGCAATCATCACAGCAATCAGCACCAATAAAACAGTACCTCCCATTAACAAATATTCTGTAGAATGCTCAATAGCAGCCAGGGGCTCTTTGGCTATGACCGGACTTAAAAACTCCGTAAGGCTTAATTTGCCATGAAATATTTCAGGAATATTTACCAAACCGCCAACTATAGCCAATAATGCCAGTATCACCAATGGTATGGTCATAACAGCAGGGCTTTCCTTAATGTGATGCCATTGCTCTTCGGTACCCCTGTACTTGCCGTGAAAACTTATAAATAGTAACCGAAACATATAAAAGGCAGTCAAACAAGCAGTAAATAACGCAATACCATACACGATATAATGATGCTGTTCAAAAGCACCTAATAGTATTGAATCTTTCGAAAAGAAGCCACTCAGTGGTGGAAAACCAGCAATCGCCAAACATCCAATAAAGAAAGTAATATAGGTAATCCGCATTTTTTTTGAAATGCCACCCATATTACGAATATCTTGTTCGTGATGCAATCCATATATAACCGAACCTGCACCTAGGAATAACAATGCTTTGAAGAAAGCATGTGTCATTACATGGAAAACAGCAGCTACATAATTACCTGTACCCAGTGCCAAAAACATAAATCCTAACTGACTAACGGTGGAATACGCCAATACTTTTTTAATATCATTTTGTTTAATGGCAATGGTGGCTGCCAACAATGCAGTAGCAGCACCAATCCATAATATAACATTTTGTGTAATGGGTGCCTGGCTAAAGAGCACATTACTTCTTGCAATCATATAAATACCCGCTGTAACCATCGTAGCAGCATGTATCAAGGCACTAACAGGAGTTGGACCTGCCATCGCATCCGGCAACCAGGTATACAAGGGAATTTGAGCACTTTTACCGGTAGCACCCATAAACAATAATAAAGTAATACCTGTTTTTTCAAAACTATTTAGCTGTCCTAATAAATCAAATACCCCTTTATGATCAGCTGTAGAAAAATCAAGGGTTCCCACTTTAGCAATCAACCAGAACAAGGCTAACAAAAATCCTAAATCCCCAATCCGGTTCATAACAAATGCCTTCTTTGCCGCATTGTTGTAATTGTTATTGGTAAACCAAAACCCAATCAACAAGTAAGAACAAAGTCCTACTCCTTCCCAACCAATAAACAATATCAGGTAATTAGCACCCATTACCAGCAATAACATAAAGAATACAAACAGATTGAGATAGGAAAAATATTTAGCATAATTTTTCTCCTCTTCCTCTTTCATGTAAGCAACGGAATAGAGATGAATTAAAAAACCAACACCTGTAATAATCAAAAGAAAAATAGCTGTCAACTGATCAATCTTTAAATCAAAACCTATGTGCAATTTTGCTACATCAATAAAATTGAAATAATGCGCAACATGCGAATTACCAGCTTTCACGTTGTAAAAAACATAGATAGCTGCAAGCAAAGAAATAAATACTGTGCAGCAGCCGATAAAGGCAGCTAGGTGCTTTGGCAGGTAATTGCGTAGTAAAGCCAATAACAGAAAACCTGCTAAAGGCAACACCGGAATTACCCACATTGATTGTAACGCATTCTCCATAAACAATTCTTTCAAAGGTTGACTATTAATTCAACCTTTTAGTTCTTTAACCTGTTTAAAAAATTAATATCCACGGAATGTATATTTCTATACATCATCACAATGATTGCCAATCCTACACTTACCTCTGCAGCAGCCACCACCATAATAAAAAATACAAACACCTGTGCATCACTTGCCAAAGCAGGATTAGCATGAGCAACTCCATTAGCATGCATTTTACTAAATGCAACCAACAACAAATTGACTGAATTGAGCATTAACTCAATGCACATAAATAGAATAATGGCGTTTCTTCTTATAAGTACACCTATAATACCTATGCTGAATAACATAATTGCTAACCCGATGTATGCTCTTATATCCATAATTTTATAATTTCACGTACATCCCCATGCCCATCGTTGAAGAAGCAGGTGCCACAGAGATAATATCTTTTAATTTTCTTTTTACAATACCATTGAAAATGTCCACTGCCTTATAGGAAGCTGCTTTAGTAAGAAACTTGGTAAGCAAACCTACGCCAATTGTACTAGCAGCGCCAATCAAAGGTTTTTGATAATCTGCTTTTATAGCAGCCTTATCAAACGATTTGATGGTACTATACAAAGCAATAGCAGAACCTGCAAAAGAAGCAACTCTATATACAGTACGGCCTGTTTTAAATGTATTGAATAATCGTATAGCGTCATTATTCTTTTTGAATCCGATAATCTCCCCTACTTTGGCAATTTTATTTACTGGCAAATTGCCCAATGAAAATTTAGGCGCAAATCCTTTCTTAACATTCAACGCCCTTCCAAGTATCTGATCAATGCTAAGGTTCTTCAAATCAATTTGGGCCGAAACATTGTTTCCAATTACCATCACCATCAAAATCAAAAAACATTTTTTAATCATACTATCAGTATTTGTTTATTTATTTTTCATGTTTTGAAATCACCACTGCACCAATCATGGCACTTAAGAACAATACACTACTCAATTCAAACGGAATCAAATAGTCATTAAATAGTACACGCCCCAATTGACGAATCAATCCTACATCTCCATCCTTTAACTGTACCATCAATTTATCTGTCTTCATCAATGCTGATAATAATACCAACATCAATGAGCCACCAGCCACCACACCTGCTAACTGAATCCGATAATTTTTCATGGGCTCCGTCTCAACATTGAGATTCATCAACATCACCACAAAAAGAAATAAAACCATAATGGCGCCCGCATATACAATGATATTCACAATGGCCAGAAATTGCGCATTCATCAGAATATAATGACCGCTAATTGTAAAGAATACGACAATCAACCAAAGTACACTATGCACCGGGCTCTTGGATACTACCATCATAATCGCTGACAATACAGCAATGGCAGATAAAATAAAAAATACTATTGTTGTTATACCCATGGGTTAAAAATAAATTCGATAACTAAAATTCCTACTACTTATTTATTAATTTAAAATCACTTTCCTGCATTTAGTTGAACCCTATTACCCGCAGCTTTTTTATATCCTTCTGGGTCTGTAATTGGATTCGGAATCAACAATTCCTCTTTTTTATAAATAAACTGTTTACGCTGATAATCCGCAGGAGCAAAAGTTTCACTTAAATAAATGGCATCTTTAGGGCAAGCCTCTTCGCATAGTCCGCAAAAAATACAGCGCAACATATTGATTTCATATTTCGCAGCGTACTTCTCTTCTCTGTATAAATTTTCTTCCCCTTCCTTTCTTTCAGCAGCCTCCATAGTAATAGCTTCTGCCGGGCAGGCCACTGCACACAAACCACAGGCTGTACAATTTTCTCTTCCCTCTGCATCTCTGTTAAGGATATGTAACCCCCTAAATACGGGACTGAAAGGCCTCGTCTTTTCAGGATAATTAATGGTAGGCCTTTTTTTGAATATATGACCAAAAGTAATGACCATGCCCTTGAAAATAGCAGGCAGGTACATTCTTTCCATCAGGCTCATTGGCTTGCGTTCTACCTGTTTTACTCTATTAGTTAATGCTTGCATATATAATTTTCAAAAAATACTTAATCTATTTATGTAAATATAAAATCACGCCTCCTGTTACCAGCATATTAATCAATGCCAGTGGTATCAACACCCTCCATCCCAAATTCATTAATTGATCATAACGGAAACGCGGAATCGTCCAACGTACCCACATGAAGAAGAACAAAAAGAAAACGACTTTTGTCATCAATGCGCCAATGCCAATCAAAGCCATCCAATTGGCAGACAATCCCCATTTAGATTCATCTACAAAAGGCAGCAAATCGTATCCACCAAAATACAAACTTGACATTATAACACTACTAACAAACATGTTGATATACTCAGCAAATAAGTAGAAACCCAGTTTCATACTAGAGTACTCTGTATGATAACCACCCACCAATTCACTTTCGGCTTCAGCTAAATCAAATGGAGTACGGTTACATTCTGCGAATGCACAAATCAAGAATATTAAAAACCCAAATGGTTGATAAAAAATATTCCACCAACCATGTTGCTGTTGCAAAACCATTTCTTTGATACTCAAGTTGCCAGTTACCAATATCAAAGCAATCATGGTAATACCCATGGCCAATTCATAACTGATAATCTGTGAGGCAGCACGCATACCACCCATTAAAGAATATTTATTATTGCTGGCCCAACTACCAATCATAATTCCATATACACCCAAACTAACAACGGCAAATACATATAATACACCTACATCAATATCTGCAATCTGTAAAGCAATATCTCTTCCAAAAAAATGTACTTTATCACCCCAGGGAATGATGGCTCCCGTCATGATGGCGGTTAACATGGCCAAAGCAGGTCCTAATATGAAAAGGAATTTGGATGAAAAATCAGGAATAATTTCTTCTTTAAAAAATAATTTCAAGCCATCGGCAACGGGTTGCAATAAACCAAAAGGACCTGCTCTATTCGGACCTCTGCGATCTTGTAAAACAGCCGCTACTTTACGCTCGGCATAAGTAGCATACATGGCAATTACCAATGAACCCATGACTACAATTAGTATGAGTACAAATTTTTCTAAAATAAACAACCAATCTATTGCTAACAGCATAATCTCTTGTATAAATTATTTATTCATATTCACCCCACTCACATCATGAATATCCATGAGTAGCTTGGGTTTTCTTCCATCCAATACTTTTTCTAAAGTTTCTTGTGGCATTACCAGGCCATTATAATGTCCTTGTGAAATCACAGAGTGGCGATTGATTACAGTTGGTCCTTCAATCACCCAATCACCTGTTTTCTTTTTATCAAACCGACAGGTATTGCAAATCCATCCTGGTTTGCCATCATAACTTTTCACTTCACCCCATTCATCTTTCCGGGCAGTTACACGATATACATCATCTCCTCTTAACCATAAAGTTGTTTTACCACAACATTTTGGATTTTCACAATCCCTATGAGCATCCACCGGTTTGGTAAACCATACCCTGTTTTTGAAGCGGAAAGTTTTATCCGTTAAAGCACCAACCGGACAAACATCAATCATGTTGCCACTAAAATCATTATCGATTGATTGGGAGATATAAGTAGATATTTCAGCATGGTCTCCTCTCTCCAATATTCCATGAACCCTTTTTTCAGTAAGTTGATCTGCTACATAAGTACAGCGGTAACATAAAATACAACGGGTCATATGCAATTGAATATAAGGACCGATATCTTCCTTTTCAAATGTTCTGCGCTTGAATTCATAACGGGTGCCTTCTTTGCCATGGTTGTATCCCAAATCTTGCAAATGACACTCACCTGCTTGATCACAAATAGGGCAATCCAATGGATGATTCAATAATAAAAATTCCACCACACCTGCTCTGGCTTCGGGTACTTTATCGCTGGTAGTATTCTTTACTTCCATTCCATCCATTACCGTTGTTCTGCAACTGGCCACTAATTTGGGCATTGGCCTAGGATCTTTTTCACTACCCTTACTTACCTCTACTAAACAGGTACGACATTTACCACCACTGCCCTGTAATTTGCTATAATAACACATGGCTGGGGGTGTTACATCTCCGCCTATTTGTCTGGCAGCATTCAATATAGTTGTGCCTGGCGCAACTTCAATGCTGATATTGTCGATGGTTACCTTAAAGTTTTTGATCTCTTCTGCCATATTTATTTTTCTTAACTGCTGGTTCAATACAATTGGACAACATGCCATTTATATGAACCAAACGATTCAAATATTATTATACTGCTAGCGGCACTACTATAGGATCTGCATAATGCGCTAACCCATAATTCTTTTTAATACATTCATCAGGATTCAACACATGCCATTCAAATTCGTCCCTAAAATGACGAATAGCAGCTGCCACAGGCCAAGCAGCTGCATCTCCCAATGGACAAATAGTATTGCCTTCAATTTTTCTTTGTATATCCCACAACAAATCAATATCACTCATATTACCTTTTCCACTCTCCATTTTCCATAAAATCTTTTCCATCCAGCCCGTACCCTCACGGCAAGGGCTACACTGGCCACAACTTTCATGACGATAAAATCTTGCCAATGAATAAGTATTACGAACAACACATTGGTCTTCATCTAACACAATAAAACCACCACTACCCATCATACTACCTGTGGCAAATCCGCCATCACTCAAACTCTCATAATTCATCAGGCGCTTATCGCCTTTGGCTGTGGTCAATAATAAATTTGCGGGTAAAATGGGAACCGAGGATCCACCTGGAATGCAAGCTTTTAATCGCTTACCATTCTTGATGCCGCCACACCATTCTTCACTGAAGATGAATTCTTCTACTGAAATAGTCATGTCAATTTCATACACACCTGGCTTATTAATATTGCCACAGGCAGAAATTAATTTAGTACCTGTGCTCTTACCTATTCCTATTTTGGCATATTCATCTCCGCCTTCATTAATGATGGGCACCACGGCTGCAATAGTCTCTACATTATTTACCACAGTAGGTCTTTCCCATGCTCCTTTTACAGCAGGAAATGGGGGTTTAATTCTTGGATTACCTCTTTTACCTTCCAAACTTTCTATCAAAGCTGTTTCCTCTCCACAGATATAAGCACCAGCACCTCGCTGTATATATATTTCACAATCGAATCCGGTACCTAAAATATTTTTACCCAAAAAACCATTTTGTTTAGCTTCGGCAATGGCTTGTTCCAAAATATCTACAATCCATGCATATTCACCCCTGATATAAATATAACTCACATTGCTTCCTAACGCAAATGAAGAGACGATCATTCCTTCTATCAAAATATGTGGAATGAATTCCATTAAGTAACGATCCTTAAATGTGCCTGGTTCACTTTCATCAGCATTCACTACCAAGTGACGTGGAACGCCTTCTGGTTTAGCAATAAAACTCCATTTCATGCCAGTAGGAAACCCTGCTCCCCCACGGCCACGCAATCCGCTTTTTTTCACTTCTTCCACAATGGCATCTGGCGACATTGACTTTAAAGCTTTCTCCACGCTACGATACCCGCCTTCACGACGGTACACCTCATAAGTCCGGATGTTTTCGACATGTGCTTTATCTAGTAATAATTTTCTTCCCATAAAGGCCAAACCTCTGTTGAGGCATTTAATGAATATATTATGCTTTTACTGCCTGCCTTGCAAACAATATCCAGCGATTGCTTTTTTTAATCCAAACTTCCAAAACCTTCAAATGAAAATTGGATTCAATGCCATTCATCGTAGCTATTATATTGGCTACAAAACGAATGCTTGCCATATTTCCATTCATGAGTACGGAAATACTATCTTCTTTTATTTGTTGGTAACTAATCATCCCGGCTTCCAAATCCTTCATTAATTCGTTCTTCGTCTCTACCCAACCGTTACTATGTCCATAAGTAAGCGCCTTATCTGTTTGCTGATTAATAGAAACGGTATTCTTGCTGACCAAATCCTGATGAAATTGCTTCATTGTATTGATCAATTTCACTTCGTCTGTTTGTGCTGAAACAACAAAGGAAAAAGATAATAATAATATGGTAATAATTGCTTTCAATTAGTTGGCTTTAGCCCTGCATTCTTCTATAATGGCATCTACTTTTTCTTTTGTTAAATGCTCCCGATAATGTTTCCCCAATTGCATCATGGGTGCATATCCACAAGCACCTAAACATTCCACTGTTTTCAATGTAAACATCCCATCAGGCGTGGTTTCACCCACTCCAATATTTAATTTCTCTTTGATGTAATCAATAATATTATCACTGCCATTGAGCATACAAGGCCCTGTCTGGCATACTTCAAACATATATTTACCTACAGGTTGTAAATTGTACATACTATAGAAACTGGCCACTTCATACACTTCTATGGGTTCTATATGTAAAAGGGTGGCTACATAATCCATAACAGGAACATCCAACCATCCGCCAAATTCTTCTTGCGCTAGGTGCAATAAAGGCAAGAGGGCACTTTTCTGTTTACCGTCGGGATAATGGCTGATAATCTCAGCAACTTTGTCTAAACTCTTCTTTGAAAATTCAACACTCATAATTCAAATTTCTTTGCCTTACAATTACAGGCAGGTTCACAATTAATTATGCATCCAATTCACCTGCAATCAGGTTCAAACTACTCATGGTAATAATAGCATCACTCAGCATGCCTCCTTTAATTAATTCCGGATAAGCCTGGTAATAAATAAAACAAGGCCTTCGGAAATGTAAACGATAAGGCGTTCTACCACCATCACTAATTAAGTAAAATCCAAGTTCACCATTAGCAGCTTCAATCGAATGATATACTTCACCAGCCGGAATATCCGTTTCGCCCATGATAATTTTAAAGTGGTATATCAAAGCTTCCATTTTTGTATACACATCTTTCTTTTCCGGTAGATAATAGGCAGGTGTATCTGCATGAAAAACTTCTGCTTCAGCACCTTTGAAAGACTGCACTTTCTGCCATGCCTGTTCTATGATACTAAGGCTCTGCCACATTTCGTCATTGCGCACTAAGAATCTATCATAACAATCTCCTGTTTTACCAACAGGAATTACAAAATCGAAATCCTCATAACTGCTGTAAGGTGTATGTACCCTTACATCGTAATCAACACCAGCTGCCCTTAAATTAGGACCAGTAAATCCATAATTCAAAGCACGTTCTGCAGCTATTGGTCCACACCCAATAGTACGATCCATGAAAATTCTATTACGGGTGAATAGATTTTCAAACTCTTTTAACACACTTGGATATTCTTTGAGAAATTTTTCTAATTTTTCAAAAGCAGCATTCGTGAAGTTTCTTTCAAATCCGCCAATTCTTCCAATATTAGTAGTCAGCCTGCTACCACAAACTTCTTCATAAATTTCATAGATCAATTCACGGTATTGCATGACATACAAAAATCCGGTATACGCTCCACTGTCCACCCCTACAATAGAATTACAAATCAAGTGATCACTGATCCTCGATAATTCCATGATAATGACACGCAGATAATCCACGCGCTTGGGCGTTTTGACACCTAATAATTTTTCACAAGTAAGGTGCCAACCCATATTATTCAGTGGAGAAGAACAATAATTCAGCCTGTCGGTAATGGGGGTTACTTGAAACAAAGGCCTGCGTTCAGCTAATTTTTCGAATGCACGATGGATATATCCAACGGTGGAAGTGGCTTTTACAATTCTTTCGCCATCTAATTCCACTATATTTTGAAATACCCCATGTGTAGCCGGATGGGTAGGACCCAGATTCAATGTAGTCGTTTGCTTTTCGATTGAACCTTCCGGCAATAAAATATGTTCTGCTATATCTGACATTACATGCTTATTTATCTTTCAGTATCTATTATTGATACTTAATTATTCAAATCATTCTTTATCTTCCAAACATATCATCATCCTTGTCAATCCTAGTCTGATCCTCCAATGGAAATTCTTTACGCATTGGGAAATAATCCATCTCATCTACATTCAAAATGCGTTTCAGGTTAGGATGGCCAACAAAATTTACACCAAAGAAATCATAGGTTTCCCGCTCCATGAAATTGGCTGATTGATACAATGCAGTAGCACTATATACATCTGGTTGTTGGATATCAGTAAATACTTTAAAACGAATTCTACAATTGTCTACCAAATTGTGTAAGTGGTATACGACCGCTAATTCAGCCCCTGTTTTATCGGGATAGTGAACAGCTTGTAAATCGGTGAGAAATTGAAATCTAAGCGATTCCTCATCATACAAAAATTGAAGGACTTTTAAATTCAGTTCTTTGGGTGCAGTGAAGGTCAACATACCATAGGGTTCTTCCCATCCGGTAAGCTGGTCACCAAATTTTTCAGTCAGTTTTAGTTGTATTGCTTCGTTGGTCATAAACCCTTCCCTTTTGCGGGCTTTTGCATTAATTAATGATAATTCCTTTCTGCCAATTACTGTATTCCGTATCCGGCCAATAAAGATTTATACTGTTCACTATGTCTTCTCCTTAATCCTTCTGCATTTACTAATTCTTGTATCTTCATGAAGCCATCTAAAATAGCTTCGGGCCTTGGAGGGCAACCAGGTACATATACATCTACAGGTATTACCTGATCAATGCCCTGTAACACAGAATAAGTGTCGAAAATACCACCTGAAGAAGCGCATGCTCCTACTGCCATCACCCATCTTGGCTCCGCCATTTGCAAATAAACCTGACGCAAAACTGGTCCCATTTTTTTAGAAATAGTACCCATTACAAATATCAGATCACATTGTCGTGGGGAAAAGCTCATCCGTTCTGCTCCAAAACGTGCCAGATCGTAATGACTGGCAGCAGTGGCCATAAATTCAATCCCACAGCAGCTGGTGGCGAATGGAAGCGGCCAAATAGAATTTTTACGAGCTAAGCTTACCACTTTTTCAAAATTGGTAGCCATAAAACCTTCTCCCATATAACCTTCGGGAATGCCTTCAAATTTAACAGTGTTATTAAATTGTACGGGACGACTCATTATAAAGATTTAATTAATTAATTAATAATTACAAACTCATTACGGCAAGGAATAAACGCTTTACGCATTATTAATCCTCCCATTTCAATGCCCCTTTTTTGATGATGTAGATAAATCCTGAAATAAATAAACCTACAAACATCACTACTGCCATAAAACCATCCCAACCCAATTCCCTGAAATTAACTGCGTATGGATAGAAGAAAATTACCTCTACATCAAATAGCACAAACAAAATAGCCACTAAAAAATATTTAATGGCCATCGGTTGACGAGCATTGCCTTTCATTTCAATACCGCTCTCAAAGTTTTGTAATTTATCGCTAGTCTTTCTTTTTGGACCGAGCCAATCGGACAAAATGATAATGGCAGTTACTAACCCAACGGCGAAAATTAATTGAAGAACAATAGGAAAATAATTGGCGGTTGTATTTGAATTAGCTACCTGTAAAAAGAAGAATGGCATGGTGGCATTTGAATTTATAGGCAAAAATAAGGCAGCCAACGCAATATTCCATAAACTGTTATGCCTCATTGTGAACAAATAAAAAACCCGTTGTTAACAAACAACGGGTGCTACCTTAAATAGTTAAATTTTATTTCCTTTTGGCCAGTGTACTTGTAGTCTTATTTGTCTTTGATGGCACAATTACCGCCCCTGATGGCTTACCCGGTTTAGTTAGGGTAGGTTTTGCAGGAGGAGTTTTAGGTGCAGGGGCATTCATGTTCATCTTATTGATGGCATCCCTATTGCCCAAGACCTCTGGATCCGTTGGTTCCACCAATAATGCGCGATCACAAAAACTAAGGGCAAGCGCCTTGTCTTTCTTAATATTCGCAGCCCAGGCAATCATATATTTATAGCTACCCAATAACTGATTTTTCACCTTGGCTTTATCGGGAGATGCTTCACCTACCTCAATGGCTTTTTCAAATGGCGCATTGGCCAATCCCTGTGCCATCGTGGTATCAATACCCCAATTGGCCTTACCCATCATATAATAACCAAATATATCATCGGCAAAACGTTGACTATATATACTGAAAATGTCAATAGAAGGTTGAAAATTGCCAGTTCTATAATAATTGTAGCCCGCATTATACAAATCAGTCTTAGTAGGACTCTTCTTTACATTTAATACTTTTTTATACCAATCTGCTGCATCCTTGTATTTTTTTTGCGTCTCATAAGACGAAGCTATTGACTTTAATAAGGCCACTTTACCCGCTTCTGTACTATCTAAATCCACGGCCTTGTCTATAAAAGTACCTGCCAGTGATTCATTACCCGGGAATTTCAACAATACTTTGGCATAGGTTTCATAATCTCCTGAACCAATTTTTAATGGATCCTGCTTTTGAAAATACATATCAAAAGCAGTTTTTGCTGCTACAGAATCGCCTAATTTGAAAGATGCATATCCTTTTACACCATACAAATTGGGGTAAGGGTTGGCTCCGCCAGCGGCAATACACTGATCTGCCTGATTGATAGCATCCTGAAACATCCCTTGTGCATATTTCATGGATACTCTATAATAACATGCATTTGGCTCATCAGTTCCCATAAATGTCAAGTATTTTTCCAAATATTCAGCACTCTTACCCACGTTAGTGGTATAAAATAAATTATACAAATTCTTGTATACAGGTGTATAAGAGACATCCAATGAAATGGCTTCCTCAAAATATTTCATATACAATTCCTCCTGATAGGATCCCTGGGTTTGATAAATTTTTCCAATACGATATTTGGCTCTAGCATAATTGGGATTAATGGCCAGGGCTTCTTCGTATGATTTTAAAGCATTCCCACCATCTGCAAATTTGCGGTATGCATCGCCCATGATACACCAGGTTTCAGGATCTTTAAAGCCTTTTAAGGTAGTAGCTATTTTTAATTTATCAATGGCATAGGCCGCATCCCCGAATTTGCTATCATAATCAGCATTGGCAAAACCAATGGCATTAATAACTGGAATATTTTTATTTTGGGATAAGGAAAGGGCCGTTTCAAATCTATTGCGAGCATCCTGCGTTTTACCTTCCAGCAATTCCAAATGACCCATACCTGCAATAAGTATTGCTGCATTGCTATTGGCCATCAAAGTTTGTTGATACAAAGCTTTGGCTCCAGCAATGTCTTTATTGTCATCTGGCAGAATCATTGATTGACCCAACCAATAAACGGCGTCCACATTATTGGGGTTGGCAGTGACCAAACCTTGAAAAGCATTCTTTGCACTGATATACCTTTCATAGTACATCATCTTCTTTCCATCCTCCAAAGTTTGAGCATTCGTAAAGGCTGCAAATAATAATGCAGAGAATACAAAAAAACCCTTTTTGAACTTGTTCATTTTATTTCGCTGTTTTAAGACTTTACAATAATATCAATTCGTTCGCAAAATCCAACCATTTGATGAATAATCTTTCTATAATTTTTCATTAATCTTTACCGAACGAATCCCAAAATCCATTACAGGTGCCAGATAAGCTCTTCTAAAAATCAACTGCCCCCTTTCATATTTCATAAACGATGCCAACCCACTTCCCAAGCCACTGTAATTTTCTTTTACAATATAATACAAACCCCGTACCAATGGATACCTGAGGGTAATCATTCCTGCCTGAGTAGGCTTTACATACGGAGAATCAATGCATTTAACGCATTGCACATAGCCAATTTTTACTTTTTTTAACAGATTGGCCTGGGCCGTATCCTCCGGATTGCCAATCCAACTGAACCCAACCATACCTATTGCATCAGGATGTGTAGCAACATAATTCAACACTTCCTTACTATTTTTAACTGCCCTTACCACGGAGGTATCAAATGGAAGTCCTCTAACTATACTATCCATTGCAAACCTAACTGAACTGGTAGCATTTAACCCATCAAATACAATGGTTTGCAGCTTGTCCCATTTTCCTGTCAATTGTTGTTTCAATCGGTCCATCTTAAACAAGGTATCATTGCTTTTGCTATTCACAACAATGGCAATAGCATCAGTAGCCACTTTATCACTAAAGGGCGTATATCCTAATGAGTCATTATAAATACGTGCCTCTTTGGCTGTTAATCCCCTGGTAACTACAATCATCCTAATGGAGGTATCCTGATAAAGATCTTTTAAACAAGCAGCTTCAGTTTTATAATGCGCAATAATTTGTGTACCTGGATACAAGCCTTCATACATTTTAATTTGCTCTTCAATTACAGGCTGAAAACTTTCATCCACACTAATATGGATTACCCCTCCCAAAGGGGAATCGGGATATGAAATAGTTTTCTTTGTTTTACAACCGACTACCAATAAAAACAATAAAAAAACTACTAGATAAATTGGGCGCAACTGCTTCATTCGTTTCTGAAATAATTCTTTTTATACCCTCTATAAACCCTAAATGCTCCATATATAAAACAAATGATAGCCAAAATCTGAATACTTAGCGGATCATATTGATCTATGTATGGCTTGGTGGCTTTTACCGGAATCAGGAATACAAAACCAGCCCCAATCAAAAAAACACCCATTACATAATTGGTGAGACTACGCATCTGAACCAGGTTTTTCTCCCTTGTGCTAAGTTTTTCTCTTTCAAATTCTTCCAATGACATGTCATAAGATTTAAAAAACCTATAAAGTGGAAGACACTTTATAGGTTTGTGAACTGCCAAATTACATAAAATTAATGGCGAATTAATCAGCGGGAATAAACTTTACAGGAATGGTATAATAAACAGATACATTTTTACCCCTTGCTTTACCCGGAATCCAGTCGGGCATTTTTTTAACTACCCTTACCACTTCCCTGTCAAATTCATCACCGCCTTCTTTAATTACACTAATGTCTTTTATTTTACCATCATACCCCACCACAAATTTTACCTGTACGCTTATTTGCTCTCCCTCTTCCATTTCTCTGGGGTTGGTTAAATTTCTTTCTAAAAATTTCCTGAAAGCAGGTATTCCCCCTGGAAAACTTGGCATCACCTCCACCTCATTCTCAGTTAATGGAATATTGACATCTACAACTGGTATCACTGTTCCAGTACCTGGTTCTATAGGCTCAATCGGATGAATGATTACGGGCCCAGTACCTGTAATATTTGTAGTACCAATATTATCCGTAGGCAAAATAGTATTAATGGTATCCTTCACTTTATCGTTAGGCACCACAACCGGATTGCTGGTAAATATTTTTTGAGGTGCAGGTTTTTCCTTTGGAGGCTCTTTGGGCTTTTCTGGCTCGGGCTTCTTTTCATCTGGTTTTATATAACTCATTACTGTTTCCAGATTTCCATTTTGATGATTTGTTTTGCCCTTAGGCATAAAACTAAAGGCAGACAATATAATTACAGCACCCATCATAATGCTCAGAGAAGTAACCATACGGTTGTCATAAAACTTACGGAGAGTATAAGCACCGTATTCTTTATTGCGATTTTCGAAAAGGATGTCTAGGACATCTGATTTCATAATAGTTTCACTGTTCATAATTTTGGTTTTGATCTCCTTTGCAGGAGTGTTAATTAATTTGATTTCAAAACCGGCGCCGTTCTATTTATTAGATGCAGTCTGCGATTAAAATCCATAAACCTTATTTTTTTTATCTACCATAAATGCTTACCCGATAAAACATTGTGTTGCCTTTAACAATATCTACAAAGATTCATGCGACCCTACTTTATGCGCCTATCCACTTCCTATAAAAATCATTTAAATAGGTAGCCAATTTGTCCTGCACTTTGAACTTCTTTGCACATTAACTTTGCAACATGAAAATTTTAATGGTATGCCTGGGCAATATCTGTCGCAGTCCATTAGCAGAAGGCATCCTACAACATAAGGCAATAAAGGCAGGCCTAGATTGGAAAGTGGATAGCGCAGGAACCAACGGATTTCATAATGGGGAAGCACCCCATCATTTTAGTCAAAGGGTGGCATCCTTACACAAAATTGATATCAGTACGCAGCGCAGTAGACAATTCAAATTGGAAGACCTCGATCAATATGACAAAATCTATGCGATGGCTACCGATGTACTTGAAGATATTAAGCGAATTGCAAAAGAAAAATTCAATCCCCAAAAAGTTGAATTATTTTTGAATGAAATTCATCCGGGGAAAAATGAAGATGTACCCGACCCCTGGTTTGGTCAAGAAGACGGCTATCACAAAGTATTTGATATCATCAATGAAACTTGTGAAGCCATTATTGATAAATACAAAAATCAACAGTACCCGATTGTAAATTAAAGAATGAGCACAAAACCAACCATACCACAAGGCACTAGAGATTTTAATGCTGCCACTATACGTAAAAGAAATTTTATCCTGCAACACATAAAGCAGGTTTTTGAAACTTATGGTTATCAGCCATTGGAAACCCCTGCATTCGAAAACCTGGAAACGCTGATGGGTAAATACGGAGACGAAGGCGATAAACTCATTTTCAAAATCTTGAATAATGGATTGAATAATGAAAAAAATATCGAAAAAGCAAAAGCTGGATTTTCGCAAATCTTAGAAGGCAAAAATTCTGCAGATCTTACAGAACGGGCATTGAAATATGACCTAACCATTCCTTTTGCAAGATATGTGGCAATGAATCACACTAAACTGGTATTCCCATTTAAAAGATACCAGGTACAAAATGTATGGAGAGCAGATCGTCCACAAAAAGGACGTTACAGAGAATTTACACAATGTGATGCGGATGTAGTAGGAAGTTATCATCTGCTCAATGATGCCGAATTGGCCATGATGTATGATGAAGCCTTCCATAAACTTGGGTTGACCGACTATACATTACATATTAATAGCCGAAAAATACTTGAAGCACTGGCACAAATATGCAATGCCACTGACCAATTGGTATTGATTACCACTGCAATTGACAAACTGGATAAAGTAAGTTGGGATAAACTTCAAATAGAACTAAGTGAAAACGGACTTACCGCTGAACAATTGAATAAGATAGAAACTTTTATTTCGATAGACGGTAACAATGAGGAAAAATTAGCAAAAGCCCAGCTTTTTTTTGGTGACAACAATATTGCTAAAAATGGATTAGAAGAAATAGCCTATGTCATTCATAAAGCTAGTCAGGCCAAAATAAAAGTAGATTTTTCGCTGGCAAGAGGACTAAATTACTATACAGGTATTATATATGAAGTGAAAGCCCCAGCCATTGTAAAAATGGGCAGCATTGGAGGGGGTGGAAGGTATGACGACCTGACCGGCCTATTTGGTGTAAATGGCATACCTGGAGTAGGTATCAGCTTTGGCATCGATAGAATTTATGATGTTATGGAAGAATTAAAATTATTTCCCTCCAACCTGGAAACTGGTACACAGGTCATATTTTTCAATATGGGGAAAAACGAATCGGAGGTGGCATTTCAAATCATGCAATCCCTTAGAAGAAAAGGAGTGGCAGCTGAACTATACCTTGAGGAACATAAATTACAAAAACAATTCAGCTATGCAGAAAGGAAAAACATTCCATTTGCTATAATTATTGGAAGCAAAGAAATAGAACAAAATTATTGCCAGTTTAAAAACCTCCAAACACAGGAACAACATATCGTAGTACTAGATAACCTATACGAATTTTTAACAAAGCAAAAGGGTTACCAACCATAAAAAATAAGCATTAACCATAAAACAAATTTTATGCAAACTAGATTTCGCATTCCCATTCTGACCCTAATTGGCTCATTGATTTTATTGGCATCTTGCAATAAAACAAATGAACAAGGCAAACGAGTACCAGCAGATGCCATGGTAGCCGTAGTTGTTGATGGTGCCTCTGTTTCTGAAAAACTTCCTTGGGATGAATTGAAGCAAAATATGCTTTTCAAAAATGCCATTGCAGACAGCAACCTTCCAGTATATATTAAACAAGCATTGGAGAATCCTGATAATACTGGTATTGATACTAAAAAAGACCTTATTTTCTATTTGGTGAAAGATAGTGTGGGTGGTTATGGCGTATTTACAGGCTCCCTAAAAAATGCAGATAAATTTCACAGCTTCGTACTTGATTTAACAAAAGGCGGTAGCGAAAATGAAAAAGATGGTATCAAAACCATTAGTAAAGCCCCAATGATTGCTGGCTACAATAAAGAAACTTTTGTATTATTAACAGATATTCCAAGCCTAAAAAAATCTACTTATTATGATGAAGAAAGTAATTCAAAGCCGAGGGATCTAGCTACTTCCTGTTTCGATATTTTCAAACTATCTGAAAAAAAATCATTGGGTAGTAATGAAAAATTCAGCAGCCTTGTTAAAGAAAAAGGGGACATCCATCTTTGGTTTAATATGGAACAAATTTATAAAGACATTCCATCTGGTGGTATGGGCATGTTTAAAATGGATAAATTATATGAGGGAAGTATTACAGCCGCTACCATTAATTTTGAAAACGGAAAAGTAACCACAGAAACCAGCCATTACAGCAATAAAGATTTATCTGCCGTTTGGAAAAAATACGAAGGCAGTTCTATTAATGAAGACATGGTTAAGCGCATTCCAGCCAAAGAAATTGCAATGGTACTAGCCATGAATTTTAAACCAGAAGGTATCCGTGAATTATTGAAAGTTTCTGGAATGGATGGAATGGTAACCATGGCGACTGGTTTGCTCGGATTGAATTTTGATGATTTTATCAAAGCTAATAAAGGAGATTTACTGCTTGCATTAACTGATTTCAAATCACCTACTCCAGATAGTCTAAAAATTCCAAATGACAGTTTAGACCTCGGAGGCATGAGAAAAAATCCTACGCCCAATTTCCTTTTTTCAACATCTATCGGTGACAAAGAAGCATTCAACAACCTGATTAAATCTATAAAGAAAATGGGCAACAAAGGAATGGGAAGTAATGAAGTAAAAGATATTGCCTATAATTTGAATGATAAATATTTTGCAATTGGAAATTCAAAGGAAAATGTTGACAAATTTTTAGCTGGAGGCAATACCAATTATGAATTCCTGAAAAAAATGAGTGGCAACCCACTGGCTGTGTATGTTAATATTCAATACATCTTGAAAACATTTAAATATAGTGCCGAAAATGACAGTGCTGCCAAAGTCATTAGTGATCTTGCTCAAAAATTGTTTCAGGATATCTATGTCACAGGTGGCAACTATAGCAATGGCGCATTGCATTCCCAGATGGAATTCAATTTTATTGATAAGAATACCAATAGCATCAAACAATTGAATCAATTTCTCGGTAATGTTGCTCAATATATGATTGCAGAAAAGAAAAGAAAAGAAGCTTCAGAAGTAAATGCTGCTACTATTGATGAAATGAATCCCGATAAAACGGAAATGAATGTTAAACCCGATGAGCCCGTTTTCACGCCGCCAGTTATTAAAAAAAATAAATAAATAATTTAAAGTTGGTCCCGCTTTGGCGGGGCCAACTTTTATTGAAGTTTCAAACATGCAAATAAAACTGCAGCAGGTATTCCCTAATTTTTTGGAAGAAAATAAAATTTCCCAATCCGGTATTTGGAAAAAGGATATTGTATTCAATCCACAAGAACATGTGGAAATTGTGGCACCCAGTGGATCTGGAAAAACTTCGTTGGTGCATTTTTTATATGGATTAAGAAAAGATTATAGCGGTCAAATTTTTTATGATGACAAAGCCATCAATCAATTCAATGCTGAAGATTTCTCTACCTATCGACAAACAAGTTTAAGTGTTGTTTTTCAGGACCTGCGTTTATTTGGGGAACAAACTGTCAGGCAAAATCTGGAAATCAAAAGACTACTACAACCCTATCATGCCAACTCTCCTATTGAGTCAATGGCGGGTAGATTAGGCATTCAAAATAAACTTGACAAGCCTTGCAAAACCTGTAGCTATGGTGAACAACAACGCATTGCCATTATTAGAAGTTTATTGCAACCATTCGAATTCTTATTGCTGGACGAACCCTTTAGTCACTTAGATGAAAACAATAGAGAAAAAGCCATGCAATTAATTAAAGAAGAAGCTGCCTTGAGAAAAGCTGCAATTCTATTAGCCGATTTAAAACCCATTGAATATTTTACTGCCGACAAAAAAATATTTTTATAAGCTGCCACTGCATGAAACTTCATTTTCAACATATAGCCCCTTTTCTTAGTACGGGACAAAACAAGGCCAGCAGGTGGTTAAGTTATATCGGGCTCGGTATTGGTGTACTGCTACTACTAGCAGCCATGCAGATGTATATTAATATAAATAGCTTACTGCAAAACAAAAGCCCTAAAAAAAATGGTTTTGATTTTATTGCCATCACCAAAACCATTACCAATGAAAATATGGCTGCAGACCATAGTTTTTCTATTGATGAACTAAATGACTTAAAAAAACAATCATTTATAGATGACTTGTCTCCACTCATTGGCAATAAATTTGTAATGGAAGCAAACGGTGGAAGCAGCCTGCCTTTCAGTACCGATTTTTTTGCCGAAGCTATAGATGATAGTTTCTTAGATACGCTACCCGCTAGCTTTACCTGGAAGCCAGGAGATCCTGTTATTCCGATGATTGTATCCTCCGACTACTTCGAAATCTACAATACCTTATTTGCTCCCAGCCGCGACCTTCCGCAATTTTCTGAAAAAACCATTTCCTCTGTATTTATTCAATTGGATTGCAGTGGCAATGGCAATGCAGATGCATTCAAAGGAAATGTAGTTGCATTAAGTGACCGCATCAACACCGTACTCCTGCCAAAACGTTTTCTGGAATGGGCGAATAAAAAATATGCAGGCATAGAAACCTTTAACCCTTCTCGTATTTATATCAAAACAAAGGATGCTAATAATCCGGAATTACTGAATTATCTGCAACATAAAAATTACCATATCAATCGTGATAAAACCAAATTTGGAAGAGTAAAACAAATATTACAAGCTATTGTCAGCGGACTGGCAGCCTTTGGTGTATTAGTGATATTATTGGCAATGCTACTTTTTTCTTTTTACCTGCAATTGATGATTGAAAGGAGCAAACAAAATCTTCAGTTATTATTAATCATAGGATATTCGCCTAACTGGCTAAGTAAAATAGTTTCAAAAAGATGGGTACCCATTTACGTTAGTATAGTAAGCATCGCTACTTTGATAGCTGCTTTATTGCATTTTTGTTTTCAGCACTATATAATGAAAGACCCAGAAGCGCTTTCTCCTTTGATTCATTGGTCTGTGTTAGCAACAGGAGTAGTATTATTGGCACTCTCCATTATCATCAATCAACGCTTGGTAAAAAAACTACTCCACCAATTATAACCCTTCGTAAATAATGGCAGCGCCTTGGCCCACACCAATACACATGGTAGCCAATCCGTATTTACTCTTGCACCTTTTCATTTCATATAATAAACTAGTAGAGATTCTGACACCACTGCAACCCAAGGGATGACCTAACGCAATCGCGCCACCATTTACATTCACTTTCTCAAGATCAAGACCTAAGTCGTGAATACAAGCAATAGATTGTGAGGCAAAAGCTTCATTGAGTTCAATCAAATCAAGGTCTGTAACTGCTAGGCCCGCCCGATGCAACGCTTTTAAACTGGCAGGAACAGGGCCGATTCCCATTACAGCAGGGTCTACACCTGCAACTGCCATCGACTTAATTTTTGCAATCGGTACTAATCCATATTTTTTGATAGCCTTTTCACTGGCTAATAACATAGCAGCAGCTCCATCATTTATACCCGATGAATTACCGGCTGTAACTGTTCCATCCTTTGCAAATGCTGCTTTTAGTAATCCTAATTTATCCAAAGAGGTCAATCGAGGATGTTCATCCGTATCAAAATCGAATGCTTCTTTACCAATTTGTACCTGAATGGGCACTATTTCTTCTTTCCATTTTCCTGCAGCCAAAGCCCGGGCATATTTTTGCTGACTTGCATGCGCAAATTCATCCTGTGCATTCCTGCTGATATTCCATCTTCTTGCCACATTCTCGGCTGTTTCGCCCATCGTATAGGGATAATAGAGGTCGGATAATTTTTTATTTACAAATCTCCAACCCAATGTAGTATCAAACAACTGAGGCTCTCTAGCAAATGCAGACTGAGCCTTTGGCATTACAAATGGAGCCCTGCTCATACTTTCTACTCCGCAAGCAATCATGATGTCCCCATCTCCTGCTGCAATGGCACGAGATGCATCCATAATGGCTTGTAGGCCACTTGCGCAGAGTCGATTAACAGTAGTTCCAGCTACCGTGGCAGGCAATCCGGCAAGCAATGCAGCCATCCGCGCCACATTTCTATTATCTTCCCCACTTTGGTTAGCAGCACCTGCTATCACATCCTCGATATCATTGACATCAATATTGTCATTTCGATTGACCAATACTTTTATTACATGTGCCAACAAATCATCAGGCCGAATACTACTTAGTGCCCCCGCATATTTACCAATGGGTGTTCTGATGGCATCAATTATATACACTGCATTCATAATCAATATAACTGGTTTAGAAATTAAAGATACTATACTAAAATTAATAATGATTGGACTGAAAAAACCAGTTTTGTGCTGCAATACAGCTTTATTCTTTATCCCCCCTAATCCCAATCCAATACAGTAGTGGATGGATACCAGACTTGGCTTTTCGTATCTTTGCCCAATGTCAGCATTACAGAACATCAGGACCCTCAGTTTAAATGAGTTAAAAGCATTTTTCGAAAATATAGGAGATAAAAAATTCCGCGCCATTCAAACATATGATTGGATATGGAAATTGCATGCCCGTAGCTTTGACGATATGAGCAATCTTTCCAAAGAACTAAGGCTTACATTATCCGAACATTTTACGCTTCCAGCCCTATCCGTTGATGCCACCCAAATAAGTAACGATGGTACGCTTAAATCGAGGTTTAAGACCTATGATGGCCATTTAATAGAAGGGGTATTGATACCGACTGAAAAAAGAAATACAGCCTGTGTATCTTCCCAGGTGGGTTGTAGCCTTACCTGCAAATTTTGTGCTACCGGAAAAATGGAACGCAAACGCAATCTAAACTTCGACGAAATTTACGACCAGGTGGCCTTGTTGAATGAACAAAGCGAAAAAGTATACAATAAAAAACTGACTAATATTGTATTTATGGGTATGGGGGAACCCCTATTGAATTATAAAAATGTATTGCAAGCAATAGAACGTATTACTGCCAACGATGGACTCGCTATGAGCCCTAAAAGAATCACCGTCTCCACTGCCGGTGTAGCAAAAATGATTCGTCAACTCGGCGATGACAAAGTTCGCTTCAACCTTGCCCTATCGCTACATGCAGCCAATGATGCCAAAAGGGATGAGATTATGCCAATTAATGAAACCAATACCATCGACTCACTAATCGCAGCCCTGAATTACTTTTACGAACAAACCAACAATGACATTACATTAGAATATATTTTATTCAAAGATGTGAACGACAGCATGAAAGATGCAGAAGACCTCGTAAAGATTTACAGGCAAATCCCCACTCATTTAATCAATGTTATTGAGTACAACCCAATCGATGGTGCTCATTTTATCAAACCAGATGAAGATACTACTCAACGCTTTACAGATTACCTTGTTAAAAACAGGGTAAATGTAAGAGTTCGCAGAAGCCGTGGAAAGGACATTGATGCCGCCTGCGGACAATTGGCCAATAAAGGGTAATTAAATAATTTATTTCCTCATAGGCTTATATACCATTTCTTCTCTTTTTATAATTTTTTGTGCGCATTAAACCTTTTGCCTTATTGCCAGTCCAAATCATGCAATAAAAGCAACAAACATGAAAAAAACATCTTTCCTACTATTGGCATTCATAGGATTAGCCATGGCTACCCTTGCTCAAGTGAACAGACCTCATTCGCCTAAAAACAAGCAGGCCGGTCAAGGATCTTTTGCAAAAGACTTGCAATTAACTGAAGATCAACAAAAGCAAGCCAATCAATTCAGAGCCGAGTTTAAAAAGCAAATGCAGGATTTGAATAAAAATGAAAGCATTACTGTAAAAGAATACCGGGATAAAAAATTCGCAATGCAACAGGAGCAAAAATTAAAAATGCGAAGCCTGCTCACTGCCGACCAGAAAAATATAATCGAACAGAAAAAGAAGGTTGAAATGGCAAAGAAAGATGAACAACATGCCATTAAACTCAACCACCTTAAAACCAAATTGAATCTTACCGATGAACAGGTAAATAAACTGAATAAGCAGCGTGGCATCATGAAAGAAAAAATGATGGCACTGAAAGAAAATAATCAACTAGATCGTACTGCAAAAAAAGAAAAAATGATGGCGCTTAAAAATGAAATGAAAGCCAATCGAGATAAGATATTCACTCCAGAACAGTTAAAGAAAATGGAGGAAATGAAAAAAAATAAACCCAACAAGAAAGCAGTAAAAAAATAGACAGTAAAGTATAATAAACCAGCAGGCCGGTCTTACCTCCCGGCCCTTTTTATTGCATATAAGTTCAATTCATTACCTTTGTTGCTCATTCCTGTTGCAAAACAGTAAACCCCTTCAATATGAGCCAGTCTCCATTTCAAAAATTTACCAAGGTTAAAAAGAACAGTGTTATCAAAGAAGAATTCCGGCAGGAAAAGAAAAAATACAAAAAAGAAAGAGCCGAATATTTTGATAAAATAAAGAAAGAGCAATACGAAGCCAGGGTAGCACAAAGAAATCCTATAGCAGCAACACCTGAAAAAAAAACTGTTCCTGCTAAAGCAATCAAATCCGGCACTAAAACGGATAACACCAAAAAAGACGCAACCACACATACAGAATTAATGCCACTGAATAAATTTTTGGCTCATTGTGGTGTTTGTTCTCGCAGAGATGCAGTGGCGCTTATTAAGGAAGGAAAAGTAAAAGTAAACGGAACCGTTGCACTTGAACCTGGTTATAAAATCAACCCTACCGACGAAATTGTTTACAACGGCAAAAAATTATTCGTCACAAAAAACCTGGTGTATATTTTACTCAACAAACCAAAGGATTATATCACTACCACCGACGACCCGCAGGGAAGAAAAACAGTATTGCAATTAACACGTACTGCAACAACGGAAAGAATTTACCCGATTGGCAGGTTGGACCGAAACACATCAGGTGTATTATTATTAACGAATGATGGAGAACTTACCCAAAAATTGTCCCATCCCAGTTATGAAATTAAAAAAATCTATGAAGTAAAACTGGATAAGCCGCTCACCAAAAACGACTTTGAAAAAATTCTCAAAGGACTTCAACTGGAAGACGGGTTGGTTCAGGTAGATAGCCTAGCTTATGCAGATGCCAGAGACAAATCCATTATTGGCATAGAAATACACAGTGGACGTAACAGAATCGTTCGCCGCATATTTGAATCCCTGGGTTATGATGTAAAAGGGCTTGATCGCGTGATGTATGCCAACCTTACTAAGAAAAATGTAGAAAGAGGTAAATGGCGATTCCTGAGCGAAAGGGAAATTCGCTTATTAAAATATATGAATGCCTCAAAAACTAAATAAGCCTTGGCCAAGCAACCACTGGATATCATTTTTGAAAACGAAAATTATATCGCCCTCAATAAACCGGCGGGATTATTATCCATTCCAGACCGTGAACAATCGCAAGTTTCTCTGAAAGATTTATTGATAGCCGCCTATGGCAGTATTTTTACAGTACACCGGCTGGATAAAGACACCAGTGGCATTATTGTTTTTGCCAAAAATGCTGAAACACACAAATACCTTTCCCTCTTATTTGAAGAAAGGAAAACAGAAAAATATTATGTTGGGCTTGTATTAGGAAGCCCCGCTAACAAACAGGCACGAATAGACGCACCTATCAGCGAAAACCCACAACAAAAAGGCACGATGGTGGTTCATCAAAAAGGAAAGCCTTCTATAACAGACTATGAAGTAATGGAGGCTTATCGCAGTTTCTCACAATTGCAATTTCAATTACATACTGGCAGAACACATCAAATAAGGGTACATTGTAAAAATATTGGTCATCCACTTGCTTGTGATACATTGTATGGTGATGGAAAGCCTATTTTGCTTTCTGCCATCAAGAAAAAATTCAAGCTTAGTAAAAATGAAGAATCTGAGCGGCCCATGCTCAACCGGCTGGCATTACATTCTTATCGGCTCCTATTTACCGAGCCTGATGGACAAACCAGAGAATTAATTGCACCCATTCCTAAAGAGTTCAACGCTATTCTGCAGCAATTGAAAAAAAATAATGGATAATAAAAACGGCCGCTTTTTGGCGCCCGTTTTATACATACATAGATAAATTTTTTATTTATTAGGCTGCGGTGTATAGCGCAAATAATACTTGATAACCTCTACTCCTTTGGGGAATTTTTTAATGGCATCCTCTGTACTGATTGTAGGAACAACAATTACATCCTCCCCTTCCTTCCAGTTGGCTGGTGTAGCTACACTGTATTGGGCAGTCAACTGCAATGAATCAATTACTCGCAATACTTCCACAAAATTTCTACCAGTAGAAGCCGGATAGGTAATTATCAATTTTACCAGCTTATCCGGTCCAATAATCACTAGGGATCTTACTGTGGCAGTAGCAGAAGCATTGGGATGAATGAAATCATAGAGTTCTGAAACTTTTCTGTCATCGTCTGCTATAATCGGAAATTCAACACTACAATGCTGTGTTTCATTGATATCATTAATCCAGGATAAATGTTTATCAACGGGATCAACACTTAATGCAAGCACCTTCACATTACGTTTTGCAAATTCTTCCTTCAAAGCAGCCGTACGACCTAATTCCGTAGTACATACTGGCGTATAATCTGCAGGATGCGAAAAAAGTATACCCCATGATTGACCGAGATAATCATAAAAATTAATTTCCCCAAGAGAGGTCTTGGCGGTAAAATTGGGTGCAATGTCTCCTAAACGTAAACTCATAATAAGTAGATTTAGGCGCAAATATACATTTCCCTACTAAACTTATAGACTTTTAATCGAAATAAATTTCTTTACCTTCGGATTAATATTATACTATGTTATCAAAGAAATCGCAATATGGTTTAAAGGCCTTGGGATACCTCGCTGCTCAATATGGCCAGGGCCCCATACTCATTGCTGAAATTGCCAGAAAGAAAAAAATACCTATAAAGTTTCTGGAAAGTATCCTACTTGATCTCAAAAGAAAAAATATTTTAACCAGTAAGAAAGGGAAAGGAGGTGGCTATTTTTTAACCGAATCACCAAAAAAAACAACAGTGGCAAAAGCGATTAGAAGTATGGATGGCCCGATTGCTTTATTACCATGTGTTAGCCTTAATTTTTACCAGAAATGTAAAGATTGCAATGAGGCATCTTGTGGCCTCAACAAAATCATGGCACAAACTCGTGATGCCACACTTAAAGTACTAGAGAAAAAAACGCTTTTTGACTTGATAGACGAACTGACTGTTGAATAATACTATCTAACCAGAGGAAGCTCTTTTTACAAATGTTTTTCCAAACCTACCTTTAATGGTATCAATAGCTTTATACAAGTCAGATTTTTTGGCCGCATCACTAAACAAATTGGTCTGAATGGCTTCGTTGGTAAGTTCGCTTAATTTTACTCCCATTAACCGAATGGGTTGTCCTTTACGATACAATTGTTTAAACAATGCTTTCACTACTGGAATGATTTCATCATCCGAACAAGAATAGGGAATAGTAGCTTGCCTTGAAGTGGTTTCAAAATCAGGATACCTGATTTTGACTGCTACACAACCTGCTACTTTTTCATCCTGCCTTAATTCATACGCCACTTTTTCCGTCATACGAACCAATTCACTCATCAGAAATTTTATATCTGTCTTATTCTCTTCAAAAGTGTTTTCCGTAGAAACTGATTTTGCTTCATGATAAGGACTTACAACGCCATCATGAATACCTGCTGCTTTATACCATAGAGCTGTGCCCCATTTGCCCAGTCGCTCTTCCAATACTCCCTTACTGGTTTCACTAATATGCCTGATCAATGTAATACCCATGGATTGTAAAACAGCATTGGTATGTTCACCAATACCAGGTATTTTACTAACGGGCATGGGTGCCAGAAATTCTTGTTCTTTACCAAAAGGCACTTGCAAATATCCATTGGGTTTAGCTTCGTCTGTTGCAATTTTGGCCATCATTTTATTGCTGGCCAATCCAAATGAAATAGGCAAGGATGTTGCATCAATAATATGTTGACGCAAATCAATTGTCCACTGCAAAGGATTAAAAAACTTTTCCATGCCACTAAGGTCAATGTAAAATTCATCAATACTGGCCTTTTCAAACAAGGGGGCTTTTTCAGCAATCAACTGTGTTACCCAGCGACTGTATTTGCTATATTCTGCTCTGGAGCCATTGGCTACAATCAACTGAGGACATAAAAGAAAAGCTTTTTTAGAAGGCATTCCTGAGTGAATTCCGAATTTTCTTGCCTCATAACTACAGGCTGCCACTACTCCTCTATCGCGGCCTCCTACAATTACTGGCTTCCCTTTTAAAGAAGGGTTGTTGAGTATTTCCACCGATACAAAAAAGGAGTCAAGGTCAAAATGCGCTATGATACGGGGCGTACTCATGCTACCCAATTATTGATAAATTTCTAATAAACCATCAGGCAAACTCACATAAATTTTTTTGTGTTGTTTATCTATTTTTTCTAATACTTCATCATGAATAGGTATCATCGCTTCCTTGCCTTTATATAAAATGGTGCACAATAACTGATGTGGTTGCTCGATAACTTCTATTACATCTCCTATAGGTTCTTCATCATTGATGATAGTATATCCCAATAAAGAAATGGGTGAAGAACTAGCAGCAAATTTTTTAAAATCAGCTTCTGCAATCCACACTTCCTTAGGGGTTAGTGGCCTGGCTGTTTCTTTGGAATCAATTCCTTCCAATTTTATATAAACCTCATCTTCACTCTTGATTTTAGCAGATTGAATGAAATAAGGCAGAAAACCTTCTCTATTTTCTTCTAGGAAAATAGTCTCCAGGCCCTTTAAGGAAGTTTTTTTTCCAAGGCTATGTTGTAATACCAAATCGCCTTTCAAACCATGACTGGCGGCTAATTTCCCTATTTTAAAATATTGACTCATTCGGTATGCAAGATAATGAGATTGAGGTGAAGTTGGAAGTTGGAGGTTGAGGTTGAGGTTGAGGTTGAGTATAAAAAAAGTTCCGCAAAATTGCGGAACTTAAATGCTTTAACGAACAGAGGTAATTTTATTCTTCTGTTTTGGTTTCTTCTGCTGCAGCAGCTGCGATATCAGCACCAGGTGCTGCTTCCACTTTTCTTACTACAGGTTGGTTGCGTTTTTCCATTCTTGCCTTACGATGGGCTCCTTGGCGTTTTGCGATGTGAGCATCATGCTCAACACTCCAACTAGTGAATTTTTGCATGGCAGTAGCTTCATCAAAAAGGCCCAATGAAACACCGCGCAATAAATGCTTCAAATAAAGTACACCTTTAAAAGAAAGGATACGGCGTACAGTATCAGTGGGTTGAGCACCTTTTTGTAGCCAGTCCAATGCCTTTTGCCTGTCAACCTGCACAGTAGCAGGAACAGTCAATGGGTTGTACGTACCTAATTTTTGAATGAATTTACCATCACGTGGTGCCCTACCATCAGCAATTACGATAAAGTAGAAGGGGCGCTTTTTTGAGCCATGTCTTTGCAGTCTCATTTTTACAGCCATAAATAGAAATTTTTGGTTGTTATTAAATAGGGTTTGTCCTTAAAAAAGGGCCACGAAGATAGAGACTTAATAGAGATTATCCAAATATTTGAAAAATCTTTATAAATCCATCCAAACTGCGCTTAATTATCTTTTCCCAGCCATACCGGGCATTCTTCCCATGGGCATTTTATTCATTGTTTTCATCATGCCCTTCATTTGTTCAAACTGCTTCAAAAAAGCATTTAATTCTGCTAAATCCTTCCCTGCCCCCCTGGCAATACGTGCCTTCCTACCTGGATTAATAATATCTGGGTTTCTTCTTTCTTCTAATGTCATGCTATTGATTAAAGCCTCAATACCTTTGAAAGAATCGTTGTCAACATCCACATCTTTAATCTGCTTCCCAACACCCGGTATCATTCCCATCAAGTCCTTCAAATTGCCCATTTTTTTAATCTGTTGAATCTGTGTCTTGAAATCCTCGAAATCAAATTGATTTTTGCGAATCTTCTTTTCTAATTTCTTTGCGGCAGCTTCATCAAATTGCTCCTGCGCCTTTTCCACCAAACTCACTATATCACCCATCCCCAAAATCCTTTGTGCCATCCTTTCGGGATAAAACACATCCAGGGTATCCATCTTTTCCCCACTACTGGAAAATTTAATTGGCTTATTGACTGTGTATTTGATAGACAAAGCCGCACCACCCCTGGTATCACCATCCAATTTGGTTAATACTACCCCGCTAAAATCAAGCCTTTCATTAAATGCTTTTGCAGTATTCACTGCATCCTGTCCAGTCATACTATCCACTACAAACAATATTTCTTGTGGGCGAATAGCCTTTTTAATATTGGCCACTTCATTCATCATAATTTCATCTACTGCCAAACGGCCAGCGGTATCAATTATGATGACATTTTTATTTTTACTCTTGGCTTCTTTTAATGCATTTTCTACAATTGAAACTGCATCTTTATTTTCTCTTTCAGCATACACATCCACTCCAATTTGTGAACCCAGCACTTCTAATTGGTCAATCGCAGCAGGGCGATAAATATCTGCAGCCACTAATAAGGGTGATTTCCCTTTTTTATTCTTCAAATAATTCGCCAGCTTTCCACTGAAAGTTGTTTTACCACTACCCTGTAAACCTGCTACCAAAATAATCGCAGGATTACCACTGATATTAAATTCACTTTCTGTCCCTCCCATCAATTCAGTCAGCTCATCCTGCACAATCTTCACCATCTGCTGCCCGGGATTCACCGACAATAGCACTTTACCTCCAAGGGCTTTTTCTTTTACCTTATCTGTAAATTCTTTGGCAATTTTATAATTCACATCCGCATCTACCAAGGCACGGCGGATGTCTTTTAATGTATTCGCGACATTCAAATCTGTTATCCTAGACTGGCCCTTAAGGTTCTTAAAGGCTGATTCTAACTTTTCACTTAAAGAATTAAACATGATTGGCTATTTTATTGAAACGGCTGCAAATTTAAAGAAACTGTTGGTTCAAGGTACCTACAATTCAGAAAAACATAATTAATATAAATCTAAGGCTGATTAACCAGCTATAGTAGTTTTTGAATTGCCTAAAATGATAAAAGCCGGCATAATTACCGGCTTTTATCATTTTCATACAGCAAAATTCATTTTATTTTTTCAAAGCCAAACTACGATTAATGGTAAATCCGAAAGCAAAATTGCCGTCTTTGATTTTGCTGCTATTTCTAGCTAATTGATCAATTGCTGAAGCATCAGTAGTACTTCCAATATAGAATTGGAACAAGTGACCACCTGTATTTATTTCAATACCAGCAGAAAGCAAATCAGGATTATAATTCAAAATAGCACCATTCTTTGTAATCAGATTTTCATACATATTCAACTGACGAGTATATTCAAAAGTTAAATTTAGATTAGATTTTACCTTGTATTTGGCACCCAAACCCAATGAAAACACTTCATTGCTATTATTGATACCATAAGGAACAATATTGAAATGTATCCAAGTAGGTATCAATTCTAATGAAAGTTTGTCGGTCATTTTACGTGCAATCAATAGTTGATTCAAGAAAGCAAACTTATTGCCTGTAAAAGTAATATCAGGATTTTTAGCAGTATTTACATTCACCATTGAATAGAGTGCTACAGAAACGGGAATATTTTTTGCTCCTGTTTGCTGGCGCAACAATTTAATTTTAGCCCATCCTTCGTATTTAGAACTACCAGCAGCAGCCAAACCTAAATTCAACCTATCAATTGGTGAAAAATCAAAAGAAAGATAAGTATGGGCAACCCCTGAATTTAAACCAAAAAACTGAGCCAAATTTTGAGACCCTGCATCTTTTGTCCAAATATTACTGAAATGGTGAGAAATCATGAATTGCAAGGCACCCTTACTAACCATTTCGGTAGTTTGCATATTAATTAACTTGGTAGCGTTAAAGGTAACTTTTGTGAATTTTGCTTTTGGTGCTGCTTTAGCTGCAGGTTCAGTGGCTTCCTGTGCCATGACAGGTGCTAGAAACCCTAAACAGATAGCTAGAAACAATAATATCTTTTTCATATCAAAAATTTAAATTTTATAATTTTTATTTATACTTCCTTTCTAATGATTATTGTGGTTGTCCTTGTGCCATCCATTCGTTGAATGTTTTCACAGTACAAGTACTTAAACTTAGAGCACCTCCTGGGTGACCAGTTACACCACCACTATTCATCATGTTTGTTAAAGTTCCTTTGCTGGATACCATTTTTGCATAATCTAAATTAAGCGCAATACCGCCGTGGCAAGTGGAACCTTTACAAGAAGATGTATACAAAGGAAGAATCTTAGCAGTATATGTTATTGCACCTGTTACAGTACATCCACCACCATCGTCTTTTGCACCTTCAGCAATCCACTGCTTAATAATAGCAGTTTCATTTGGTTTAAAGTCAATTACCCCGGCACCTGGATGGATACCACCATTTACCCAAGAATTAAATAAACCAACACGACCTAGTATAGCATCATAAAAAATGGTATCGGCATGTGAAAATTGTACTGCTCTTTGTGGCTGACCATTATTATGACATCCGCATGCGCCCCCAACAATAATGGGAACTACATCTGATCTAAAGGAGATTTTAGGAAGCGCTAATATGTCTTCTTTATTTTTATAACAAGATGACAACATGTACATGAGCATGGAAGTCATCATGGCTGATAATATTATTACTTTTTTCATAAATCTAATTTTTTAAGATTGATTGGTGTTTGATTATTTTTTAATGATAGTGCCTGTTTTTCTGTATTTGAAAATACCTGCGTTAGCATTTCCATATTTCCATACATCAGGAACATTAGGATCATTAAAATACCATGCTTTGATTAAAGCAATTTCATTGCCTTTTAAACCTCCATCACCATATGCCATATCTGCTTGATGTGCAGTTGCATAAATCCCTGTGAATGGAGCAGCAAGCAATAAAGTTGAATCAATTCTACTTACCATAGAACTTGTTGCAATCAATGGATTTCCAGCTACATAATACTGGGTTAAAGTCACAGGGTCAGTATATTTAACCGTTGAATTGCTTCTAACACTTTTTGGATACATAATATCCATCAGGATATCATCATAAGTGTTTAAAGGTCCACGAGTACTAAGTGCAGAACGAGGAGTTGCAAAAGTTTTCCAAGGCCTGAAGCTTGCATAAGTCAATGTATCAGAATAAAATTTCTTAACACTGTCTTTATAAGAAGTCCATACTTGATTCAATAAAGTTTTATTTGATAACTGACAATAAATAGTAGCTACACCAGTTTGTGGATTAATGTAAGTGTACTGTGTAGTATCAGCAGTTGTAAGGGTGCCCAGCAATCCTTTTCTTGCCCAACCGCCAGTAGCAGTTGCTTGGTTATGACAGTTGGCAGAACCACAACCAGAAACAATTAAAGAAATTGCAGCTGGTCTGAAATCAGCTAGATTGGGTCTTTCTTTTGCACCGTTTTTAATCCAGTTATAAATCAATGTTTTGTCAGTAACCGTCATTTCATGATTTGAATTCACCGGAGGCATTGCCTTGTCAAAATTATTAGTGGTAAGGTATTCCCATAATTTACTTCCTTCAGGATTGCCTGCAGTAACAAATTTCATGATATCTGTATAGCTATCAAATTTGGGAGCAATGGGCCCTCCATGGCAGTTAGAAGTACCACAATATTCATGAACAATTGTTTGTACACCTCTGAATTTTACAAAATCATTTACATCTGGAGTTAAATCAGCAGTACTTACTGTATTGCTCTCATAGAAAGCAGCATAGATACTTGTATCGGCAGATCCTTTAAATGATCGATCTAAATTTTTAACTAAATCTCCTTCCTTTTTACATTGTAGGATGGACGCGGATAAAAAAACAACGACTAGAAACAAAATCGCAGCTTTTATTGATGACATTTTTTTCATAAAAAAAATAATTTACTAATTGAAAATGGTGTTTGAGAAAGAAATTTTTGTGAAAGAAATAAGGGTTTTGTTTTTGGGTCTATAATTAAATTACATGTCAAAATTATTGACGGCATTTTTACAAAATCATGACAAACATTTGAGGCAACCATGACATTAATCATGTACTTGATTTTGGGCATTTTTTGGATAGAAAAAGGTGCAAATCATCTTGATAAATGGGGTGGTTAGATAAGGTAAGTAAAGCTACTTATTTAAAAACAATAAAATAATTTTATATTTAATAAAAATAGAGTATAATTATATTAGAAATATCCTAACCGCTTATGTATCACCTCGCAACCTATTGTAAAATCTACTCGGAAATATAGGTTTACAACTAACAATAATCGAATTCTGCATACAGTTTATTAGCCGCGCTTGTTATACTATTATATAATACAACTAAAGTGCTTTAAAAAAAATAATTGTAGTAAACTATTTAATTACGAATATTAATTTAAAATGAAATTGAGAAGGCAAAAAGCTCCTACATGATTTTAATCATGTAATTATTTAACAGTTGTCATGATTTGGCGTAGTAGCCCCAACTATTTTTACAAAGCGATTTTAGGTCAATTAACCCAATTAATAAACGCATTCATTTTAAAAACAATTTTTATGGGAGACGATAAAAAACCAATGAACAAATCCAGGCGCTGGTTTCTTACTGGTGGCCTATCCGAAAAAGGCAAGAAACAAATGGTTAAAATGCTTACCCCTGACGGTAAATTAGTGGAAGTAGATCAGGCCATCGTAAAAGCTGCTACTAATAAGCAAAAAGCCAGCAACCAGGATATTTATAACTGGATGCAAAATCCATCAAAAGAAAATAGCTGATTAATTCATTCATTTTTTTAAAATAATATAAATGAAACAGGAAGAAATAAATGATAAAAGCAGGCGGGACTTCATCAAAACTGCAGCCCTAGCAACCGTAGCAACGGTTGCTTGTGGTAGTTTGGCCTGCTCCTGCTCCTCCCAAAAAGCGCCGGTATCGCAAAAAGTAAAATTACTTTCACCGGAAGGAGAAATCGTAGAAATAGATTCCGCCTACCTGAACCATCAGGAACATATGGCCATCGTTTCTAAACTAGAAGCCAGACAAGGAATAGCAGGTAAGAAATTTGTCATGGTAGTTGATCTCTCCAGATGTAAAAATGCACGTAAGTGTATTACTGCTTGTCAAAAATGGCATTATCGTCCAGAAGAAACAGAATGGTTGACGGTAAAACTATTAAAAGACAGCGATAAAGCTGCTCCTTATTGGTTCCCAAAACAATGTTTCCATTGCGATAATCCGCCTTGCGTAAAAGTTTGTCCGGTAGACGCTACTTTTAAAAGGCAAGATGGCTTAGTATTAATCGATAATGAAAGATGTATCGGTTGTAAATTCTGTATGGCAGCTTGTCCATATTCTACCCGCGTATTCAATTGGAGCGACCCAGTAATTCCAAAAGAAATAAGCGACCTTACCTATTCTGCTGAAACTGGAATTCCAGCAAGAGTAGGCACTGTAGAAAAATGTGATTTCTGCCCGGATAGAGCACGTGAAGGAATGCTTCCACCTTGCGTAGAAGCCTGCCCCAATGGGGTGTTTTATTTTGGAGATGAAAATGAAGATACTGTTACCAATGGTGAAGAAACCCTCAGTTTTACACAATTGATAAAAGACCGTGCAGGCTATCGCTTCTTAGAAGAGTTAGGAACTCAACCTCGCGTGTATTACCTACCTCCAAAAGACAGGCAATTCCCAGTTGAAAGAGGATATGAAAATCTTCCTGATAATTTGAAGAAAAGATTCAAATACATTATGGAACCAGATAGTAAAAAATCCTAGAAGCACTATTTATCAATCATTAAAAGCTTATAATTTTTATGGAACTCAATACATACCAGCAGGAAGCCTTTAATTATCAGCGGCCCAACATTGAAAAATTTGGCACCCGCAACTGGATTTGGGTAATTTTCTTTCTGCTTTGGATTGCCGTTGGCGGATACGCCTTGTATCTGCAAATTTCCAAAGGACATGGAATAACCGGAATGCGTGATAATGTAGTATGGGGACTATTCATTGTCAATTTTATCTTCTTTATTGGCTTAAGTTATGCAGGAGCTATCATTTCAGGCTTGCTGCATTTATTTCACGTTCCATGGGGAAAACCAATTATCCGGCTGGCACAAATGATGACCATTATTTCTGTAATTGTTGGTCCTGTATTTATTTTACTTTGTGTTGGAAGATTTGACCGTCTTCATCACTTGTTCATTTATCCAAGATTACAATCTCCCATGACTTGGGATGTACTTGCTATTCTCACTTACTTTGTTGGTAGCGTATTGTTTTTGTACATGGCATTGATTAAAGACTTTGCCGTTTACCGCGATGCAAAAATGAATATCCCTTCCTGGAAACAAAAACTTTATACTATACTAGCACTTGGCTATAGAGGGGCTGCCAGTCAAAAAAGACATTTAATTATTTCTCAAAATTTATTAGCCATCATTATTATACCGCTTTCCATCATGGTGAGTTCTATACTTTCCTGGATTTTCGGTATGACACTACGCCCAGGTTGGCATAGCACTATTTTTGGACCCTACTTTGTTTTGGGTGCCCTATATTCAGGTTGTGGTGTACTGATAGTAGCGATGTGGTTTTATAGAAGAATGTACAAGCTGAATAACTATTTTACCGACAAACATTTTAGAAACCTGGGATACTCAATGATGGTATTAGCTGCAGGGTATGGTTATTTTACATTCTCCGAATATTTTACCAGTTGGTTTGGTTCTGCAAAATGGGACAGTGAAGTAATTAATAAATTATTCAACCCAGCTGAATATGGCTGGTGGACACTAGGCGCCAATTTTTTCGGTATTCTTTTGCCGATGCTTATAGTTGCAATTCCTGCAACAAGGAAACCAAATTGGATTACCCTTGCAGCATTTCTGATGGTTATTTCTTTATGGGTAAAACGCTACTTAATCATTGTTCCAACACTTGAAACACCGGCACTTCCCATGCAGGAAACTAGGATTGAATATGTAAAGTATGCTGCCACTTGGCCTGAATGGGCATTGACCTTTGCAGGTATTGCTACTTTCCTATTGTGCTTTACCATTATTTCGAAATTCATTACGGTTGTACCGGTTTCCAATCTGGAAGATACCAGCCACCACCATCCGGTTCACCATGAAGAGCCAAAGACCAATGTATAAACTATTCAAGTCTAATTGATAAAAAAATAATTCAGATGAAAACAATAGCAGCAATAAAAAAAACATCCTTGCAGTTCATGTTATATAGTGGACTCTTGATGATATTTCTTCTGCCTACCAATGTATTTTCACAAACAGATACTGGTCTAAAAGCCACTCCGCCGCAAGCAGAAGTGCCGGCTGTGGCAGAAGAAACACCCTCTTTAATTTCCCCAACTTTGGAATTTAAATCTGTTCAAAAAGGAGACAATAGTATTGACTTAATGGCCGGACTAAGAACAAAAATAAAAGGCAATGCTTTTAAACTTCCATATTTAAAAGTATCATTCATTCAAGTAACAGATACTGCAGAAAAAACCTTAGGATTTATCATTACCAATGGAAATGGACAGGGCGTATTTAATGTAAAAACTGAAGGCCTCACAGCAAACAAAGAAGGCAAGCTTCATTTCAAAGCAGTCTTTGCAGGTAATAAACAGATGGATCCCGCAGAAGAAGAAGTTAGTTTTAAAAGAGCGCGTTTGGAAATTGTTCCAGTAAAGGAAGACTCTTTGTTAACTGTTAAAGTTAAGCTAATTGATTTGAGTACCGGAACTGAAACGCCTGTTGCTGAAACCGTACTTGGCGTGTATGTTCACCGCAGTTTTAATCCATTAAAATTAGGAGAAGGCACCACAGATGAAACTGGCGAAACAAGTGTAGAGATACCAGCCAATTTACCTGGTGACATGAAAGGCAATATCACTTTGCTTGCAAAACTCGATGAAAATGAGCTATTTGGCAATTTAGAAGCCAGCGTAACGCAGGCATGGGGCAAGCCGGTTTCAGATAAAATTGAAGAATTGCCAAGAGCATTATGGAGTCCGCATCCACCCATTTGGATGGTCATAACTTTTACTTTATTGATGACAATAGTTTGGGGACACTACATTGTAATCGTTTATGAACTATTTCGATTAAGAAAGGAAGAACCACATCCACCAACGAATCAAATTAATTCGTAACTTTATATTCAACTTTAAAAACACAATTAAAAATAAGAACATGAAAAAGAAAATCTCAGTACTCGTTGTAATCGTTGCAACATTTGGCTTATTTGCCTTTATGCCAAAATCTTTTACTCCCGACCCATGGCCTGTACCAGCTGCAGCAGCCAGTAAAGCAAACCCTATGAAAGGAAAAGCCGAATCATTGGCAACTGGTAAAGCTTTATACAACCAACATTGCAAGTCCTGCCATGGAACAAAAGGTAAAGGAGACGGACCAAAAGCATCACAATTAGAAACAGAATGTGGCGATTTCACAAAAGCTCCTTTCCAAGGACAGACTGATGGATCTTTATTTTATAAAACATCTGTTGGCCGTAAAGACATGCCATCTTATAAAACAAAAATCCCAAATGCAGATGATATCTGGGCTATTGTAAATTATCTTAGAACACTGAAATAATCATCATCAAATAACAATTTCAACGATTGTTTGCGATATTATAAAGGCTGCCTAAAAAGCAGCCTTTATTCATTTATACAACAAGATCAATAAAAATTAAATAGTGAAGGCGGTTTCTACAATTTCTATTTGTTCCTTTGCATGTACTTTACTAAATCCACTCGCAGTAGCAGCACTTGCTTGCCTGCTTATAATATAAAAATTAATATTTTTCAAATTCATCCGAAGAAAACCTGCAGCACCCATATTCAAAGGTTCTTCTTGCACCCAATACCAAATAGCTTTTGAATATTGCTGATACAATGCATCCAATTGCTTTTGCGGCAAGGGATGAATTTGTTCTAAGCGTACAATGGCAATTTCAATGGATGGTTCTTTTTGCTGGCGCTCTAATAAATCAAAATACATCTTACCGCTACAAAGCAGTACTTTTTTAATGGTAGTAGGATCTGCTACCAAATTATCGTCAATAACTTCTTTAAATGAACCAGCAATAAATTCAGTCACCGAACTATATGAACCCACATGACGCAAATTGGCTTTTGGAGAAAAATTAATAAGGGGTTTTCTAAACGGCCATGCTAATTGCCTTCTTAAAAGATGAAAGAAATTAGCAGCAGTCGTAACGTTCGTCACTATCATATTCAACTCTGCACATTGTTGTAAAAATCTTTCCATTCTTGCACTACTATGCTCAGGCCCCTGTCCTTCATAACCATGTGGCAATAACATCACCAAACCATTCATTCTTTGCCATTTGGTTTCAGCTGCTGCAATAAATTGGTCAATCATTGTTTGTGCACCATTACAAAAATCCCCAAACTGCGCCTCCCATAACACCAAAGCATTGGGATTGGCCATAGCATACCCATATTCAAATCCTAATACAGCATATTCACTTAACAAGGAATTGTATATTCTGAAAGGAGGCTGATTGTTTACAAAATGATTCAATCGATTGTACCCTTTATTATTTGTTTCATCATAAATAACGGCATGCCGGTGACTAAATGTACCACGCTTTACATCCTGGCCACTCATTCGTACTGCAAAGCCATCTACCAACAAACTACTATAAGCCAATAACTCACCCGTTGCCCAGTCTACTTTCTTTTCATCTGCAAACAATTTTAATTTATCCTGAATTAATTTTTCAATCTTACGCAATGGTTTAAATCCCTCAGGCCATTTCATCAATCCATCAAATAAAGTATTGAACTCCGCTTCTGAAATGGCGGTTATAGGTGACCGTTCGAAATCTTCTGCTGTAGCCCTTCGCAGGCTTTTCCAGACCAGTTCGGGCGGCTGATAATGATAAGGCAATGGATGTTGTTTTACCTCATCCAGGCGCTCTTGCAAGTCTGCCAGAAATTGTTGCTCCATTTCCTTAGCTAAAACACGTGCATCAGGCTCACCATTTTGAATCAAAAACTGAGTATATACTTCCCTTGGATTTAAATGTTTTTCGATGGCTGCATACAACTGTGGCTGCGTAAATTTTGGTTCATCCCCTTCATTGTGACCATGACGTCGATAACAAACCATGTCAATGAAAATATCGCTATTAAATTCTTGTCGATATAAAGTAGCTATCTCAGCGGCTTTTACTACTGCCTCCGCATCATCGCCATTGATATGTAATACTGGAGCTTGCACCATGGCGGCCACAGAAGTGCAATAATCAGCAGTTCGTGCATCATCAAAATCGGTGGTGAACCCGATTTGATTATTGATAACAAAATGTATAGTACCACCCGTATAATAACCGGGCAAGCCACTCATCTGCAACACCTCATATACAATTCCCTGACCTGCAATAGAAGCATCCCCATGTATAAGTATAGGAAGTATACGATCATAATCGCTATTATACAAAACGTCGGCCTTACTACGCGAAAATCCTACTACTACAGGATCTACTGCTTCCAGATGGGATGGGTTGGGGCATAATTTCAGATAAATATTCTTATCATGAAAAGTGGTCACTTCACTACTAAATCCTAAGTGGTATTTAACATCGCCACTACCCATGGTGGTATCTGGCAAACTGGAACCTTCAAATTCGCTGAAAATCTGTTCATAGGTTTTACCCATGATATTGGCCAATACATTCAAACGGCCACGGTGCGCCATACCAATGGCTACTTCCTGCACATTATTATCGGCGGCAATATTTATAATGGCATCTAATGCAGCAATGGTAGTTTCACCACCCTCCAAACTGAATCGCTTTTGTCCAATGTATTTGGTATGCAAGAATTTTTCAAACATCACCCCTTCATTCAGCTTTTGCAGTATTCTCTTTTTTTGCCTTAAGGGCACTGGTGCTAAAAACTTATTTTCGATGGCATCTGTCAACCAATCAATTTTTTTCTGATCCCCTATATATTTAAACTCCACTCCTAAATGATGCGTATAACAGCGCTCTAAGTGTGCAATGATTTTGCGCAATGTTGTTGTTCCCAATCCAATTAGGTTCCCTGCACTAAATGTTTTTTCAAGATCAGCTTCGGTAAACCCAAAAAAATCCAACTCAAGATTTGCACCCCGGTCTTTTCTTTTACGAATAGGGTTGGTATCTGCCAATAAATGACCTTTATTCCGGTAACCCAAAATCATTCTATACACATTGATCTCAGACTGCCAATCAATAGAAACATTTGCACCGTTCACTACCGGACCGCTAGTTTGATCCACTGCACCATTACTTACTGCAAAATCAAAACCTTCAAAAAACTTTTGTAAGTCTTCGTCGACAGTACTTGGATCTTTTAAAAAATCTTGGTATAGCGACTCAATATAGGCTGGATGACTATTTGTTATATATTGGAAATCCTTCATACAAATTGATGGTTTATTTTACTCC
>CALRKF020000021.1:0-44090 GCA_943367825.1 Chitinophaga pinensis
TATCCTATGGTAGAACGCTTAATATGGGCGGTACTGGTATTAATTTTTATACAGCCAATGAAGTAGCATTCGGTGGCGCCATCTTTCCTACTGATACATCCTTAGTGTTATGGTCAAATAGCGGTGCCAATAATTATTTAGTATTCCAACCATCTTGGGGTAATACCGGCGTTGGCACTTATACTCCCAATGCTAAATTTCATGTGAATGGCACTATGCTAATTGGCTCTAATAGCAGTCGTATAGCCACTGGCTATAATTTAAGTGTAGTAGGTAAAATTATCGCAGAGGAGGTAAAAGTACAACTCTATGCCACTTGGCCCGATTATGTTTTTAGCAATGATTATAAACTAATGCCTTTGGAACAATTGGAGCAATCCATTAAGTCGAACAAGCACCTGCCAAATATACCTGCGGCTGCAGAAGTAGAAAAGAACGGCATTATGCTGGGAGACATGAACAAAAGATTAATGGAGAAAGTAGAAGAACTGACCTTATATATTATTGATATTAATAAAAAGAATAATGCTTTAAATGAAAAAGTAGAAAGGCTAGAAAAGCAAATCAATACCAAACAATAACTACGCAATTATTTTTAAATAATTAATATCATGAATCAATATATAAAAAAAATTGTTGCGATAGGGTTCATTGGTATGTTGGTTTCGTTTCATACCAACGCACAACTGAATATTGATCAAATTATTCGGGATCCAAGTAATAATTATTATACCATAAAACAAAAAGCAACTGACTGGTTTCAGGGAAAAGGTATTGTTGGCACTGGCTATAAAGAATTCAAACGTTGGGAATTTTTAGTAAGAAATAATATCCCAGCCGATGGTAGCCTACCCGATTTTGTAAAAAACAACCAACAGGCATTAGATAATTTTAAAGCAAACAATATACAGCCTAACAGCCCATTGGCTGGTATATCAAATTGGGTACCTCTTGGTCAGCCAAACCCAACCATTCAGGCAGGAGATAATCAAAATGGAATCGGTAGTATACGCTGTATTGAACCTTTTGGCAGCAATTTCTGGGTAGGAACCGCTGGCGGAGGAATATGGTATGGTGCTTTTGTAAGTGGCAATACCTATAACTGGGCTGCAAAAACAGATGGAGTTCCTAATCTTTCTATACAAAGTGTGGCAGTAGCACCTACCAATTCCAGTATTATGTATGCTTTAACTGGTGCAGTAGGTGGAGCATCGGGGTACAGAAGTACCGGAGTAATAAAATCTGTTGATGGTGGAACCACCTGGAATGAAACTGGACTTAGTTTCCCTGCAAGCGGCGGCGTAAAGGGATATAAAATTTTAGTAAATAGCGGCAATGCCTCTATTGTATGGGCATGCACAGATAATGGTTTATTTCGTACCACTGATGGTGGAACTACATGGGCTAATGTAACCTATTCCACTACTGTTGGTGGATCACAATTTAATTTTACTGCAAATGCATGGGATTTAGTTTATCAGCCAGGTAGTACCACAGTGATGTATGCAACCAGTATCGGTCCTTATTTTTATAAAAGTACAGATGCTGGAATAACCTTTTTGCGGGTAGACCGTGCTGGAGCTGGCCTTCCAACCACGGGTGACCGTATTCAGATTGGTGTTACTGCAGCAAACAGTGCCTATATTTATTTATTGTATGGAGATGGCACAAGTTTCCAGGGAATTTATTTGAGTACCACGAGTGGAACATCATTTACCCTAAAGAGTAATTCTCCCAATGTACTTGGCTCCCAGGCATGGCGGAATATTTGTATTGCCGTTTCACCCACAGTTGCAACCGATCTTTATGTTGGCGGATTGGACGTATATAAAAGCACCACATCAGGTACCAGTTGGACACAAGTATCTTCCTGGGCCACACCTACCCTTAGCCAGTTTTGCCATGCAGATATCTTCGATCTTTATTGTGATGCTACTTATTTGTATTGTGCAAGCGATGGTGGATTATATCGCATGACACGCAGTACGGATAGTTGGACAAATATCCACAGTAATATGCAGATAGCACAAAGCTACCGCCTTGGTGCTGACCCAAGTGCCGCTGCAGCTTTTGCCACGATGGGCAATCAGGATAACGGTACTTATAGAAATTCAGGTGCCACTTATCTTTCGATAGGTGGTGGTGATGGAATGGAAACATTAGTAAAACCTTCCGATATCAATGTAATTTATCTCTCTTCGCAGGATGGCAATTTTTACCGCAGCGATGATGGTGGTACAAGCAATACTTTCATAAGAAGCGGAGCTGGTAATTGGACAACGCCTGCAGTACTCAGGCCCGGATTTGATACGCATATTTATATTGGATATATCAATATTGATTATAACACCACTTCAGGCACTGGTGCATGGAGCACCATCACTACCGGATTTACAAGTGGAATTGAATCGCTTGAATTTGCCCCTTCGAATAATACCATACTCTATGCAGTGGATGGCACAAACGTCAAGCGTTTTAATTTAAGCGGTGCAGTATGGACAGGCACAGCTATTAATGGAAATTTACCTGCCATCACTAATTACACCGAACTGGCCGTAGATCCCGACAATTCAAGCCATGTGGTAATTTCTGTAGGAGGATACGCCGCTACCCAAAAAGTATATGAAACCTTTAATGCAAATGCGGCGGCTCCTACCTGGACAAGCATTGTAAGAAATTTACCCAATGTGCCCATTAATTGTATTGTAATGAATAATGATCTTGCCAATTCAATTTATGTAGGAACCGATATAGGCGTTTTTGTAACCAACGACACAAGAACCAATTGGATTATGTATAATAGTGGCCTACCTACTACAAGAGTATATGACCTGGAAATTAATACAGCAGCTGCGACCGATAAGATTTTTGCAGCCACTTTTGGAAGAGGTGTTTTCGTTGCTGATACCTATACAGGATGTAGTTTTTCTGCTAGTTTATCTGGAACCTCCAGCGGCTTAAATTATTTTGAAGTTTCAAATGACATTAGTTCTACGGAATATATTTGGGGCGGGGCAGGTACTTCAACAGCATACAATGCAGGATCAGTGATTACCCTAAATCCTGGCTTTGAAGTAAAAACAGGGTCAAAATTTGAAGCCTATATACAAGGTTGTACCACTGCAGGTTTGCCCCCTAGGCCATTGAAACCAATTAAATTGAGCGAAAGGACAAAAGCTATTACAACTGAAAATAAGGAAGTACAGAAAAAAATTGAAATCCCAAAACCGGAAGGAGATAACTAATTCTTTAAAATGATCAATAATAATTATTGATCATTTTTTTTAACGGGTAATTTTGAAAAAATTACACCTACTAACATTATGATTGCAAAAACCGGTAAAAAATTTACAATGGGTTGTTTTACGGGGCAGAAAATTCCATAGCAACTGGTAAAAAGTACATAGGATTTAATAACGTATCCTACTAACAAAGCAGTAATAAACAAATTAGCCCGCTTTGCCCATAGCTTATTTATTAAGAGGAATATCGCCACTACAGCAGCCAGTGGAACTATTAGTACACCAGGCCGTCCATATTCATTCTGGTAACTATAAAACCCAGAAAAATACTGTTTGATTTCAGGGAAATAGGACCAAGGAAGAAAACAACCGATGACTAATCCGATGGCAGCAACAAAGGCAATCCATTTAATAATTGTAGACAGCATGACTAACCCTAATTTAAAAAACCTGTAAGGTATACAACCATACAGGTTCAGTTGTTGGAGGTCCCGAGCGGATTCGAACCGCTGTAGAGGCTTTTGCAGAGCCTTGCCTAGCCACTCGGCCACAGGACCTTTTAATGAATCAATTTTAATAAAAGCAAGCAATCATTAAAACAACCCAAAATTATCGAAACAAAGGAATATTAAAAAACTATTAACCAAGGATTTCGGTTTGGGAACGCAAAAATAGGGTAATTTTATCAAAATTATTTTATGCAAGGGATTGCTCAATCAGAATTAATTATCAATAACCGTGGTGCCATCTACCACCTCGATTGCAGACCCGAGGAAATAGCCTCTACAATCATTACGGTGGGTGACCCAGATCGCGTTAAAGAAGTAAGCAAATACTTTGATTCCATTGAATATAAAAACCAACACCGCGAATTTGTTACACATACAGGATATCTCGGAAAAAAAAGAATCACCGTTTGTGGTACTGGTATCGGACCTGATAATATTGACATCGTAATGAATGAGCTTGACGCCCTCATAAATATTGATTTTGAAACTCGCACGATTAAGCCAGCACTATCTAGCTTAAACATCATTCGAATGGGCACCTGTGGCTCCCTACAGAAAGAAGTTGGCGTTGATAGTTTTGTAGCAGGTACCCATGGACTAGGATTAGACAACCTACTCAATTTTTATAGGAATCAAAACAATGAAGAAGAGAAACAATTATTACAGGCCTTCAATAATCATACACAGATACACCAAAGAGTAACAAATCCTTATATCAATACGGCCAGTCCTTCCTTATTAAAATTATTTGTAAAAAATTATACACACGGCATCACCGTTACTTGTCCGGGTTTTTATGGTCCCCAAGGAAGAGTATTAAGATTGGGGCTTGCTGAACCTGATTTAATTAATCGCTTAACGAGTTTTAGTTTTGGTAATTACCGAATTGCCAATTTTGAAATGGAATCCTCCGCTATTTATGGTTTAGGAAAATGCATGGGCCATCATTGTGTAAGTTTAAATGTAATTGTGGCCAATAGAATTACGAAGGAATTTTCCAAAGATGGCAATGCAGCCATCGAAAATTTAATCAAAACATCCTTAGAAAATATCGCAGGATCAAGTTTATAAACAATGAAAATAGTATTTTATAAATACCAGGGTACTGGAAACGATTTCATCATTCTCGACAACAGGGAGAATCAGTACGATGGTTTATCTGAAAGGCAGATCAAAAAACTATGCCATCGAAAATTCGGCATTGGTGCTGATGGGCTAATGTTATTACAAAAGGTAGAAGGCTTCGATTTTGAAATGGTATATTTTAATGCCGACGGCAATCCCAGTACGATGTGCGGAAATGGCGGAAGATGCCTGGTTCAATTTGCGTTTAACATGGGCATACATCGCAACCAATACCATTTCCTTGCAATTGATGGTCCGCATGAAGCTGAATTTAATCTTGATAATACCATTCGCTTAAAAATGAAGGATGTCAATAAAGTAATACAACACCAAAATCACTGTATTCTTAATACGGGTAGCCCTCATTTTGTAAAATTTGCAAGAGATATTAAAAATATAGATGTTGTAGAAACAGGAAGAGAAATAAGGTATAGCAAAGAGTTTGCAGAGGAAGGAATAAATGTAAACTTTGTAGAACCCCTGGATGAAGATGGCATCTATGTTCGTACATATGAAAGGGGTGTGGAAGATGAAACCTTGAGTTGCGGTACAGGTGTAACGGCAGCTGCCCTTGTTTCTGCACACAATGACAATGGATTCAATAGAGTAGAAGTAAAAACAGCCGGCGGGCACCTAAGTGTAGAATTTGAAAAAATGGATGATACCCATTTTGAAAATATTTGGCTTTGTGGTCCTGCTGAATTTGTATTCAAAGGAGAAATTGAAATAAACTGATTTAATAGTATGAATAAAGCCGCCATCATTCAGGAAACTCAATTGGTTTTTGATGACTTGAGTAGAATTTGTATAAACATGAATGCGGCTAGTTTTTTTGCAAAACCCCTTAATAAATGGTCTGTTGCCGAACAAGTACAGCACCTTATACTATCAACGAATAAATCTGCCCTTGCCTATCGCCTGCCTTTGTTAGTTGTTAAATGGGTGGGAGGTATACCTACACATTCCCCTATAAGTTTTAATGAACTACAATTAAAATACAGCAAAAGATTGGAGGAAGGGGCTAAAGCAAGCAAACCCTATGTTCCTAAAAATGCCGCCATTCAATGCAGTCAGGAAAAATTGATTGAAATCTGGCAAAGAGATTCAAAAAAATATTTAACCGCTTTGCAAAAATACCGTTCCGAAAAAGCATTGGATCAACATGCCATTAAACATCCTTTATTAGGTAAAATTAGTTTGCGCGAACTTTGCTATTTTACCATTTTTCATACACGTCATCATATTCAAAGTATTCAACAAATCACCGCACCCACCGTATGATACAATATTTTAAAATTATAGAGCACAAGACAATTGAAATAGACAAACCAGAAAACGGTGTTTGGGTAAACCTATTGCCCCCCTTAAAAAATGAAGAATTTACAGAACTGAGTGAAGCCTTAGAGATTCCATTGGACTTTCTTAAAGATTCGCTGGATATTGATGAAAGAAGTCGTTATGAAATTGATGACAATGTAAAACTGATTGTTATCAAAACCCCTACAGAAAATAATTCCTTCAATGATAGCGATGCATTTTATATAACCATCCCCATTTGTATCATCCTAACACACAATCATATTGTCACTGTTAATTCATTCGAAAATGAAGCCATTAAAAAATTCCTGAACACTTTTCAAAATAGGCATCCTGATAAAAAAAACATGATGGTACTAAAAGTTTTTGAAAAAGTTACCACCAACTTCCAGGACTACTTGAAAGAAATTAATCAAAGAAGGAATTCACTGGAACAAAAATTATATGCTTCCAATAGAAATGAAGAATTATTGCAACTAATGCGAATTCAAAAAAGCTTGGTGTATTTTATAACCGCGCTACGCAGCAATGAATTATTGATGATGAAACTGGCCCGCACCAATATCCTACAACTCACCGAAGATGAAAAAGATTATTTAGATGATTTGGTAGTAGAAACTTCTCAGGCCCTTGAAACAGCCAATACTTATACCAATATACTAAGTTCCTCCCTCGATGCTTTTGCTTCTATTATTAGCAATAATCAGAATGAGGTTTTAAAAAGATTGACCACACTTACTATCTTTCTGAGTATTCCGGTATTAATAGCCAGTATCTATGGAATGAATGTTCCTATCCCCTATGCAAATACCCATTTCGCTTTTTGGCTTCCGGTTACATTAGCACTCTGTATACTTGCATTTGTCATCTGGAATTATTGGAAACGGTATAAAAAATAAAATATGATTACAGTAAGGGTGTATGGCATCTTACTCAACGAAAAAAAAGAAGTATTGGTAAGTGATGAATTGATTCGAGGAAATTATTATACCAAATTCCCAGGAGGTGGCCTTGAAGTAGGAGAAGGCACAAGAGATTGTTTGCAAAGAGAATTCATGGAAGAAATGCAACTATCCGTTAGCGTGGGTCAGCACCTCTATACTACCGATTTTTATCAACAAAGCGCCTTCAATCCTTCACAACAAATACTGTCTATCTATTATTTCGCGCACGCATTGGAACCAATTACTGCACCCATAAGAGACCAAGCCTTTGCCTTTGATCAGGCACAATTGGCCCAATATGAGCTGACAAAAGAAATTGAAACATTTCGCTTTATCCCCTGGGAGGAGTTTTCGGCAGATACTGTTAGTTTACCGATTGATAAAATTGTAGCCAATTATCTAAAAGAAAATTTTTAATCAAATTAATGAACCGATGGACTATTCTGCATTTTTTGACGAATTGCTGATATTGGAAGATGAACGCATTCGACTTGAACCGCTTGAAGAAAAACATTTTGAGCCATTATTGTCCATCGCCCTTACTCCTTCGCTTTGGTTATATACACCTAGTTCAGTCAATTCACGTGAAGATTTCAGGCATTATTTTAATACTGCCCTGAATGAAAGAAAAATGGGTAAAGCGTATCCATTTGCCGTTTACAATAAACAAACAGCAAGCTATGCAGGCTCAACGAGGTATGGTAATATTGATTTCGCCAATAAAAAACTGGAAATAGGCTGGACCTGGATTAGCCCAGCCTTACAGGGTACTGGCTTTAATAAGCATGCCAAGTTTTTATTACTTTCCCATGGGTTTGAAAAATTAAAACTAAATAGGATTGAATTAAAAACAAGTTCGCTGAATCTACAGTCACAAAAAGCAATGCTGAAAATTGGCGCTGTGCAGGAAGGTGTTTTTCGTAAACACATCATCAACGAAAATGGCACCGTCAGAGATACTGTTTATTTCAGTTTTATTGCAGAGGAATGGCCCGAAATAAAAGAGCGGGTTTTTCATCAATTTATCAGTAAGGATTGAAAAAAAATCTATCAGCCTGTAAGCCGGATTCTGTTCCCGGTAAACCGGGCAGTTATCATTTATCTTGTTGCAACATTACTGTTACAATCATTGCTGCCTACCCTTCAACTCGGACGAGCCGCCCTTTTCCGGCAAGCCGGAACGCTGAACTACATGGCATTACAGCACACAAGGTTTACCCGATATATGCATTACTGCATGCACCCGTAAGCTCTTACCTTACTTTTTCACCCTTACCTCAATTGCTTGAGGCGGTTATTTTCTGTGGCACTTTCTTCTCGCCGAAACGAGACCGGTTGTTAACCGGTGTGTTGCTCTGTGCTGTCCGGACTTTCCTCCCTTCCCAAAGGAAGAGCGATAACCCGGCTGATAGACTACAAAGGTAAGTAAAGCACAGCGAATGAATTTTCCCTATAAAGGATACATGCAAGTCTAATTTTTATTTCCTGCTTTCAACATTACCCATTAGATTTGATAGAAACTTAAACTAATATGGTACCGGCACTTCGTTCCGCTTTTAATGCTCAGTTTACTACAGAAAAATACAAGGCCTATATGGAAAAAGTGGAAGGCCTGCACCCTGGCTCACTGGATTTTAGAAACGCAGAAACGCCTGTTTTTGTTTCTAAAAAATTTACCAAACAAATGTTGGAAGCTTGCGAATCAATCACAGATGTAATTACTGATGATAAATTTTTACGCCTTACCGACAGAGGTATTCCAACAAACCTGCAAGTGCCAGGCCAAAACGGCCATTCTCATTTTATAGCTTTCGATTTTGGCATTTGCGAAAATGCAGCTGGCGAATTGGAGCCCCAACTGATTGAAATGCAGGGCTTCCCTACCTTGTTTGCATTTCAGGCTTATCACAGCGAACTAACCGCTACTTATGCCAATTTACCAAATTGCTACTCTCCTTACCTAAACGGATACACGAAAGATTCCTATTTGCAATTACTGAAAGAAATTATAGTTGGTGAAGAAAATCCTGAAAATGTAATTTTATTGGAAATTTTTCCTGAACAGCAAAAAACGCGCATCGACTTTTATTGTACAGAAAAGGCGCTCGGCATAAAAACAGTTTGCCTGACAAAGTTAATTGCAGAAGGGAACCAACTTTTTTATGATAACAATGGCACCAAAACAAAAATCAAACGCATTTATAACCGATTGATATTTGATGACCTGCAACAACAAAAGGACCTTGGTAATATAGTAGACCTTACATTGCCTTATGAAGTGGAATGGGTGCCACATCCGAATTGGTTTTATCGCATCAGTAAATTCACCCTACCCTTCATCAAACACCCATTTGTACCTGCTACCTATTTCTTAAATGAACTCAAGCAAATTCCTACAGACCTGGAGAATTATGTTTTAAAACCTTTATTTTCCTTTGCAGGTCAAGGGGTGGTTATTGACATTACTCAAACTGATATTGAAAACGTAAAAGATCCTGAAAACTGGATCCTGCAACGTAAAGTAAAATATGCCGATGTTATTGTTACACCCGACGGCAATGCTAAAGCAGAAATTCGTTTATTCTATTTTTGGAAAGATGGATGGAGCAGGCCCAAAGCAGTACACAATTTGGCCAGACTTAGCAAGGGTAAAATGATAGGTACAAGATACAATAAGGATAAAGAATGGGTTGGTGGAAGTGTTGCATTTTTTGAAATATAACTATACTAATCATTTCAGCAATACTTATTTTAAAATGCTAAAAATACGAATATGAAAAATGGATTGGTCAAATTTGAATTTTATATTCAACAATTTGAAGCTTTACTGGATAAGGCTTCCAAGCAAAAAAATCCGGCCCTTTTTCTATACCGTAATAATGCCCGAACAACCATTTTTATGTTGGAGGGACTATGTAAATTATATGCAGGTCTGCACAACAAGAAGAAATTTGAGAAATTAAAAATGCATTTCAAATTACTGGAAGATGGACTTGGAATCATAGATTATTACGATGCATTTGCAAAAGAATTTGCTGCCAATAAAAAAATACCCCCTACTATCACTGCCTACCTGCAAGCTCAATTAAGAGAAAAAATACAGCATTTCAATGAACTGCTGACAGAAAAAGGTTGGCTAAGTCCTGATAGAAAAAGAATCACAAAAATGAGGGCCAAATTAAAAAAAGCAGATTGGCAAAATGAAAAAGAGGAAATTGAAAGCATCCGTGTATTTTATCTTGAATCGATTCAAACGATTAAAGATTTTGTAGCTCAAAAAGGGGCTGGCTTTACCAATATAGAAACTGATTTACATGAACTAAGAAGAAAGCTGCGATGGCTAAGTATCTATCCACAAGCGATTAGAGGTAGCATACAATTAACCAGTAGCAAAGCACCCTCTAAAAATTTACAAAAATACCTGACCAGTGCCATATTAAATTCACCCTACAATAAAATGCCGGATGCCGCAAATAACCGCCACTTTCTATTGTTGGAACAAAACTATTTCTATGCATTGAGTTGGATGATTGCCAATTTAGGTGATTTGAAAGATGCAGGTTTAAGGGTTATCGCTATCAAAGAAGCCCTTCAAATAAATAATGCGCTATCAGATGAACTGGCTTATAAAAAAGCCTATCAATTAACAGGTAAAAAACAAGCTGATATACCTAGCATTTTAAAAGATGCCGGAAAAATTATTACCCTTTATTTTAAGGAAGCCAATTTGGATAAATTAATTGCAGGTACAGCGGCAGTACTGTAATTATTTATTGTATTTCCAATAATTGCTCCACTAATTTTTTCAATTCTTTACCAGTAGCATCTACTGCAAATAGTCTGCCCTCTTTATCCAATAGAAAGGATGTTGGTATTTCACTAACGAAATAATCAGCTAATGTTTTACTCTCCCAACCACCATTATCATTCACTTGCTGATAAGTAATTTTATCCTTTTTTATAGCCTTTATCCATTCCGATTTTTTCTTATCTACCGAAACTCCAAATACTTCAAACCCTTGGTCCTTGTATTTTTTATACAATTTAACTACCCCAGGATTAGCAGCCCTGCAAGGGCCACACCAACTTGCCCAAAAATCAATGAGCACAACCTTACCCCTAAATGATGAAAGTTGCACTATACTATCGTTTACATCAGGCAAACTAATATTGGGCACCCTTGCTCCTGGCAATAATTGTGCCTGAGAAACAAAAGACAATAAACTAAACAACACAACGACTATTATATTTTTCATTTGCAACATTTTTTTTTGGTAAACAAATATCCAATAAAATAAATTATTTTCCTGAGTATCCGTTTCATTATATGGTGTTTAATTGTTAAAGAGATGACAAACTAAAGTAAAACCATTTTCCTGCCTCCTTAACTATGTTTAAATACATTATACAAATTGTATTCCAATCTCAACAATAAACCGGATGGCGCACTTCTTTGTAATTTTTTTACCATTGCATACCGATATCCCACATCAACCCTCATTCGACTGTTAAAAATAAATTGTATTGAAGGAGCCAAGTCAATATAATGAAAGCCATTCCTACTATTTGTTTGCCCCAATAATTCCAGCATCAGATTCATATTTGTTTGCTGATAACCAGAATAGGTTCGAGGCAATAATAAAGCACCTATAGAAATCGTATAATTCAACGCGTTTCGTAATTGATTACCAAAAGGGAAATGCTCTCCGCTACCATTATCTACTGCATGTAAAAAAGAAGTACTTGCAGCTATGGCTACTTTATGCAATAACTGAGTCGCTATCAGTCCAGTTTCATAACCGCTATTATGTGTTCCAAAATCGATGGCATATTCATGTATATGCCGGTTATTATAAGCATATCGGGCAAATGCCGCCATTCGAAAATGGCGATGAACGGCATCCTGACTAAAAAAACGATACTTCGCATAACAATTAAAACCGTTCGCATAGAATTGCTGCTCAGCATTGCTAAACAAGACTCCAGCCTGAATCATCCATTTAGCACTCAGGCCGTACTGTACTTTAGGTGCAATAAAATAATTTTGTTGTCCAGTATAATCATCCTTCATCAGCATTTGCTCCAGTCGAATCCCCATACTATTTCCTGCAATATTACTAGCCGGGTCAGTATATACAAATAACTCTTGACTATAACTCTGTACAGCTGGCAGTAATAGAAGAATTAAGATTCGGAGATTACGCATTTCAAATGTAAATTACGTGTATGCTTATTTGGTATTATTGTAGCATCACATGATAAATTGTAGTAGTCGGATTATCGTTATCAAATTGTAGGTTTTTCCACAGACTCTTTTTTTTGAATTCGGCTGGCGTTACATAGCCTTTGTCCACTATTCTTAAAACTATATCGCCCTCCGCAGACATAGGAAGTTTACCTATAAATTGAAAATGATAATCACCTACTGTAATTATACTATCCGAGTTTAATGCCAGTTTATTCACATGCATCGTTATAAAAAACTGGGCAATTCCATAACCTGCAGCTACTACTTTTTTCCTGATTTTTTCAAAATCAATCGACTGATTGGGTTTCACTATTACTTCAAAAGAGGAGCTTTTAATATCTGGTTCTACAACTGCAATAAAATCCAAACTTTTCAAAGCCTTGTTAATGGCATTACTACACATGCTGCAAGTTAATCCGGTTGCTTGCAAGTTGATTTTATTAACCTGAGCTGGGCATTTAAGCAGTACAAATAACAGCAATATGCAAAGAAATGATTTCATCCTTTTTAAAGATACTCAGAAAAATAAAGAAAATAGTGAAATAATGGGAGACTCCTGTTAATTCACAAAGCCCCATTTAATACCAAAACGTATCATTAGGCCCTGTGTTGGATAGTGAGCAGCAGCAAAATTATTATTGATAAATCCAAATCCATTTACAAAACTAATCGTATTCAGGTTTTCAGCACGTATATATCCGGTGAAGGATTTAATTCTGAAATGAAAAAATGCACTTATATCTGGGAGGTTTTTTAATTTAAAACTATCCTGTGGTGTAAACTGTCCCATAACTGGAGAATAATTATATGCTTCATATGGAGTATAATACCGGGCTTCGATGCCGGTACTAAGATTTAGATTTTTATAAAAAACTCCTTCAAAAGCCAGTCGGTTGCGGGTGAACAAGAAGGGAACTTTTATAGGTGCCCCGCCATCTGTTTGCTGTACTAATAATTCCGTATACCAGTTCCATTTAGCACTTAGTTTAATTTTCTTAGAAGCAGTTAACTGAATTAAATTAATCAATTTACTGCTTTGTACCGTTTTATAATAGCCTGTAAAATAAGTATAGTTGGTGATAAGATAATTGGTGAAACCCAAGTTAAAATATGGATTAGATGCCAATGCCCCGAAACGTGTAATGTTTTCTTTTTTAAAATTATTTGAATTATGAAAATTAAAAGTGCTGCTATTGTCAAATATAAAAGAAGGAGTACGATTTACATTTGAAAAAAACAGGCGTACATCACCCAATTTCTTATTTAAAACCCTACCCAAACTCACCTGAGCACTGTAATCTCCACTATTAAGCCCATTCAAATAAAACTCCCCCTTTGCCAATACATCCCATAATTTATTCCTGGTCTTATTACGATACTCTGCATGCAATAAAATATTATAAAAAGTCTTTTCCCTGGTAATTGTATCGCTGGCATTAAATACTGCAGATAATCGTTGGTGTGTAATACCTGCCAAAAAAAACTGAGCTGCATTTTTGGTATCTGGAAATTGCAACAATGAAAAATCATTGCTCAAAACAGTCCACTTTTCTCTTACAGAAAAAGCAACCGTTGACTTGGTAAATAGGGTATCATACCAATTGCGATAGATGACAGAATCAGCTTTGTCATCTTTAAAATTATAACTATACGTACTATACGTAAAACTATGTTGCAACCGTAGCTTGGGATAAAATAGATATTCTGTAGTTGAATCATTGATTTCTACTGAATCTCTTTTCCCGATATCGTATGACTGCCGAAGAAAAAAACTAAAATCCCGGTAAATATTACCAGTGTTAATACTTGATTTAAATGGATTGGGTTGGTATAAACTTGCCCCTCCCAATTGAACGGGTATACTAAAACGCTTTTTATATTTAGCATTCAACAATAAACTATCATTTGTTATTCCCCCATTTTCAGATGCTCTGATGGTATTACCCAATATTACAAACTGAGCAGCATAACGTTTTTTCTTGCCCTGATAATTACTAAACAAGCGATAACTATTGTGGTTGGTGTTTTGTGTTACAAAAAAACCAGGAGCAGAAATTAGGCGATAATCAAACCCAAAATTAAAATTAGGCTTGGGGTTTTGCGTATGGAATATCTTTATCATTTGCTCTTTTCCACTGGCAAGCTGATAATTCAATTGAGTAAAAGGACGTGTCGTTTTATAAAAGCGTGTATCCTCCAATTTATATCTGTATACATCATAGGCATGAAACCCTGCATCCCAGCCCGGTTTAAGATTGGGCATAAAAATTAAGGAGTAAGCTGCAGCACCATTATTGCCAAGGTATTGATTGGAAGAAGGAACAGAAAAATATTTATCAAAATCATTGATGGAAAAATCTAATGAATTACTTCTAATAGAATCAATGTATTTGAAACTGATATTGATAGAATCTTTTAGATCATCGCGGTGTTCAAAACCCAGACTGTCTTTCCGTTTTGTATTAGCATTATTTTTGGTACCAGTCGCAGTGGGATTATTCACATTAGTTATTATTCCTTGTTGTTCGGCAGATTTTTTCAGCGTTTCAATTTTCTCCTGGGCCAATGCATCCTGAGCAAGGAAAAAAAACAGTGCAATCAATGCTAAAAAATATCTATTCATTATTCTTAAATATTTGCAATTAATTCTTTGAATAATAAACAAAACTTGGGCTCAGCTGATTTGGCTGCTTCTAATACTTCTTCATGGGTAATCACTGTATTTACCTGTCTCAATCCCACATCCGTAACCACACTCATAGCAAAAACATCAAGCCCCATATGAATAGCTGCAATGCATTCCTGCACAGTGCTCATACCTACTACATCAGCACCCAATACATGCAACATACGATATTCAGCATGTGTTTCGAAGGTTGGACCAGTAACAGCTACATAAACGCCTTCTTTAACAGCAATATCATTTTGTGCAGCTATGTTTTTAGCCTTATTAATCAGTTCAAGATTATAAGGTTCACTCATATCTGGAAAGCGAGGTCCTAATGCTGTATTATTTTTTCCAATCAGTGGATTGGGTGTAAACAAACTAATATGGTCTTTTATAATCATCAGGTCACCCACTTTAAAGGAAGGATTAACACCTCCAGCTGCATTGCTCAATAAAAGTGTACGGATACCTAATAATTTCATCACTCTAATTGGGAATACTACTTGGGCTGCATCATAACCTTCATAAAAATGAAACCGGCCTGCCATGGCAACAATTTTTTTGCCTGCCACTTCCCCAAAAATCAATTTACCACTATGCCCTTCTACTGTACTAATAGGAAAATGCGGAATGGCACTATAGGGAATCTCCACTTCCACCTTTATTTCATTTACAAAGTTTCCCAATCCTGTACCTAACACAATCCCTAAAGCAGGAGCATTTGCATATTGAGACTGCAAAAACGTCACTGCTTCCTTCAATTTACCCATCATATTTATATATTAAACTGAACGGCAAATGTACAATAAGATATTGTTAGAAAAGCGATAAAAAGAATTGCAAACAGTATGTATATGCAAGTAAGATAAAAACTGGTATTACGTAATTTCAAATAGTTTTACTAAGCAAATTATCAATTAACGATGCTTACTGAGTAAGTACTTTTCCCTCACAATGGTACTCAATGGTTTTTCATACACTTTACTTTCTGCCCAGCTTATAATATCCAAATAGGCAAAAGTTCTGGTTTCAAACCTATTCTTTTCAAACTGTTTTATTTTTTGAAGAAAAATTTCTAATGAAGGTTTTAATTTGTTAGCAGGCAAGTGAAAGTTTTTGCGTAGAAAACTAAACATTTCTTCCTCCACCACAGTCAGATTTTCCATTCGGCTCATAAACCGAAACACTGATTTAATGAGTGATTCAATAATTGCATCATTGCCCAATTCGTAATGTGCCATCAAATGCAATAATCGGGCATAACATTGCAAATCAATACGAAGATCAACAGGACCATTGATAATTTTTTGTAGATAATCGATACAGCCATTGTAATCCTCATTACCAAAGAACAGCATTGCCGTCTTATATTGTATTACTAACACACGATGCCGGTCCATGTATAATTCAAACTCTTTTAATCCACTTTCAATGGCAGGCACCAGTTTCACTCCTTCATCAAAACTCCCTTTCATCAGGTGATTATTGATTTTGGCACTGGTTAAATACAAGAATGCCTGCATCCGGAAATTATCATGGTAATTGGCTTCTTTTGTCTTTGCAAAGTCTTCAAATTTCTTTAAATAATAATCGAACTTGCTAAAATTCCTCAAATCAAAATTGGCGGTAAGAAGATTGTGCATGCCTTTAATAAAATGCCCCGTCTCTACTTCCACCATTTTAGGATTTTTTTGAAATAACCTTACCCATTTTAAACTATACCGGTAATACATGATAAAATCTTGTCTGATAAATTCATACCAGCAATAACTTTGGTAAAGGTATAACTGCTCATAAAAGCCCGTAATATTTTCTGCATCCGGAGGAAGATTTTTCTTAAAGAAAGCCTTTACCCCATTTTCATCCTTTTCATTTCTTGCATGTCCATGCTTTACATACCAATTATATAATTGAAGTGCAAGATTACTGAATCTAGTACGCATCAATCGTCTTTCATTTATTACCAATGCTTCCTGTGTAAGTATGGAAGCCTTATTGATATCGCTGCGGGTAATATGAAGGGTTTCAATTTTTTTCTCCAATGAAATTACCTGAATTAAAAAACTTTCCTGGTTGTATTCAAGTGCAAGGTCCTTTACTTTTTCTAAAATTTTAAGGCTTTGGAGATAGAGGCCTTTATTGTATAAAATCCGGGCATAATCCAATTGTTCATGCAATTGCAAATCGATGCTATCGGCACTTTTAAGTAGGCGCAAACTGGCCAGTAGCTGTTTATATAAATGCGCTTTCAAATTAGCCAGTTGTGGTTTTTCAACGGCAGCTAATTTCTTCAGGAGTATTTTTTCATCATAGTCCTGCATTTTCTCTAAGGCATCAAAAAGCTGTACTATTTTCAAGTCCTGACGGGCTGAATTTCTTTTGATATAAAGCTTAAAATGCCTTTTCTCCGCCTTTTCGAGGGAGTGAATCAATTGAAATAATATGTCTGTAGAACGGTTGGGCATCATACAATAAATTTTCGCAAATCCAATACAGTAAAGGGTTTCAGTAACCAACTTTGCCTTTCGGCGTGGTAATCCCAAGCATAAGTTGGTTGGGATGGTAATAAAACCTACACTAATTTTGAATCAGAAATTAAATAATCATACAGCAGGCAATCGCTAAAAAAACAATCAATCGTTTGGCATTGCAAAAGCAACAAACCGGGAACAACCGGTGTTAATACAAAAAATTAAAGATTTTCATATAGCAAGCAATCGTTAAAACTTCACTCCGTTTCTACGGAGTGTCTCATTTTATAGAACCACTAAATTAATTAAAAAAAAATATCCTACCATTCATTCAAGAGATTTATTTACAAAAAAGCCCGACATTAAGCCGGGCTTTTTTTTATGCTCTTTGTTTCACCTGTTTAGCAGGTGCTTTTTTCTTTTTATCTGTACTTACTTTTTTCATGGCGTCTTTAATTGCTTTGCTCAATTCTTCAAAAGTTGCTTTCCCTTTGTAAGCAACACCATTTATAAAAAATGCGGGAATTTCCTTAACCCCTCTTTTTTGACCTTCCCTGATATCTCCCTGTACCTGCCAGCCATAGGTTGCATTTACCAATTCATCTAGGAATTTTTTGTTTTGAACACCTGCTTCTCTGCTATGCAATTTCAAGCTGGTAGTACCCAAAGTGCGACGGTTGGCAAATAAAACATTGTGCATCTCCCAGAATTTTCCTACCTGACCTGCAGCCACAGCGGCTTCGCTTGCCTTTAAGCTGCGTTGGTGAATATGAGTAAGGGGAAAATGACGGAAATTAAAGCGCAAATCCTCCTCATATTCTTCCATTAATTGCTTTACCACTTCATTGGCCTTAGCACAAATTTCACTTTCATATTCCCCAAATTCTTCTAATGTGATAGCCGCATTCTTATTGCCTACAAACATATCTTTTGGTTCTATAATTTCAACCACGTCTTTTTTAAATGCCATTTTGATGATTTTATGCCCCCAATAAAATATTCGAGGTCTTTATTAATTAATCCTTTCTAATCCTTCATTATAAGTGAGTAAGATATAAAATATTTCTATTTTTTGACCTTGAGTTTTTCCACATTTTCATTACGGAAAACCACCATGCCATCAAAAATATCCACCAAAACTGGTTTTGATTTATCCAGGTCTCCTGCTAGTAGCCTTTTACTTAATTGGTTAACAATTTCTCTTTGTATCAAACGCTTGAGGGGCCTTGCACCAAATTGAGGATCATAGCCATTTTCGGCCAGGTAGTCCAAAATATACTCACTGAACTGCAAATTTACACCATTTTTCGCAATTAATTGCTGTAAATCCGTTAATTGGATGCTAATAATGCCTTTAATCTCCGATTTCATCAAGGGTTGAAACAGAATAATCTCATCAATCCTATTCAAAAATTCAGGCCGGATAGTTTGACGCAATAGTACTAAAACCTCTACTTTGGTAGCATCCACAATCTCCAATTTGTTTTTTTCGGTTACTTTTTCAAAATTTTCCTGAATAATATTACTTCCAAGGTTACTGGTCATGATAATAATCGTATTCTTGAAATTTACCATTCGTCCCTTATTGTCGGTTAATCGGCCATCATCCAACACTTGTAATAAAATATTAAAAACATCCGGATGTGCTTTTTCAATCTCATCTAATAAAACAACAGAATAAGGCTTTCTTCTAACGGCTTCCGTCAACTGCCCTCCCTCCTCATAGCCCACATAACCGGGAGGAGCCCCCACCAATCTGCTAACTGAATGCTTTTCCTGGTATTCACTCATATCAATTCTGGTCATCATGCCATCATCATCAAATAAATAGTTGGCCAAGGCTTTTGCCAATTCAGTTTTACCCACGCCGGTTGTACCTAAGAATATAAAGGACCCAATGGGTTTTTTAGGATCTTGCAAACCTGCCCTGCTTCTTCTGATGGCATCTGCAACCGCTGTAATGGCTTCATCCTGTCCCACTACCCTTTTATGCAATTCGTCTTCTAAATGAAGTAGCTTTTCTCTTTCGCCTTGTAGCATCTTCGCCACAGGAATTCCTGTTGCCTTGGCAATGGTTTCTGCAATATCTTCGGCGTCAACTTCTTCTTTTAAAAGTCTTTTTTCTGTAGAGTTATCCAATTGAATAGACAAATTGCTAATCAGAGATTCCTGCTCTTTTATTTTTCCATAACGTATCTCTGCCACCTTACCATAATCGCCATTTCTTTCTGCTTGCTCAGCTTCCTGTTTAAATTGTTCAATCAGGGCTTTGGCATTTTGCACTTTTTCTACCAGTTCCTTTTCCTGTTGCCACTTGGCCTTATAGGTATCTCTTTCCACGGCCAGATTGGCGATTTCGGTATTCAACTCTTTCAATTTTATCGCATCATCTTCGCGTTTGATGGCTTCTCTTTCAATTTCCAATTGACGAATTTGCCTTTCCAATTTATCCAATTCTTCCGGCATACTATTCATTTCCAATCTTAGCTTAGCTGCACTTTCATCAATCAAATCAATGGCCTTATCAGGTAAAAAACGATCGGTAATATAACGTTGCGATAATTCAACGGCCGCAATAATGGCTTCATCTTTAATCCGCACATGGTGATGTGTTTCATAACGATCCTTCAATCCTCTTAAGATTGAGATGGCATCTTCAATAGTAGGCTCATCTATCATCACTTTTTGAAAACGCCTTTCCAATGCCTTATCCTTTTCAAAAAATTTCTGGTATTCGTTGAGGGTAGTAGCTCCGATAGCCCTTAATTCACCCCTTGCCAATGCAGGCTTCAATATATTAGCTGCATCCATGGCACCATCGCCACCACCTGCACCTACGAGCGTATGTATTTCATCAATGAATAAAATGATAGCTCCATCACTCGTGCTTACTTCTTTCACCACTGCTTTTAAACGTTCCTCAAATTCACCCTTGTATTTTGCACCAGCAATCAACTGCCCCATATCCAAAGCGAAAATGGTTTTATTTTTTAAGTTCTCGGGCACATCGCCATTAACAATACGCATCGCCAGCCCTTCCGCAATGGCCGTTTTACCAACACCGGGTTCTCCTACTAAAATTGGATTGTTCTTGCTCCTTCTTGTAAGAATATGTAAGGTGCGCCGAATCTCCTCATCTCTCCCAATCACTGGATCCAATTTACCTGCCCTTGCCATTTCATTTAAATTTTTAGCGTATTTATTCAAGGCATTGTATGCTGTCTCGGCAGTTTGAGAGGACACGGTGCTGCCTTTTCTTAATTCTTTAATTGCGCCTACTATTCCTTTTTCATTTAAACCTGCATCCTTCAACAGTTTTCCGGTATTATCATTGCCGAGTAATAATGCAATCAGTAAATGTTCAGGTGCTACAAACTCATCATTGAATTGCTTCAATAATGTAGCCGACCTGAGTACAACATTATTCATGTCTCTGCTCATTACCTGTGCAGGCTCTCCGGTGCTTTGCTTCGGAAGTTTATTGATACTTTCCGTAAGCTTTGTAATCACAAAGGGAATATTGACATTATTCTTTTTCAATAAAAACTCCACCGGCGAATGTTCATCATTCAATAAAGCCAAGAGCAAATGTTCGGTTTCGATGGAGGTATTGGAACTATTAAAAGCAAGTTGTTGAGCCTGCTGCAATATTTCCTGCGATTTCATAGTTAAATTTTGTAAACTCATACTGGTAATTTTAAACTTATGCGTCAAATAACAATCCAATGCCAAATCCCAGCAACTATGTCATGTAAATACAAGCAAATCTGCCTCCGTTTCAGTATCCAAGTGCTTTTACTGCTATTCTTGCAGTCCGCCATTGCTCAAACCTCTTATGAAAAGATAGACGATTGGTTGAAAAGCAATCTAAGTTCATTAGGAGGAAGAGCAGTTTTAGTAATTTATAAGGATGGGAAATTGGTTTATTCCAAAGCAAGCAATGATCTATCTAAAAAACAAGAGCGCATCATACAATTTGTAGCAAAACGTAAGCAAATGGATGAAGTAGCATTGTCGGAGGATTTTACCCTTCAATCGGAGCAACTCATTGCCAGTTGTAGTAAATGGCTAAGTGCTGCATTGGTAATGACTTTTGTAGACGAAGGAAAATTATCGCTGACAGATACGGTTGGAAAATTCCTGCCTGTTTTATCTGAGCATGGAAAAGGCAATATCAGTATTTGGCAATGCTTGAGTCACCTTACAGGTATAGCACCGGGTGATTTTAAAGAAAGTCTTACCATGATACGGCAATCTCCATCAATGCAGGAAGCCATTCATTCCATTGCATTACAACCTATGGAGGGTTTACCAGGCAAAACCTTTCATTATAGCAATGTAGGTTTGCAAATAGCAGCGGCTGTCATAGAAAAAATAAGAGGCAAAAATTTTGAAAGTCTTTTCCAGGAACGTATTGCTAATCCTTGTGACATGCAGCATACAAGTTTTGGTACCAATAAAACAATATTGGCTGCGGGGGGTGCTCGAAGTACCCCCATCGACTATCTCCATTTTTTAACGATGTTATTACAGGAAGGCAAGTATCAAGGCTGCCAAATTTTAAGTAAAGCGGCTGTCATTGAAATGCAGAAAAACCGAGTCGCAAATGATTGCAAACTGATGGGTTCTCCTGCAGAAGCGGGCAATTGGGGCTATGGATTTGGAGAGTGGGTGATGGACAATGCCACTGGAGATCAAAGAAGTGCGGCGGTCACTTCCCCCGGATTATTTGGGAGCTTTCCCTGGATTAATTACGAGAAACAATACGCAGGTTTTTTATTTGTATTTAATATTAACAATAAAGGGCGTCATGAAAAATACAAGGCGTTGAAGACATTAGCAGACGAGGCAGTTACAAAATAATTACCTTGCAAATAAAAAATGTACGAAAATAAAAAGGACCAGCTTGCCAGTCAGCAGATATTCTATTCCAGAATCATTAAAAACGTACTTTTTGCCAGTGGCATTTTGGCTATTTGCCTATTGTTTGGTGTATTGGGCTATCATTATACTGCCAACATTAGCTGGCTGGATGCTTTACACAATGCCAGTATGATATTATCCGGCATGGGGCCTGTAGTAACCATTGAAACCGTTTCGGGCAAATTATTTTCTTCTTTCTATGCCCTCTTTAGTGGCGTAGTTTTCATTACGAATGTCGGCATCATATTAGCGCCGGCCGCTCATCGATTATTTCATAGTTTACATTTAGAAGAAGACTAATATTGCGTTTATTCATGTCTGTTATAGAAAAAAATACACACATTATCAAACAAATTGCAGCTGCAATGGGTTTTGATTTTTGCGGTATTGCAAAAGCACAATATTTAGAAGATGATGCACGCAGATTGTCCAGTTGGTTAGAAAAGGGAAGGCATGGAAATATGCAGTACATGGAAAATCATTTTGATGTAAGGGTTGATCCCAGTAAACTGGTGCCGGGTGCAAAATCAGTCATAACCCTTTTATTTAATTATTATCCTCAATCAACGCAGCCGATAAATCTTCCCAAAATCTCCAAGTATGCATATGGACAGGATTATCATGGTGTGATAAAGACCAAGTTAAAAGAATTCTTATTTACAATAAGGGAGCAGATTGGAGTAATAAATGGACGTGGTTTTGTAGACAGTGCGCCCGTATTGGAAAGAGCATGGGCAGAAAAAAGTGGTTTGGGTTGGATAGGAAAAAATGGGAATCTTATCAATAAACAATCGGGTTCTTTTTTTTTCATTGCCAGTTTGATTGTAGACCTACCCCTTGTATATGACGATGCTTATGCCAAAGATTATTGCGGGTCCTGTACGCGTTGTATTGATCATTGTCCAACTGAAGCCATTTTGCCGAATAAAGAAATTGATGGAAGTAAATGTATTTCATATTTTACTATTGAGCTCAAAGACGCCCTCATACCTGAAAATATGAAAGGCAAGTTCGACAATTGGATGTTTGGTTGCGATACATGCCAGGATGTTTGCCCCTGGAACAGATTTAAATCTGCTACCAAGGAACCAGCTTTTCAACCAATCGAAGCAATTTTTAATTTAAGCAGCGCCGAATGGGAAGCTATGACTGAAGAAGCTTTTAAAAAAATATTTAAACATTCTCCTTTAAAGCGCAGAGGTCATTCGGGCTTAATGCGAAATCTTCAATTTATTACTACATAAAAAAGCCAACCATTTTAATGGTTGGCTTTTTCTTATGCTTGAACATATAAAAAATTAAAAAGCAGGATCAGCTGGAGTATTCGGATTATTATCTCTTTCTCTTAAAGGATAAGGCATCAGATTGCGTTTGCGTTCTGAATTGGGCCTTCCAAATCTTCTCATATCTTCTAATTTCTGACCACTCATAAATAATTCAATACAACGTTGCTTGTAAATTTCATCCAATAAAGCTGCATAAGATCCAAAAGAATTGATAGCAGGTTGATTGGCACCTACTCCAAATGGATCTGCTGCGGCTGTTTTTGTGATTACTGCATTCAGGAAAATTTTACTATTGGTACTATCGTTTCCGCGTGCCAGACATTCAGCTTTAATAAGGGTGATTTCTCCTGGCAAATAAACTGGTACAGCGGTAGCAGCACCACTGTAAAATCCATTGATGCGATACCTTGGAGCAATTGTTGGATTGATAGAAGTATGGAATAAAATTCTTCCATCATTCAATGCTGGTGCTAATGCAGGCACTAATCCTAATGTAGAATCTTTCGGCTGTACTACGTTATTAGTAGAAGTTGCTGTTTCAAAAACTGGATTCAATGAAAGGGCATCAAAATTGAAAGTTGATTTTTTACTGATGTCTACCAGATTGGCAGCAGCCAATGCCTGAGCATATAAACCTGCATACAACGAATACCTTGCTTTCAATGCATTCAATGTATTGCTGATATCAATACCGGCAGGAATGCTGGATGAAAAAGAAGCACTGATGGCATTGGCTGCAACGGCTGCAATAGCGTCGTCCAATACAGTAACTGCTTTTTTAAATCCATCTACTCTGTCAATAAATGTTACGTTGGTGCCAATTCCATTGGGCACTTTTTCCCAGAACTGTGCCATATCACCAATCGACAATGCTTTGAAGATACTGGCATAAGCAATCAAACCACTTGCATAGTTTTTATCACCAAGTAATTTGGCATTGCTAATTACCAGGTCCGCATCATAAACCACCTTATTACAGGTAGTCCAAAACGTAGTAAGCATGGAATTATTACCATCCACTAAATTACCACCTGTACCCAATTGCAATTCGGCAGTATTACCTGCGTTTACTACAAACAATTCATTAGTAGTAAGACCATTGATGGTGATGAGATTATACAAGGTACTAGCTCTTCCCAAAGTGTATACTCTTTGTAATCCAACAGCAACGCCAGTTAACCCTTTTGCAGAACTAAACACCTGGTCTTCTGTTGCGCGCGAAGGATCCGTGAAATTTTTCTTGCAACCAATTTGCAGGCTACCAACAGCCAGCAAGGATGCCAATGTTAATACTTTTATATTATTATTTTTCATAATCATTTTTTTAAAGGTTTAGAATTTAGCAGAAAGGCCAATGCTGAATGTTTTTGGAATAGGCACTGAACCAAAATCTATACCACGCAAAATATTACTCTGTCCACCGGAGTTAACTTCAGGATCGTATCCTTTGTAATTATCCCAGCTTTTCAGGTTTCTGCCAGTAATAGAAGCCGTTACATCTCTGAACCATTTTACTTTACCCAATGCATAACTCAATGAAATTTCACGAAGTTTTACAAAAGAGCCGTCATCAATTCTCCATTGTTCAATAGTACCGTAGAAGCTATTGATATATCCACGTGGATAAACGCCGGTTTGTTCTTTTTCTGCTTCTTTACCATTTCCAACACCTTGTCTGGTTCTCCAGTCGGCATTGAACACTTCATTACCTTTTACTGCGTCTAATTGAATGCGTAAGCTTGCTTTTTTATAAGTAAACTCATTGGTTAAAGTAGCAGTATAATCAGGATTTGGATCGCCAATAATGGTACGAACCAAAGGATTAGAAGTAATAGGTAAGCCATTGGCATCTCTGGTAACAGTATATGCAAGCGCACCTGTTTGAATACCTCTTTCACCCTGAGGGTAGCCAGCAGCATTTTTTACCCAATTGCCATTGGCATCTTTAGCAAAATAAGCGCCATAAAATACGCCGATAGGTTGACCTTCAATGATAGATACAGGAGCACCCGCATTGGTACTTAATAACGTCAACGCTTGTCCGATTTTACCAGCTTTGTTTCTGTTATGGTTATAAATACCAGTGATGGTCCAGCTCATATCTTTATTCTGAATAGGGCGGCCAGTCAACATTAATTCAAAACCTTTATTTTCGAGATTACCGAAATTATCCAGTAAGCTGCTGAAACCAGTTGTTGGAGCAATAAAACGGTTGATCAACAAATCAGAAACTTTTTTATTGTAAATATTGGCGGTTAGGTTAACCCTATTGCCTAAGAAACCTAATTCAACCCCAAACTCTAATTCTTTTTGTCTTTCAGGTTTTACATTAGTATTGGCCAGTGTAGAACTGGAAGAAAGTGCAGTACGGCTAATGAAGGAGTTACTGCTATAAGCATTGAACCTTGAGTAGGCGCCAATACCAGTAAGGTTTCCACTTTCACCATAAGCAATACGGATTTTTGCAAAATTCCAATATTTACTCAATGCCATGTCTTGCCAGAATTTATGTTCACTGATTACATAGCTACCACTTGCTTTCGCATATTTCTGATTGCGTTGATCCTTACCAAATACAGAAGAACCATCTACGCGAATAGCACCTGTTAAGAAAATCAAATTTTTATATTTGAAATTTTGTTGAGCATAATAACCAGAAACAGAAAATTCACTTCTTTCATCAACTCCCTGAATTAAGGTACTTGCACCGTTTACAGTTTGTACAAATGGCGCCATCCCTCTTCCTTGTGATAAGATATAAGCATTCTTTTCATACTGTACAGAATACCCTATCTGAGTTGTAGAAGCGATATCGCTATTGATATTAAACTGATAAGTACCATTCAATTCATTGTTGATTTGAAAGAAATTATTGGTAGCAGCACTGGCATAACCATTCAAAGTTGGATCCAAAGAAGGACCTCCACCAAAGAAACCAGTACTTACGTTATAGGCAAATGGAGGAATAAATGTTTGACCACGCTGTGAATACTGATCAATACCCATCATATAATCGATGGTTAACCCTTTGATTGGACGAACTTTTAATCCCATACCAGCAATCAAACGATTGGTTTCTTGTTGTTGCTTGATGTCTTCAATAATAGAAACCGGATTTACACGACCTCTTTCACCAATGGCTTTAATATTCCCCAAGGCATCTCTGGTAAATAGGTCATGAAAATTACCAATTATATTGATAGAGTTCATTGGAGAAAAGAATGAGTTACCATCGGGCTTTTCATTACTGAAGCTATTGATATAGTTTAAGCTCATGTTGAGATTAACTTTACTTCCCAATGCCTGATCCAAATTGATACGGAAACTATATCTTCTGAAATCTGTATTCTTGATAATCCCTTCATTTTTAAAATAAGAACCAGATGCATAATATTTAGTCTTATCTTTTCCTCCAGCAACAGATACACTATTATCTGTTCCTATGGCGTTGCGGAAAATATAGTCATTGTAATTGTAACGGTTTACAGCGGTAGTATTGGTTAAAGCGGGCGTAAGAATATCTTGTGTTTGAGCTCCGGGGCCATCAGTTGGTCCACCGAATTTTGTTGGAGACTGGTTTACTTCAACAGCTTTTCTAAGTTTACTAAACATTACACTGGATGAAAAGCTTACAACGGGTGCACCGCTGCTTCCACGTTTCGTAAATATTTGTACTACCCCAGCATTTGCTCTTGATCCATAAATGGCTGCAGCAGCTGCACCATTCAATACTTCAACCCTGTCGATATCTGCAGGGTTAATATCTGCCATTCTGTTTTGCCCAATAGCACCTACAAAATTCTGACCATCATAGTTACCACTTGTATTGGTAACACGGGTAGTAGCATTATTGATAATTACACCATCCACAATATACAAAGGCTCACTGCTACTGGAAATAGAGCTAATACCTCTTAACCTAACTGATATTCCACCGCTTGGATCACCATTGTTTTGAGTGATTTGAGCTCCGGCAGTTTTACCTTGTAATGCTGCCAAAATATTACCAGTGGCACCTTTATTCAGTTGATCGGCCTTTACTGTACTAATATAACTACCCAATTGCTTTTTGGTAGTTCCGCTAGAAGTACCTGTAACCACTACTTCATCCAAACCAAGTGGATCAGCAGCTAATTGTGCATTTACTACATAATCGCTTCCTCCTGCTACTGTGATGGATTGCTCTGAACTTTTTAAACCCACGGCAGTAAAAACAATACTGTGTTTGCCTGGTTTTAAATTAGCAGTAAACTGAAATGTACCATCTGCCTGTGAAGAGGCACCGGCATTATCATTTCTTACTGTAACGGATACCCCGGCAATTGCATTGCCTTTGGAATCTGTAACTTTTCCACTAATTCTTACCTGTGACACGGCTGTCAATGCAAGAAAGTTGAGAAGCACAAATAAGCCGGGCATTTTAATTTGGCCGAGCTTTTTTAAAATGTAATTCATCATATTGCAGTTTTTATTGTTTACAAAAAATATTTACAAAATTTCTATGCCCTTATTTTTATAAGGAACCAATCTTGAATCATTCGGATCTAATTCGGTAATCAATACATCAATATCCTTAGCATCACAAATTTTGATACGCTGACTACTATTAATTTTTTCGGAGATAGCTAAAGAAACTACTTTATCTGCCGATTCAATCATAGCTTTTTTTACCTGCACTACTTCCCAATCGTTATCGGTTAATCCCTCCTCCGCATTTAACGCATTGGTACCTAAAAAACAGATGTCAGACCTTATTTCTTTAATTTTTGAAATGGCTTCCCCTCCTACTGTAATCTGAGAACTTTTAGATAATTTATCTCCAATAATAATCACTTCTATATTGGGATGATGCATGTATTCCAATGCAGCTGGAATACTTCCAGTAATAAATGTTGCCTGTAAGTTTTCAGGCAGCGCTTTCGCCAACTCAATAATAGTGGTACCTCCACTTGTCAATACAAACATCCCATTTTTAATGAGCGCTGCTGCCTTTTGAGCAATTAATTTTTTATTTTCAATGGCATATACTTTAGCCGAATTAAAAGAACTGTGAAATGATTTAGAAAGTGCACCACCATGTACTTTAATGAGTTTTCCTCCGTCTGATAATTCCTGCAAGTCGCGCCGAATCGTGTCTTCAGACACATTGATCCCTATACTCAAATCGCTACTTAACACACGATTGTGCAAGTTTACATTATGAAGAATAAAAGCTTGTCTTTCTTTTTTGAGCATTATCGTTAAGGTAGTTCTGGAGCCGTAAGATATAAAAAATATTAAAAGCTGCAAATAATTGCAACCTTTTTTCTAAAATGTTGCACAAAACCGCAAATTTTGGTAAAAATGATTAATCAAAATCCTAACTTCCCTCAAAGAATTATTTTTGACTGTTAAATCAACTGCATGCAAAAGGATATTATTAAGCTGTATTCCATTGCAAATAAAGCCAGCCGAAAGATCATTGGGCTCATGAGTGGTACCTCCGTGGATGGTCTGGATGTAGCATTGTGCGAATTCAAAGGGCATGGTTTGAATACTGAAATCAAATTGCTTGAATTTGAAACCGTGGCCTTTGATAGTAGTATGAAGGAGGAAGTCAAATCTATTTTCAGTAAAAAAGAAGTGAGCCTTGAAAAACTTACTTTACTCAATGGTTGGATAGCATTTCAGCACGCAACTATCATCAATACCCTATTAAAAAAATGGAATTATGATAATACTGAGATAGATTTAATTGCCAGTCATGGTCAAACCATTTACCATGCACCCAAGGCCTTACACCAGCATAGTAAATTTGGCAATGCAACTTTACAGATAGGCGACGGAGATCAATTAGCCGTTGCTACAGGCATCATCACAATCAGTGATTTCAGGCAAAAACATATTGCCTCGGGTGGAGAAGGAGCACCGCTGGCAGTATATGGCGATCATTTGATTTTTGGCAAATCAGGAGAAGAAAGAATCTTATTAAATATTGGAGGGATTGCCAATTTCACTTATTTATCTGCGGATAGAAACCCAGCCAATATATTCAGTAGCGATACTGGGCCAGGCAATACAATGATGGATGCTTGGATGCAAAAAAACTTCCCGGGCAAATACTATGATGAAAATGCGGTCATTGGTTATAAGGGAAAAGTTAATGATGATTTATTAGCTGCTTTACTTGACAATTCATTTTTTGATCAACCCTTTCCTAAAACAACAGGACCAGAATTATTCAACTTAACGTATCTAGAATTAGCAAAAGAAAAAAGCAATACCAGCCATCTATCGGTGGAAGACTGCATGGCTACTTTGAATAAGTTTACTGCTACCACAATAGTAAAAGCCATTAAAAAATGTTTCTCAACTGAAAAGGAATTTCATATTTATTCCAGTGGTGGAGGCATGCACAATCCTTTATTAATGGAACATATAAAGGCTGATATTCCTACTGCACATTTCGAAACTACTGCAGCATTGCAAATTAATCCAGATGCAAAAGAAGCTGTATTGTTTGCCGTATTAGCCAATGAAGCCATTGCGGGTGATACTGCAGATATGGCAATTGGAGTTGCAGGTATGCCGAATATATCAATGGGAAAGATTAGTTTACCTGCTTAGCCTTTAGTTCCGCCTCCAAGCCCGTTTTAAAATTTCGTAATGATAACTCCATTGGATACCCGAATTTAGATTCGGAAAGTAGTGTAGCAAATTTTTTCCAAGGTTGATACCACTTAATACGTTGTACTATTTTACAATTAAGGATAGTAGAATCAGTGAGCGTTGGTACAATACCATATACCATTTCAAGTTGTTGCGATTGCTGTGTTAAATTGGCAAAAATTAAACTGTCGCCCTGGTTACTAACAATATTCCCATGTACTACGTCATTCTTAAGAAATTCATTCCAGCTTTTCCACTTGGCAGTGTCCGATAGTTTGGTAACAATGGCAGCAGGACTAGCCGCAATATTGATGGTTTTAGAGGTATTTACTTCAGCAGGAAATAATAAGGACAATAAAAAAAAGAATATGGCAAATACCAGTACATTAATCAAGAAGAACTTTAGATATTTCATGTGTTTCCATTTTTTTTATTCCCATTTAAAAACCTTTACAGCAATAAAATAAATTATCACAGTCCATATACCTAGTATGCCCAATTCTTTCCAGCAATCCCATAAATGCGCTCCGGTAAAGGATATTTTCCGAATGGCATCATTGAATTGAGCCAAGGGCAGTATCCTACATATCACCTGAATCCAATGCGGAAATACTTCAATGGGAAAAAAAGTACCTGCTAAAAGCATTTGTGGAAAAGCAAATAAATTAATCAGGAGCGGAATGGAAGTATCTGTTTTAACAATACTACTGAATATCAATCCTACACCTAGCAATAACAATAACATTACTACTGTCATGGCAGTCATTTCCAAAAAAGTAATCAGGCCATGTATGAGTGTAAAATTTAGTAAGAAATAGCCCAGTGCAATCAACATAAGCACATTGATCATTTGAAATGCAAGGCGACTAATACCAATACCCAATAAAATATTTATCCTGTTGATTGGAGTAGCATAGAATCTTTTTAAAATCAATTGCTGGCGAAATTGAAAGAAGGTAAACGACACACCGAATAAAGTAGAGAATAAAATTGAAAAGCCCAGCATACCGGGTAATACAAAATCAATATTGCGATAAGGCCTTACTTCATACACATAGGGAATAACCGATGGCATTTTCTTTTGTCCCGATTTTTTCTGTGCAATGTCATTTATAATACCAGTAAACAACTGTTGCAAAGCATTGATTGCATTACCACTTGCCGTGGTCATGGTATCCAATAACAAGTAATGATCGATTCCAGCACTGTCTTTTATTTTTTTGATATGAACGATGGCTGCAATCTTATCTTTTTCCAATGCCTTTCTTCTGGCAAGGGTATCTGTTTTACCGTTGGGCAGTTTATATGTATCAATATCAATTAAAGGATTGGCACGAAGGCTATCCATTAATTCATTGCTGGTATCAGAATAATCAGAAATGGCTATATTATAATGTACACCACCACCGCCGCCGAATGACCCGAATATCATAATGAATATTACAGGGAAAAGAAAACTAAATACAATAGCGCTGGGGTTACTTAATATGGACCTAAAACTTGCTTTAAGAATGGCCAAAAAAGCCCTGAATTGGCTGTATTGCTGCATTATACCGATTAATTTTAGGCAAAGCTATTTGAATTGCCTGTTTAAAAAAATAAAGATTAAAAATAATTACTTGAAGGCCTATAGTTCTTTGCCTAAATTGCTACTAATTAACAAATACATGAACAGATCTTACCTGCTGCTTGGCAGTAATTTAAATAACCCGGGGAAGCAATTAAGCATTGCCAGAAACTTAATTAAAAAAGAACTGGGCAATATCCTTCGGCAATCCGCCATTTATAGTACGGCCGCCTGGGGTAACCGAAATCAGCCCGATTTTCAAAATCAGGTATTGGTCATTGAAACAAAACTGAGTCCGCTGGAAACCATGCAAACATTATTATCCATTGAATCCAAAATGGGAAGAATAAGACATAAAAAAAATGATCCTCGCATCATCGACCTTGACATACTTTTTTTTAATAAATGTATTATGCAAGATATTCAGCTAACCCTCCCACATCCGCATATAGCAGCCAGAAGATTTGTATTAGTTCCCTTAAATGAACTTTCCCCCAATTTGATTCACCCGGTTCATCATAAAACTATCCACCAGTTATTAAGAGTTTGCGAGGATACATTGCCTGTGAACAAAATGTAAACGAAAAAACAATCCCTTTCGATTTATTTTGTAGGGTTGAAAGCTATCTGCTTCAGGAGAATACATATGAAATTCAGTTTTGTTACTATCGAAGGAAATATAGGTGCCGGAAAGACTACCCTTGCCCATTTATTGAGCAAGCATTATAATGCCCGGTTAATATTGGAGGAATTTGCCGACAACCCTTTTTTGCCAAAGTTTTATGAGAATCCATCTCAGTATGCTTTTCCCTTGGAACTTTTTTTTATGGCCGAACGCTATAAACAGTTGAAAGAATTGATGCAGACAAAGGATATGTTTCAAAACATTACCATTTCGGATTATCTTTTTACCAAATGCCTATTATTTGCCAAAGTAAATTTGCCCGATGAGGAATTCAGGTTGTACCAAAAATTATTTGATATTATTAATCCCCAGATTATTCAACCTGAAATTTTAATTTATCTACACACGCCTGTTAGTAAATTACAAGAGAATATAAAAAAAAGAAATAGGGAGTATGAGCAAAGCATTCCCAATGATTATTTATTCAACCTGCAAGAAACCTATACACAGTATATCAAACAGCACAATATCAAAACCCTTTTTGTAGACGCTTCTAATGCCGATTTTCTTGGCAATGAAAAACACTTACAAGTAATTATTGACGCATTAGACAAAGAATATGAAGATGGGCAACACTATTTAACTTTGCCCTAACTGATATGAGCCAATCACTGCCTTCTGAATTTCGGTATTTCATAGGAGCCCGCTTGTTTTTTGTATTGGGCATTCGAATGATTACTACCATTGTATTATACCAGGTATTTCACCTGGCCAGTACCTATATGGTAGGATTTGCAGGTTTAGCAGAATTTATACCAGCAGTTATTGCAGCATTATATGCTGGTCATTATATCGATCGACATAATAAAAAAAATATTCTCATCTGGGCATATATTTTTTACTTTGCCTGCGCTGCTTTGTTGGGTTTCATAAGTTTACAGAATATCCAGTTAGGTACAAATCACAAAATAACAGCCATCCTATCAATCGTTTTTTGCACGGGCATTATTCGCTCATTTGCCGGACCTTCTGCCAATAGCATGATTGCTGCTATTGTGCCAAAAGCCAATTTACAAAAAGCTGTTTCACTCAATTCTTCTACCTGGTTAATTTCATCCATAATCGGACATGCAACTGGTGGTTTGTTGATAGCAGCAGTTGGCATTTCAACTGCCTATTTTATTGCAGCTGCATTAATTGCAATAGCTGTTATTTTTGCCGGAGGGCTTAGCGCAAAACCACCCGTAAGCATTGCTATACAAACCCCTTTATTGCTATCTATCAAACAGGGTTTTTCTTATTTATACCAAAACAAAAACTTACTGGGCGTAATGTCACTTGATTTATTGGCAGTTTTATTTGGAGGTGCAGTGGCCTTTATTCCAGAGATTGCAGAAAAGGTATTACATACCGATGCCACTGGCTATGGCTTTCTCAATGCAGCGATGGATATTGGCAGTTTGATGGGAATGGGCGTACTGATGCTATTTCCATTGAAACGGAAACAAGGCATGAAGATGCTCCTAGCAGTAGCAGGTTTTGGATTTTTTATTATCATATTTGCATTTAGCAAACTCTATTTGCTCTCCTTTGCAGCTTTGTTGATGGCAGGTCTATTTGACGCAGTAAGTGTTGTAGTGCGTGGTACCATTATGCAAATGAATACACCTGATGAGCTAAGGGGCAGGGTAGCATCAATTAATTTAATTTTCATCAACTCTTCAAATGAATTAGGTCAGTTCGAAAGCGGACTGACCAGTAAAATGATGGGCACCATCCCTGCCATTTGGTTTGGTGGAGGAATGTCGATATTGGTGGTACTAGCTACCTGGTTTAAGTTTCCGGGGCTACGAAAACTGGAATATTAATTTATTTTCGTTTATCCATTAATGTTATATAACGACGATATACGGCGCTGGCACTTATTAAATGCGAATGATTTTATATACCTGTATTTTATCCTTAAACCCATCACCACCATTTGATGGCTGTACTTGAATTTTACGTACCACATCCATACCATTGGTCACTTGTCCGAAGGCCGCAAAACCCTGCTTATCATTAGGGGTCTTACCTCCTGCATCAAAGGCAGATTGATCGCCAATACAAATAAAAAATTCGGTACTGGCAGTGCCTGGAGAGGTTCTTGCCATTGATAAAATCCCATTGGTATGACTCAGTCCTGATTGACTGGTTGGTTCATGTGGAATATTTTTTACGAAGGGAAAAAGATGATTGTCGGATGGCCAGGTGCCTGCCTGAATTAAACCAGTATTGGCGGCAGTGGAAGCCCCTTCGTAATAAAGCACCCGGTAAAAACTAGTATTGGTATAAACACCTGAATCAATGTATTGTAAAATAGCGCTAACAGTCTTTGGAGCTTTTTCAGGATATAATTCAGCCTCCATATCGCCCAAACTTGTATATATGCGAATATGTGGATTATGATTGGCAGGCCCGCTACAGGAGATTATAAAAATAGCCAGCAGGATTGGAAGGTTTTTTTTCATACTGCAAATTATGCAAAACCCCTGAACAAATCCGTAGTCCCTATATTCCTAAAACCAACTACTTTATAGATACTAATCTGAAATTATACCATGAGTAGCCACAGAAAAATCGAGTGTAATTAATTTCGTCTATCCGGTGGAGGTAGTGGGCGATTGTCCTCTGGTGGACCATCATTGCCATCTGGTGGACCAAGCCTTCTCCCAGGGGGAGGCCCTTGATGCCCTCTAGCGCCCTGCATATTTTGAATTACTTCCTTTATAATTTGATCAAACTTTATTTGTTGTGGGGCTGTACAAATAGCCCTTAAACTTTGAAAGTGCTTGAAGCGTACAAAATCAATTTCTTGCTCTATTGTGCTAATCCTATTGCCATACACTTGCAAGACGCTATCTGTTACCTTATCTGATTTTAATAAATCATAAAATGCGTCCTTGGCAAAATGTAAACTATCCTGCAATGGTCTTTGCAAGGATTGATGCAATTCCCTCAAATGCTGAAATTGGTTCTGTTGAAGGGAATCAAATTGAAGTTCTCTTGTCAGGTATTCCACTGCTGGCCCTGGTGGTACAGCAGCAGGTTTATTCATTTCATCCGTATGTCGTTTATTCCCCCATAACATTATCAATGTAACGATGTTAGCCACTAGTAAAAGAGCAACAAGCAACGCAAACCAACGATTATTATATAAACTTCGCATAAAATTGAATTATTCGTACACAGCTTCCGACTTTAACTGGTAATCTGCAGCAAAGGACTCTAAAGTAGCCGCAGTACCAGAATTAGTAGTCGTTTTAATTTCAGATTTGTTTTGAAGCCTAATAAAAGTAAAAACATTTACCAATAGGAAGATGCCCAAAACCCCTGTCAAAAAAGCAGGACGAAGCATAAAAAAATGGGGCTTTTCTGGTACCAATTCACGCTCCATCCTAGCCATTAACTTGGCATAAAAGAAATCAGGTGCTGAGGCTTTTTGTATACCATCCAGGCTTTTAAAAAGGTTTTCTACTGTTTTTTTCTTTTCCATGGTTGATTCTTATTAATTAGATGTTGTTTTAATCAAAAACCTTCGCTTACTCTGGCATTTCTGCTATTTTCTTTTGAAGTTGCTTTTTAGCCCTTTGTAATAGTGCATCTACCGACGCTTCAGTCGTTTGCATGACGGCTGCTATTTCCCTGTAACTCAGTTCCTCTACCTTATTTAATATAAAAGCAGTACGCTGATGCTCGGGCAATTGATTGATTAAGCTAAATAGTTTGGCAGCATCTTCTTTCTGTTCCTTTAGTACGCCAGGATGATTAAAATCTACTGGATCTACTAACAATGAATGATCCTCTCTAAATAAACTTTTAATAAAACCAAATCGTTTCTTCCGCTGCCTTGAACGAATTAAATCCAGTGACTTGGTTGTGGTAATCCGATAAATCCAGGTTGATAATTGAGCATTCCCTTTAAATTGATGAATCGATTTATATACCTGAATAAAAACTTCCTGTGCAATATCTTCTGCATCAGCAGTATTTTGCAAGAGACCTAAGGAAGTGTTATATACCGAATCCTGAAAAAGGCGAACCAATTCCTTAAAGGCAGTTTCTTCTGCAAGACGAAGTCCTCTTATCAATTCAGCTTCGGTCATTTTTTTACAAAGCGATTATGGGTAAGCGAATTTAAACGAATGAATGAACATCCATAGGAACGGTTGGTATGGACTGCATATATGCCAAAATTTTTTGATTGAATATGGCTGCCTCTTCAAAAAGGAAAACAGGCTCAATAGGCAAAACATATACAGGAAAGTCTTTCAACTCAGTTTCAAATTTTACCAAGCGAACGCCATCCTTCTCTGTTGTTAAAATAATTTTATTGGGAGTCGTTATTTTTTCAAATTGCTTTTTAATATCCACTAAATCATTGCTGTGAAAAATATGATGATCGGGGTAGCGCAGCATATCATAGGAACTTAATTTGGCATTTAAATAATCCTTTAATGGTCTTGGATTAGCTATGCCACTAATTAGTAATACAGCCATATCAGACTGAATGGTAGTAGTGGATACATCAAAAAGATGTTTTGGTTCGGTATAACTAATGGCTGTAAAAAATACCGATTGTGATGGCAGTGGTCTGATTTCTTTCAAAATTTTTTCTTTTTCAGCCAGAGTCATGGAAGGATTGCATTTAGTAATAACTATGATATCTGCACGCTTCATACTGCTTTTTAAATCACGTAAATCACCTGCTGGCATAAGTAAATCCCTTGTGTATAAATTATTATACGCACTGAGTACAATATTCAGTCCAGCTTTAACACTTCGATGTTGAAATGCATCATCTAAAATAATTACTTGAGTATGGGGTCTTTCCTGTAATAATTGAGGTATAGCTACTACCCTTTCTTCGCCAACAGCAACAGTAATACTTGGAAATTTATTATGAAATTGCATGGGCTCGTCACCTATTTCTAAAGCTGTTGTTTCTTCATCTGCAATGGCGAATCCAGTAGTTTTTCTTTTATAACCCCTGCTTAGTGTGGCTGTATTATATTGTTCCTTTAGAAGCCGGATAAGGTATTCCACCATGGGGGTTTTACCCGTACCTCCTACAGCTAAATTACCCACACAAATAACTGGAAAATTAAATGTAGCTGATTTGAAAATGTCTTTATCAAATAATTTATTTCGCAGCCAAATTACAGCACCATATAACAGGGAGAAAGGGAATAATAAATATCGGAAGCTTCTAAGCATTTCAGGAGTTTATAAAAATGGAAAATATGGTAGTACCGTAATTTCTTTCCGCTTTATAATGTTCAAATTTTTTATAATCATTACGTGGTGTATGTTCCAGTACAAACCAACCGCCTGGTTTCAGCAACTGATACTTGAATATCATCAATGGCAAATCGTCGATGGTAGCCAATGCATAGGGAGGTCCAGCAAAAATAAAATCATATTGGAATGGACAGTTTTCAATAAATCGAAATACATCTGATTTTACCAATTTCATTCCTTCTATTTTCAATTCAGTCATTGTTTTTGCAATAAAGGCATGCATCTTTTCATCCTTTTCAACAATCGTGGCATTGGTTACGCCCCTGCTTTTTAATTCGTAACTGATACAGCCGGTACCACCAAAAAGATCCAATGTTACCAGTGAAGCAATATCAAGGTTATTTTGCAAAACATTAAATAGCCCTTCCTTAGCTATATCCGTAGTAGGCCTGGTATGAGGCATATTAGCAGGGGGATTGATTCTTCTGCCACCATATTGTCCACTGATTATACGCATGCTGCAATTGCAAATAGATGGCTGAAATAATGTGGCGGATTTCCCTGCCAAGCATTGTGACTAGCCCAAGCAGCAGGCAAGGGTATGAAACTAATTCCTTGAAGATATTTATATAATTCAAGGTATAAGGCTGAATCTTCATTTATCATGCCAGCAACCTGTAATACGGTTTTTGCTGAATCCAATTGAAATGCCTTACAAGTAGACAAAATATGATAAGCCGCATCTTCCGGTGTTGCATAATCGAAATGACGGAAAAAAATCAGTTGTCCGTTTTGGCGCAAGAGCATGCAAAAATTACCAGGTGCAAAATGGGCATATAACAAATCTGTATTCGTAGTATAGATATTTGGCATTAAACTAGCCTGATGAACAGGATGGCAGAGTGGAAACTGGGCGAAAAAAATATTTTTAATGGTAGCAGGAACTTTATACACTAAATATGCTTGCATTGATTGTACAAACTCATGTTGTGTATTTCCTTCGCTATTTTCACCATATAACAATTCCAGCATGTCGGCACTAGCACTACTTTCGTACAAAGACGCTGGTACCAATAAATGATTTTCAAAAGTCCAGATGAGGTTTACTTTTGAAAAAGTATTTTCAAAACAAGTATCGGTTAATATTTCCTGTAATTGAGTGGCTATTTGTTGATGACTGCTGTCTTTTACAAAATGATAAACCCTCAGCCAATAAAAGGCATTATTGGTAAGATTGGCACAAAAAAAGGAAACAGATTGTTTGCCGGCCAGTATATACAAATCACCCGCAGGATGATCGTCTTGGTTCTGTATATGAAAGGATGCTTGCACGCTTTGTATTTCGGGAGGCAAAATAAGATAATTTTGCTGACTTTATGGAATTGACAGCAGCAAATGATGATTTAAAAGTACAGGTAACCAATAAACAGGTGCTCTCCATTGCTTTGCCCATTACCCTAGCCATTTTAATTCCGCAAATCAACATGCTTACCAATAGCATTTTCCTCGGCCAACTTAGTACCGAAGCCTTGGGGAATGCAGGTATTACAGGCGTTTTTTATTTGATTTTTGCAGTCGCAGGTCATGGACTCAATAATTCATTACAATCAGTATTTAGCAGGTATGCAGGAAGTGGTAATACCCAATCCTTTTACATTATTTTAGCACAGGGCATAAGAATAAGTCTGCAATTTGCTGCTTTTGGTATTCTATTTACCTGGATACTGGCACCTTTCTTACTACAACCCATTGCTGCCGTTAATGCATATCCGCAGGAAATTGCTTTTTTAAAAATCAGGATTTGGGGCCTTCCGTTTTTATACCTTTTTCAAATGGGCAATGCTTTTTTGGTTGCTTCACTCAATAGCCGCTATCTGATGATTGGTTTTATTTGTGAGGCCACCGTCAATATTTTATTGGATTATTTGCTCATAAAGGGGCGCCATGGTTTTCCCGCATTAGGATTCAATGGTGCAGCCATTGCATCTGTTATAGCGGAAGCAGTAGGACTTATCGTAGTTATAATTGTATTGTTTAAAACAGGGCTAAAGAAAAAATACAGCCTTTTACAAGATTTTCGATTCCATAAAAAAATAAGTAAAGAAATCATACGAATGGGTACTCCCCTGATGCTACAATATGTCATCAGCGTTACCACTTGGCTGGTTTTTTTCTTTCTAATAGAAAGCAGGGGTAATGAATTAGACAAGGCCATCAGTAATGTGATGCGCAATGTATTTGGACTAGCAGGTGTATTTGTATGGGCATTTGCAGGTACCAGCAATGTAATGGTTAGTAATTTAATGGGGCAACAAAGACCCGACCTGGTGCTAAAAGCCATCAACAAAATTATGTTATGGAGTATGGCCTTATGCGTGCTGATGATTGGTTTATTGAATATTTTCCCTGAATTATTTTTTCAATTATTCGGGCAAAACCATGCATTTGTAACTGCAGGTATTCCAGTAGTTAGAACCGTAAGTATGGGTATGCTTTTCATGAGCATTGCCAATATTTGGCTGAATGGCGTTACTGGCACTGGCAAAACCAAAATAAACCTGATTATCGAAATTGTGGCCATCAGTTTTTACCTGCTCTATACCTGGTATTTTATGAAATGGCATTTTGTATCATTGGCCATGGCTTGGAGCAATGAACTCGTTTATTGGTTCACCATTTTCATTATGGCATTTGCTTATTTGAAAAGCGGCAAATGGAAACAAAATCCTAATTACTAGCTGAAAAGCATAAACGCTTATTTAATTTGCTTTCCAAGTATTGTTATCTCGATTCATATCAGGAAATACTTTTCCAGGGTCGATTTCTATAGACTTCAGCGCTTCCGTATTAGGCAATTTTAATTTCCAAACAGCGGTATTGTTCCAAACCTCAACAGGCAGCTTAACCATTCCCTTTTTACCCGTTTTGGTTTCATAACCAATATAGGCGGGCATGGCCATTTGATCGAGATTGGCAATCGTAACCACTGTATTGGCAGTTGGTGATTCCACTTTTACAATTGATTGGTCTAATTTAAAATTCTCCAGGAACCAAGCTTTCCAAAACCAACCAAGATCTTCCCCGGCGGCGTTGTCGATACTACGGAAAAAATCCCAGGGAGTAGGATGTTTGTATGCCCATCTTTTTATGTATTCTTTAAAGGCATAATCAAATCGATCGGGCCCCAAAATTTCATTACGCAATAATACGAGACCGTACCCAGGCTTAGAATATAAGGCTGTACCAATATTCCATTCTTTGATGGCATCGGGTGTATTCATAATGGCTTCGCTTTCCTCACTGAAAAAATAGGAAGCCATATATTCCATGGTAGAAGGTGAATTTTTATATTCCCCGTTATTGAAATCATCGTCGGCCAATGAATTAATAAAAGTGTTGAACCCTTCATCCATCCATCCGTATTTTCTTTCATTACTTCCTACAATCATAGGAAACCAAGTATGGCCAAACTCGTGATCTGTAACGCCAAATAAACCTTCTGCCTCGGCCTTGCTACCACAGAAAACAATGCCCGGATATTCCATACCTGCTACATTACTCGCCACATTACTTGCAACGGGATATGGAAATTCAAACCAACGCTTGCTATAATTTTCAATACTTCCCTTGGTATATTCTGTTGCTCTACTCCATCCTTTTTTCCCGCTGCTCTCTACTGGATACACACTCATTGCCAAACAATTTTTACCGCTGGGCAAATTGATTTTTGCAGCATCCCAAATAAAACTTTTGGAACTGGCCCAGGCTACATCTCTTGCATTGTTCATTTTAAATTTCCAGGTCAACATCGTTCCTGCAGGGCGGGATGCAGGATTTTTTATTTCATTCTCGCCCCGAATGGTTACAGTTTTATCGCTTTTCCTTGCTTCTGCCAACTTACTGATTTGAGTTGCAGTCAACACTTCGCTTTCATTTTGTAGTTCACCACTGCATACTACGATATGACTAGCAGGTACAGTAAGGTTTACTTCAAAATCGCCATATTCCAAATAGAATTCACTTGGGCCTAAATAAGGTAAAGTATTCCAACCTTGTACATCATCAAATACACACATACGAGGATACCATTGTGCTACGGTAAAAACTTCCCCATTTTTAGTATTTAAAATACCACAACGGTCTGCTCCATACTCTGGTAAGGTAAATGAAAAATCAATTTTTAATTTGATGGACTCCCCTCCTGGTTTCAATGCATTATCTAATCTGATTTGCATTCTGGTATCCGTAATAAGGTATTGCGCATCTTTACCATCTTCATATTTTACACTGCCAATTTTATAACCACCACTAAAATTAGATTTGCTATCTCCATACCTGCTCCTGCTATCTAATGGCATTCTGGCTTGACCGCGACTTTCCTTATTGAATAAATTCTGATCCAATTGCAACCAAAGAAAAGGTAAACTATGAGGACTATTATTTTTATAGTTAATTGTTACCGAGCCGGTAATTTCATGGGTCAACTCGTTGAGTGTTGCATTGATTTGATAATCGGCTTTATTCTGCCAATAAGCTGTGTTGGGCTCCCCTGTTCCTGCCCTGGTTATACTACTACCATTTGGATAAAAAAACGGAGAAAATAATGCATGCGGATCATACCTTGTTTCAATAGCATCCTCAACTGGTGCTTGAGCAAATAAATTAATGGAAAATAGGCATGCAATGGCAAGAAATAATTTATTCATATAAATGATTTTACAGAATGAAGATAATGAAGATGCTGCGTTTTTAACTATCCAATAAAGTCAATTTAGTAAAAACTTCGTTAATACTCTCGAAACCAGGATACACCTAATGCTCCTTCAAATTGTTTTAAGGGAGGATGCAATTTTTGAATCTGTATTCGGATAGAAACAATTCTTTCGTCTAATAACTTGATTTCATCTGTTATTTCCTGCGCCAGGGTTTCTAATAATTCGGTTGGTATTTGCATTCTTTGTCGTACAATTTCATAGACCGAAGCATAATTAAGTGTCTGGTTAATTTCCGTAATCTTTTCTGTAGTATGAATACAAACATCCGCATTCACTTCAAATTCGCCTCCCAATATTTTTTCTTCCTCAAATAAACCGTGGTGAGAAAAAAAACGAAGTCGATGCAAATGAATACTAAGCATTATGTATTAATTTATAAAAGCGATTTGATTAATGCAATCCCTTTTCGCTAAGGTAACGCTCTGAATCGAGTGCAGCCATGCATCCGCTACCCGCAGCAGTTACTGCTTGTCGATATACTTTATCTTGTACATCTCCTGCAGCAAAAACACCTTCCACATTGGTTTTGGAAGTACCGGGTATAGTCTTAATGTATCCGGCTTCATCCATTGTAATAAATTCTTTGAAAATATCACTATTTGGTTGGTGTCCGATGGCTACAAAGAAGGCACTCACTGGTATTTCTTGTGTTGCACCCGTTTGATTATTTTTTATTCTTACAGCTTCTACTTTTTTATCGCCCAAGATTTCATCTGTTTCGCTATGCCAGTAAATTTTAATATTGGGTGTATTGATAGCACGTTCTTGCATTACTTTACTGGCCCTCATTTCTCCACGTCTAACGATCATGTGTACCTGACTACAAATTTTTGAAAGATACATGGCTTCTTCCGCTGCAGTATCTCCTGCTCCAACGATGGCTACTTCTTTACCTTTAAAAAAGAATCCATCACAAACTGCACAGGCACTCACTCCATAACCATTCAATCTTTGTTCACTTTCTAAACCCAGCCATTTGGCACTGGCACCAGTGCTAATGATTACTGCATCTGCGGCTATCCATTTTTCTTCATCTATCTGTACTCGATGTGGTGTGCTGCTAAAATCAACTTTAGTAGCCAATCCATAGCGAATATCAGCCCCCATTCTTTTTGCTTGATTCTCGAAATGCACCATCATATCCGGACCTTGTATTCCATCGGGATAACCGGGGTAGTTTTCAACTTCTGTTGTAATGGTCAATTGACCACCAGGTTGAATACCTTGGTATAAAACCGGGTTGAGTCCAGCACGACTAGCATAAATAGCAGCTGTATAACCTGCAGGACCAGAACCGATAATCAAACAATGTACTTTTTCTACTTCCATATATATATATATTTAATACCCGAACAATGCCAGATATTACACGAATTTACAAGAATGTTTTAGTTAAGGAAAATTTGAAATAATTCGAGCGCCAATTATTTTACTACAAGGGTTTTGAACCAGGCAGCATATC
>CALRKF020000022.1:0-42885 GCA_943367825.1 Chitinophaga pinensis
AGTGTCTGCACAACCATTAGCATTGATGGCAATTAATTGATAAATGCCCGCACCTACCGCAGCAGGGTTGGGTACAGGAATTCCTGCACTGGTCCAGTTACTGAGTAGTCCGGTAGTAATATATTCTGTTGTCAGGTCTTCGGTTGTACCCGGGCAAATACCTTTTATTTTATCGGCTCCTAGATTTGGCTTTGGATGCAAACCCACCGTTACAAAGGCGGTATCGCTACAACCAACTGTATTAACCGCAATTAGTTGATAAATACCAGCACTCACCGATGAAGGATTGCTAACAGGTACACCTCCACTAGTCCAATTGCTTATAAGACCAGTGGTGTTAAATTGCGTGGTGAGATCTACGTTAGTTCCGGGGCAGGTTAATAGATTTTTATCAGCTCCTAGGCTGGGGACGGGATTATAATTTACGGTTACAATTGCCGTATCACTACAACCAGTTCCATTGGATGCAATTAATTGGTAAATGCCAATTCCTACTGAATTTGGATTTGCCACTGGTATGCCGCCGCTAGTCCAATTGCTGGTCAATCCAGTGGTAGTATATTCTAGTGTGAGATCTTCGGTAGTACCTGGACAAATACCTTTTACTATATCTGCGCCTAAATTTGGTTTGGGATTATAACTAACAGTAACGATGGCGGTGTCTGCACATCCATTGCTATTGATGACAATTAATTGATAGATCCCAATATCAACTGCATTCGGGTTTGGAACGGCAATGCCTCCATTTGTCCAGAAACTGCTTAGGCCAGTTGTATTGTATTCAAGCGTAAGGTCATCAAAACTGCCTGGGCAAATACTAACTGCTTTATCAGCACCCAATTGTGGTTTGGGATAGAGGCCTACTGTAACAGTGGCGGTATCCGTACAGCCGTCTCCGTTAGTAACAATAATTTGATAAATTCCATCAGCTACCGAACTGGGATTTGGAACTGGTATACCTCCGCTGGTCCAATCACTGATTAGACCAGCAGTATTATATTGAGTAGTAAGGTCAATATTCGTACCAGGACAAGTAAGCAAATTTATATCTGCTCCCAAATTGGGCTTTACACCAACACCAAGTATAAGTGTAGCGGTGTCACTACATCCATTTATACTGGTAGCAATCAATTGGTAACTACCGGGTATAGTTACTGCTGTAGGATTTGCAACAGCAATGCCACCCAATGTCCAGTTACTGGTTAATCCTGTGGTAATAAATGCAGTTGTTAAATCGTAGCTATTTCCTGGGCAAATTAAGCCAGCTTGATCAATACCCAATTGCGGCTTGTTGAAATACCTGACTACCACGAATGCAGTGTCTTTACATCCACCCGGATTAGTACCTATTAATCGATAAGTGCCTGTATCCACCGCGGCAGGATTGGCTACTACAAAATTATTTCTAGTCCAAAATGAACTAAGCCCCGTGGTATCAAACACTGTCCAAAGATTGGCCAATGTGCCAGAGCAAATAGAATCTGTTTGATCAGGACCTAGTACAGGTTTTAGCCATGGGTCAATTGTAATATTTATAATTTTTGTACCACAGGGGCCCTGTCCTATACCAGTATAGGTAATGGGGGTAGTGCCAACTGCAGCAATCACATTCACTCCATTGACAGTATTTAATCCAGTATTAGGAGTCCAATGCCAAACATTATAATCGCCGTTTATAATACTCATCGGTAAAAACGTATTAGCACATGGACGAATGGTATCTCCCGATGGATAATCCAATCCATTAATACGGAAATTTGGATCTGTTTCTGTAAGTGCTGGTAAAAAGTCCGTAGATTTTAAAATATATGTATATAAAAAACTAGTACTGTCTCCTGGTGCTATAGTACCAACATTAAATGAAATGCCTATAGCCAAATTATTTGCAATTAGATCTGTCCCTGATTGTATAACACCAGCTGCATTGGGATTTGAATACCAATCTGCTGGGCTCCCGGTTGGTTGAAAACCGTTGGTTCTAAATACTTTGGCCCTGCAATCACGGCTACCTAGTGAGAGATAGGAATTGCTCAGTTGTCCGAGTGATTGTACTTGAGCGGCACCTAAAGGTGTTTGGGAAACAATTGAGTTTAAGGTATTAAGATTATTACTATAGGCGTCCATGTAGTAAGCATCATTATCCGGGTTTACGTATTCGCCATAATAAACATTATTCATGAAATTGGCGCTAAGATTTCTTAAAACAATTCTTACAGTAAAATATAGTTCTAAGGGTTTTACTGTAACAATTTTTTTTACAAGCATACCGGATGCACTACCCTGCCAAGTGGCTTGCATGTATTGGGGAGTGTTCACTACCGTGGCACCAACTTGTGGCATGGGTGGATAAAAACCACCGAGGGGTGTACAGGAGGCATTACTTGAATTGGTTCTATCTGTGCCATAAATAAAACCGTTAAAATTTACACCCCATCCTACATAAGGAACGGCTGGCATAAAATAATCACCATAATAACGTGGGGCTCCAACATTCCACCCATTTCTATCGGGGTCTGCAACAAAGCCCAGATTAAATTGATTGTCTCCAGGATTTACAGGTTGTATACCGCTCCTAGCATGATATCCACCTGGTGCATTATTAGTGGTGCCCCATCCTCCACACTGGTTGATGCCTACTTCCACAAATTGCCCTTTAATATAGCAGTTGCCAGTAACAACCTGCGTATTTCCAATATAGGATTGCAACAAACAAATTAGTAAAAGGATGAATAGTTTTTTCATTTCAAAAAATAATGATAAATAATTAAGCATTGGTGAAGGTGCACATAGGGGAAAGTCTACCAACAAACAACAGGTTTGTCAGTGACTAATTACTATCAAAAAAACTTGCTGATAGTGAAAATAAAGGTAGAAGAAAAAAGAATTAGTAAGGAAAGTTTTCCCCGTTGAGGGCATCCCCAATATTGGGTATATTTATTGTCGGATTAATACCACATAGCCCTTTTGCTGAATGCGGTTGTCTCTGTAATCCCTCCCTTCGGCAAACCAAATATAGGTGCCTGAAGCCTGTTCCCTGCCTCCAAAACTGCCATCCCATCCACTGCTTTCGGCGCCAGCATTGCTATATACCATTTGACCCCAGCGATTGTACACTTTGAAAATATCAAGGCTTTTCATGCCCAATAAAATAGGACGAAATAAATCATTATTGCCATCACCATTGGGACTAAAAGCAGTGGGGACATATAATCCCGCAGTTACTTTAAATACTTTTATGCGTATACTGTCATACCCAAAACAACCTTGAGGGTTACTTACTTTTACGGCATATTCTATATCATTTTGCGGCAAGGCAACAGGATTGGCAATGCCAATATTATTAAGCCATTGTGCAGGACTCCATAGATAATTGCTGCCACCACTTGCTGATAATAACAAAGGCTGCCCTAGTACCACCGTTGTGTCACGAGGGCCAGCATTTGCTTGTATTCGCGTAACAAATACAAGTATTGTGTCTGACACTGGCTTGGGGCATCCTAGTGTATCCTTTACCGTTACAACGTATTTTACATTGGCACTTGGCCGAATACATATGGGATTCGGTATATTGGCTGCTGATAAAAATACGGTCGGTGTCCAGGAATACTGGGTACCTCCACTGGATTGTAATTGTACTGATTGCCCTATGCAAATAGCAGTATCTGCACCTGCTGAAACAGTTGGATAGGGAACAATTTTTAATTGAATGGTATCAGTTGCTGTACATTTTCCAATGGAACCAACTACAATATATTCAGTACTCACTAATGGATTTGCAATGGGATTTTTAAGAGTAGGGTCATTTAAGCCGGTTGCGGGTGTCCAAAGATGTTTCAATCCATCACTTATTAATGAGAGCGGTATATTATCTGTTTGGCACAAAGTAGTGTCGTTTCCAGCTTGTAAACTAACCCTCGTTTTTACATCAATCAATACCGAATCTGTACCAACACAACCATAAGGGTCGGTTATAGTAACGTAATATTTTGTTGGTATATCCGGACTTACCAAGGGACTAGCACTGGTTATATTATTGATCATATAATTGGGCGACCAAAGAAAACTACCATTGCCAACCGCATTTATTTGAAGTGTGTCAATGATACAAATCAATGTATCATTTGTAACTGTTAATGCGGGTTTGTCTGTGATAGGCACCGTTTTCGTTAAAGTGTCTGTGCATCCCTTGCTATCACTCACAATAAAAACCACATCGTAATTGGTAGCTACAGAATAAACATGGGTTGGATTTTTTAAAGAAGATAAATTACTGGCAGATCCCACATCACCGAAATTCCAGCGCCAGAAATTTATAATACCATAACGACTCTTGGAAGTGTCTGTAAATTGAATGGAGGTATTCTTGCATTGGCCTGCAAAAGTAAAACCAGGAACAAATCCCGGGTACACCTTTACGATAGCAGTGGTGCTATCACTACAGGGCAGGTTTCTGTTGACCACCAATTTCAAAACATATACTCCAGTGTCGGGATAAGTAAATGTAGGCGCTGGCAATACAGATGTATCATTGCTTGCACTCACGACACCAAAATCCCAGAAATAAGTTTGAATATTGGGACTGTTGGAATTATTACTGAAACTGAGCGTGCTGTCATCACAACTATAATATTCTGGATTCAAAACAGCTTGTGTTAAAGAACAATCTGCCACTTGTATGTGCAATGATTTACGGACTTCCGCTTTTTTAATATTTGTACCCCTGATATATTCACTAATCATTACAGTTAATACATAGGTGCCTGCTGTGCTTGGTGCAATGCCACTTATTAATCCTGTTTGTGCATTAATGGTAACACCTGCACCCAATGGAGAGCTGCCAGAAAAGGGCGAATTATAACTTACATAGCTGTAGGGTGGTGGATTCGAAAAGGAAGTGCTGCAATTAGTGCCGCCGCTGGGCCCAGTATAGGCATCGGTGAATTCATATATTAGCGAATCATTGTTGGGGTCCAATGCACCAAAATTATAAGTAAAGTAATTTTCCTTGCAAATAATGGCAGTATCATTTTGCGGAAATAATGCACTGGAGTTTTGAGGTGCTGTTGGATGAACTGAAGACCCAGGTATGCTCACCGTCCAAGTATCTCCCACAGTACTGGATCCAGGCGCAAGATTTACAATATTCGCAATTCTACAACATCGTTGATAGCTGATGATATAGCCAGATGAAATTATCGGTAAATCACGGGTAAATTCATAAGTAGTTATCTTATTACAAATGGAAGGTATCGGACTGATGCAAGGATGACATTGCTGTAAGGTACAATTTTGAATATTGTCGGAATCATTGTAAGTGACTGCAACGTTCTCTACCAATGCAAGACTGGCAGCATTAAAGATGCTGATATTTACAGTGGGACAAAATTGATTGGTGCTTAAAATACATTCTGTATAAATTTTAAGGGTGATTTGGTATCGGGCGGTACCAGGAGTTGCACCAGGACTTACATACCGGTAATACAATACGCCTCCGCGGGTATGGTTGCCATACGAATGAAAAGCAAGTGCCCAGCATAAAAGCGCTAATAAAATTTTTTTCATTACCCTTACACAAGCATTTTTGATGAAAATTTTATAAAATGCTACTACTTATAACGGTAAAATACGCTTTCTGGTTGCTGATAGTATAAATTGTTGAAGAATTTTATTGGATTTATGCTCCTCCTCTAGCATGCCCATATGGCCCGAATCTCTTAAAACATATAAATGTGATTCTGCTGGAAGATAAACTTGTTGAAGTCCCTGTTGAAAAGGAATGGCTTGATCATGTAACCCAAGTACAAATAGCACAGGTAACTGAATGTTTTTTAAAATAGCTATTCGGTCAGGTCTTTCCATCATGGCCTTGTAATAAGCAATCAAAGAAGCCTTCGAAAATGACTGGCCTTTAATCACTAAATCTTGTACAATATTATCCGTAACCTGAAACCCAGGCTTTCCACTAAACAGCCCTGGAATACTTGTTTTTAAAAATGCAGCTGCACCATGTATTTCAATAAATTCAATGGCTTTCTGTCTAATTGTTTTCTTCTCTTCACTATCTGCATATGCAGTAGAATGAAATAGCCCAATGCCAGATAGTAATGCCGGGTATTTTTCTGCAATGGCAAGCGTAATATAACCACCCATACTGTGACCTATCATTACTAATCCATTTTCCAAGACAGCAGGATTCCGCTTTTCATCATCATCTAACAGCGCTTTTATACAATCCCCCATTCCTTCAATACTCATGTCGCTGATCATGGCCGACTTTCCACTTCCCGGCAAGTCTGGTACAATGCATCGAAATGAATGACTTAAATAGTCCACTGTCTGATTCCAAATATTTCCATCTTCCCCAAAACCATGGAGCAATAACACATTGCTACCGGTACCGGATATACGATAAAGAATCTTGCTACCATCATAATTGAATTGTATTGATTGCATGTGACAGCTTTTTGAAAGTTGATTTGTGTCAGACCTCTAAAATCGATCTGCTATAATTTCTATATGCCAATAAAAGTACAAATGGAAGGAGGGCAGTATTCAATTGCTGTGGAAGAAAATACCAGCTTACTAAAACTGCTATCAAAAACAAAGCTGTCCAACGAAAAAATAGTTTTACCCATCTTTTTTTGCTGCTCAGTAAAAATGCCCCCAACAGTTGAGTCGGCAATGCCCAAAGCAAATTGAAATTATTCTTACACATTGAATGATCAGTACCTGCCCACATTACAATCAACAATAATCCCAATAGGCCTGTCAGGAAAAATAATATACCATCGGTTCCTGTTAGGATTGCAATTGTCCATTTATTGTGGAATAAGCTGATGGCAACTACTACGACCAGTAATAAACTAAAAAAGAAAAAAGGCGTGAACAAGGATTTTTCTTGCTGATTTTTGGTAGCAGTATATATTGAATGCTTTGATGCCAAAAAACGATGCCCATTACTGTCAATGCATTTCATCAAATTGTCGGGAAGAAATTGCATTTGTTTGGCTGTCATCCTTGCATCACAGGGCAAACCCAATAAAATATCAATGCCAAGTTTGCTCCAATCCATATGGTTTTTATCGAGGTAAGCATGTATAGCATAACGGAATCGGGTACCCGCTGGCATGATGGGTATATTAAAGATGGAGTCCGATTGCTCTTTTTCCATTATATCCCTCAATCGGGTGGTGCAATTGTCTAAAAAGAAATCGTATTTATAATATTTATTAGATTCCTTGCTATTCTCAGTTACAAAGTACTGAATCCGTTGCTTAGCTGCCATTGGCAATTGAAAAACCTGCTCTGTGATACTGCGATTCTCGGCCATATAACCCGCCACAAAATCGGCATAATTTTCAGGATTTACATAGTATAGTAATTTGCCTCGCATGAATTTGATATAAAAGCCCTCCTCATCAAAATTGAAAGTGCCGTAATTATATACAATATCAGTTCCCTGCAAACTGTCTGTTATTCTTAATGCACTATGCCCAAAGGTTGAATACAGTTCTTCCCCAGGACTGCAAGTAAGTAAGGATATTTTTATACCTGAACTATCCTGTGCATGACTATTCACGGGCAGCTGAAATATCCACATCAATAAAAACAATAAACGGGAATATTTTTTTTTCATGTAGTGCAATGATTGATAAATAGGCATCAATGTATTTTCCAAATTGTGCATTGGAAAGATTACTATCAATGATTTTAAAATCTTTATCTGCTGTAATTCGGAGCCTCTTTGGTAATTTCAATATCATGGGCATGGCTTTCTTTAATGCCTGCATTGGTGATTTTTACAAATTGAGCAGCCTGCAATTGTTTAATATTGCTTGCGCCGCAATAGCCCATTCCTGCCCTTAAACCACCTGTAAACTGATGTACTACTTCTTTTAAAAAACCTTTATATGCAACCCTGCCTTCAATTCCCTCAGGTACAAATTTTTTGATATCAGCTTCCACATCCTGAAAATAACGGTCACTACTTCCTTGTGCCATGGCACCCAAACTTCCCATACCACGGTATTGTTTGAATTTTCTTCCCTCATAAATAATGGTTTCACCCGGACTCTCTTCTGTACCTGCAAAAATATTTCCCATCATTACACAACTGGCTCCGGCAGCAAGGGCTTTTACCATGTCTCCTGTATAGCGAATACCACCATCGCTGATGATGCCAATGCCTTTATTCTTTATAGCATTCGCAGCTTCCATAACAGCACTGATTTGTGGAACGCCCGTACCTGCTACAATTCTAGTAGTGCATATTGAACCAGGTCCAATGCCCACTTTAATGGCATCCGCACCAGCGGCGGCTAATGCTTTTGCTCCTGCAGCTGTACCTACATTGCCTGCAATAACCTGAATATGTTTAAAGCTTTTTTTAATAGATTTTAAAGTATCAATAACGCCCTTGGTATGTCCATGTGCACTGTCGAGGCAAATAACATCTACATCAAAACCATGCAATGCCTCTACTCTTAATAAACTATCTTTTGTAATGCCTACACCGGCACCTACCAATAACCTGCCCTTGCCATCCTTGATAGCATTGGGATGACTCTTCAATTTTAAAATATCGCTGTAGGTAAACAGACCTGTTAATTTCCCCTGCTTATTGACGATGGGTAATTTCTCCACCTTGGTTTGCTTAAACAATTGCTCTGCTTTTTTCAAATCAGTCCCTTCGGGTGCAGTAAAAAGATTTTCTTTCGTCATGATGCTGCTCACTTTCCCCTTGTAATTGGTTTCGAAGCGCAAATCTCTATTGGTAAGTATGCCTACGAGTTTTTGATTGGCATCCACAATAGGAATACCCCCGATTTTATTTTCTCTCATTAACCTGAGTGCTTCCCCAATAGTTGCATCTGGCAATAAAGTAATGGGATCTGATATCAATCCATTTTCACTTCTTTTAACTTTTCTTACCTGATTGGCTTGTTCCTCAATACTCATATTCTTGTGCAAAATGCCCAAGCCACCTTCTCTTGCCAGGGCAATAGCAAGGGATGCTTCTGTAACTGTATCCATCGCAGCACTTAATAAAGGCACGTGCAGTGTAATAGTTTTGGTAAGTTGGGTCTTGATGTCCACATCTCTGGGCAGGACTTCAGAATAGGCAGGCATTAATAATACGTCATCAAACGTTAAGCCTTCACCATAAAATTTTTCGGGGGAAATGTTTTTTGTTGCCATGTGCAAAGTTAACGGGCTAAATTGAAAGTGCAAAACCGGAAAATGATTAGAGCATTCTGTACAATTTGCCCGGCAAGCATTCTACAATATGCTGCATTTCAAGCAGGAGTAGGGCAGCCGCCATCTTGCTATTACTTAAGCCACTTTTTAAATATAATTGGTCGATGGGAATGCTTTCTCCTGTTTCTAAAATAGCTGTGATTTTCTTTTCATCGGCACTTAATTCTATAAACAAGGAGCGTTGTTTTTTGCTGGAAGGCTTTAGTTTTGGAGCCCAATTCATCATGTCTAATATATCGCTGGCAGCGCTAATAAGCACGGCTTTGTTTTGTTTAATTAGTTGATTGCAACCCTCACTTTTGAGGTCGGTTGTTTTACCTGGAAGGGCAAAAACATCTTTGTTGTAGCCATTGGCCAATTCTGCAGTAATCAATGACCCTCCTTTATTGCTGCTTTCTACAATTAAAATTCCATCGCATATGCCAGCTACAATTCGATTACGGCGTGGAAAATTTTGTTTATCGGGGTTGGTGGTAGACCTGAATTCTGTTAATAATCCCCCTTGGTCAACCATTTGTTTTGCAAGAGATTTATTTTGTGGCGGATAGATATAATCCAGCCCATGCGCCAATACACCCACCGTGGAGAGGCCATTCTTTAACGCTGCTTTGTGTGCAATGCTGTCAATACCAAATGCTAGTCCACTCGCAATCAAAATTGACTCAGCCGCTAAGTCTTCGATTATTTGCTCGGTACAATTTTTTCCATAGGCGGAATTATTTCGAGTACCCACCACTGATAGTATCTTAGCGTGGTTTAGGTCGGCATTGCCCCGATAATATAATAAGGTGGGACTATCATAACAATTCAGTAATCTTTGTGGGTAGGCTTTGTCGGTTATAAATAAGGGAACTATCTTGTATTTTTCAATAAACTTGATTTCTTCTTCAGCGATAAAAAAATTGTCAAAGGATTTGATGCTGCCAGCGCGAACGGTACCAATGCCCTCAATTTGTTCTAGCTCCTTTTTTCTTGCTTTAAATACAGCTTCTGCACTGCCATAATATCCGATTAATGTTTTGCTGTGCACATCTCCAATATGTGGGGTTAATGTAAGGGCAATCTGGTAGAGCAGGTCGTTTTGCATGAATTGGTAGGTTGGTTAGCTACCACAATAATAGTAATTTTTTTAATTACTTATTACCGCTAATTCAGTCCTGCGATTTTGGGCCCTTCCTGCTTCTTCTTTATTATTGGCAATGGGTTTACTTGCTCCAAATCCCTTAGCTACCAGCCTTTTGGCAGCAATGCCTTTTTGGAGAAAATAACCTACCACGGCCTTTGCTCTGTTATTACTTAAAAGAAGATTATCCTTGGCACTGCCCTGATTATCGGTATGCCCACTGATACTAATCTTTAATTGAGGGTTGTCTTGTAACAAGGCCAATACTTTATTTAATTCAACTACGGAAGCTGGTTTTAAAGCAAATTGTTTACTGTCAAAGAATATGTTTTTCAAAATCATGCTGGCGCCCGCTTCAATCGGCTGCAAGGGAATGTCTTTTTGAAATACGGAGTCCACCGCGTCTTTGATCAGCGTAAAATTGTCTGAATAAAATAAATATCCTTTCCTATTTACATTGAAAGCATAGGTAGCACCTACCGGAAGTGTTGTGAGGTATTGTCCCTCTTCATCGGTTTGTACTTTACTAATTATATTGCGAGTAATGATATCCGTTAGTTCAACCGAGGAAGGGAGTCCCAGTCCGGTTTTTTTATCTGTCACCCTGCCCTTAACCCACAATGTTTTGAGCGGACGAATATCTTCTTTTAAGATAAAACTGTATAGGTCTAGTCCCCCTTTAGAATCCGACCGATCACTTGCGTAATAAGCAGTGCGCCCATCAGCTGCCACAATCAGAGAACCTTCATCATCAATGGTGTTAATTGGATAGCCAAGATTCTCCGCTTCAAGCCAACTACTATCCGATACTTTTTTTGCAAAAAATAAATCGGTCATTCCATAACCTGGATGACCATTGCTGTTGAAATACAAAGTTTGATTGTCGGCATGCATAAAAGGACAACTTTCGTCGCCCGCTGTATTGACGGCCTCTCCCAAGTTTTCGGCTCTACCCCATTTCCCCGAAGGCATGCGATGCGATACCCAAATGTCTTTTCCGCCCAACCCACCAGATTGGCTGCTAGCAAAATATAAATCCCTTTTATCCGGCGATAAGGAGGGCGAGGACTCCCAAAAATCGGTATTTACCAATGGACCAATATTTTCTGCTTCACTCCAGCCGTTTTTTGTTTTATAGGAAATATATAAATCACAACTGCCTTGTCCTTCGGGATAATTGCAGCCTGTAAATAGTATCCATTGTCCATCCAAAGAAATGGTTTGTGCACCTTCATTGAGATTGGTATTTACTTTCCCCGCCAAAGGGCTTGCTTTACTCCATTGACCATTGATACGATTACTTTCATAAAAATCCTCGTCATTATTTACCCTTCTGGTAAATACCATTTTATTGCCGTCAATAGATAGCGATGGGAAATATTCTAATGCGCTTGTATTAATACTGTCTCCCATATTTATAGGATTGAATACATAGTTATTGGCGGGGTGCTGTTTGGCATAAGTGATGGCAAACGTATAGGTTTTTTTTCTGTAGTTACCTGCCCTGATACTTTGTTCATTTAATGTAGGATTGGATAAAAATTGATTCACTGCAAGAAGGGCAGCATCAAATTTCCCAATACCAGCTAATGAAATAGAAAATGGCAATAAATAAGTAGAAGCATAAACGGAATCTAATTGAATGCCCTTTTCAAAGTCGGTTACAGAAGCAGTATAATTTTTTAGGTTGGCATAAATACCAGCTCTGGATAAATAGGCATCTACAAATTTGGGCTCCAGTAAAAGGGCCGCATTGATTTTATCAATGGCTAACTGGTACTTTCCATCCTGTGCTGCTTCATAAGCTTCTGCGTAGGTATCGCCGGCTTTTTTATTGATTTTATCGGGATCATACCATTGGCTTTTACCGACAAATGAAAAAAGGGAACTCAAAAAAAATAAAATAAACCGGAAAAATAATATGCGCACTTTATTGGAATTAGTTGAATAGTGAAGTTAAAACGAAAACGCCAGGCTTTTAGTGCGAAAAAGAATGTTAATCCTTTCCTTGAATTGATTTTTTAAATTGTATGTCAGGCAAAATCCTTACAATTATTCTACTCCAATATATTTATGCAGCTGTAAACTCAATTCCCATTGGGGATTTGCCTTGATATAATCAATCAATAAAGGGGTAATGGAATTTGCTTTGTCCCATTCAGGTTGTAAATACAATTTACAATGCCTTTCAACGGCTGCAGCATATTTTTCGGCCCATGCAAAATCCGAATTATTGAATACCACTATTTTTAATTCATTGGCAAAAGGTAAAATAGCAGGCAATGGCGCTTTGAATTTTTTGGGTGACAAGCAAATCCAGTTCCAATGACCAGTTAATGGGTGAGATCCGGAAGTTTCAATATTTGTTTCCAATCCTTTAGATTGTAAGGCCAGTGTAAGTTCATCCAATGGGTGCATCAATGGTTCTCCTCCTGTAATCACAACCAATTTTGCAGGAGTGGCTGTTACAATGTGAACAAGTTCCGATACAGTCATTAAAGGATGTTTAGTAGCATCCCAGCTATCCTTTACATCACACCATACACAGCCTACATCACAACCACCGAGTCTGATAAAATAGGCTGCCTTACCCTGGTGAAAGCCCTCTCCCTGAATGGTGTAAAAATGTTCCATCACAGGTAATAATGTTGTAGTAGTTGATTCCATTAATTTCCCTTGCTTTGAGTGGCTGCTCTAAAAGTGTTTTTCATTAAAGCTGCAATGGTCATTAATCCCACGCCACCTGGTACAGGAGTAATATAACTGCAATGCGGAGCAACCGATTCAAAGTCCACATCTCCTTTGATGGCGAAACCACTTTTTTTACTAGGATCTGCAACGCGTGTGATGCCCACATCTATTACCACAGCATTTTCTTTCACCATATCAGCTGTTAAAAATGCAGGCTTACCTAAGGCTGCAACTATAATATCTGCTTGTAGGCAAAGCTCTTTTAAATTGGAAGTTCGACTATGGCATACCGTTACTGTGCAATTACCCGGGTTGGTATTTTGGCTGAGTAAGATACTCATCGGTCTGCCAACAATATTACTCCTTCCAATAACAACGGCATGTTTACCGCTAGTAGGAACTTTATAATGTTCCAGCATCAACATAATGCCATAGGGGGTAGCAGGAATAAAGGCAGGCAGCCCTTGTACCATTCTTCCAATGCTTACCGGGTGGAATCCATCCACATCCTTATCGGGATGAATAAGCTCAATGATTTTTTCTTCATTTATTTGTTTAGGCAATGGCAATTGCACCAATATGCCATCTACTGTAGGGTCGGCATTTAATTTTTCAATAGTAGCAATTAGGGCAGCCTCTTCAATATGCTCATCCAATCTGATTAAACTACTTTTATAGCCTATTTCCAGACAGGTTTTTACCTTGCTGGCAACATAGGTTTCGCTGGCGCCATTTGTGCCCACTAAAATGGCCGCCAAATGAGGGGCTCTATTTCCTTCACTTATCCATTGTGCCGTTTTTAAGCGAAGCGATTCCTTGACAGCTTGGCTTACGATTTTACCATCTAGTATTTCCATGTTGCAAAAGTAGATACAAATTTCCAATTGGATAAGCTGACCCTTTAAGGGAGTAAAACACTCTAAAAAAAGCGGATTTTCCATCAGCAAATACGTGGCGCATTTTATTATTCTTGCTATTTTGCTGCTGCTAAAACTATGACATGTTAAAAATCACCTTCTCTTTTGCCCTGGCCATTGGCTTTTGCAAATTGCCCAATGCACAATCCCTTCGATACCCGATTGCATTACCATATGCTGCAGTTACTGCCTATAGTACCCAACAAATAGATCCGCTTTCCTTTACAGGAAATCCTGCAGCATTGGCGCGAATCAAGCATGTAGGAATGGGAATTTATGGGGAAAGAAGATTTATGCTTTCCCCACTTTCCTATTATGCTACCGCTGCAAGTATTCCTACTCCTATCGGCAAAATGGGTATCTCCTTTAATTATGGAGGATATAAAAATTTCAATGAAAATAAAATAGCATTGGCTTACGCAAAGAAATTGGGGACTACAGTGGATATGGGCATACAATTTAATTATTACAGCTATCGTATTCCTGCTTATGCAAGTACAGGAAGCTTTACTGCAACTGTTGCCGCCTTGTTGCATCTTTCGGAAAAACTACATACTGGCATTTATGTTTATAATCCTATTAGTAGTAAAAAACAAAAGAACAGTTCGCTGCAAATGGCTAGTGAAAAACAAATATGGTTGTATAAACTTGGTTTGGGCTACGACGCATCCGAAGCTTTTTATTGTAGTGCCGAAATGATGAAAGAAGAGGATCGGCCTATTAATGTAACTGCAGCTATTCAATATCATTTTGTAAAAAGAATATTTTGTCGTGCGGGAGTACTCACGGAATCGGGTACCTGTTTTGCCGGGCTTGGTTTTAGTATAGGTAAAATGCGTTTAGACATTTCCGGTAGCTTTCATCCTCAGCTTGGCATTAGTCCAGGTATTTTACTGGTAAGCCAATGGGGGAAATAAATCATCTTCGCTCAGTTTATATTGTCTTTAATAAATTATACTATGAATTTTACACACCCATTATTTTCCAATTATTCTTTTTTAAAAATAGTCTTATGCTATTCGATTAGTGTTTTTTGTTTACTATGCCCAAAAATCTTGAATGCTCAGTCAACGGAACAATTCTCTGCGCAAACCGAGCAGCAGTTGGAAAACTTAACAGAGCTGACTGCTGATCAGGAAATAGAGGATGATGGTTTTTTACAACAGATGCAATATTTATTTAGGCATCCTGTAAACCTGAATAAGGCAACCATGGAGGAACTCATGGAATTGCGTTTATTAACACCCTTACAAATGGAGTACTTTTTATTGTATCGAAAGCAGTTTGGGAATTTATTATCTGTTTATGAGCTACAAGCAGTACCAGGCTTTGATATAGCTACCATACAAAAAATTCGATTATATATCACCGTTAGCGACGATGTAAACTTACAAACCCTCATTCGAAAGCGGCTTCGCGGGGGAACGCAATCTTTTTTAATAAGAGTATCACAGCAATTTGAAAAGTCAAGTGGTTATCAACCAGATTCCAATCAAGCCAGGCAAAAATACCAGGGTTCAACTCAGCGATTGTTAGTCAGATACAGCTATAACTGGAAAAAAAACCTTCAATATGGTTTTAGTGGGGAAAAAGATCCCGGTGAACAATTCTTTAAAGGGAAACAAAAACAAGGATTTGATTTTTATGGCTTCCATTTTTTTATTCGTAACAAAGGATTGCTACGTGCTTTGGCGCTGGGCGATTTTGTAGTGAACCTTGGTCAGGGTTTAATTCAATGGCAGGGACTGGCTTTTAAGAAAAGCGCAGACATTAGTTTTATTAAAAGGCAATCAGAAATTTTTAAACCCTATCAGTCTGCAGGTGAATTTAATTTTCATCGGGGAATAGCATTCACACTTGCCAAATCAAGTAGGAGAGGGACTAATTGGCAAACCAGCTTTTTTTTATCCATGCGAAAATTGGATGCCAACTTTGTATCCGATACACTGCAGCAGACAATCGATTATGTTTCATCCCTTCAAAGTTCAGGGTATCACCGTACAAGCAATGAAATAGCCGATAAAGGGGTACAAAGGCAGTTGACTATTGGTGGGAATATAGCCTATCATAGTAAAAAGGGACAAATAGGCATCAATGCAATTCAATACTATTTTAAACTACCGCTGATTAAAGAAAACCTACCCTATAATCTTTTTGCATTGAGCGGAAAGAAATGGTCCAATTACAGTATGGATTTTAGCTATACTCATAAGAATTGGCATTTCTTCGGTGAAGCCGCCATTACTGGAAATTTTGATAAAGCCCTGATGGCATCCATACTATTAAGTACAGCTCGTCAAGTAGACATTAGTTTGCTTTACCGTACCATTCAAAATAAATATCAATCATTATATAGTAATGCATTTACAGAAAATAGTACCGTTACGAACGAAAATGGCTTGTTTGCAGGAATCAGTATTAAGGCATCAACGGCATGGACAATCAATGCATATATAGATGTTTACCGTTTTCCCTGGTTACGATACCGGGTTGACGCACCAGGGGAGGGAAGGGATTATCAAATCCAAGCAAATTATCGTCCCAATAAGCAACTGGAAATCTATAGCAGGTATCGGATTGAGTCCAAGCCAATTAACACCGATAATGAAAACAGTTCATTACGCTCAGTAATAAGTAAGACCAGGCAAAATTGGAGAACCCAGATTAATTATAAAATAAATAGGAACCTAACATGGAGAAATCGAGTGGAAATATTGTGGTTCGACAGGAAGGGGATAATCCCCGAGCAAGGTTTTTTGACTTATTCAGATATTTTATACAAACCCTTATTAAAACCCTATGGGATAGGCATAAGATGCCAATTTTTTGAGTCAGACAGCTATAATAGTAGGCTTTATGCCTTCGAAAATGATATTTTATACAGTTTTTCTATCCCGGCTTTTTACGATAAAGGACTCCGATTTTACCTAAATGCGAATTTTGACATTAATAAAAAAATGACTATTTGGGCTCGCATAGCTCGGTCGGTATATTCCAATAAAAGCCTTATTGGAACTGGGTTAGATGAAATTAAGGGGAATAAAAAAACAGAATTTAAACTTCAACTAACTGGGCGATTTTAACAATTTTTTGGTGGAAAGCAGCAAAAAGGCCTCTTTTTCTGTCCTAAGTAACAAGTAAGAATTTTGCCGGATTATTTAACAATTTTTTGGCGTTACAAAAATATCCTTATTTTTACACATCATTAAACTCAATTAATTGCTCATGAGAAGAATTCTATCACTGTTAACAATGCTAATGCTATGCAGCATGTTTGCATTTTCTCAGAACCGGGTGGTGTCCGGTAAGGTTACCGATAAAGACGGTGCCGCTGTTCCCTTCGCTTCTGTAAAAGTAAAAGGCTCCAGAACTGGTATCTCTGCTGATGCTTATGGTGCATACTCTATCCGTGTTAAGGATGGCGATGTGTTAGAAGTATCTGCTACAGGTTTTAAAGCCGTAGATGTACCTGTTGGTACACAAACTTACCTTACCAGTGTACTGGAAAAAGGTACCAATACCATGACTGAAGTTGTGGTTACCAGTGCGATGGGTGTTAAACGTTCTGCAAGAACGACTTCCACCAATGCACAGGTTGTATCAGGCGAACAATTAAATGTGATTCGTTCTACCAACGTTAACAATGCCCTTGCCGGTAAAGTTTCTGGTATTCAGGTTCGTAGCCAGTCTGCTGCAGCCTTGGGTAGATCAGGTAACGTAAGATTACGTGGCGAAAGTGAATTTGGTGGTGGTGCTGGTGTACTTTATGTAGTAGACGGTACTATTCTTCCTAACTCTAATGATGTAAACTTAGATGATATTGAAGATATCACTGTATTACAAGGACCAAATGCTGCTGCCCTTTTTGGACCAGAAGCTGCTAACGGTGCAATTGTAATCACTACCAAAAGAGCTAGAAAAGGTGCAAAAGGATTTGGTGTTGATGTAAACCTTGGAGTACAATTTGATAAAGTATATATCCTTCCTAACTACCAGAATTCATATGGTGGTGGTGGTGTTGGTGATTTCATTAAATACAATTACCAAGCAGGTCAACCTGCAGCTTGGAAAGCTTTGGATGGTAAATACTATCATGATTATTCTGATGATGCTAGCTGGGGTCCACGTATGGCAGGGCAAGAATACATTCCCTGGTATGCATGGTATGGTGGTCACGAAAGGGCTTTCAAAACAGCTACTTTCGATCCTCAGCCAAACAACGCTCGCCAGTTCTTCGGAACAGGTGTTCAAATGAATAATAATATTGCTTTCTCAAAAGCAACTGACAATATGAACATGAGGGTTTCTTATGGTAATATTGATGTAAAAGGTATGTTACCTTCAACCTATTTGAAGAAAAATACTTTAAATGTTAACTCTGGCTTTGAATTGAGCAGCCGTTTGAGTTTAGGTCTAAATGTAAATTACTTCACTACTACTACTGCTGGCGAATTTGATGATGGATATTCTAACCAATCTACTGGTTCATTCAACCAGTGGTTTCACCGCGATTTGGATATGAATATTATGAAAGAGTTGAAAGACTTGCGTACTCCTACCGGTATCTTTGCTAGCTGGAATCACAATAACCCAACTTCTTACAATCCTGCTGATCCAATCAATAAAAGCTTTTATGCTGGTAACTACTGGTATAATTTCTTTACATGGTTCGATTTAGTAAAACCAATTTCACGTGCTGACAGATTATTTGGTGATGTTTCTTTGACTTATAAAGTAAACAATGACCTGAAAATCAGGGGTACTTACCGTAAACAACAAAACACTACTTTCTTCGAAACCAAGTATAGCAGTGATTTGTTACAAAGTGGTACTCAAACAACTGGTAACTGCGGAGAGTGTAAAGGTTATTATGGTACCGGTACTACTTTCTCTAACAGACAAAACTTTGAGTTGTTAGCTACATACAATAAGAAAATCAAAGATTTCAATATTTCAGGTAATGCTGGTATGGATATCTTACAAGCGCTTTCTAAAAGTAATAGTGCTAATACTAATAATGGATTTAACGTTCCTAATTACTATGCTATCAATAACTCTAAAGACCCTGCTTCTATTAGCAATGGTCGTAGCGAAGAAAAAAGACGCGCAGTATTTGCAACCGCAACCGTTCAGTACAAAAACTTCCTTTCAATAGATGCAACTGTACGTAATGACTGGTTCTCTGGTTTGCCTCCTAAAAACAATGATGTATTAACTAAATCATATGGTGCAGCTTTTGTATTCAGCGATTTGATTAAAGATCAAGCTCCCTGGTTGAGCTTTGGTAAAATCAGAGGTTCTATTGGTGAAACACCGGCAGGTTTGTCTCCTTATGCTTATCCTGGATTTGCATATGGTGTTGGTCAGTTCCAATGGAATGGTAACTTCTTGATGGGTACTCCTGATCAAGTAGTTGATCCTGCTATCATCGGTTCTACTAAACGTCAACAAGAAGTTGGTGCTGAATTAAGATTCTTGAAAAACAGAATCGGAATCACTGGTACATACTGGAAACAACAAGCATTGGATTTCCCAACTGCCTTGCCAATCACCGGTACTTCAGGTTTTACCAGCACTTTAACCAATGTGGGTGAAATACAAAAGAAAGGTGTTGACTTACAATTAATGCTACGTCCTATCTGGGCTAACAATTTCAAATGGGAATTGAATGCTACTTGGGGTCGTTTGATTAGCAATAAAGTAGTTGATTTGGATGGTAATGGTAAAGATGATAGCCGTCAGGCTGTAGAAGGTATGTGGGGAACAACTGGTCCATACTTAGTACATGCTGAAGGACAAGAGTGGGGTCAAATTTTTGGTAATGGTATCAAAAGAATCAATGGCCAACCTGTTCTGGATGCAAATGGTTTCTATGTAAATGATCCTAATGTTTATTTTGGTAATGTATTACCTAAATACACTGGTGGTGTTCAAAATAGATTTGATGTATTGAAAAACTTCAGCATCAATATCAATATTGACTATCAATTTGGTGGTAAATTCTTCTCTTTGTCTGACATGTGGGGTTCATTCTCTGGTTTGACTGCTCGTACTGCAGTATTGAACGATAGAGGATTACCCATCCGTGACCCAGTTTCAATGGGTGGTGGTAAACACGTATATGGCGTAGATGCAACAGGTAAACCAGTTGATTTCTATGTTGAAGCACAAGATTATTTCCACAATAACTACAACAACAGAACTTTTGATGACTATGTTTATGATTTAACTTTCGTTAAAGTTCGTGAGGTAAGTTTTGGATATAATATCCCAGTAAATAAAACAAGTTTAGGCAAATGGTTAACTAGAGCAAGTTTCTCAGTGGTAGCCAATAACCCTATCTTACTCTATGCTAAAACAAAAGATTTTGATCCTTCACAGATCAGTAACTTAAGTGGTGAATCCGGTAACTTCCCAGGTTCACGCGGTGTAGGTGTTAACTTAAAACTTGGATTCTAATTAACTACTAAAACTTATAATAATGACTAAGAAACTCATAAACATCCGTAATGCTGCAGCCGCTTTGTTGCTGTTTGCTGCGAGCACGGGTTGTGATAAAATCAAAGACTTTGGTAATACCAATGTCAATCCAGCCGCTACAACAACTCCAATTGTTGGTGCGCTTTTGACCAATGCTGAATCTGGTATGGGTGGTTTCGCAGCCAATACATTAGGAGGCTTATACTGTCAGTATTTTTCTGAAACACAGTATACGGATGCTTCTTTGTATAGCTCAAATCAGGCAAATTTTGCTGGAACCTATTCAGGTACATTGTATGATTTGCAAAATATTATTTTGCAAAACCCAGGCAATAACATGACTGCAGTTTCCAGAATTTTAAAAGCATATATTTTTTCAACTATCACTGACAGATGGAATGATATTCCTTACTCTCAGGCTTTGCAAGGTTTTGTACCTGGCTATGATAAGCAATTAGATATTTACAAGAGCTTATTGAAAGAATTGAAAGAGTCTGTTGCTCAATTTGATGGTGCTTCTTCTATTTCTGGTGATATCATCTTTAGTGGTGATGCCGCTAAATGGAAAAAAACAGCCAATTCACTTCGTATGATTTTGGCCTTGCGCTTATCTAAAAAATATCCAGGAGCTGCTGATTATGCTGCTACTGAATTTAAAGATGCATATGGTAATGCCAATGGTCATATCACTTCAAATGCTGATAACTTCTCTTTAGTATATCCAGGCGGTACATTTAAAAATCCTTGGTTCGCTACTTATGATGGTCGTAAAGACTATGCAGAAAGCAAAACTTTCACAGATTTGACTTCTGGTTTGGGCGATTCGCGCGCTGCTTCATTTGGTGGCAACGCTGCTGCTGCTTCTTCTACACAAGGCTTTCCTTACGGATTGCTTCGTGCCGATGCAGTAAATTTTGAGGGTGCCAATTCTAACTCTTGGGCTAGAATTTTGAAAGCTTCTTTCAGACAAGAAACTTCTCCTATTGCAATCATTTCTGCTGCTCAAGTTGCTTTGGCTAAAGCTGAAGCTGCTGAAAGAGGTTGGTTGGCTCCATTAACTACAACTGATGCTGAAGCTTTTTATAAAGCTGGTATTGATTTGAGTTTTGAACAATGGGGTGCTGGTTCTGCTTCAGGATATTATGGAGTAGGAGCTGCCGCTAATTATACTACAGGTGCTGGTGTTGCTGTAATTGGAACGAATCCTTACAATTCAATTCCTGCTACTTCAAGTGCTACTACTGCAACTAAATTAGATCGTATTGCATTGCAACGTTATATTGCTACTTATCCTGATGGTACACAAGGTTGGGCTGAATGGAGAAGAACTGGTGTTCCTAATGTTAAGCCAACAGCATTTGCTACTAATGCTAGTAAGCAAATACCGGTTCGTATGATCTATGGACAATCTGAGTATTCATTGAATCCTGCTGGTGTAGCACAAGGTGCTGCTACTTTAACTGGTGGTGATGTTATGGATGCAAAAGTTTGGTGGCATCAATAAATAATTTTATCTGGTCGGTTGCAAAATCCGACCAGATATTTTAACTTTAATAAACATTAAAATCACGCTCAACATGAAATATTTAAACATTTCCAAAAAATTTGCTGCATTTGCAATGGCAGTTTTGGTTTTGAGTGCCTGCGATAAGGTTGATTCACCTAATCCAATGGGTACTGCTGGCCAAACAATTGTAAAATTCACAGAAGGTTATAAATTAATCAATGTGGATTTTGTAACTACTCCACAGTCTTTGACGCTAGTGGATTTGCGCAGGGATATTCCTAATTCCACTGAATTGAACAGGGCAATGACTATCATCGTTAAAGAAGATCCAGGAGCTGTTACTGCTTACGATCCAGCATTGGTAGCACCTCCAGCCGGTTTATTGGTATACGATCCTTCTATCCCAAAAATCGGAAGCAATTATACTTTCGCCATGAAGCCTGGTCAATTTGCAATGGAATTAAAAGCAACTTTGCCTAATGCATCACTCATGAACCTGAACAATCGTTATGCAGTTGGTTTCAGTATTGTTTCTGCTGATGCTGATGGTAAAATATTGGGTTCTCAAAAAACTATTATCATCGAAATAGGTGCTAAAAATGCATGGGATGGCTTGTACAGATGTACTTGGACAAACTATCACCCCTCTTCTAACCCATCTTATGGCCCTTCAAATACAACTGATGTAGAAATGAGAACAACCTCTTCTAATAAAGTTAAAATATTCTGGCCTTTAGCAGGTGTTTATTGTTGTCCATCTTGGTTAGGTGGTGGCTTGAGCTATTTTGGTGCACAAGAACCTGAATATACTATGACTGGTGCAGGTGGCGCAACTGTTACCGTACAGAATGCTTTTGCAGGGGCTACAACCTTCTACACAATGAATAGTTCTTATAATAACCGTTACGATCCAGCTGCTAAGACCTATTATTTGAAATGGGGTTATTCTTATACAGTGCCTGGCGTATACGATGCAGGTTGTAGAGAATGGACACAAGAGATTAAATATCTTGGACCAAGATAATTACTATATATTATTTATAAAAAGACCGCTCTTAAGCGGTCTTTTTATTTACAGCCCGTTTCGGCTATCTTTGCCAAAATAATAATTTATCATGGCAAATACAGACCAACCCAATCAATTGAATATAGAAATTTCGGAAGAAGTTAGTGAAGGCTCTTATGCCAACCTGGCCATCATTACGCATAGCCATGCCGAATTTGTGATTGACTTCGTAAACGTGATGCCCGGCACACCCAAAAGCAAGGTAAAAAGTCGTGTCATCATGACGCCCTTTCATGCTAAACGCTTTATGAAAGCCATGATCGATAATGTAAAAAAATTCGAAACAGCTAACGGCACTATACAAGATATGGAAGCTGTGGAGATACCGTTTAATTTTGGGGGGCCTACGGCGCAAGCGTAAGTTAGTTGGAGGTTGGAAGTTAAAGGTTGGAGGTTATTGGAACTTGCTACTTTGGATGGCTTATTTGGGTGGGATTAGATGTCATGGTGGTTGAAATATTTATTTTAATTGTTTCTTTTTATACTCGGTTTTTTTGAGATATATAATGAGGGAATTGATTTTTCTTCCTAAAGTTTCAGCATAAGCGAGCCTTCCATTTAAAAATTCTATTGTTATATATGCCCTGTCAAATGCCCTATAAAGTTGAGAGCGAACTTCTCCATTAGAGCCTTTGCTAATTACCAAAAACTGACAGAATTCTTTTGCGCTAAACCTCTCAAACCCTTCAGCAATATTATCCATTACAGAACCTGCTGCAGCATTTATTTGATTAAACAGGGCGTAATCATTTTTAAAATGCTGTGTAAGCAGGAAAATATCCTGCGCCTGTATTCTTGACATTTTCCATATTTCTAAATCTTCAAATTTTGATACAGTAGGCATACCAATAAACATTAATTTCAAATTAATAACCTCCAACCTCCAACTTCCAACCTCCAACCTCCAACCTCCAACCTCCAACCTCCAACTTCCAACCTCCAACCTCCAACCTCCAACCTCCAACTTCCAACCTCCAACCTCCAACCTCCAACCTCCAACTTCCAACCAACCTTTCTTCACATCCCCCCATCATCTGCAAAACTATAATACCCCATCTCGCTTACAATAATATGGTCAATTACTTTAATATCTAACAGTGCTGCAGCATCCTTCACTTTTTGGGTAATGAGCTTATCGGCCTGACTTGGCTTGAGGCTTCCAGAGGGATGATTGTGGCATAGAATAATAGAAGTAGCCGATTCTTCCAATGCCTTTTTTAGTATAATCTTAGTGTCTACTATCGTTGCGTCCATGCCTCCCTTGCTCATAATTTCATAGTGGTTGATTTTGTTTGCTTTGTTTAAAAATAAAACGGCGAATACTTCATAGGCATAATCTTTTAATTGCGCCCTGAGGTATTCTGCTACATCTGTACTGGAAATAACTGTCTGCTTTTCTAGTGATGCACTGGCATGCCTTCTCCTTCCTAATTCGAGGGCAGCAGCTATACAAATGGCCTTGGTCATACCAATACCCTTTACTTTTTGCAGTTCCCGAATGCTTATTTTACCCAGTTCATTGAGATTATTATGACCTAATTGCAATACATTTTTGCCCAATTCAAGCGCCGAATTTTCTTTATTGCCAGTATTAATTAAAATGGCCAGCAATTCGGCATTACTAAGTGCTGCAGCACCTTTAGTAATCATTTTTTCCCTTGGTCTGTCATCCAATGCCCAGTTTTTAATGGATGTGGAAGGCTTGTGTAAATTTTCCATGAACTAAATGTAACCAGCTCAATGAATTAATGATAATTTTGCAACTGAGAATTTTCTTCCAATTATTTGGAAAATAACTACACCTCTTCAATCTTTTAAAACAGCAATCTCTACTATGGAATCAAACGCAAAGATTTTTTCTGGTACAGGATCCCAATACCTGGCTGAAAAAATCGCTAAAAAATTCGGTGAACCATTGGGTAAAGTAAATATCCAACGATTCAGCGATGGTGAAATTTATGTTGAATTTTTGGAAAGCATCCGCGGCAAATTTGTCTTTCTAATACAAAGCACCTATGCACCTTCAGATAATCTGATGGAATTGCTGTTAATGATTGATGCAGCAAAAAGAGCCAGTGCATATAAAGTTATTGCTGTGATTCCTTATTATGGATTAGCTCGTCAGGATCGCAAAGACCGCCCTAGGGTGGCAATTGGAAGTAAATTGGTGGCAAATATGTTAACGGCAGCTGGTGCCGACAGGGTAATAACCATGGACTTGCACGCTCCTCAAATTCAGGGATACTTTGATATACCTGTTGATCACCTTGATTCCTCTGCAGTGTTTATTCCCTATATAGAAAAATTGCATTTACCTAATTTAACTTTTGCCGCTCCGGATGTAGGAAGTGCCAATCGTATTCGTGAATATGCTACCTATTTCGAATGTGAAATGGTGATTTGTGATAAACACCGTAAACGTGCCAATGAAATTGCCAGTATGGTTGTTATAGGGGATGTAACTGATCGGGATGTGGTGATTATCGACGATATCTGCGACACTGGTGGTACTTTAGCCAAGAGTGCATTTATGTTGAAAGAAAAAGGAGCTAGAACTGTTAGGGCTTTGTGTACGCACCCCGTGCTGAGTGGAAAAGCCTATGAAAATATTGACAATAGCGTTCTGGAAGAATTGGTAGTTTGCGATACCATTCCATTGAAGGGCGAAAGCAAAAAAATTAAGGCCGTGAGTACCGATGAATTGTTTGCCATAACCATCCGAAATGCTTTTGAAAATAAGAGCATCAATAGCCTGTTTATGCGTAGCAGGATGGCCAATAAGAAATAGTAAATAACAAAGAAATGCAATAAGTCTTCTGGAAGCGCCCTGTGCCCTTTCCAGAAGACTTATTTCTTTATAAAAGCCTTTATTTTCCCCGAAATTCACTACCTTTGCGCCTCACAAAAAAATAACAAAAATGAACACAATTACAATCGAAGGACAACTGAGGACCGAAAGCGGAAAAAAAGCCACCCGCCAACTTCGCTCTCAGGATCAAGTGCCAGGTGTAATTTATGGTGGTGCTCAGGAGGTTAATTTCTCCGCCCCTTCCAGTGCTTTTAAAACACTGGTGTACACATCAGAATTCAACCTTGCAAATGTTACTGTTGACGGCAAAAGCTATCGTTGCATTTTGAAGGACCTGCAATTTGGTAAAGTATCGGACAAATTAATTCATGTTGATTTGCTGGAACTGGTAGATGACAAAAAAGTTATCGCTACCCTTCCTATTAAATTTTCAGGTGTTCCCGTGGGTGTAAAAGAAGGTGGTAAATTGGTTACCAAAATGAAAACCCTGAAAGTAAAAACTTATCCTAAATACTTGCAAGAATGTATTGAAGTTAATATCAGTGGATTGGAATTGAATGGTAATATCAGGGTAGAAGATGTAAAGACTGACAATATCGAAATCCTGAACAGTCCACGTATTCCTATTGCCTCTGTAACAATGACAAGACAATTAAAACAAGAGGAAGCAACTGCTCCTAAAGCCGCCGCCGCAGCAGCACCAGCTGCAAAAGCTGCTGCACCAGCTGCCGCTGCAAAAAAATAAGATTCTAAGAATAACAATAAATGCCCTTCCTGCAAAAGAAGGGCATTTATGTTTCAAATCACTAAAGGGCAGGGGCTGAACTATAAAGTTTACCTACCTTTGCCCACCTAAATTATTTACCATGGGAATGGATAGAAATACCGTCATCGGTTTTGTGCTTATTGGCCTTCTAATGTTTGGCATGTTTTTCTTTAATAGCAGGAGTCAGCAGGCTTATCAAGCCGAACAAAAAAGAATCGCTGATTCTATCGCTAGAACCAAACCAAAACTGGATTCTAATCTGGTGGTAAAGGATTCTCTTAAATTGGATTCAATTCGGAATTCACAAAAATTAGTAACTCATTTTGCTGGAGTTACTGATAGCACAGAAAAATTCACTGAGTGGAATAATGGTGTAATGAAAATCATTTTCACCAATAAAGGAGGACAACCTAAAAAAATAGAATTAAGTCAGTATAAAACCTTTGATGGCAAACCAGTTGTAATGGCGGGCAGTAATTTTAATAAACTCAGTTATGCCATCAATGCAAATGGCAGGGCTTTACAAACTGCAGATTTGTATTTCCCATCGGTTAAAACAACCACCAATGCCGATTCAAGCACAACTATTTCCTTTGTATTACCCGATTCTTCTGGTAATGAAATGATTTCACATCAATATACCATTCGACCAAAAGAATACATGATTGATTTTGCTGTAAACTTAGCTGGCGCTGATAAGTTGGTTACACAAAATACCCTTCATTTACTTTGGCAAGCAGAAGCCACCCAGGTAGAAAAAGTAAAGACCTATGAACTACAGCAATCTGAAATAGCCTATGTAAAAAATGGCGATTTCGATTTCAATTCAATGGCTTCTTCCAATGATAAAAAATTCGAAAAGCCAATCGATTGGTTAAGTATAAAACAACAGTTTTTTATAAGCGCTTTATTGGCTAAAAATAAATTTGCTAGTGCCGACATTGTTTGGGACACACCTAATGACTCTACAAATACACTTACCAAATCAACCGCCAATTGCAGGATTTCGCTTCCTCCCGGCGCAGTAAATACCAGTGTTGCATTGCAGCTATATTACGGCCCAAGTGACTATAACGTTTTGAAAAAATACAATAACCAAATGGAAAAAATTGTTCCTTATGGAAGTGGTATATTTTCATTTGTGAAATACATTAATCGCCATGTTTTATTACCCATTTGGGATTTTTTACGGTTGAATGTAGCCAGTTATGGTATTGTTATTTTACTGCTCACTTTATTAATTCGTTTGATTACTTCGCCTATTCTTTATAAGAGCTATTTGAGTGGTGCTAAAATGAAGGCCTTAAAGCCTGAGATTGACGCTTTAAAAGCCAAGCATGGAGAAGATAAGCAAGCATTTAGTATGGATCAGATGAAGCTCTGGAAGCAGGCAGGTGTTAGCCCATTGGGAGGCTGCTTACCAGCCTTATTGCAGATCCCTATCTTTATGTCGCTGTACTATTTCTTTCAGGCCAATATTTCATTGAGAGGAGAAAGCTTTTTATGGGCCAAGGACCTTGCTTCTTATGATTCCATTTTTAACCTGCCATTTGAAATTCCATTGTATGGCGATCATGTGAGTTTGTTTACACTAACGGCAACGCTTACCAGTTTATTGATTTCATTGTATAGTATGAGTAGCATGCAGGACAATAGTAACCCTGTGATGAAATACATGCCTTATATTTTCCCTGTTCTTTTATTGGGTGTATTCAACAAGTTACCAGCAGCACTTACTTGGTATTATACTGTGTCGAATACCATCACCCTATTATTGCAGGTAGTAATACAGAAGTATGTAATTAATCATGATAAAATTAGGGCGCAGATAGATGAGAATAAGAAAAAGCCTGTAAAGCAAAGCAGTTGGCAAACAAAGATGCAGGAGATGCAGGAAAGCCAAAAGAAATTGCAGGATCTGCGCAACAAGGGTAAAAAGTAAAATATTACGTTAAAAATAGTAGACCTGCATCGTATATCATCGATGGCAGGTCTTTTTTTTGCTTGTTCTGCAAAAAGCTGGCACGGGATTTTATACCTTTAGTAAAATAGCTCAAATGAAAAATTTCTTCTTTATCAATGCCTTTATTTTATTGGGTATGGCCATTCAGGTACAGGCTCAGAAAAAAATGACGGATGGTACAATCGTATATGATATCGTTATAGAATCATCCAACCCAACGCAAAAGCCCCAGGACTTTACAGGTGCCCTTACCACCGTTTATTTGAATGGCGATAAATGCCGTACCGATATGGTGAGCAGTCTTGGCACGGAGTCTACGATATATGATGCGGGATCTGGGAAAGCGGTGATCCTGAAAGAATATAGTGGCCAAAAACTGATGATTACTTTAACGAAAGAAAACTGGGCTGAAAAAAATAGTTCCTATAATAGCTTGGTATTTGTAACAAGTAATGAAACCAAAGATATCGCAGGGTATCATTGTAAAAAAGCCATTGCAACATTAGAAAATGGCAAATCCTATATCGTGTATTATACCACTGAATTGCAGGCATCCACTAAGGAATACAATCCACTCTTCAGAAATTTACCTGGCATGGCTATGGAATATGAAATAGTAAAAGGTAGGTCAAAATACAGATATACAGTTGCTAAAATCAATTTGGATGCAGTAGCTGCTTCTACATTTGATTTTCCAAAATCGGGCTATAGAGTAATGACTTATGAGGAGAATAAGGAAATGAAGAAGACAGAGTAATAACATAAAAAAAACCTCTCAAATTGAAAGGTTTTTTTTAATGACTTTTTATAATCAGTTTCATCCCGGTATAGCCCTTGCCAATTTCAGGAGTGATCACTTTTTGTTTGTAAGGAATGATATAGACCGTGTTGCCTTTTTGAAAAGTAACCAGTGAATTTGTATTGATGGCAGCTTTACTGCTATTGAAAGATTGCATATTAATCAAACTTCCTGTATAGTGAAGTCCTGATTGCAAATTCAAACCAAGTGCATTGCGAAAATTAGCGTTGGTATTAGTTAAATTAAGCGCAGTCTTAGATTTTGCTTTTTTGCCAGTGCCTCTATCGGCCATAGCAACCATGGCAGTACTGATTAGTACTGATACGATTAATATATTTTTGGCCTGTTTAAGCATTATAATTCAATTGTTAAAGCAAATATAATAAAATTTATTCGGTATTGACAAACCGTTCATCACATGTTTTTACAATACTTTAACGTTTAACCTTAAATTTTGTTACATTTTCTTGCTGGTTTATTTAAAACTCGTTAATTTACAATAACCAACCACCGAATGAGTAAATCTCCATATCGTCAGGACCGGGAGGAATTAAAAGAACTTCTCCAGCAATTTGAGAACCTCAAAGCCGGTATTTCACCCTCTTTTATTGAAGAAGAAGCCTTTGAGCGCATCATTGATTACTACGATGAAAAGGAAGCGTGGAACCCTGCGCTGGAAGCAGCGGAATATGGCATCAATCAATATCCTTATTCTTCGGCACTTTTATTGAAAAAGGCAGATTTGTTGATATCACTTCGCCGTTATAAAGAGGCCCTTTTTATATTGGAATCTGCAGAACTACTAGATGCCTCCGACACCCTTTTGTATATTTTGAAAACGGATGCCTATCTGGCTCTTGATCAACAAGAAAAAGCAGCTCGTTTGTTGGAATCGGCCATTGAATTATTTGAAGGGGAGGAGAAAGTAGATTTATTGTTTGAATTGGCAGATGTATATGATGATTATGAGGATTTTCAAAAAGTATTTGATTGCCTAAGAATGGTACTCGAATTGGATCCCAATAATGAAGAAGCACTTTATAAAATTTGCTTTTGGACAGATTATACTGGCAGAAATGAAGAAGGGATTAAACTGCATCAAAAAATAATTGAGGAATATCCCTTTAATGAATTGGCATGGTTTAACCTGGCAGCTGCTTATCAAGGTATCCGCTTATATGAAAAAGCGATTGATGCTTATCAGTATGCAGTGGCTATAGATGAAAAATTTGATTATGCATGGCGCAATATGGGGGATGCTTATTTGCGCTTACGTAAATACAAGGAATCTATTGACGCATTGAGTAAAGTGCTGGAATTGGCCAGGCCCGAGGATGTGATATACGAGGCCATTGGGCATTGTTACGACAAAATGCATAATTATGCACAAGCCAGACTCAATTATCGCAAAGCAAGCCATATGCGGCAGGATGACAGTCATCTGTATTATAAAATTGCCTGTACTTACATGAATGAAGGGAGTTGGGATAGTGCGATAAAAAATTTGGATACAGCCATGCGTATTCATCGAATGCAACCAGAATACAATTTGGCGATGGGGCAATGTTATATGGAACTTGGCAAATTAGAAGATGCTATTGGATTTTTGGGCAATGTAGTTAGAACTAAACCCAAAAATGTGAATGGTTGGACCGAACTATTGAATTGCCTTATTAAGGGAGATTTTCAAGAAGATGCATTGGAATATGCCGGTTATGCCTACCAGCAAACAGATGGAAAACCATTATTTCTTTTTTATAAGAGCATGATTCTTTATAACATGGGAAAATCGAAAGAAGCCACCCTGCAACTGCAAACTGCCATGGAGAAAAATCCAAAACTACTCAAAAAATTTATAGCCATGAATCCTGCTATATTACAAAATCAGCAGGTGGTTGACTTAATTGCAGGATTTAAGAAAAGGAAGTCCATATAGAACAGCCTATTAAAATAATAGACTTTATTTTTGAATTCCCCTGCTATGTTTGAGGCTGAAGATTTATCTTTGCAGACAATAAATTTATCAGCATGAACTTTAATCTTTCCCAAATTCCGGATCGCGAAAAAAAACCACGTACACATGGTATCACCATGGTAATGGACAAAGGCTTGAGTATTGAAGAAGCCAGAAATTTTATGAGTGTGGCCCAACCCCATGTAGACATTGTGAAATTGGGATTTGGGACTTCCTTTGTTACGCCTAATTTAAAGGAGAAATTGGAAGTATATAAAAGTTTTGATATGCCTGTCTATTTTGGCGGTACTTTATTTGAAGCTTTTTTAATTCGCAATCAATTTGAAGATTATATCAGTGTATGTAAAGAGTTTGGCGTAAGCTATATGGAAGTGAGCGATGGTTCTATCACTATTCCCCATGCAGAAAAATGCGGTTATATTGAAAAGCTTACAAAAGTAGGTACAGTATTAAGTGAAGTGGGCAGTAAGGACGCCGCACATATTATTCCTCCGTACAAATGGATTGAATTGATGCAAGCAGAACTTAATGCAGGTAGTACTTATGTTATTGCAGAAGCACGTGAAGCAGGAAATGTTGGTATTTACCGTGGCACAGGTGAAGTGAGGGAAGGATTGGTACAAGAAATCCTAACACAGATTCCTGCGGAAAAAATCATTTGGGAAGCACCTCAAAAAGCACAACAATTATATTTCCTCGAACTCATTGGATGCAATGTAAATCTGGGTAATATAGCACCATCGGAAGTATTGCCATTAGAATCAATGCGCATTGGTTTAAGAGGAGATACTTTTCATTTGTATTTAGATAAAGCTCAATCCTGATGGACCTTTATGGTTTGATTGGATACCCATTGAGTCATTCTTTCTCGAAAGTATTTTTCACTGAAAAATTTCATCGAGAGGGCTTGCTCGATAAACAGTATGAATTATATCCAATTGAAAGTATTGGCGCCATTAAACAGTTGATTGCAACCCATCCTTCTTTAAAAGGATTGAATGTAACTATTCCCTATAAACAATCCGTACTTCCCTTCCTTGACGATGTTAGTATGTTGCCTGCAGGCTTAGCCGCTTGTAACTGTATTAAAATCGAAAATGGAAAAACCATTGGGTATAATACCGATGTGATTGGGTTTGAAAAATCTATTTTACCAAGATTGCATACATCCCATCAAAAGGCCCTGGTATTGGGCACTGGTGGTGCAGCAGCAGCAGTGCAATATGTGTTTTCCAAAAACAATATTGAAAGTATATTGGTAAGTAGACAGCCTACTCTAGGGTTGACTTATGCTGCATTAACAGAAACTATCGTTAAGGAGTACACGATAATTGTAAATACAACACCCTTGGGGATGTATCCAAATACAGACCACTATCCTGACATACCCTATCAGTTTATAAACAGCCAACATCATTTATTTGATTTAGTGTATAATCCCACTAAAACAGTATTCTTGCAAAAGGGGGAAGTGCAGGGAGCAAGTATTCAAAATGGACTTGAAATGTTGGAAATCCAGGCCGAGGAAAGCTGGAAAATATGGAATGGTTAATTGTTGGGGAGTATTGCTTTTAAAATGTCAGGCAGCGGGGCTACTTTTTTTGTAGCATAATCATAACTAATCATACCGGTTTTTGCAATGGCAATTACCATTGTACCGTCTGGTCTTTTTGTACTTATCCGATAGTATAATTCAAAACTCACCCTGGCAATTTCGCCACAGGATAATTCTACATCCAACTGATCGCCGTAAAAAGATTCATTTTTAAATTCAATGCTAAGGTCACTCATTATTAATCCAAGGCCGTCTATAGCTAATTCAGTAAACCCATGGTATTGTAGCCATTGCATCCTTGCTTCATGTAAAATGGAAACAAAGGAATCGTTGCCTACATGATTTCCGTAATTGATATCGGTTATGCGTACCGGTATTGATAATTGTGCCAATGCCTTTTCAGGGAATACTAATTTTATTCTGGCCATATTAATAGGATTTTAAAAAAGCAATTAATTGTTCCGTAGCTTTTTTTCGGTGGCTGTATTTGTTTTTTTCTTCCATTCCCATTTCTGCAAAACTAGATTGGCTTCCATTAGGAATGAAAATCGGGTCGTAGCCAAATCCCTGATGCCCCTTTGGTTGAGTAATGATTTGTCCTTCGCAGATACCCTCAAAAAAATATTCTTTTCCTTCAAGTATTAGTGAAATAACTGTTTTAAAACGGGCACTTCGATCGGCTTGATTTTGCAAATTGGTTAGCAGCTTTTCCATATTTTTTGCTGCATTGCCCTCTTCGCCTGCATAGCGTGCACTTCTTACGCCCGGTTCGCCATTCAGGGCATTCACTTCCAGTCCTGTGTCTTCACTAAAACAATCCTTTTGCGTTAATTGAAAAATAGTGCGTGACTTTTCAGAGGCGTTGGCTTTTAGTGTATCATGTGGTTCAGGAATATCAATCAATATACCAGCTTCTTTTAATGTAATTATATCAAACCCATTTCCGAGTACAGCACGTATTTCTTTTACTTTATTTTGATTATTAGTCGCAAATATCAATGTGTTCATTTCGCTTTATAAAATAAATTAATGAAGGTTTTATGAGAGGAATATTTTCTTTAGGCAATTCCAAAGTTTAGTTTTCTCCTCTTTATTATTTTCTAATTCTTCTAATGATGCCGCACGTAAATACACTTGTTGGTTGTAAGATTGGATCTGGTAAGTAGGGAAATCCAATGGAAGTCCAATGCTATTGGTTGGCAGTCCAAATAAAAATATTTTTTCTGCCTGAAAATTTTCAGTCAGATAGAGATAATCCGTATTCGTTTGTTTCGCAATATTAATTAATGCTACATCTGCCATCGATAATTTACAGGCAGTGAGAATGCCCAAAAGAAAATTCAACAATTCATCAGGAAGGAAAGTTGTAGAAGGGCTATTTACCAGCACGAGAATTCCTTTTTTGTTTTGTCCCAGAAATGAAGCCGCTTGTTTTTTGTTGGTCACTGGCTTTGATTGTTCAGTATTTAAGTCAATCAATGAATCCTTAAACAAAGTCTGTATGACTGATGATGGAATTTGAATATTATTTAAACTCATTTTTGAATAGTTGGCACTGGCCTTTTTTTCGTTTCTTTGCTGTAAAATTAAGATTTATGATTGCAGCAGCCGATATAATTATCACCAAAGTTACCCATAGCAAATTAAATGATATCAATCTGGAAAATGTTCCTTTTGGAAAATACTTCAGTGATCATATGTTAGTAGTGGATTATGAAAATGGTGTCTGGAAAACCCCGGAGATTAAGCCTTATCAATCTTTATCATTAGCGCCTTCTACAGCAGCCTTACATTATGGGCAGGCTATTTTCGAAGGTATCAAAGCTTATAAAAATGCAGCTGGCGAACCTTTTATTTTTCGTCCGCACGATAATTTTCGTCGCTTTAATATTTCTGCAGAAAGAATGCAAATGCCTGCTGTACCGGAAGAAATTTTCATGGAGGGCATGCGCTTATTAATCGAAATGGATCAACAATGGATTCCTTCTCAGGTAGACCATGCATTATACATTCGTCCATTTATGTTTAGCAGCGATGAAATGATTGGTGTTCGTCCCAGTGAGAATTATAAATTCATGATTTTGTTAAGTCCATCGGGTCCTTATTATAGTGCACCAATGCGTATTTATGTTGAAGAACAATATGTGCGTGCTGTGCCAGGTGGTGTTGGTTATGCGAAGGCTGCGGGAAATTATGGTGGTGCTATGTATGCCACAGCACAAGCCAAATTAAAAGGATATGATCAAGTGCTGTGGATGGATGCTATAGAACATAAATATGTGCAGGAATGTGGTACGATGAATGTGTTTTTTATCATTGGCAATTCAGCCATTACGCCTGATTTGCATGAGGGTACGATTTTGGCTGGGGTGACCAGGGACAGTGCCATGACCGTTTTGAGAGAAATGGGACTGAAAGTAGAAGAAAGATCTTTGAGCATCGAAGAAATTATTGCAGCACATAAGGCGGGCGAATTAAAAGAAGTGTTTGGTACGGGTACTGCGGCTACCATTTCTCTTATCAGGGAATTGGGCTATCAGGATTATGTGATGACTTTTGATGTAGACAGCTGGAAATCAGCGCCAGAGCTCAAAAGAAGGTTAAATGCCATTCGGTACGGGCAGGTTGCAGATGACCATGGCTGGATGTATAAAATTTAATAAAATCCTGCAATTACGGAAGCCCCTTTTTTGGGGCTTTTTTTATGTTTTTGGGTTGTTGATAAAAAATATCAATTTTCATTTTTAAATTAATAGGTAAATCCCTACCTTTGCCGTCCAAAAAATAAAAGGTTAATAAATGCCTACAATACAACAATTAGTAAGAAAGGGTCGTGAAATCATCACCGCCAAGAGCAAATCAAGGGCTTTGGATGCATGTCCTCAGCGTCGCGGTGTATGTACCAGGGTATATACCACTACCCCTAAAAAACCAAACTCTGCCCTTCGTAAAGTGGCAAAAGTTCGTTTGACCAACAAGATAGAGGTGATTGCCTATATCCCCGGTGAAGGGCATAACCTTCAAGAACACTCCATCGTTTTGATTCGTGGTGGTAGGGTGAAGGACTTACCAGGTGTACGTTATCATATCGTTCGTGGTAGTTTGGATACTGCAGGTGTGAAAGATCGTAAGAAGAGTCGCAGTAAATACGGAACCAAAAAAGAAAAAGCAAAAAAATAAACCTTCGCTGAGCCTGATTTTATCGGCCACGAAAAAATTAATAAGAAATGCGTAAGACACAACCCAAAAAGATACCCTTAGCTCCGGATCCAAAGTTTAATGATAAACTGGTGACAAGGTTTGTTAATAACCTAATGTGGCAGGGTAAAAAAAGCGGTGCTTTTATTATCTTTTATGATGCATTGGATAAAGTAGCCAAAACAACTGGTGAACCAGGGTATGAGGTTTGGAAAAAGGCCTTGGCTAATATCACTCCAGGTGTTGAAGTACGTAGCCGCCGTATTGGTGGTGCTACCTTCCAGATTCCTGCAGAGGTAAGGGCTGACCGTAAAATTTCATTAAGTATTAAGTGGATGATTCGTTATAGCCGCGAGCGCAATGGTCGTAGCATGGCTGATAAATTGGCCAATGAGATTGTAGCTGCAAGCAAAGGTGAAGGTGCTGCATTTAAGAAGAAAGAAGATACCCATCGTATGGCTGAAGCCAATAAGGCTTTTGCTCACTTTAAAATTTAAGTTGGGACTCAAAAATAGCTTTAAAAGCCGGAGAGCAATCTTCGGCTTTTTTATTAGAAAAATGGCCAAAAACAGGGTTATCCACAAAAACCCTTCCAAATCTATAAAAAATCTATTATAACCTATCCTAGATTTGATTTTTTCCCCTACCTTTGCCGTCCTTTAATTTCGGGTTGGTGTCACTAGTTGTTACCCGGCTGCTGAAATAAGGGGTCTTCTGCACTTTAAAACGTTTTAATTACAATATGTCTGCAACAAAAACTCCCGCTGCTAAGCGTATCAATTTCGGAAAAGTTGAACATTTAGCGGATACACCCGATTTGCTAGGTATTCAGATTCAATCCTTCAGGGATTTTTTCCAGTTGGAAACAACTCCTGATAAGCGTAATGTGGAAGGTTTGTTCCGCGTGTTTAAGGAAAATTTCCCTATCACCGACAGCCGCAACATTTTCGTATTGGAATTTCTTGACTACTTCGTAGATCCCCCTCGTTACACCATTGAAGAGTGTATTGAAAGAGGCCTTACCTATGCTGTGCCTTTAAAAGCAAAACTTAGGCTGAGTTGTAATGATGAAGAGCATGTGGATTTTCAAACCATTGTACAGGATGTGTTTCTTGGAAACATACCGTACATGACTCCACGTGGTACTTTCGTTATTAACGGAGCAGAGCGTGTAGTGGTTAGCCAGTTGCATCGTTCACCCGGTGTATTCTTTGGCCAGTCGGTACATCCTAACGGAACTAAAATTTATTCTGCCAGGGTAATTCCTTTCAAAGGAGCCTGGATGGAATTTGCTACGGATATCAACAACGTGATGTATGCTTACATCGATCGTAAAAAGAAATTCCCAGTAACTACTTTATTGCGTTCAATCGGTTTTGAAACAGACAAGGACATTCTTGAATTGTTTGGCATGGCCGACGAAGTGAAGGTGGATAAGAAGAGTTTGGAAAAATGTATTGGCAAACGTCTTGCTGCACGTGTATTACGTACATGGGTAGAAGATTTTGTGGATGAGGATACCGGTGAAGTAGTTTCTATCGAAAGAAATGAAATCGTATTAGAAAGGGATACTGTTTTGGATGAGAGCAATGTTGCAATGATTATCCAAATGGAAGTGAAGAGTGTATTTATTCAGAAAGAAGAAGTAAGTGGAGATTATGCAATCATCTACAACACTTTGAATAAAGATACCAGTAATAGTGAATTAGAAGCGGTGCAACATATCTACAAGCAATTGCGTGGTGCAGATGCTCCGGATAATGAAACTGCCCGTGGTATTATTGATAAATTATTCTTTAGTGATAAGCGTTATGATTTAGGTGAAGTAGGTCGTTATAAAATTAATCGCCGCTTGGGACTAGATTATCCAATCACTAAAAAAGTATTGACAAAAGAAGATATCATCGTAATCATCAAAACCTTGGTACAATTAACCAATGGCAAGAGTGAAGTAGATGATATTGATCATTTGAGCAATCGTCGTGTTCGTACTGTAGGAGAACAATTATATGCTCAGTTTGGTGTTGGTCTGGCAAGGATGGCACGTACCATTCGTGAAAGAATGAACGTTAGGGATAATGAGGTGTTTACTCCGGTAGATTTGATTAATGCAAGAACATTGTCTTCTGTTATCAACTCTTTCTTTGGTACTTCTCAGTTGTCGCAGTTCTTGGATCAAACCAATCCATTAAGTGAAATCACTCACAAACGTCGTATATCAGCACTCGGGCCCGGTGGTTTGAGTAGAGAGAGAGCAGGATTTGAGGTAAGGGACGTGCATTATAGTCACTATGGTCGTTTGTGTACCATTGAAACGCCGGAAGGTCCAAACATTGGTTTGATTTCTACCCTTTGTGTACATGCTAAGATTAATGAAATGGGTTTCATTGAAACACCTTATCATAAAGTAGAGCATGGTAAAGTAGATTTAAAAAAAATCACTTTCCTAAGTGCAGAAGAAGAAGATACTGCTAAGATTGCGCAGGTAAATATAGATATTGATGCCAAAGGAAATTTCATTGATGATAAATTGAAAAGTCGTCAAACAGGTGATTTCCCAATTTTGGATAAGAATGAAGTGGAATACATGGACGTTGCGCCTAACCAAATTGTAGGTTTGAGTGCATCCTTGATTCCTTTCTTGGAGCATGATGATGCCAACCGTGCATTGATGGGATCAAACATGCAACGTCAGGCGGTGCCTTTGATTAAGCCAGAAGTGCCCATTGTTGGTACTGGTTTGGAAGCCAAAGCAGCTCGTGATGCAAGAATTCAGGTGCATGCAGATGGAGAAGGTGTGGTTGAATTTGTAGATGCCAATGAAATTCATGTTCGTTATAAGAGAAGTGAAATACAGCAATTGGTAAGTTTTGAAGAAGACTTGAAAGTGTACAGATTGACCAAGTTCGTTCGTACCAATCAGGAAACTTGTATCAATCTTCGCCCGGCTGTAGTAAAAGGTCAGAAAGTATCAGAAGGCGACTTCCTTACTGAAGGATATGCTACAAAAGGTGGTGAAATTGCATTGGGAAGAAATATGAAAGTGGCGTTCATGCCTTGGAAAGGGTACAATTTCGAGGATGCGATTGTAATCAGTGAAAAAGTAGTTAAAGAAGATTTGTTTACTTCTATTCATATTTCAGAATTTGAAACAGAAGTAAGAGATACTAAATTAGGCGAAGAAGAATTAACGCCAGATATTCCAAACGTAAGTGAAGAAGCTACTAAGGATCTCGATCAGAATGGTATTATTCGTATTGGTGCCAATATCAAAGAAGGTGATATTATTATCGGTAAAATTACTCCAAAGGGTGAAAGTGATCCTACACCAGAAGAGAAATTATTACGTGCCATCTTTGGTGATAAAGCAGGCGACGCGAAAGATGCTTCTCTGAAAGCGCCAAGTGGAACTGAAGGTGTTGTTATTGATAAGAAATTATTTCAGCGTGCTAAGAAAGATAAGAATGCAAAAGTGAGAGAGAAAGCACAACTGGAAAAAATTGAAAAAACACACGAGAAGAACGAACAAGATTTGTTGGAATTATTGGTAAACAAATTGCACACTATATTGAAAGATAAGGCCAGTGCAGGCGTGAGCAATAATTTCGGTGAAGTATTGATTGGCAAAGGGTCTAAGTTTAATGCAAAGAATCTGAGTGGTATTGATTTCATGAATGTAAATCCTTTGGGATGGAGTGGCGATAAGAAGACAGATGATTTGATTAATACGCTTTTGCATAATTATAATATTAAGTTCAACGAAGAATTAGGAAGGTACAAGCGTGAAAAATTCAATATCAGTATTGGTGATGAATTACCAGCTGGTGTATTGAAATTAGCGAAAGTGTACATGGCTGTTAAGCGTAAATTGAAAGTGGGAGATAAGATGGCGGGTCGTCACGGTAACAAAGGTATTGTTGCGAAGATTGTACGTCAGGAAGATATGCCATTCCTAGAAGATGGAACTCCGGTGGATATTGTGTTGAATCCATTGGGTGTACCAAGTCGTATGAACCTGGGTCAGATTTATGAAACCGTATTAGGATGGGCAGGTGAAAAATTGGGTGTACGTTTTGCTACTCCAATTTTTGATGGTGCTTCTGTAGCAGAAATTGCAGATAACATTGATAAAGCCGGCTTGCCTAAATTTGGACATACTTATTTGTATGATGGTGAAACTGGTGAGCGCTTTGACCAAAAAGCTACCGTGGGTATCATCTATATGATTAAGCTGCACCATATGGTGGATGACAAAATGCATGCTCGTTCTATTGGGCCATACAGTCTCATTACACAACAACCATTGGGTGGTAAAGCTCAGTTTGGTGGTCAGCGTTTTGGTGAGATGGAGGTTTGGGCATTGGAAGCCTATGGTGCTTCAAATATCCTGCAGGAATTATTAACCTTGAAATCTGATGATATCATTGGAAGGGCTAAGACTTATGAGGCTATTGTAAAAGGTGATAATATTCCAAGAGCGGGTATACCAGAATCCTTCAATGTATTGGTACATGAATTGAGAGGTTTGGGTCTTGATTTGAAATTTGATTAAACTCAAATTAAAATTGAAAGACTTATTTAAATTAAATTAAAAATTATCAATTAGCAGCATATGGCATTCAAAAAAGAAAACCGTCCGAGAGCAACCTTCTCACAAATTACAATTGGGTTGGCATCTCCGGATAGTATTTTAGAAAAAAGCTATGGTGAAGTGTTAAAGCCTGAAACCATTAACTATCGTACTTACAAGCCTGAAAGAGATGGTTTGTTTTGCGAAAGAATATTTGGGCCGGTTAAGGATTATGAGTGTGCTTGCGGAAAGTACAAGCGTATCCGTTATAAAGGAATTGTTTGCGATCGTTGTGGTGTAGAGGTAACAGAAAAGAAAGTACGTCGCGAAAGAATGGGCCATATTAAATTGGTGGTACCAGTGGTGCATATTTGGTATTTCAAGTCATTGCCCAATAAAATTGGATACTTACTTGGAATGAGTTCTAAAAAATTAGAAACCATTGTTTATTACGAAAGGTTTGTAGTTATTCAAACTGGTATTCGTGCCGACAAGGGTCAGAATTATGGTGATTTGTTGACAGAAGAGGAGTATTTAGACATCCTTGATACTCTTCCGAAAGAAAATCAATTCTTGCCTGATGAAGATCCGAATAAATTCATCGCTAAGATGGGTGCGGAAGCGGTACATGGAATGTTGCAACGTTTGGATTTGGATCAGTTAAGTTTTGATTTGCGTAATGCTGCAGCCAATGAAACTTCTCAACAACGTAAAGCAGATGCCTTAAAACGTCTAAGCGTAGTAGAAAGTTTCCGTGATGCTAATACAAGAATTTTAAACCGTCCTGAGTGGATGGTAATGCAATATATTCCAGTTATTCCACCAGAATTGCGTCCATTGGTTCCATTGGATGGTGGTCGTTTTGCTTCCTCTGATTTAAATGATTTGTATCGCAGGGTTATTATCCGCAACAATCGTTTGAAGCGTTTATTGGAAATTAAGGCGCCAGAAGTGATTTTGAGGAATGAAAAACGTATGCTGCAAGAAGCCATTGACTCTTTGTTTGACAATAGTCGTAAATCAAATGCTGTAAAAGCAGAAGGTGGACGTGCATTGAAATCTTTGAGTGATGTGTTGAAAGGTAAGCAAGGTCGTTTCCGTCAGAACTTGTTGGGAAAACGTGTTGACTATTCTGGTCGTTCTGTAATTGTGGTAGGTCCTGAATTGAAAATGCATGAGTGCGGATTACCTAAGGATATGGCTGCAGAATTGTTCAAGCCGTTTATCATTCGCAAGCTGATTGAAAGAGGTATTGTAAAAACAGTTAAGAGTGCCCGTAAATTGGTAGATAAAAAAGAGGCTATCATTTGGGATATTCTTGAAAATATATTGAAAGGTCACCCTGTATTATTAAACAGGGCCCCAACCCTTCACCGATTGTCAATTCAGGCATTTCAGCCAAAATTGATTGAAGGAAAAGCGATTCAGTTGCACCCATTGGTAACAACGGCGTTCAACGCGGATTTTGATGGTGACCAGATGGCGGTACACGTGCCTTTAAGCAATGCTGCAATTTTGGAAGCCCAGTTATTGATGCTGTCTTCTCATAATATTTTGAACCCACAAAATGGTACACCAATCACCCTGCCTTCTCAAGACATGGTACTTGGTTTGTATTATATCACCAAGGGTAAGAAATCAACCGAAACTGAAAAAGTAAAAGGAGAAGGCAAAGCATTTTATTCAGCAGATGAAGTAATCATTGCTTTTAATGAAAAGCAATTGGATTTACATGCGAATATAAAAGTTAGGGCTAATGTGCGCAATGCAGATAGCAGCCTTACATATAAATTGATTGAAACTACAGTTGGTAGGGTTATTTTCAACCAGCATGTGCCTAAGTCTGTTGGTTTCATCAATGCCTTATTGACTAAAAAGTCATTGAGAGAAATTATTGGTGACATTATTAAATGGACCAATGTACCTACAACCGCTAAGTTCCTGGATGATATTAAAACACTAGGATACCGCATGGCATTTAAAGGTGGATTGTCCTTTAATATTAATGACCTAATCATTCCTGAAGTAAAACAGGAAATGATTGACAATGCGCAGGTAGAAGTAGATGAAGTGTGGGATAATTATAATAATGGTTTAATCACCAACAATGAAAGATACAATGCAATCATTGATATCTGGAGTCGTGTGGATACCAAAATAACGGAAACCCTTATTCGCGAATTGGCTACAGATAAACAAGGATTTAAT
>CALRKF020000023.1:0-42769 GCA_943367825.1 Chitinophaga pinensis
AAATGAATTTGACCCAGATGCTGTTGCATTGTAACCAAATGCGAAATTGTTTTCGCCGCTTGCCAATGCTCCGCTACCTCCAGCAAAACTTGCTTTTCCACTTGCATTGGTATTAAAACCAATGGCTGTTGAATAATCACCATTGGCCACAGTAGAATCCCCAAAAGCTGTAGCATATTGCCCTCTTGCTTTGCTGAAACCACCCATGGAGGTAGCAAACCTACCACTGGCAATCGAATTATATCCTGTGGCCACAGAAAATAATCCTATACTATCCTTGTCCCATTGATTCGTGGCATATGAGCCAGGAAAATTTTGAGCCAAACCACCATCATCAATAGCCCCAACACGAAAAGCTGCTTTTTCGGGATACCACATCATCCTTATCCCCTTACCTTCGATGGGAGGAGGATTTGTTGTGGCAGGAAAACTATTAATAGCTCCTGAAAAAAGCACAGCACTATCGGCAACGTGTAAACGCGCAATGGGTAGCACGGTGCCCACTCCTACTTTACCATTTCTCAAAACAGTCATGGCATTTCTCCGCCCCGACAGGCTACCATTGCCAACTTGAAACACGCGATCGGTTGAATCGATATTTGTTCCATTTGGGTTATCAGTATTGTCATTGAATGCACCAACTGCAACAGCAGATCGGGGTTTTACAATTATATCTTCGCCAATTGCAATGGAATTAATACCATTCGCAGCAGCAGCCTGTCCAATGGCAATAGCCCCTTGCCCCTGTGCAATTGTTGTATTCCCAATGGAAATTGCATTACTACCAGTTGCAGCATTAGAATTTCCAATAGCAACTGAATTAAATCCAGAAGCATTGACACTGTAACCAAGCGCCACTGAATACCCACCGGATGCGTTGGCGAAATTTCCTGTAGAAAAAGAATAATCGCCAGTGGCATTTGAAAGATATCCCATTGTGACGGCACAAATGCCCGATGCTGTACTATAAGCGCCTGCTGCAAAGGAGGAACTTCCTGATGCAATACTTCCATTTCCAATGGCAGTGGAGGCATCTCCCGTTGCACTGGTTACAAAACCGGTTGCCAAGGAATATTTTCCTTTTGCTTTTGTATTTAATCCTGTTGCCATCGACAACCAGCCAATACTATCCTTATCCCATTGATTTGTATAAAAACTAAATGGCGATGCACCAATCAAAGGCCCATTATCAATGGCCCCAACCCGAAGCGCCCCTTTAGGAGCATAAAACATCATACGTATACCCTTTCCTTCTTGTGGTGGATTGGGAAATACAGCCGGGAAAACCGTTGTATTATTGGTAAACATGACTGAACTATCGGCCACCTGCAACTTTGCAGATGGAGCAATTAACCCAATACCAACATTGCCGGAATTTGTATTATATATAGCATTGCCATTTTTTTTCCAATACAAATTATCTCCGGTAGCTAATTGCAACCATGCATTACCGTTATAATAATAAAACCCACTGTCTTTATTGTTTTGATATACCAACAATCCAGTAGACGGAGATAAAATTCCTGCACGTTGGGCAGAATCCATCCGGGGAATAAGCATCCCTTTGTTCGTGCTTTTAACATCCAAAATGGCGCTACTACTGGCTGCACTTCCATCTGTATTAACCGCCAATGACTGTGCCTGCAAAGCATAAAATTCCGAAGACCCTATCAGCAATAAAATTAAAATTAATTTTCTCATTACCAGATTATCAATTTTAAGTGAAAAATAAATAACTGTTTTATTTAAGCACTATCAATCCTTTACTTAATTGGCTGTGCATTATTGAAATAAAAAAACGCATTTCTAAGTTACTCTATGCACTTTATAAAAGTGATTGATTGCACAAATATATTATTCGGAATACCATTCTTTATCCTCTTTTTGGGGGATTTCAACCAATTGTCCCTTTATGAAAATCGAGTCGTCAAAAACTGAATTCTAAAAAACAGGTGCGCCGTCCATTTTAAAAATTGCCACTTGAATTATACCCTTGTACCATATACCTTATTGATGGCCTCCGTTTTATTCTGAACATGTAATTTTTCGTAAATCTTACCAATATGTTGCCTTACAGTATGAAAACTGATACTCAATTCTTCTGCAATTTCTTTATACAATAATCCCTTGGCAACCAGGTTGAGTACCTCTTTTTCCCTGGGAGTTAATACCGCCCCTTCGTCTTTTGATTGAGGTGTATGCTGTGTAACAAATACCTCTACCAATTTACGGGCAATATTGGCACTCATCGGACTACCTCCTTCATGCAACTCTTTTATAGCTTCGATAATTTGAAGCGGGGCTGTCTTCTTTAATAAATAACCACTTGCCCCTGCCTTAAGCGCTTCAAAAACCTGGTCATTATTTTCATATACCGTAAACATCATGAACTGAATATTCGGTGACAGGGCTTTAACCTGGCGTACACATTCGATGCCTGTCATACCAGGTAAGTTAATATCCATTATAACTATATCTGGCTTTATCAAAGGCAATTCCATAGCTGCCGCTTCTGCAGTTCTAAATACAGCAGTTAAATGTATCTCTGGCGCCTGTGTTATAAAGCTTATCAGGCCCTCAATAACTTCTTCTAAATCTTCTACTATAGCAACATTTATTTTTGACATACCTGCAATTTATAATACCCTTTTCAACTGGGGTATAGGTATTTTGTTAGATGGGCACAGAAATATGAATAACAGTGCCATTTTCCCTTTTAATCTCAATCTGCCCGCCAATACCCGCAACCCTTTTTTTCATATTCTCCAGTCCATTCGCAAATGGTCGTATATGTGCAGTATCAATACCTATTCCATTGTCGCGAATAGTTACCTGCAACAGCTGCTTTTCGTCAAAAAGCAACCAAACTTCAGTAGCCTGCGAATGCTTGACTATATTATGTAGCGACTCCTTAATCACCAAAAATATATTTCTTCTCCATTCCCCATGAATTTTTCGCTCACTCATTCCCTCTGCACTAAAATGTAGGACAATATGCTTATCCTGTAAAAACTCAGAAGCATATGCTCGGCTAAAACTCACCAAATCACCAATTGAATCATACCGTTGATTTAATGCCCAAACAATCTCACCCATTTTATCAGCCATTTCATCACTATAAAATGAAATTTTTTGCAAGTCTGCCTGAATAGTGTCTTTTTCTGTTCTATTCAATTGAATTTTCTCACTTAAAAATTTAATCCTGGATAAGGCTGCGCCAAAATCATCATGCATATCTGTCGCAATCCTGGTCCTTTCTTTTTCTACTGCTTGCTCTTTTTCCAATGCAGCAGCTTTTTTCAATAATAACTGCTTAAAGTAGGAACGAATTATCCATACTAACAAGGATATAGTACTTACAATTACCAATATAATAAACCATGTAGTCTTCCAAATAGGCTGATCAATAAGAAATTCAAAATCCAAAATCTGATCTGGGTAAAATTTGCCAGGATAACTAACAATGACTTTTAAATGATACCTGCCAGGCATTAAATTAATAATTTCAAAAACAGCACGATTCGAAAACTGCGTCCACATTTGCCGATTACCTTCTAAATAAAATTTAAACTGAATATTACGATTGTCAATAAAGGAAGGTGCGGCCAATTGAAATTTCCAGTTGTTCTCATAATAACTAAAAGCAGTTTGAGTTTCGGGAATAATCTTGCCGTTAACAGTAATTTCATCAAAATAGGCGATGGGCTTAAAATCATTTTTCAAAACCGGCGATATCGTTAATTGAAGCAATTCCAGGTTCTCTGTAATTGCTAATAACTCATTTTGCCCGTTCTTCACAAGAGAAATAAAGGGCTGATAATTATTAATGGGGGAAGATACATTTTCAATTAGTGTATCCATGGCCGATAGTGTAATAATATCAAGACCAGACGCTGTTCCCACCGCTACCTTATCACTATTAACTCGCAAAAGTACTTCTGCAAAATCATTGGAAAGGCCTTTCGCTTTATTAATATTGCCAACCAGTTTAGCTTGGCCATTTTGAACAGTTAGTATTTGAATCCCCTTGTTACGAGTAGCAACCCAAAAGGTATCTGCATTCCAATGCATTACATACCTGGCAGCCAAGCCATCTATCCGCAGGCCTTCCACTTGTTGTAAACCCTCATCCTTCCACTCATAGGCCGTTATATCATCTGAGCGACTAAAACTCCAATAACGGTTAACATCATCCACCACAATATTGTCTGTATAATATGGCAATGCTAATGCTGCCGCATGACCATCTTTTTTTAATACAACAATTTGATTGCCGCCTACGATTAAATTACCTTCAAGATCATACTTAAGATGTGGTGAAATATTGAATCGGGATGGAACACGTTGTTTGACATAGTCAAATCGAATTTGTTTACCACTACTATTTGCCAATACATTGAAGTCTTTAAATACCCACCAATCCTTATTCCAATAAAAACTTGTTGAATATAATGATGGAGAAAGTTTAGATGTTAAAGCAAGCGCCGTGTTTTTAAGGACAAAAGATTGATTAGCACCACATACAACGGAATCCTCATTTAAATTATATAAAAAATTTACAAGCGGCATTCTTTTATTTCCTAAATCCCGAATAGTTTCCAAATTGTTTTGCAATAATTTTTGAACGCCCTTACCATTTATCATAAACCAATAATTATTCTCCTTATCCTGATAAACACCAACCAGCCCTTCTTCCAAGCCTTCATTAGTTGAATAGAGTCGTTTTTCGCCGCTCGTCAGATTTATTTTCCAGGCGCCAATAGTTGAATTCATTACCCAAATATTATTCGCTTTATCAAAATAAATATTCGTGGAAAGAAAGCCCTTGGGTAAATAAGCTGACAGCCAGGGATTTCCCAAACGTAAATGCCCAGTAAATATAGAAGCATAGTCTACTTGATAAAGTCCATTGTCTAATGAAATAAGAATCGTTCCATTTTCTGATGACTTAATACAATAAGCTTTGCTACTTAAAACCATCGAATCCAATAAAGCTTGTCGCTGAATATCGTAGAGATATAATTTATTAATTGGTCCTTGCATTTTATTGAAAACAATAAATGCATTTCCTACTACAACAGAATTGTCAATATTTTTGATGGCAAGTGAATCCTTTGCCTGACTTATAGGCTTAATCTGGTTGTTCCTAAACAAATAAAAGCCCTTGTTAGAAATGATTAATTGCCCCTGCTCAAACGAATGTATTATAGATGGCTCAATAACTTTATTCGATAACAGCGTATCAAAGTTTACAGTTTTATTTTTTATCCGAATCGCCAGCCCATCAAATGTAAATAGCAAAGCCGTACTATCTTGCAACAGTATACCATCATCAATAATACCTATTTCTTTACCATTCAAATGCTGGTAATTATTGAATCGCTGTCCATCATAAATACTAAACCCATCTCTTGTTAAAAAAATCAAACGTCCATCTTTCATTTGCATAATCCTATTGACCCTTGCATCCTGCAAACCGTTGGAAGGGGTATAAGATTCATAATGATGCTGCCCTTTAAGAATGGCCACATTCAGTAATAATAAAAGGAAAAACGTCCACCGCATGTAGTAAAATTGTATTTATTCAAAGTCGGCGTACAAGAGATATTTTTTTCGAATTAATTTAAACCCTTGCAAAGCGGGTTGCCAGCTAGCCCTGATTGCTTGCGCTGTTTTACCCAGCTTTACTTGTTCCTGCAATAAATCATTTCCTGCCAGCTTATTAATAAAATTATTTTTCAAAAAGAAACTATCTTTTCCAGGAAACAATTTATAGGCATCTAATAAATAATTGAGTTGAATTCTAGTACCCAGTTTTTTTAAAATGCCCTTTATACTTCCTGATAAATCCCAACCATAACATCGCTGATAAAAACATTTGCTACTCTTAGCCCCGGCATTGGGTGAAGGAACAAAGGAATACATGGTGGATGGCATTAAAGGATGACCGATGTATTCAAAAGGCTTATCTGTTCCTCTGCCCTCACTAAAAACAGTTCCTTCAAAAAAACAAGTAGAGGGATACCAGTAAATGGCCTCCATCGATTTCAAATTTGGCGATGGCATCACAGGCAATTGATATTTACTTTTGTGATTATACCCTCCACATTTAATCACCATGAAATGGAAAGGCGTATCAATTGTAGGCTGAGTTGTAATATTATAAGAATGAATAGCATTCGCCTTTTCACTCAACCATTTTTCTCCTAATAATAACATTGCATATTCCCCAATTGTCATTCCATAAACAATCGGCACAGGCTGCATGCCAATAAAACTCTTGAATTTTATATCCAGCACGGGACCATCTACATAAAAACCGTTGGGATTGGGCCGGTCGAGTAATAATAAGGGCTTATGCAATTCTAAAGCGGCTTCCATATAATATTGCAGGGAGGATATATAAGTATAAAATCGCACCCCAATATCTTGAATATCAAAGAGCAAAATATCTACGTCTTTCACATCTGCTGCAGTGGGCTTTTTATGATCTCCGTATAAACTTACTACGGGAACGCCGGTTTTTTTATCCACCGCATCTCCCACATGCTCTCCTGCATCTGCATCCCCCCTAAATCCATGTTCAGGCCCAAAAATCTTCACTACCTTGATGCCCGACCTTATTAGGGTATCCACCAAATGGGTATTGCCTACCATCGAAGTTTGATTAGCAAATACTGCAACAGATTTACCTTTTAATAATGGCAGGTACACTTCCATCCGAGCCGCCCCGGGCCGAATCAAGTCAGTCTTTGCTATTGGCCCCGATTTTACAATACCCTGAGCCATTACTGAAAAAGAAAAGGCTGTACAAAACAGGCATAGAATTGATTTTGCTATCATGTAGTAAAGTTGCTGAAAAGATTTTAATTGTCTCTGCTATTTAAAGATTAATTTGCAGGCTCATTTTTTGTCGAAACCCCGCAAAAACAGGGCCAAGGCAAATTCACAAAACACAAATTATAATGGCAGTAGCAAAAAATGGTGATGCCGTAAAAGTGCATTACACCGGTAAATTAACCAATGGAGAACAATTTGATTCCTCCATTGGAAGAGAACCACTGGGCTTTATTGTAGGCGCAGGACAAATGATTAAAGGTTTTGACGCAGCCTTGCCCGGAATGGAATTGGGTGAAAAGAAAACGATCAACATCCCCGCAGTGGATGCATATGGCGAAAGATCAAACGAAGCCATTATTGAATTCGACAGGGCCAATGTGCCAGAAGATATGAAATTGGAAGTAGGACTTCCATTAACCTTGCAAAATCAATACGGACAACCAGTACCCGTTATTATTACCGAAATCAAAGAAAATGTAATCGTTTTGGATGCCAATCATTTTTTGGCTGGACAAGACCTAGTATTTGATATTGAATTGGTAGAGATTGAAGGTTAATCATCTCGAAAATTTATACATCAAGCAGTTTGCCTTCGCAAACTGCTTTTTTTATAGCATTATTTAAATCAAGGATTGCATTTTCTTTATTGAATGACAAAGTCCTTCTGAAATAAAATCCCAGACACATTTAATAAATAGTAGATACTGGGATGACAAAAACTTCAATGCAGATTGCTTAATTTTACGGTTCATTCAACAACTTTATGATACAAATTAGCCAGGACGCCATCGCCGAACGCTTTATGCGGTATGTGCGCATTGATACACAAAGCGATCCCAATAGCCAAACGCATCCCAGCACCGAAAAACAAAAAAATTTAAGCCGATTACTTTTTAATGAATTAAAGGAACTGGGCTTAACACAAGTTGAAACCGATGATTACGGTTATGTATATGCGACAATTCCATCTAATAGTGATAAACTAAACATGCCCGCTATTTGTTTTTGTGCGCATGTTGATACAGCACCAGATTGTAGCGGCACCGATGTAAAGCCAATCTTACATCGCTCATATGATGGAAAGGATATCCATTATCCAGATGATCCCAATTTGATTTTGAGTCCTGCAATTTCTACCTATTTAAAAGAACATATCAACCATGATATCATAACTGCTAGTGGACTAACCTTACTAGGCAGTGATGATAAAGCCGGGGTTGCGGCCATCATGCAGGCTGCAATTTATCTCTTGCAAAACCCTGCCATCAAACATGGCCCTATTAAAATTATTTTTACACCAGATGAAGAAGTAGGTCAGGGTACTGCAAAAATTGACATGCAAAAACTAGGCGCTTCCTATGGATATACCATGGATGGAGGAGAGGCCGGCAGTTTGGAAGATGAAACCTTTAGCGCTGATGCTGCCATCATCAATGTATATGGTGTAATTACCCACCCAGGCTATGCAAAAAACAAATTGGTAAATGCCCTTAAAGTGGCAGGTGCTATTTTAGATGCCTTACCAAAAGATGAATTCAGTCCCGAAACCACTGAAGGCATGCAGGGATTTGTACATCCCACCACGGTATCGGGTATTTCAGAAAAAGCAACCATTCAATTTATTGTAAGGGATTTTACATTAGATGGTCTTGCAGCACATCATAGCAGATTGCAACAAATTGCTGCAGATACAGTAGCGAAATTTCCAGGAGCTACAATGGATTATACTGCAGTTGAACAATACCGCAATATGAAGGAGGTGTTGAATCTACATCCACATGTTGCAGCGTATGCTGCCGAAGCAATAGAAAGAGCAGGTTTTGAAGTAAAAAAAGAAAGTATTCGAGGTGGCACCGATGGTAGCAGATTAAGTTATATGGGCATGCCCTGTCCAAATATTTTTACAGGAATGCAAAACATTCATAGTAAACTAGAATGGATTGGCACGCGCGATTTGGCAAAAGCAGCCGAAACCATTGTACATCTTTCTATGATTTGGGAAGAAAAGTCCTAACTCATTTTTATGTAGTACATAATGCCCTGTATAATTTTTGCAGGGCATTTTATTTTTCTTTCCATTCTTTTTCTAAAATACTCATTTCAATCAAGGTCCACCAGTTGCCCTTAAACAACAAACAATCCCGGTTAGTACCTTCCACAATCATACCTGCTTTTTGGTAACATTTTATTGCTGACTCATTGAAATCATACACTCCCAGGCAAATACGATGTAAGCCCAATTCTTCAAAACCAATTTTCAAAACCGCCCTGATCATTGCAGTACAATATCCTTTCCCTTGAGATACCGGATCAACAAAAACCCTGCTAATCCTCGCTGATTTATTTTTCCGACTAAGCCCTCCGAGAGAAATATGACCAACCTTTCTTCCAGTTTCGATTTCAATTACTTTATACAAAAAGGCATCAGACTCCTTTTTATCATTCACTCCTTCAATATACCATTGTAAACTATCATCAGTCAAAGGAAAACTAAATAAAGCCCCCGACCAATTCATTAATATCTCTTCTGTATTAATCCATTCTTTAATGTCCTGAAAATCTGCTTCACCAAAATATTCCAATCGTATCATATGATTATTACTAAAGCCCAAGGTAGCTAATAATGCACTCTCCCAAACCTCAATATATTTCACAAAGAAGCAATAACGTTAACAAGTAGTGCAAAAGAGTAACCATGTATTTACATTAAGTTAATATGTAAATTTTTATTTTACAGTTCATCAAACCAATTCATTCAATGAAAACATGTACAAAACTATTCACGCTGCTATTGTTAACGCTCATTTTTTCCTGCAAAAAAACAAGTAGCGTACAAGTAGACAATGCACCTGCGGCTACCGACAGATCAGGCATTCGACCTCAAGCCGCACTGGTAACAAGAACCGAAAATTTTGAAACCGGAACCAAAACTGCCTATGCAGCAGCAGATGTAACATTGGGCACTGGCATTTGGAATTTAAACGATGCGTTACTTGGTAACACTACCACTGACAGAAAAAATGGAACACAATCTGCACGGGTGCGCAACACTGGCAAACTGACCATGAAATTCGATTTGACAAGTGGCGCATCCACTGTTACCATCTTGCATGGCAAATATGGTACCGATGCCAACAGTACTTGGCAATTATGGTACAGTACCAATAGCGGTGTTAGCTATACACAAACAGGTGCTACCATTACAACTAGTACTACAACACTGCAAAGCAGTTCTTTTACATTAAATATTACCGGCACAATTCGTTTTGAAATTCGTAAAACTGGGGGCGGCACCAACCGCATAAATTTCGATGACGTTACGATTGTGGATTATGGCACCACCGGCGGCGGTGGTGGTGGAGGGGGCGGTGGCACTGCCAAAAAATTCTTATTTGATGCTACAAAAGCTGAAACGGCTGGCAATGCCGATTGGGTGATTGACCAAGACGCAAGTCCTCAACAAATTCCTACTCCACTCCAATCTACCATTACAGCCACCACTGCAGAAACTTACTGGACAGGCGCCATTTCTAGTTGGGGTATTGCATTGGTAAAAGCAGGTCATACTGTAGAAACATTGCCTGCAGGAACAGCCATTACCTATGGTAATACCGCCAATCCACAGGACCTTGCCAATTACAATGTATTTGTAGTAGATGAACCCAATATTCTATTTACTGCAGCAGAAAAAACAGCTATACTGAATTTTGTAAATAATGGTGGCGGCCTTTTCATGATTTCAGACCATACCATTTCTGACCGAAATAACGATGGCTGGGATTCTCCTGCTATCTGGAATGATTTGATGACCAATAATGGAACTGTTACTAATCCCTTTGGTTTTTCGATTGACTTAACGAATATTACTCAATTAACAGCCAATGTTTTGACAGGTAACGCAACGAATCCTATTTTGCATGGCTCTCAAGGCAATGTAACCCAACTCGATTTTCACAATGGCGCAACACTTACCTTGAATCCTACTGCCAACCCAAGTGTACAAGGACTAATATGGAAAACAGGGGCTGTACAAAACAATAGTAATTTAATGTCGGCCTCCTCTACCTATGGTACTGGTCGAGTATATGTAGTAACCGATAGTTCACCAATGGATGACGGCACTGGTGCAAGTGGCAATACACTTTTCAATGGCTGGACTACCTATAGCCATATTCCCTTATTTATGAACGCATCACTATGGCTGGCTAAACTTCAATAAATAGCTTGCCTGAAATAAAAAAGGAACAGTTAAACTGTTCCTTTTTTATTTAATTAATATCATGCATTACTCACGCATCATTTCATTAATCACTGCCACTATTTCTTCCTTATTGGGCTTGGCAAAATAATCACCATCACTTCCATAAGGAGTTCGATGCGCTTTAGCAGTTATAGTACGGGGTGATACATCCAGGTATTTATAACCCGATTGTTCTTCCATTACTTTATTGAACATATAAGCTGCTGCTCCACCAGGCACGTCCTCATCAACAAAAACTATTCGATTGGTCTTTTTAAGTGATGCTGCAATTGTATGATGAATATCAAATGGCAACAAAGTTTGCACATCCACTACTTCGCAACTAATACCTGCATGTAATAAATGGTCGGCCGCTTCCATTACAATGCGCAAAGTTGACCCATAAGAAACCACTGTTACATCTGTGCCTTCTTTTATAATTTCGGGTACGCCTAAGGGTATGGTAAATTCCAATAAATTGGAAGGCAACTGCTCTTTTAATCGATACCCATTCAAGCACTCTACAATCAATCCCGGATCATTGCCTCTCAATAATGTATTGTACATGCCCACAGCCTGCACCATATTACGGGGCACACATACATGCATTCCTCTCAGTGCATTTATAATCATTCCCATGGGAGAACCACTATGCCAGATACCTTCTAAGCGATGCCCGCGGGTTCTTACAATTAATGGACAAGACTGCTGTCCACCTGTACGATAATGAGTAGTACAAACATCGTCACTCAGGGTTTGCAATGCATATAAAAGATAATCGAGGTACTGTATTTCTGCTATAGGTCGCATACCCCTCAAGGAGAGCCCGATACCTTGACCGATAATGGTCACTTCCCGAATGCCTGTATCAAAAATGCGTTCCTTGCCATGCTTTTCCTGTAAACCACTGAACCCTTGGTTAACATCTCCAATCTGACCAAGGTCTTCTCCAAATGCCAACACTTTTGTATTAGTACTGAATAAGGCATCAAAATATTTATTCAACACTTCAAAACCATTTACCTTGGTTTCATCGGTATACACAGCGGGTACTGCCGGTACCTTCAACGTACTTTTTTCATTTTCTGCAAATAGATGAGAATTGTATAAGGCACTGTTTTCCTTTTGCAAGTCGGCATAATATTCTTTTATTGCATTGCCAGCCCCCATATCAATAGCTGCAGCAAGTGACTTCATCACATCTTTTCTCAATGGCTCGCGCAATAATTTTAGTTCCCCCGCCATCCCATTGAAATGTGGAAACTGCGTAGCTTCTGATTGCAATAAACCTACCGTTTTTTCTATTTGCTGTTGAATGGGTAATAAATATTTATCCCATGCCAAGGCCCTTTCATTTTTCACCTGCTCTTTTACCTGCAAATCAATTTCATTCAATTCTTCCTCGGAAGCCAAGGCATTTTCAACAATCCATTCCTTCATTTTTTTAATTCCATCCCAATCTCTTTCCCATTGCAATCTTTCAGGGCTTTTATACCGTTCGTGACTACCACTGGTACTATGACCTTGTGGTTGGGTTACTTCTTCTACATGGAATATTGCCGGCGTATGCGTTTCTCTAATGGCTTGAATAGCCGTTTCAAATACTTCACACATCCCTGCATAATCCCAAGCCTTCACTTTATAAATTTGAATACCATTGGTGCTTTCTCTTTTCTGAAATCCAACCAAGGCATCAGAAATAGACTCTTTGGTTGTCTGGTATTTTTTGGGAACAGAAATGCCATACCCATTATCCCATACAAAAACGGCCAATGGCACTTGTAAAACTGCAGCTGCATTAATGGTTTCCCAAAAATGGCCCTCACTGGTGGATGAATCGCCAATGGTACAAAAACAAACTTCATTTCCATTATTGGATAAGCTGGTATATGGGTGCAATTCCTCAATGGTTCGGAAAGCTTTTGAGGCAAAAGCCAGGCCCAATGCCCGGGGCATCTGAGCGCCAGTTGGGGCAATATCCGCCGATATATTTTTACGATTAACCAGGTCTAGCCATTCTCCATTTTCATTAACAAATGGAGTTGAAAAATGTGCATTCATTTGTCGCCCTGCACTAAAGGGGTCGTTGGCTAAATAAGGATCCGCATATAATTGTGCAAAAAACTGTTCAACGGTGGCCAAACCAGCCGCAAACATAAAAGTTTGATCGCGGTAATAGCCACTGCGAAAATCGCCTGGCTTAAAGAATTTGGCCATTGCCACCTGCGCAACTTCCACTCCATCCCCAAAAATGCCAAATTTGGCCTTTCCTGTAAGCACTTCCTTTCGACCCAACAAGCTTGTTTGTCGGCTTAAACTGGCAATTCGGTAATCCTGCAATACTGTATTCCTGAAATTATCAAAACTTAATTTCTCCTGTAATGCAGCATCATTATGATTGAAAGTATCCATATTGTGGAAGGTTGGAGGCAAAAATATAAATTCTAACGCCCATTTTGTTAAAAAACTATTTCCTTGTTAACAATTTAAAGTACAAATAAAACGTTTTCCTATCTTTACCACTCAAGGATTAAAATAAATTATACAATGAAAAAATTTATTACACTAGTTTTTGTAAGCTTTTTGGCCATTCAGGTGAATGCACAGGAATCAGATATTAAGACAAAGCCTGTTGAACCTGCTAAACCAACCATTGCACCAGCACCGGCTGTAGAGGCATTAGGTTTAAAAGAAACAGAATTCGATTTTGGAAAGATTCCACAAGGAAAACCAGTCACCCACGTGTTTGAAGTGAAGAATTTAGGAACCGACTCGCTTAAAATAGTCAATGTACAGGCAAGTTGTGGATGTACCACTCCTGAATGGGAACATGACAAAGCAGTAGCACCAAAAGGCAGTACTAAAATAAATGTTGGTTACAATGCTGCAGCTGCAGGTCCGTTTACAAAATTCATCACCATTACCTATAATGGTACACTAACCAAACAAATTACTATTAAAGGCGAGGTTTGGCAAACACCTGCTGCCAGCGCCCCAGAAAATAAGGCTACACAAGATTTAAAAAATAATTAAACCCAAAAAGTAGAACACGATGAAAAAAATCATTCTTTCCCTTGCTGTTATGACCCTTGGAGCAGGTCTTTTTGCTCAAACTAAAGTAAGTGATGTTGCCAAATTGGACAACGAAACCATTAATCTTGGTCAAATCAAACAAGGCAATCCCACTACTGCTAAATTCATTGTTACCAATATCAGTGCACAACCATTGATTATTGAACAAGCCAACCCAACTTGTGGATGTACCATTAGTGATTATACAAAAGAACCAATTGCACCAGGAAAAACTGGCTATATCAATGCTACTTACAATGCAGCAAGCCCTGGTCATTTCGACAAACACTTAACAGTAAAATTTGCCGGTATTGATGAAATAAAAAGCATCACTTTAACCGGAGATGTAGTAGCAGCTGAAGCTCAACCTGTCGCTGCAGTATCTGATGTAGCTAGCCCAGTGGCATTGAAAGCTGTTTCTGATGTACCTGCTACTACAAAACCTATCACTGTTGCTACTACCAAAAAAGTAACAATTAAAAAAGTAACTAAAAAGCCAGTTGTTAAAACCAAGACTAGCAAAACAAAGACAGCTACTAAATCTTAATAAGTAATATTTGAATATAAAAAACCGCTGTTAATACAGCGGTTTTTTATTTGTCCGTCCATCAATGCTCTTTTGCAGTATTGATATTTGCAATATAAACGCCAATTAAAATTAATGCAAGACAGGCAAATTGTTTCCACCCAACATTTTCGCCTGCAATCACGCCCCAAAAATTGGCAACCACTGGTATTCCATAGGTTACCATACTACTAAAAACGGCCCCTGCTCTCTTGACCAACATATAAAAAATGATACTGGCAATGGCAGTGCCAAAAACACCCAACAAAGCGGCATACATGGATGATCCCAATAGGCCTGTCTCAGTCAAGGGCAAATTAAAATATCCGGTGAAATACAATATAATTAAAGCTGGAATAGCATTCAGACTTAAAGCGACGGCAGCAATTTGTAATGACCCGATATTGCCCAATTGGCGATGAACCATGTTTACATTTATTCCATAGCAGATTGTAGCAATGACAACAAAAGAAATATACAACATATTTTTACTTTCTACCAAATGCCCTTTACTGAATAATAATAATAGACTGCCTGAAAAGGAAACTACAATTCCTATGATTTTTATAGTGGGTGTTTTACTTCGAAAAAAAAGTCCCCCCGTGATGATTACAAAAATGGGTGTAAGAGAATTGAGTGTGCCAGCTAGGGCGCTGTCAATTCCTTCTTCTGCAATGCAAAATAAAAATGCAGGTAGTAAACTTCCCAAAACGCCACTGAGAAAAACAATCAACAATTTTTTGTTTGGAATTTTCTTAAATGCAGTGAATGCGAATGGCAACAATACCAGTCCAGATGAAACTATTCTTATGGCAGCTACCTGATAGGCCGTTAAATGTACAAGCCCTTTTTTCATCAATATAAAACTGCTTCCCCATATAATTGACAATGCAATAAATATCAACCAATTTAAAATACCCTTATTCACATTTATTATTTTAATGCGCAAAGTTGTAGGATTTATTGCAATCGAACTTATCTATTTTTAGGCAGCTGATTTTAACAGCATAAAAAGGAAAAAACTTTGCCGAAGCCGAATAAAAAATTATTTTTGTTGCAACCTCATCTTGTGTCTATTAAATAATATTAGTTTTCATTTTTAAAAAAAAATTATCATGGGTTTTATCAAAGAATTTAAAGATTTTGCCATGAAAGGCAATTTGGTTGACATTGCTGTTGCCTTTGTGATGGGAGGAGCTTTTGGCAAAGTTGTCAGTTCCTTAACGGATGGTGTTATTGCCCCGCTCATTGGAATGATTGGTGGTGCAGATTTGAATAAGAATGTATGGATTTTGCAAAAAGGGGTAGCAGCTACTAAAGATGCCAGTGGAAAAGAAGTGGCAGCCATTCAGGAAGTGGTAATAAAATGGGGTGAATTTGTAAGTGCAGGAATCAATTTTATTATTGTTGCTTTTGTAATGTTTCTAGTAATTAAGGCAATCAATGCCATGAAGAAAAAACAAGCCGAGGCTGAGGCACCTGCTGGCCCATCAAGTACCGATGCACTGTTGATGGAAATAAGAGATAGTTTAAAAAAATAATATGCTGGCAAATGCTGCTGTTGACTAGGCCTGCAGCAGCATTTTTCTTTTCACCCTAATACCATATATGAAAAAGAGCTTGTCTCTTGTACTTTTTTTTATTTATACTTGTCTTATTCAGGCGCAAGACCCTACCATTAAAGATTTACAGATTGCTGCCTCCAAGCAAGTAAAAAGTGCAGAAAAAGATGGCTGGAAAAAAGGAGGCACTTTAATCATTAATATTAATCAGGGCAGTTTGACAAACTGGGCTTCCGGCGGCGAGCAAAATACATTGGGCATCAATGCCATCTTTAACTATGGCATTAACTATAGAAAAGGAAGAGATACCTGGGATAATTTCTTTGATTTAGCCTTGGGATTTCAAAATGCCAGCAGTTATGGCCGATTTCGCAAAATAGATGACAGAATTGATGTTACTAGTAAATATGGCTACCAATTGAATAAAAAATGGTATGCAGGCTTATTAAGCAATTTTAATAGCCAATCCCTAGCGGGTTATGATTACACTAGCAGTACTAAAATCTCCAATTTTCTTACACCAGGCAAAATACTTGTATCGCTTGGCATTGATTTCAGGCAAACAGAGGCTTTTAGCATCTTTTTCTCCCCTGTTACCAGCCGTTGGATTTTGAAAAGAGATGCCTATTTTTTTAGTCAGAATAAATTTGGTGTTCCCGCCTATAAAAAAACCTACAATGAGCTAGGGGCCTATCTTACAGCCAAATTCAACAAAAAACTGAACAAATGGGCCCGCTATAGCGGAAGGGTTGATTTATTCAGCAATTATTACCGAAAACCTTGGAATATTGACCTGTTTTTCACCAACCTTTTATCGATGAAATTCAATAAATGGCTAGGGACAACCGTGAGTGTAGATGTGCTCTATGATGACGACGTAATTAAAAGGACTCAACTAAAGGAAATACTGGGTATTGGGCTAACCGTAAAATTGTAAAGATTTTTAAGTTAGTTCGCATGATTTGTTAAAAATTAATCCTATTTTCGCAGCGACCATCCATGATGGAAGGGTCGCTGTTTATTTGACTATTAATACCAAACTAACATGAAAAGATTTTTGATTTTATCTGTAGCAGTGCTTTTGAGTGTTTCTCTTTTTGCACAAAAGGCTGCCTCAAAAAAGAAAACTAAAGCCAAGAAAGAAACCGTTAAAGGTACTTGGACCAAGGGTGCATCTCTTTATGCAGGCCTTACCCAGGTTGGCAACAACAACTGGTACACAACCGGCAGCGACAAATTTACAATGTCTGCAATGGCCACTTTAGATGCATGGGCCAGCAATTCATGGAAAAACAAAGAATGGAGATCATGGTTGACCAGTTCTTATGGTTTGTTAAATACAACCAAAACAGGTGTAACTAAATTGAATGATCGCCTGGAATTAGGAACCAGATTCCTGGTTCAACCCAAGCAATGGAAAAAATGGAGTTGGGGACCTCGTGTACACTTACGTACTCAGTTTTCAAACGGCTATTTCTATAATTATTTAGGCGACCAAGGTGTTAAAAGAAGAAGATCAGGATTCTTTGCCCCTGCTTATGTAACAGTAAGTCCATTAGGATTAAATTTCAAGCCTTGCAATCAATTCAATCTTTATTTTAGTCCATTGACTGCTCGTTGGACAATTATTACCAACCAACCTTATAGCTATTTGGCTCAGGGTGGTGTTTACAAAGGAACAGTAGAAGATCCATTGGCTCGTTTGTACAATGTTTCTCCTACCAAACAACACAGAGGTGATTTTGGTGTATTGGCAGTTGCTAGTACCAAATTCAATCTGATGAAAAATATTTCTTATACTAGTCGTTTAGAAGTATTTGGCAACTATATTACCGCATACAAAGATGCCGCTCCTGGAAGATTTGTAAATATGGATCTTTTCATGACCAATGAAGTTTCTTTCAATGTAAACAAACTAATCAAGGTGAAATACAATCTTGATTTGATGTATGATAATGACATCAAACAACCAAACAACAGAGCATTCAACAATGCTAACCGCAGCGTTGGTTTGCAAATGTTGTCCACATTGGGTGTTGGTGTTAGTTTCAAAAAGTAATTTCTCTGAACTAATTTATAAATTTGCTCTCCCGGCCTTGGTCGGGAGATTTTTTTTACTCAAAATATTATACGTGACATCCAAGACATACCAGATCAAATTAGACCAATTTGAAGGCCCTTTTGACTTATTATTATTCTTTATAGAAAGAGATGAACTGGATATCTACAATATCCCCATCACGAAAATCACCAATGATTTTCTCGACTTTATTCATGGAACAGAAAAACTAAACATTGAATTGAGTAGTGAATTCATTCTCTTCGTTAGCACCTTAATGCGCATCAAGGCAAAAATGTTGATTCCCCGCAAAGAATTGGATGCACAGGGTAATGAAATTGATCCAAGACAGGAACTGATTGACAAAATTCTCGAATATAAAAAGTTCAAGGAGGCGTCGGCAAAAATGGCCGAGATGGAAGCTACCCGAATGCTCATGATGAAAAGAGGTAACCTGCAAAGAGAACTTTCACTCATTGGTGAAGAAGCAGGAGAGGGAACTGAAATCCAAACGGTAACCCTGTATAGATTAATGAAGGCATTTGAAAAAGTAGTGCAAAAATTACAGGAAAGAAACAATAAGCCAGTTCATACGGTAGTACAATATAATTATACCATGGAAGGCAGTAGGGAATATATGTTGGATATTTGCCGCAAAGAAAAAACCCTCTCCTTTGAAAAAATATTTGAGGTATGCGAAAACCGTATTCATGCCATCTTTCTGTTCCTTAACATGCTGGAACTTGTTCAACAAAAATACATGAGCATACTGATAGGTGAAGGACGGAATAATTTTATTCTCGAATTCAATGAAAACAGGGTCGAAGAACCTGATTTTGTCTTGCCGGAGGACAATGGTATCATTTTAAATTAATTCATCCCTGCCAATATATTTGCTATTTTGGCAGGGATTTTAATTGGCATTTATTTTGATGTTTAAACATTAAATAGTTTATATGAAAACAATACATCACAAAGCTAGCGCCAGAGGAACCGCAGATTACGGCTGGCTGCATGCAAATTATTATTTTAGTTTTAGTCAATACCATAACCCCGAAAAAGTTCATTTTGGAATGTTGAGGGTACTAAATGATGATACCATCGACGGAGGAGGCGGATTTCCGACCCATCCACACGACAATATGGAAATTGTAACCATACCCCTAACTGGCGCTTTGGCACACAAGGATAGTACCGGTGGGCAAGGTGTAATAAAAGCGGGTGATGTGCAAATCATGAGTGCTGGTACAGGAGTGCAACATTCAGAATTCAATGCATCCAATACAGAAGAATCCAATTTATTTCAACTTTGGGTGTTTCCTAAATTAAAGAATATTACACCAAGGTATGACCAACGCACCTTCAATATCGAAGATAGATTGAATCAATGGCAGATTGTTGTTTCGCCACTTGCAGAAGACAATGCACTTTGGATTAATCAGGATGCCAGGTTTTCTTTGACCAAAATAGAAGCAGGCCAATCAATTTCATACAGCAATGGTTTTAAAGGAAACGGTGTTTATTTAGTGGTTATTAATGGAAGCGTTCAAGTAAACGAAAATAATCTTACAAGAAGAGATGCCCTGGGTATTTGGGAGTCTGACAGCTTTACGGTTACCGCTACTGAAACCTCGGAACTATTAGCTGTTGAAGTGCCAATGCATGTATAAAAAATAAAAATTGATTCAATAATAAATATCCAACAAAATCGGTTTTTCTGATTGGTCTATATATTTACTGATAGCAGTCAGAAAAACCGGTGCTACTGTTGGGCAGCCCCAACTCTGACAAATTTCTTGTGGATATACTTCTTCTACCGGCACACATTCATGCGCATGTAACACTACAAATCTTTTGAAGGCCTGGCTATTCGTATTGTCTAATCCATATAATTTATAGGCCAAGCCAAATTTTCCATAATAAGGTTTTCCTATTTTATATTTTCCTACACTGCTGCAATTACTATTGAGCTCATTAGAAAAAAACAATTCCGGCTGCCCCTTGTCTGAACCACTTCCATGTGTAACCAATCCAGAAAGCAATACAGAATCGCGCTGCAAATCATACAAGAAAAACCGAGGCTTACCACTAGCAATATGCATGTCAACCAGCATACAAATACTATTATTAAATCCATGAGCGCCTGCATATTTTTTTAGCATAGAGGCATGGTCAGTAATTTTGATTGAAGGATTATAGGATACAGCTACCTTCTTTAAGGCAATATTATTTTTAGATGTAGTATTATGCTTGGGCTGATTCCAAATATAGAAGCCGGCTGACATGAGCCCGGTAAAAATCAATAGTAATAAAAAAAGGAACCTTGCTTGAAATTTCACAACTATTATTTTTATGAAATATTACAACTGAACACAACATTAGATGTTCAACGTGTGCTTTTCCATAAAATTTTTTAATGCTTGTTAAATAAAATAAAAAAGCCGGCATAAAGCCGGCTTACATGAATTGCTTTCTATTTATTTAATCAAATCCGCAACAGTTGTATAAGATACAGTTGCCGTCGACATTTCTCTAAGTGCCTTAGATATTCCACTTGCATCAATGCCAATTTCCTGATACAATTGCTTAGGCGTTCCATGCTCTACCAGTCGATCGGGTATACCCAATATATTCACTTGAGCATGATAACCATTTTGATTCATAAACTCCAGTACAGCAGATCCAAATCCACCCACTACGGTACCATCTTCCACTGTGATAATCTTTTGATATTTTTTGAAAACTTCATGAAGCATTGCTTCGTCCAAGGGCTTCGCAAATCGCATATCATAATGTGCAGGTTGAATCCCTTCTGCTTGTACATCTCGAATGGCTGCTGCTGCAAAATTACCCGGATGCCCAAAGGAAAGTATCGCAATATCCTTACCATCTTTTAATTTTCTTCCTGTTCCAATTTTTATTTCTTCAAAAGGATAATGAGTAGCCATACTAGCCTTTTGTAAATCTGGCAAAACCCCTTCCCCTCTTGGATATCGAATAACAATTGGCAACTGATGTGTTTCCAATTGTGCAGTGTACATTAGATTTCTTAATTCCCTTTCATTCATGGGAGCACTCACAATCAAATTGGGCACACAACGCATATAGGCAATATCGTAACAACCATGGTGCGTTGGCCCATCATCACCCACCAAACCAGCCCTGTCTAAACAAAAAACAACGGGTAATTTTTGAATGGCCACATCATGTATTACCATATCATATGCCCGCTGCATGAAAGAAGAATAAATATTACAGAAAACACGCATTCCCTGCGTAGCCATACCAGCACTTAATGTTACGGCATGTTGCTCGGCAATGCCAACATCAAATGCACGGTCAGGCATTTGTTCCATCATATACTTCAATGAACATCCGCTTGGCATTGCAGGTGTGATGCCTACAATCTTATCATTCTTTTCTGCTAATTCAATAATACTATAACCAAAAACATCCTGGTACTTCATTGGCTGAGGCAGTACAAAAGATTTTTTCTGTATCTCTCCAGTTATCTTATCAAAGAGTCCTGGTGCATGCCATTTCGTTTGATCTTTTTCTGCTAATTCATATCCTTTCCCTTTAACGGTAACAATATGCAATAATTTGGGACCAGGAATTTTTTTAAGGTCTTGTAATGTATCAACTAGCTTAGTAATATTATGACCATCAATTGGGCCAAAATACCGAAGCTTTAAAGCTTCAAATAAATTTGAACTGCTACTTACCATACCCTTCATCCCTTCAGTTAATTTATGCGCCATGCCCCTACTAAAATTCTTTCCTACGGGTAGCTTGCCCAATAAATTCCATACCTCATCCTTCACCTTATTATAGGTAGGCGAAGTAGCAATATCAGTAAGATATTCTTTTAAAGCCCCCACATTGGGGTCAATACTCATACAATTATCATTCAGGATAATTAATACGTCTGCGTCGGCAACGCCTGCATGATTCATTGCCTCAAAAGGCAATCCCGCAGTCATGGCACCATCACCAATGATGGCAACAGCCTTTCTATCTTCCCCCTTAAATTTGGCGGCCATTGCCATGCCTAATGCAGCACTAATAGAAGTGGAAGAATGTCCTACCCCAAAGGTATCATACTCACTTTCGCTGCGCTTGGGGAATCCACTAATGCCATTGTATTTTCTATTGGTAGGAAAATCGTCTCGTCTGCCAGTTAAAATTTTATGTCCATAAGCTTGGTGCCCAACATCCCAAACCAATTGATCGTAAGGTGTATTATATATATAATGTAAAGCTATACTCAGTTCTACCACACCCAAACTTGCCGCAAAATGACCACCATGCACACTTACAACATCAATAATATATTGACGCAATTCATCACAAACCTGATGCAATTGTTCCCTTGAAATCTTTTTAAGATCATCAGGATTATTAATGGATGATAATAATGGTCCGGCTTTTATTTCCATACTGGCAATTTTGCGCTGTAAAGGTAGGTTTTATGATGATTTCTATGTAGGAATAAACAAATTTTAACGCGGATTGTTTTAGATAGCCTGGTTTGCTAAATCATATGGCCGTTTAGTGATTCACCCAACAATAGCCACCCTCATTCAATCCTATATAAATCTCATCCCCTATTGTATAAGAATGACTCATACAGAAAAGCTTAATCAAATCGGCTCCCACCTGAATTTTCAAAGTATAGGCATTGCCTTTATAGTCGATGGCAAGAAGTTTCCCTTTCACTAAATATGGACTTGTAGCCGATACTGCCACGAAGTTTTCTGGTCGTATCAGTAGGCATTTATTATTATCGGTAGGTATTGACAATGAACGACTGATTGCATGTTGTTGATCAAACAAATTATAATCGCCAAACAATCCAGCAACATAAGTATTGATGGGGGCATTATATATTTGATGCGGCCGCCCTTCCTGTATAATTTCACCTTGTTTCAAAACGATGATTCTATCAGCCCAAGCAAGCAAATCGGGCGCATCATGTGCAACCATCAAACAAGTAATACTTAATTCATCACTAAGTTGGGCAAGTATTGATTTAATAATATCTCTATGAATAATATCTAAATTGGAAAATGGCTCATCCAATAACAATAAACTGGGACCAGTAACCAGTATTCTTGCCAATGCAATTCTTTGTCTTTCGCCACCAGAAAGTTGATTGGTTCTTCTATTCAAAAAATCGGTAATCCTGCATACTTCATAGATATGATTGGCCTTCCCCTGCTCCAACTTATTGGCCATGTCCAATAATTCATACACGTAATAATTATTCCTCAATTCATATTGTTGACTTAAATAAGCAATGCCTGGCTCCCCGGCAATTAATCTTTCATCGGGCCCCAATACCCGTTTACCCATAAATTGAATTTCACCACTGGCAGGAGTCAATAAACCGGCAATCATTTTAAGCAATGTTGATTTGCCAGAACCTGTTTCGCCAGCAATCGCCAATTGCTCTTTTTTTGATTGGCTAAAACGCAGCTCCTTTACAGAGAAAGCATTGCCTTCTAAATAGGAAAGATTATGAATGGATAAAAAAGACATTTCTCGAAAATAATGGAAGCAATAATAATGACCAACTTAGTTCTAGAATGACTACTAAATATTATACATATTTATTGAGTTGAAGAATTAAATCAGCGTCGGGAGAATTGGCCAAGTATTTTGTTTTTTCCGAAGGCTTGCAGACACCAGGATAATCTCCTTCCTTCATACCTATATCCTCAATAATTTGAAAATGCAAATGGGGTGGCCACTGGCCATTTTCACTGGGTGAACCAAAATGTCCAAAACATTGACCCCTTGTAATAAACATTCCTTTTCGTAAGGAAGCAATATCAGATTTACTCAAATGACCATATAGTGTATAAAACGAAACCATTTCTACTTGATGTTGAAGTATTATCGTTGCCCCATAATCACCTTCGGCTGCATTGTATGCAAAACTGTGCACCATTCCACCAACAGGCGCAAATACTTTTGTACCGGCTGGGGCCCATATATCCATTCCCAGATGAATACACCTTGGCTCTTCTCCATTAAAATGAGCAAAGCGCTTGTATAAAATGCGGTCTTCCGCATAACCCCCAATCCCATAAGCCGCCCCAGCATTTTTTAACTTTTGTTCTACATACAAACTAAACCAGTTGATATCTGCAATATAATGCTCATTTAATTCGCTATTGCTTAACGAAAAATCCAAGTTTAATAATCGTTGATGTACTGGATTAAATTCAACAACAGTAGCAAACTGTGTACTGTTTTCTGTTAATATGGTAATTAATGATTTCATAAAAATAGCCCCGCATATTGCGGGGCTAAAGTTAGTCAGTATTTATAAGTATCCGTTAGAATGTTATGGCAGTTTTACCTGGCAATTACAAAACGGAAACTAGCTGCATCTGTAGCATTGTAAATCTGTAGAATATAAGTACCTCCAGGCAATGAACGAACATCCAATGGAATGATACTACCATAGAACAGATTTATGAATTTGAACTCTTTCAAGTTTCTACCTGTTGCATCCATGATCCTGATATTGGCTTCTTTGTACAGATCTGTATTGAAACGTACATTAAACTGGCCATTGGATGGGTTAGGATACAACCAAACTGCAGCTCCAAATCTATTGTGACGTTCTTGACAATCCTGCACCACAATATTGCGGAACTCAGTAGCAGAACATCCATTGGCATCTGTAACAGAATAGCTGATAGTACTTACACCCAAACCAGCAGTAGCTGCATTGAAATTATCACCCGTAACACCACGACCCGACCAAGTACCGCCTGCAGGTGTTGCACGCAATTTAGTGATAGTATCGGTCAAGCATACACGAACTGGTACCGCTGCAAAATTAATATTTGGAAGCGGGTTCACCCGAATAGTGAAGGTAATTGGTGTACCGTTACAACTTAATCCATTATTACTGAATACCGGTGTTACAGTAATTGTTGCAATCACAGGTGAACTGCTTGTATTAGTAGCAATAAAGGAAGGAATATTACCAGTACCACTGGATGCTAAACCAATACTTGAATTGCTATTGGTCCAATTAAATATTGTGCCAGGTACTGCACCACTAAAGTTAACTGCTGCAGTTGCTGTATTATGACACAATGCTTGATTGCTTACCGCATTAACCACCGGTGTTGGATTTACAACTATTGTAAAGCTGGTAGCACCTCCTGTACAAGTAACACCAGCATTCGTATAAGTAGGCGTTACTGTGATGGTAGCAGTGATAGGCGTTGTACCTGTATTAATAGCTGTAAACGATCCAATATTACCAGTACCGCTGGCTGCTAATCCAATAGCTGTATTTGAATTTGTCCAATTGTATACTGTGCCTGTAACCGCACCACTAAAGGCAATTGCATTAGTAGCAGTATTATTACATACAGTAACACTAGGCACTGCATTCACAGTTGGTGTTGGATTTACCGTGATGGTAAATGTTCTTACAGCTCCTATACAAGTAACGCCTGCATTGGTATAGCTAGGTGTAACTGTAATAGTAGCAACAACTGGAGCAGTTCCGGTATTTGTTGCAATGAAGCTGGCGATATTTCCAGTACCACTTGCTGGTAATCCTATAGAAGGAGCATTATTTGTCCAATTATATACTGTTCCTGGAACTGTACCAGTAATACTTACAGCAGCAGTAGCACCTCCATTACATACACCCTGATTAGCAATCAGGTTCACTGAAGGTGTTGGATTCACTGTTATTGTAAATGTGATAGGAGTTCCTGTACATGTTGTACCTGCATTGGTATAGCTTGGCGTTACAGTAATAGTTGCTACCACTGGTGCAGATCCGGTATTGATTGCAGTAAAGGATGCAATATTACCTGTACCACTTGCCGCTAATCCTATTGAAGGCGTATTGTTTGTCCAGTTATATACTGTACCAGTAACCGCACCACTAAAGTTAACTGCACTGGTTGCTGTTGCATTACATACAACCTGATTAGCCACTGCATTAACAGTTGGTGTTGGATTCACTGTAATAGTGAATGTGATTGGTGTGCCTGTACATGTTACACCGCCATTGGTATAAGATGGTGTAACTGTTATAGTAGCTGTAACCGGACTCGTTCCTGTATTATTAGCAAGGAACGGTGCAATGTTTCCACCGCCACTAGCTGCTAAACCAATAGAAGGATTACTGTTTGTCCATGTATAAGCGGTTATACCAACTCCCAATCCAGCAGTATTACCAGAGAAGTTAATGGCTGCAGTATTTGCTCCATTACATACTGTTTGATTGCTTACTGCATTAACAGTAGGCGTAGGATTTACTGTTATTGTAAAGGTAATTGGACTACCTGTACAAGTAACGCCAGCATTGGTATAAGAAGGCGTTACTGTAATAGTTGCTGTAACAGGAGCACTACTAGTATTTACAGCAGTAAATGATGCAATATCACCAGTACCACTTGCTGCCAAACCTATTGATGTTGTAGTATTGGTCCAGCTAAATACTGTTCCTGTAACCGCACCACTAAAGTTAATGGCCGTAGTTGCAGCAGTATTACATACTACCTGATTAGCTACTGCATTTACTGTTGGTGTTGGATTTACAGTAATAGTGAATGTGGTTGAATTACCTGTACATGTAACGCCGCCATTGGTATAGGTAGGTGTTACTGTAATGGTAGCAATCACCGGACTAGTTCCGAAATTGTTAGCAGTAAATGAAGGAATATTTCCAAAACCACTCGCTGCTAATCCTATAGAGGTTGTATTATTTGTCCAGTTGTAAACAGTACCTGGTACAAAGCCACTAAAGTTAATAGCTGCAGTTGATGCTGCATTACAAAGCACCTGATTAGAAACTGCATTGACTGATGGAGTAGGATTCACTGTAATAGTAAAGGTTCTTGGAGTACCAGTACAAGTTGCACCTCCATTAGTATAGGAAGGTGTTACGGTAATAGTTGCTACTACCGGACTATTGCTGGTATTTGTTGCAGTGAAAGAAGCAATATCACCAGTGCCGCTTGCAGCTAATCCAATAGACGGTGTATTATTTGTCCAATTGTATACAGTACCAGTTACTGCACCTGAGAATGAAACAGCCCCAGTTGAAGCAGTATTACACAATACTTGATTTGAAACCGCATTGACTGTTGGAGTAGGATTCACCACTACTGTTGCAGTGATAGGTAATCCAATACAGGTTCTGAGGCCAACTGTAAAGGATGGAGTAATTGTAAATGTTACTGTAATGGGTGAAGTAGTACTATTTGTTAATGTACCACTTATATCTCCATTTCCACTTGCAGCAATACCTGTAACATTTGCAGTATTATCGCGCGTCCAACTATATACAGTTCCAGGTTGTGTACCTGTTAATACAATTGTACTGATAGCAGTAGTATTACAAATGGTTTGTGCTGCTGGTGTTGCAGTTGCATCAGGGTATGGTATGATACCTCCAGTCACCGGAGTTCTCGGTGTACTATTACAAGTGGTTGTTCCTAATGTATAGTCGAAATCAACCCTTGAAATAGAACCTGTAGTTTCTTGCCATAAGTTTTGCGGAGCAGTTGTACTCAATGGGAATTGCATTCCTAACCTAACTAAATTAACAGGCAATCCATTGATACTGGATGGGCCGATGGGACCGTATGAATTAATATTGGCCCTTGAACCCAATATGCCAATGACTTCACCTGAATGAATTACAATATTCACTGGTATTTGGCCACTGATACTACTATTCTGTGACAAGAATAAGGTTGTAAATGCATTCGTGGATGCTGCAAATAATGGAGGAGGCGTATTGCCATTAAATTTCACCACTGCAACACTCTGTACACCTGTAGAGGCCGTTGTTGGAACACTTAATGCAGTTATCGTAAAGTCTGTAGGCGCTGTAAACCAATAACCTCTTGTATTGCCGGGGAATGTAGTTGTTTGACCAGGCAATGCGATGGCCTGTGATGGAGTTGCGTGTGTCTCTGCCTCTACATAATAAGTAGTGGTAGCAGCAATAGTAGGACTATACGTGTTACCAGTATTCAACAAATTACCACCGGTTAAAGCATCATACCACTTAATCAATCCATTACCTGTTGCTGATAAATTAACAACACCACCTGGCGAACAAGTACTATCTGCAGTAACACTGGTTATTGATGCCTGATTGGCCACATAAATTTTAAAGCTGAATGGTGTACCCGTACAACCGTTTGCTGTTGGAGTAACCGTAATAGTACCAAAAATTGGAGCAGCGGTACCATTCGTTGCAATGAAGGAAAGTATATCTCCGGTGCCACTTGCAGCCAAGCCAATGGCTGTATTAGAATTCGTCCAACTAAAGGTAGTACCAGGAACAACTCCTGTAAAATTAATTGGAGCAGTAGCTGCATTATAACAATTCTCCTGATCAACAATCGGATCAACGGTTGGTACTGGATTAACAACAACTGTTGCTGAATCATCGATGGTACAACCATGATTTCCATAACTATAAGTGACTGTATATTTTGTAGTCACTGCAGGGTTTACACTGATTGTTTTAGTGGTAGCTCCACCTGGAGACCATAAATATGAATTGGCAGTGCCATTCGCAGTTAAGCTAACCGGAGTGCCTGCACATACAGGAGCACTTGGATTCACTGTAATATCAGTGGCACCACGGGGTACATCAACTGTTAATTGATAACCTGCACAGCCAGTACCAGGGTTTACTTCATGTACTACCACCACAATGGTTCCATTGGCTGGAATGGTAGCTTCATAGAACCCTGTACCAGGGAATGATGAACCTGGATCTGCCAGATAATTGGTACAAGTAGCGCTAGGGTTGAAACTACCGGTATAGGCTACACTAAATATAGAGGTACCGCAAGTAGAAGTGGTACCAATGGTAGCGCATACAGGTACACTGCGTGGATTGGTGATTGTATAACTATCATAATATCTTGCTCCTGTTGTAGTAAATGTACCAGGACAAACTTTAGGAGCAGCACAAGTAGAAGTAACTGCAAATCGGTTAATACGTCCAGTTTGTTGTGCATCACCTGCTGCCAAACTACCATTAAATACAAAATCTGCAATGCTTACTACTGTTGTATCAATGGCAACACATCCAAACTGATTGGTAACTGTCAATAGATAATTGCCAGAACTTACCACTGCCTGTGTTGAAGAAGTTCCTCCAAAACTGGTATAACTATTAGGATTCAAAATTCCAGATAAACTTCTGCTCCATGCATAGGTATAAGTAGGATCAACTGGACCAGCTAATGTTACTGGCGTACCAGGACAAATAGAAGTTCCACCACCAGTTAAACTAAATGGTGTTGGATTACCATGCACTACTACATCTACTTCGTCGAAAGTAGCTGTACATGGTGCATTAGCAATTGTCCAACGGAAAGTATAAGTTCCTTGTGTAGTTAATCCAGCAATATTAGTGGTTGCTGAACTTGGAGTGAAAATGATTGCTGTAGAAGGACCAGCTACCTGTGTCCAAGTACCTGTACCAACTGAAGGAGCATTACCAGTCATAGAGATTGTACCAGGACTAACGCAGGCCGTTTTATCTAATCCTGCTGCAGCAACAGTTGGAGTACCTGCAAAATTCATCAACATATCATCCTGAGATGTATTATTACAAGGAGCTCCTGTTGCAATGGTCCATCTTAAAGTGTATATACCATTAGCTGTAGCAGTAGCCCCTGAATTTGGATCATTTGCATTGGTGAAATTAACAGTACCTGGACCACTAACCTGTGACCAAGTTCCTGTACCTACTACAGCAGTATTGGCATTCAGATTGGCAATGGTAAGTCCGCATACGGCCGTATCATTTCCTGCCAAAGCTGTGGTAGGCAAAGTAGTTACATCTACTGTAACAGAATCCGTAATTACACAACCATTATTTCCATTACTAAGATCTACATAATATTTAGTAGTTACAGTTGGGGTTACAGTTATATTTTGAGTGGTAGCTCCACCTGGAGTCCACAAATAAGTATTTGCAAAACTATTAGAAGTTAGACTAACCGATGTCCCTGAGCAAACAGGCGTGATAGGTGAAACAGTAATACCAGGCGTACCACGTGGCAGATCCACTGTTAATTGATAACCTGCGCAGCCAGTACCAGGATTTACTTCATGTACTACTACTACAATGGTTCCATTGGCTGGTATCGTTGCTTCATAATATCCGGTAGCAGGGAATGATGACCCTGGGTCGGCCAGATAATTGGTACATAATGAAGTTGGGTTAAAACTACCGGTATAGGCTACACTAAATATAGTAGTTCCACAACTAGAAGTGGTACCGATAGTAGCACAAACTGGCACATTGGAAGGGTTCGTAATAGTATAACTATCATAATACCTTGCCCCTGTTGTAGTGAAGTTTAAAGGACAAGCCTTAGGTGCAGCACAAGTAGAAACCACTGCAAAGCGATTCAATCGGCCGGTTTGCTGCGCATCACCAGCAGCCAAACTACCATTATATACATAATCTGCAACACTTACTACAGTAGTGTCTGATGATGAACAACCATATTGATTGGTAACCACCAAACGATAATTACCAGAACTTGTTATGGCCTGTGTTGAAGCTGTTCCACCAAATGCGTTATAACTATTTGGACTTAAAATTCCTGATAAACTTCTACTCCATGCATAGGTATAATTGGGGTCAACAGGTCCGGAAAGTGTAACGGGACTACCAGGACAAACAGTGACATTACCACCAGTCAAAACAAATGGAGTCATAGAAGGATTCACCACTACTGTAGCAGTAATGGATGATGAAGTACAACCATAAACAGTTCCTGTAATAGTAAATGTAACCGTTATTGGTGCGCCAGTATTATTGGTAAGTGTACCTGCGATATTGCCAGATCCATTAGCTGCAATGCCAGTAACAGATACTGTATTATCCCTTGTCCAATTATACACTGCACCTGCTGGAGCGCCAGACAAAACAATGCTAGTTATTGGACTACCTGAACAAGCCGACTGACTTGATGGAGTTGCAACAACCGTAAAGACTGGACAATCAATCACTAAATTATAAGTAGCACCCGATGCAAAACATCCATTGGCATCAGTTACTGTTACAACTATTGGGAATGTACCTGATTGAGTAGGCGTACCACTTAAAACACCTGCTGTTGATAAAGTTAATCCTGTTGGTAAAGTACTTGCAGTAGTATAAGTAACTGCTCCAATAGTATTAGCAGAAGTAAATGTTTCGCTGAAGGCAGTACCTGCAGTTCCAGTAAGGTTTACAGGATTGGTTACAGTAATGCCCGATTGACAGCCGATAATTAGCGTGTAGGTAGCACCGTTACCAGTACATCCTGTTCCGTCAGTTGCGGTTACTACAATTGGGAATGTACCCGTTTGAGTAGGTGTACCGCTTAAATCACCGGCACTAGATAAAGTTAAACCAGTTGGTAAAGTACTAGCGGTAGAAAAAGTAACCAAAGGTGTACCACCAGTTGAAGTGAATGTTTGGCTAAAGGCGGTATTGGCTGTGCCAGTTGTAACGCCTGGATTCGTCACCGTTATAACCGGACAAAGATTAGACAAATAATTACAACCAGTTGGAATTAAGAATCCTGGCGTTGCACTATTATCTCTTACCCAATTAGCTTGATTATTTAATGTAGTACGCAGTGTTACTAATGATCCCAACACACCGGGACCCGCACAATCACCATAAGCTGCATTATCAAATTCGGAACTAATTACCCCTTGGGTACCAATCCAAATAGCATTTACGCCAGTTGTTAATCCAGTTGGCAATGCACTCGCATTGGTAGTATTGGCAGTACCATCCCATGCTGCTGCTGTAGTAGTAACTGGGTCACCATTTGCTACACTATATACATTCATATGTATGGCTGCAATAAAAGTAGGCGAGGCTGCAGTTCCACGATATGCCAATATCTGATCGCCATTTATATTTAAGCCTAAAGGAATACCTGCCACAGTACCTGCTGCACCACCACCCGAACGGGTAGCAGTTAAACCAGCAATTTTAATTTCTGCACCACCAGGCAATCCACCTGCTGGAGCTGTCCAGGTTACTGATTCCTCACCAGTACGGAATACATTGGTACTTAACCAACCGTTATTGGTAAAGTTGATAGCCGTACCCGGACCAATATTTCTTAACAATACAAAAGAGAATTCATCTGTGCTTGCAGCATAACTGCTAAATGCAATATCACCAGCATTTAAAGTAGTAGCAGCCACAGGTGTAGGCGTTACTCTCCAAGAAGCCAACACAACATATGTGCCTTGGCAACCTGCAGAACAATTGGCTCTGCGACCTTCGATAAATACAAATCCTGAGCCAGCTGCCACACCAGTGGTACTTATATTAGACCCAGGCGTATAAGGCAAATAGGTAACCCCACCATCGGTAGTATATCTAAAATCATCGGCACAACCAGTGCCGCCACTACCAGGGTTGAAGGTAGCGCTTACTGGTGTTCCATCAGCTGCAGTAGCAGCAGTGGGAGCTTTAGCCAATAAAGTTGGATTGGCAGGCAATGCAGTAACAGTAAGTGTTCCTGCATTAGAAGTAATACTGCCAGAACCATTGGCCAGTACACAACGATATTGATAACTATTAAGGCTAGCCGAAACTGCTGTAATAGTTAAAGTAGCAGTTGTACTTCCTGAATAGGTTGCATTATCAGTAATATTAACAAAGCCAGATCCTGTATTTTCTTGCCACTGATAACTTGTGGCACCAGCAGAAGTAAGGGTAAAATTGGCGTTCGCACCCACACATACAGCAGTGTTGGCAGGGTCTACACTAATGGTTGGTGCAGCAACGATTCCTAAATAATTACATCCAGTTGGAATTGAAAAACCCGGAGGGATACTATTATTAGTAGACCAATTGGCTTGATTATTCAATGCTGCACGTAAGGTAGCAATAGGACCATAAGTTGCAGGATTAGAACAATTACCATAACGGCCATTAGCAAATTCAGATCCTATTACATCTTGTGTTCCTATCCAAATTGCATTTAAACCAGTTGTTAAACCTGTTGGCAAGGCACTTGCATTGGTTGAATTAGCAGTACCATCCCATGCAGCAGCTGTTGTAGAAACGGGGTCGCCATTTAAAGTGGAATATACATTCATATGTATAGCACTAATAAATGTAGGCGCTGCAGCAGTTCCTCGATAAGCAAGAATTTGATCTCCTGTTACAGATAAGCCTAGCGCAAGACCAGTAACAGTTCCAGCAGAACCGCCAGATACCAAGGTTGCAACTAAACCACTAATTTTTATTTCGGTCCCTGCACTATAAGATGTATTGCTCGTCCAGGTAACGGTTTCTTCTCCAGTACGAAAGACATTGGTACTCAACCAACCATTATTGGTAAAGTTGATGGTTGTACCCGGACCAATATTTCTTAACAACACAAAAGAAAATTCATCTGAAGTAGCCGCATAACTACTGAAGGCTATATCTCCTGCATTCAATGTAGTTGCACCCGCAGGCAATGGGGTTACTATCCAGCTGGCCAATGCAATATAAGTGCCTTGGCAACCTGCTGAACAATTGGCCCTGCGACCTTCAATAGTAACAACACCCGTACCAGCAGCTATACCAGTAGTGCTTATGTTTGCACCTGGTGTATAAGGCAGGTAACTCGCTCCTCCATTCGTTGTATATCTAAAATCATCGGCACAACCCGTACCTCCAGCACCAGCGTTGAATGTAGCGCTGACAGGCGTTCCGTCGGCTACTGTAGCAACGGCGGGTGTTTTCGCTAAAAGTGTTGGATTAGTTGGTAATGCAGTAACCGTTAATGCTGCCGCATTTGAATTCGTTGAGCCGGAACCGTTAGTAGCTACACAACGATATAAATAACCATTTAAACTGTTGGTTGCAGCTGTTATATTTAAAGTAGTGGTTGTTACACCTGAATAAGTAAAATCATTGCTGAGGTTCACAAAACCTGAACCCGGATCTACTTGCCACTGATAAGAAACCGCACCAGTTGCAGTAATACTAAAACTACTATTCGCCCCTTCGCATACAGTCGCTACTGAAGGTTGCGTATTAATAGTAGGTGCTGCACTAAAAATATTTACATAATTACAACCAGTAGGTACCACTAAAGTGGGCCCACCATCTTCTGTTATCCATTTGGTCTGATCATATATCAATGCTTTTACTTGTGCAATGGTACCAATAGCACCAGCAGCACAATTAAATACCGCATTGTCTTTTTCAGAAAGAGAAACATCTTGTGTACCAATCCAAATGGCATTGACACCAGTAGTTAATCCCGTGGGTAAAGCAGAACTATTCGTTGTATTGGCAGTTCCATCCCAAGCGGCGGCAGTTGTAGAAACAGGGTCGCCGATTACTGTTGTATACACATTCATATGAATGGCACTAATAAAAGTAGGTGCCGCTGCCGATCCCTGATAGGCCAATACCTGGTCGCCATTAATGCTTAAACTTGGCATTAAACCAGTACAGGTGCCCGGATTTCCTCCACCTGAAATAGTTGAACTAGGGGTACCAGCTGAAAGTCCTGAAATAGTGATTTCACTACCAGCTGCCAATGCAGTACTGGATGTCCAGGTAACAGTTTGCTCGCCCGCACGAAAGACATTGGTGCTCAACCAGCCATTATCTGTAAAATTAATTACTGTACCAGCAGTTACAGCCTTTAATAATACAAAGGAAAAAGCATCCGTGGTTGGATGACTAGCAATATATCCAGTGAATGCAATATCACCAGCTACTAAGGTAGTCTGAGCTTTTATTGATGAGTTAAGTAAACTAAAAAGGAGAAAAATTGGCAAGAATTTTCCCGCAGTCCGGATTAGAATGGAGCGCATAGAAGAAGGTTTTGGTTTTATTAGAATTAAAAGTAAGGGAATAAAAGTAGAAAAATAATTTTATTTATTGAAAAAAAAACAAATGCTTCTGTTAATCAAATACCATCCCAATTTGGATACCAAAATCTTTCAATCTGCCTCCCGAAAAGAACCCTTCAGTGGTATAAACAATATTCAAGCGGAGTTCTTTATGATCGGCCGTTTGAACAATCAGTCCCTTTTCCAAATCGCAATGCAGTATAGTACCACCAACGAATTCTTTTGTAGTAGCATCTCCTGCAATGCTCGCTTCGGTGCAGCCAATCATCCAACCATTAATAGTAGTGCCTGCCCCTTTATTCCAGGGATTACAGGCATTGATGATTCGAATAATTTTATTGGCATCCATTTCTTTCCATCGGATGGTAAGTTCATCAGCCCCGGGCATTTTATAATAAGCTGCTTTTGATTCATCCTGCGGCAAAGCAGGTATAATGGAGCCATAAGATAAAATTCTTAATAGATTCGCCGCAAGCTTTGCTGCTAAATAAGCTAGTTTACCTTGTAAAATACCATAAGTATCATCTGTAGCAATAAGCATTTTTTCCTGCAACACAATCGGGCCTGTATCAATTCCCTGATCCACAATATGTATGGTAACCCCAGCCTCCTTATCACCATTTACCAAATGCCGAAGTATTGGTTGTGGTCCACGACACTGTGGTAATATACCATAATGAAAATTGATAAAGCCTTTGGGAATGGCATTCATTATATCAGGGGTAATTACAAAAGGAAAGGTCATCATCAGTCCGATATTGGGCTTATACATTTCAATGGCCTTCATCAATTGTTTCTTGTAATCTTTTTTCTGCAACAATAATAATGGAAGGTTGGCTTCTTTCAATAAGGGTTCTAGTATCGCCTGCATCTCTTTATTTCGCTCTGGTATACCCACAGCCACCAGTTTCCCATAAAAAAGAAATTCTTTGATCCCCGGAACAGCAATGGGATTATTACAAAGTATAATGGCCTTTACATCGTTCATTTACAAAAATATTTTCATTTCAACATTTACCTGTACAGCAGGCATTATCTAATCGTTCACTTAAATACAGAGGTAAGTATTCTTCCAACTGGATATTTCTCCTTTGGGGCCCGGTTCATCCCTGAACGCCGCCCATGTTTCGTTTACATTTTCCAAAGCTTTCAATATGGTAGGTTCAAAATTTTCGTTGTTACGAACCAACCAGGCATTGCCATAACTATAATGTGTAGTCGAATCAATAGTAACGGTGCCCCTGGGGGTTTCAATAGGTGTTGCAATCAAAGCTTGTACAATGGCTGCCTCAGGCATACCTTTTTCAAATAAGGGCAGCATTTTTTCTACCAGCATACCTGTTTCCCAACCTAATAATGAAAAATAGTTGGCTGATTGATTTCCTACTGCTGACATCTTTTCTTTAAACTCCTTATTTGCAGCGTTAGGCAAATCGTTGAGCCATGGAACAAATGCCAGCATTTCAGGAAAGCTGAACGCCTCTCCCAATTCCTTTTTCAAAGCAGCATCCAGCATCATGGGACTAGCATATAATTGAAGCGAATGCTTTTGCTGAATCGGCAGAATTTCCTGATAAAATTTGATGGCCTGCTCGCTCGAGAATAAACACAGGGCCGATTTAACATCCTTATTTTGATCTAAAAATGCATCAACAGGTTGCAGGTCAAATTCGGCAAGCTTTAATTTTGTAACATGATTAAATGCTGGCACTCCACCATTTTTCTGATGGCTATTCAAGAATGAATAACAAATTCTATAACCGCCATCATAATAAGAAATAATATTGACCGCCGCTTTATTGGATGCCTTTGCAGCTTCTTTTCCAGTAAGCCAGGCATGAAAACAAAAGTTAAGTGTATGAGTGATACAGGTTGGGGAACTAGCCCATGTTTCAGGAAGATTGGCTCCCATATTCACCATGATTAATATCTTATTGGTGGCGGTAAAAATAGGCTTCAATAATTCCTGAATTCTTTCATCAGCACAAACGATAACTATCTGCACATCTTCCTGCAATAACATTTTTTCTGCCTTCGTATAGATATCCGATTCATCAATGCCAAAGCCAATATTATCAGTAAAAAACTGCACTTGATCAATCAAATCATTTGATTTCAAATAGGTTTTTACCCCTTGTAAAATATCAAGGCCAATTCGGGGAAATAAAGAAGAACGGGGAAGCAGTATACCAATGCGAAGCATATTCGTAGTAAATATTTTATAGGTTGAATTGATGACTTGTTAATATAAAAATCCCTCTTCTGATTGGAAGAAGAGGGATATTGAATAGTTGCAAGTTAATTAATCTCGGCTAGGAAAAATACCTTCTACACAAAAAACAAAATTCATTCCGAGATAGGGTGACTGAGTGCTAAATGGCTGATTATTCCCAGCGAAAGCAGTACTAAGACTAACCACGGCAGGGGCCATAGGTACTAAATCGGCATTGGCACTGGTAAAATCACTAACAGCGCCTAACCTTCTTCCAGTAGGATCTGAACTTAGCACACCATCGGTATTGGCCTGCATAGTAACAGTACCAGTAACTGTATGATTATGAAAAGGAAGATTGGTTAGTATTAATGTAGTCGTAGTAGTGCCTGCCATTTCACCCAATTGATAAGTAGGTAGTCCAGGACCAGTCCCAAGTCCAACCGCAACTCTTCCCCTAAAATCGGGGACTCCAAAAGTTACTTGACCATCTCCGCCATAAGTAGTGCCTACCAATGCAAAAACGGCAGACCATTGTGCAATGGATAATAATTGACCTTGGCATAATTGCCATCCACGCGGAGCAAAATTGCCGGCAAACATCCGAACTTCTGCAAGTGTTCCTAGCATATATAAAAAGTTTTAATATTAATAATTAAAGAATTCATTAATCCCTTGATGGGAAAATACCAAACATACAAATGATATAGTTCATACCTAAATAAGGAGGCATAATACTAAAGGGCTGGCTTCCACCATTAACTGCGGTAGTTAAATTGGTAACTGCAGGAGCAAGACTTACCAAATCGGCATTGGCACTGGTAAAAACACTAACAGGACCTAAATATCTTCCTGTAGGATCAGATGAAAGCACACCATCGGTATTTGCTTGCATGGTTACAGTTCCTGTAACAGCATGATTATGCGCTGGCATATTAGTTGTTAATAATGTAGTCGTAGGAGTTCCAGCCATTTGACCCAATTGCACATTCGGCAAACCAGGTCCTGTTCCAGTACCAACGGCCACTCTTCCACGAAAATCAGGCAAACCAAAAGTTGTTTGTCCATTTCCGCCATAGGTGGTACCTAAGATTGAAAACAAGGCTGTATTTTGTGCAATGGGCAATAATTGTGCTTGACAAAATGCCCAGGTTCTGGGATTAAAATTACCAGCAAACATGCGGATTTCTCCAATAGTTCCTTCCATAATTGAATAGTATTAAGGTTTATATTTTTATGATAGAAATTTAAAAATAGCAAAAAAAATCATCTTGCAAATTTTTATTTTACTACAATTTTTATTTGTTCTGTTAAAACAAATCTGTATTTTTCCGCCACAAAACTATTCGTACTTATATTTTATTTATTCATTCTTATCCACTAATTAAACCTTTTTCATGAAATCGAGAAGACAATTTATACGTCAGGGAAGCCTTGCGGCTACTGCATTACTGGCCATCAAACCCTTTGAAGGAATTGCCCAGTATAACAATTTTCTCAAGAGCCCATTCAGCTCCGGTAATCATCTTACCATTTTACATACCAGTCATATTAACGGACAATTAATACCTGTGTCTGACAGTAGTACTTTTGCTGGATTGGGTGGTTTTAAACAAACAGCCAAACTTATTGATGCCATTAAATCGGTTTCTACCAATACTTTATTACTTGACAATGGCAATTTTATTGCTGCTAACCAGACAGGCAATTCCTTTGTGTCGATGGTGGACCTCATCAAAAATGCTGGTTACGATTTAATGATTCCGGGAAATAATGAGCAGGTCGCCATGCAAAGCGCTGCTGAACTCAACGGACCATTGAGCAAATTGCCCAATCTCGATCATTCCAAACAACCTTACCAGGTTTTACAAAAAGGCAATGTCCGTATCGGTATTATTGCACCTGACCAATCTATACAAACCATCAACCGTTTTGCGAGTCGCTTACATCATTTGGAAAACTGCCAATTGATCATTGCGATGTCTTCACTCGGATTTGATGCCCATTCATCCAATGACCAATTACTGGCTGCCGAATCTGAATACATCGATATCATCATTGGTAATGATGCTAATCGATTCATGAAAACTCCTGTGGTGGCACAAAACAAAAACAAAAAAGAAGTAGTGATCAACCATATTGGAAAATCAGGTATTGTATTAGGTAGAATTGATATTGCTTTCGACGAAAATGGAAATAAAAAAGAAGTAGTATTCGATAACCTGATGATTGGTACTACTAAAAACCGCTGGAAAAAAAATAACGGCCTGATGGCATGAATAAACCTGTATATGTATTAGGTACCGGCCTCAGTCATGATGGATCTTCCTGTCTATTAAAAGATGGCAAAATAATAGTAGCCATTGAAAAAGAAAGATTGTCGCGCATCAAACACGATGGCGGCAATGATTTTCTTTCTGTGCAATATTGTCTCGATGCAGCTGGTATTGGTCTGGCTGATCTAAGTTTGGTAGTACAGGCTGCCAATTTCGAAAAAGCAGAAATTCAACAAGATCAATACAAGGGCAAACGTTTTTTTTCGCAAGACTTATCCATCCCATTTGTAAGTATTTCGCATCACTTGGCCCATGCTTATAGTGCTATTGGTACTTCTCCTTTTGATGAATGCAATGTGATGGTGATTGATGGCTGCGGTAGTTTCTTCCATCAATGTGATGATATCAGCAATGCATTTATCCCTTCGGATGTAAATAGTATACCCGGACTATACGGCGAAAAAGATAGTTTTTATTTTTTCGATGGGCAAAGCCTGCAGCCCCTTTACAAAGATTTTTCTATCATTAATTTTCTGCAAAAACCGGGACAGGTTTATTTGCCTACCGCCAACCATTCTATCGGAGGCTTGTATGCAATGGCCAGTCATTATTGCTTTGGCGATTTTGATGATGCCGGAAAATTAATGGGACTAGCACCGTACGGTGAAAAAGATATTTACAAAGAAAATTTATTCGATTTAAAAGATGGCAGGGTTTGGGTAATGGAAGATATTATGTGGAAGTATTTTACGAAAGCTGCCGACCCTATCGAACGACCCTTTAAAGAGCATTTTCAATATTATGCCGATATCGCCCGATGGGTGCAGGAAGAAACAGAAAGGGCCATTCAGTATATTATTCAAAGTAGAAATAGCTTACAGCCCCACCCTAATCTTTGTTATGCAGGAGGGGTGGCCCTCAATGCAGTGGCCAATACCGCCATACTAGCCAATACGGATATACGCAATTTATACATCGAACCCGCAGCGGGCGACAATGGCCTTGCCATTGGATGCGCTTATTATGGCTGGCTGGAGATATTAAAACAAGCCAAGGTAAAACACAGCGGCACAACTTTTTTGGGTAAATCTTATTCGCAAGAAAACATCTTGGCTGCCTTAGAAGAAAAAGAAGATTTGATTCATTATTCCCAATCACCCGATTTTATTCAACAAACAGCCACTTATTTAAAAGAAGGAAAAACCATTGGTTGGTTTCAGGCAGGTGCTGAATTTGGACCAAGGGCATTGGGGCGCAGAAGTATTTTGGCCGATCCGGGAAGAGATGGAATACAAAATCATATTAACCATAAAATAAAATTCAGAGAAGATTTCAGACCTTTTGCACCGGCTGTATTGTATGAAGACAGAAATGAGTATTTTCAATTGGGTTTGGAGAGTCCTTATATGATTTTGATTGATCGTATTAGGGAAGAGTGGCGTCCAAAAATGGAAGGCATTGTACATAAGAATGGTACTTGCAGGGTGCAAACAGTCAAAGACCCTTCGGATGTTTTTTACCAATTATTAACTGCTTGGAAAATAGCATCTGGGCATTCGGTATTGGTGAATACTTCCTTCAATAAAAAGGGAATGCCCATTGTTGAAAGTCCGAAGGAAGCAATTGATTTCTTTCTCTCCTGTGCCTTAGATATATTGGTTATTGATAATTTTCTTATAACGAAGAAAGCGCATGATTAAATACCTTCAATTGCCTTTTCATTTTGACGTACCTAAAATGCAGGAAGAAGTAAAACTTCTGGGCAATCAATTATGGAAACTACATTTTCAGGTAAAACATTATGAGGGTGAATGGTCTGCCATTCCTCTGAGAAGTATTAACGGTGAAATAAACAATAATTTCATCTCTCCTATTGAAGATGCCAGGCAATATGCTGATACCCCCTTATTAAAAGAATGTCCCTATTTACAAGAAGTACTGAATACTTTTAAATGCGATTTGATGGCGGTGCGCTTATTAAAGCTCAGTGCCGGCACTCAAATACATGAACACAAGGATGCCGACCTCTGTTTTGAAGAAGGCCTTCTTCGTTTCCACATTCCCGTTATTACCAATGAAGGCGTAGAATTTTATCTGGATAAAGAGCGAATGGTTTTACAGGAAGGCGAATGCTGGTATATGAATTTTAATTTGCCGCATTCCTTACATAATAAAAGCAGTGTCGACAGAATACATTTGGTGATTGATGCCGTGGCCAATGAATGGGTAAATAATTTATTTAACTCCACCGAAATCACACATAAAAAAGAAATAGCCGGTGGCAAGAATGTGTATGATGATGCTACCAAAAAAGAAATCATATTTCAACTAAGGGCAATGGGGACGGAGGTGGGTAATAGGTTGGCGGATGAGATGGAGGAGGGATGAGGTTAAAAGTTGGAGGTTGGAGGTTGGAGGTTGGAAGTTGGAGGTTGCTCTTCAGCGCCTGGGGTTTTTCTTGCTACTTGCTACTTGATACTTTCTACCTACTATTCCACTAATTGCAAATGCTTTTTTTCGAGTGTTACGTTAAAGTGAATATCCGCTTTCAATGCTTTGAAGACTTTAAGGATGGTATCAATCGTTGCACTGTTAGTACTGCTTTCAAGTTTAGATATTTGCGCTTTCTGTACTCCAACAAGTTCACCTAATTGCTCTTGTGTTAGGTTGCGCTCTTTCCTGGCAGATTTTATCATCTGACCTAAAACGTCCATCCGATGTTCCTATTCATATTTGTCTCTAGTTGCTGTACCTTTTTTGCCGACATACTTGTCCTTCATTTCGGCAAGTGAGTAAGACTTGATAGCTGCCTTTGCCATTCTGTTATTTTTTATATTTGTTTTCAAAATATTTTGTTCTGATATTAATAGCTCTTTCTATTTCGTTCTTAGGAACTTTATCTACTTTTTTTATAAAACCATGTGTAGCAAAAACCAATGTTTCCATCTCCTTTTCTTTATCCCAAAATGCAAGTAGTCTTATTTGTTGACCACCGAAATTTGTTCTAAACTCCCAAATATCATTTTGCAATTTTTTAAAAAGTCTTG
>CALRKF020000024.1:0-41213 GCA_943367825.1 Chitinophaga pinensis
AGCATCAGTTTTATTTTTCTTAACTGCTTTTTGAATGGACTTGCATTGTTTAACCAATCGGGCAATGGTAGGCTTGGTTACTTCTTCTTTATACCCTGCTGGTACGGCAGAATTTTGCCATTCTACTGCTTTTTCTACTAAAACAGCTACGCTGTCCCTTAAGGGCGTAAAATTATTTTCCTCTGTAGGATGAAATACTTTTCCCATGATGGTATGAAAGGTCTTAATAGCAGGCCACTCGGCTTTCTCCTGGCTAAAAGCAACCATCGAACTGCCAATCATACAAAATACTAATAGTGATTTTAATAATTTTTTCATTTTATGTTTCATTATTTGTTGAAGAATTAAATATTTATTTCGAATGTTTATATCCTCCATTCGGGAGGTTGAAAGATATGCGCCAAAAAGCCTTTGGATTCTGAACTGCAATGTACCATGCTTGGTTTTTTAATCAAACTGGTATAGCAATAATGTTGCTGAACGGCCTGTTGAACGAATAACTGTAAATCACGTATTTCCTCCAGGTTACATTTGCTGCCTTCTTCTTTGTCTTTCTTGTTTTTTTTATGCGATTTGCAGCATTCTTCTGTACAATGATTTCTTTCGCTGCTACGATTAGAAAGAGGGCTGGTTTTTTCCAAAACAAATCCAATGCTTGCCACTGCCAGTGTTGGGAATAACTGAATGGTTAAAACCAAGAGCAATAATATAGAGGGTAGTTTTTTCAAAAAGTAAGAATCTGCTGCAAAATTATAACTTTTCGGCTATTGCTAATCAATTAAATACTAACCCAATACTCCGAAATAGTAGGATTAATAATGGATTGAATGGCCCAAACCGAACTTTCCTGTTTTTATATTCGGAATTAGATAAACAGCTAGCCATTAGCTGCTTACTATCATTTTTTGAAGTCTGCTAAGTCTTCCAGAATTCGGAATTTCTATCCTTTTAGTAGAAATCAGAAAGGTTTGATTCCGCTCTAATGCTATGTTTATCAATTCATTTCCTCTTTGGCACTATTATAGAATCTTTCTCAAAAACAAAATTTGTATGGAGCGAAAAAGTAGTGTAAAGATTTTTTTAGTAGATGATAATCATTTTTGCCTGAATATTTACGAACAGCATTTACGCAATATGGGCTATAATGATTTGCATTGTTTTGATAACGGAATTGATTGTATAAATAATCTGACAGAACTACCTGATATTATTTTCCTGGATCATGGCATGGATATTATGAATGGGGTAGAAGTATTAAAGAAAATTAAACGGTTTAGCCCCGATATTTTTGTTGTCTTTATTTCGGGCCAGGAAGATGTGCAAACCGCTGTAGACTCCCTTAAATATGGTGCTTTTGATTATATCGTAAAGGGCACCAATGATGCCGGACGTATTGAACAAGTGTTGGAAAAAATACAGGAAGTAAAGATCATGCTAAAAGATAGAAACAAGGGCTTTTTTAAAAAAATTAAATCCATTATATGAATAGCTGCCTTCCTTTTTTTATACAATTAACTACAACTATTACTGTAATTGTATTATTACAACAACTGGAGATTTTTTCCATTTATTGGAAAAGGAGGCCCTTGTATGAAGTGCAAGTATTTGAAATTTAACGACTTACCTAATTGGCATTTACTTTGAAAAAATCATCTAAAATATAATACTATGAAAATTGCAATTGTTGGAAGCGGATATGTCGGACTAGTTACCGGCGCTTGTTTCTCTGAAGTAGGTATTGATGTTGTATGTGTCGACATCGACCGTAAAAAAATTGATAACCTCAACAAGGGTATCATTCCCATTTTTGAACCTGGTTTGGAGGAAATGTTGCACCGCAACATGAAAAAAAATCGTTTGACCTTTACTACCAATATTGCTGATGCAATAAAGGACTGTGAGGTATTATTTATTGCAGTAGGAACACCACCGGATGAAGACGGTTCCGCCGATTTGAAATATGTATTGGCCGTTGCCCGTGACTGCGGCAAGTATATGAATGATTATTTATTAGTGGTTACAAAAAGCACCGTACCTGTTGGCACATCTGATAAAGTAAGACATGCATTGCAAGATGAATTAAACAAAAGAAAGGTTGATATAAAATTTGATGTAGCTTCTAATCCAGAATTCCTGAAAGAAGGAGCTGCCATTGATGATTTTTTGAAACCCGATAGAATTGTTATTGGATTGGAATCTGAAAGAGCTCAGGAGCTGATGAAGAGTTTGTACAAACCATTTACACTGAATGGACATCCTATTATTTTCATGGATATTGTATCAGCTGAAATGACTAAGTATGCCGCTAACTCAATGTTAGCCGCCAAGATTAGTTTTATCAATGATATCGCCAATCTTTGTGAAATAGTAGGTGCCGATATCAACTTAGTAAGAAAAGGCATTGGCTCCGATTCTCGTATCGGTAACAAATTTATCTATCCAGGCATTGGCTATGGCGGATCTTGTTTTCCAAAAGATGTACAAGCATTGATTAGAACAGCGGGTGAATACCATTACGAACTTCGCGTATTAAAAGCTGTGGAAGCTGTTAACCAAGACCAGAAATTAGTATTGTTCAATAAAATTCTCAACTATTTTGGTGGCGATATCAAAGGAAAAACAATTGCCTTATGGGGACTTTCTTTCAAACCCCAAACGGATGATATGCGCGAAGCGCCATCTTTATTGATTGTAAAAAAATTATTGGCTGCAGGGGCAAAAGTAAAAGCCTATGATCCCATTGCTATTAAAGAAGCCAAGCATCATTTTGGAGAAACCATTACTTATTGCGAAGATCAATATGAAGTATTGATTGATGCAGATTGTGTTGCGGTTCTTACAGAATGGCCAGAATTTAAATTCCCTAATTTCAATATCATTAAAAAATTATTACATCAACCAGTAGTATTCGATGGTCGTAATATTTATGATAAAGAAGAAATGGCACAAAATGGTTTTGACTATTTCTGTATTGGTGTAAACACTTCTAAAAAAGGAAAATCTACTAATCCTACGCCTCAATTAGCAAGTGCAGTTTAATAGATTCAGTACTTATTAGTAATACAACATATGAAAACACGAAAAAAGGTTTTAATAACAGGTGGTGCAGGCTTTGTTGGATCACATTTATGCGATCGTTTATTAAATGAAGGGCATGAAGTATTTTGTCTGGATAATTTTTTCACAGGCCAAAAACAAAATGTAGTTCATCTTCTAGATCATCCCTATTTTGAATTGATTCGACATGATGTAACTGCTCCTTTTTTTATTGAAGCAGATGAGATTTATAACCTGGCCTGCCCAGCTTCTCCAATACATTATCAGTATAATGCCATCAAAACGATGAAAACATCCGTTATGGGGGCTATCAATATGCTGGGACTTGCAAAAAGAATTAAAGCAAAAATTTTGCAAGCCTCTACCAGTGAAGTATATGGCGATCCCTTGGTGCATCCACAGTCTGAATCTTATTGGGGTCATGTAAATCCCATTGGAGAACGCTCCTGTTATGATGAAGGAAAACGCTCGGCGGAGACATTGTTTGTAAATTATCACAAGCAAAATAATGTAAAGATTAAGATCATTAGGATATTTAATACCTATGGTCCCCGCATGCATCCCAACGATGGCAGAGTAGTTTCTAATTTCATTGTACAGGCACTTCAAAACAAGGATATTACTATTTATGGGGAAGGACAACAAACCAGGAGCTTTCAATATGTAGATGATTTGATTGAGGGCATGCTGGCCATGATGGCATCAAGGGATACATTCACCGGCCCTGTTAATATTGGCAATCCCAATGAGTTTACCATTTTAGAATTAGCAGAAAATGTGATTAGACTTACAGGATCAAAATCAAAGATTATCAATATGCCATTACCCCCGGATGATCCAATGATGCGTCAACCGGATATTAGTTTGGCAAAAAAAGAACTTAATTGGGCGCCTAAAACAGAATTGGAAGAAGGACTCATTAAAACGATTCGCTATTTCAAAGAACTAATTTAAGGCGGCCTTCCGGCAAGAGAATAAATTGGAATACCAAGCACAAACAAAGGGCTCATTATTGAGCCCTTTTATTTTACATTAAATACTTTCCGGCGAATGGTTATTCGACAATTAGCGAATAAATTTTCTAATGCCTACGGAAATCGATTGGAGGTTTTGTAGATAGTTCAACTACATGTATGTACAAAAATAGGCCTAGCTCATCCCATCATTAAAAATGATGGCCATTTTTTAACCTAAAACTGGCCAAAAAGGGCATTCCAAAAATCGGAAAATAATTCTCAATTAAAGAAAACAGGGTATAAATACATTCTCTATCATATTGATATTCAACATTATAGATATCATTTTGAGATTGGCACAAGTATGGTCAATTGTAAATGGTAATAGATAGAAAAAAAATGAACAATAATTCAAACTCCCACAATTCAACAACAGCATTGGCCATTGAAAAGCCATACGATTTAAGCATGATTGAGAAAATGTGCAGAGGCAATCAGGCACAGGTGGCAAAAATGGTGAATGTTTTTGTAGGTCAGGCCACCCAATCACTGGAAGAAATGAATGCTGCATTTCAGCAGGGCGATTATGATACTGTTAAAAAAACAGCCCATCGTATGAAGCCAACAGTAACCTATTATGGAATTGCCAATATGCAAAACGATATACAGCAGATTGAACAATTGGCGGCTGAGGGTAATCCCCAAAATCAATTAGAAGATCGCATTCAACAATTAACCCAGGACTTGAAAATAATTGTTGACAGTATGAAAAAAGAATTTTTAACCGACCTATAAAATAACAACCATGAAGAAAAAAATATTAGTAGTAGATGATGAATTAAGTATCTGCCTTTTACTAGAGAATTTTCTTTCTCAGGATTATGATGTGATTTCTATACATGATGGCGAGGAAGCGCTTGTTTGGTTAGAGGGCAATTTGCCTGATTTAATCATCAGTGATATACAGATGACAAAAATGGATGGCTATGAATTTCTGACAAAGGTTCGTCAGCGCGGATTTACCAAGCATACACCCTTTGTAATGTTGTCTGCAAAAGCCGAGAGTAAAGAAAGAATTAAATGTTATCAACTCGGAGCCCAGGATTATTTAACAAAACCATTTAACCCGGAAGAATTGGAAGAGATCGTGAAAAAAAATCTATTCCCTATTCATTATTCCTTGGTTTGGTAAAGCGAAACAGCAATTAATAAACATTGTGAATCTTATACTATGGAAGCATCTATGAATATACTTTATATCGGCAACTCACCACATTGTTTTGACCAGTTACAGGCAAAAGAAAAATTTTCATTGACTGTAGTTGAAAACAATTTGAAAGCGGTGAATTATCTTGACGCTAATAATCATCCCGATGCAATTGTTTGTGATTATCATTTACCTGGTCAAAATGGATTGTATTTATTCAATTGGATAAGAGAACATGCTACCTTAAGTGTTACTCCTTTTATTTTACTGGCCAGAGAATTTAATAAGGAAGAATTCAAATTGGCATTTAACAAAAAAGTAGACGATTATATAGTTATATCAAACGATTTGCCCGGCTTTTTGATTTCCCGTATTAGTTTTCTTTGTCAGTTCCGGAAAAAAACAAATACCACTACTGAATATAAATTTAATACGGAAGTATACCATATGCCGCTATCAAAGCGACTATTTGATATTGCAGTAGCTTCTTTTGTACTCTTATTGGCGGCTCCATTTTTATTGCTGATTATTTTGGCTATTCGCCTGGAATCAAAAGGTAAAATTTATTATACTGCAAAAAGAGTTGGCCGTAAGACTTTTGATTTTTACAAATTACGCTCTATGCGTTCTGGTACCGATGAGCTATTAAAAAAATTAGCCAAGGAAAAAAATCAGTACAACGATGCATCCAAAAAATCTGCCATCGATTTTGATCTTCCTTGTCCTAAGTGTAGCCAATTAAAAGATGGTGAAACCTGTTCTCCACTTATCTATTTTGATACGCATCATATTTGCGATTATTGGTATGGTGTTCAAAAGAAAGAGTTGGCTAAAAGCAGTTCAACATTCGTAAAAATAGTAGATGACCCCCGTATTACTAAAGTAGGAAAATTTATTAGAAATACCAGTATTGATGAATTACCTCAACTCATCAATGTACTCAAAGGCGATATGTCAATTGTAGGCAACCGGCCCTTACCAGTGTATGAAGCGGAGTTACTCACGGTAGATACTTTGTCAAAACGTTTTCTGGCACCAGCTGGTATTACCGGTTTATGGCAGGTTGAATTGAGAGGCAAGGGTGGTAAAATGTCTGAGGAAGAGAGAAAGCGTTTGGACAATGAATATGCCGATCATTTCCGTGGTGATAATTATTCCTTTTGGTATGATGTCAAATTGATTTTAAGAACCATCCCTGCATTGCTTCAAAAAAGCACCGTATAATTTAAAAACTTACTTGCATGAAATCCCTTTTCAAAAATATCCTTCTTTTAAGCATTCTTATTTTATTTACAGATGTACTTAAAGCACAAACGCCAGCTACAGGCGAACCAACCACTAAACAAGCAGAAATGCTTTTTCCTCCTTTAGAGATTTTGATAGATTCTGCGCTTAAGCAAAATGCGATGGTGCGTTACCGCAATCTTGATATAGATAATAAAGAATTGAATTTAAAAATGCAGCGCAATTATTGGTTAAGAAATTTGGGTGTGCAAGGTGATACCCGTTATGGTACCATCGATGCTTTTTCTACCAATACCAATGGGGTAACCAATAGTTTATCAAATATCACCACCAGACAATTGAATTATGCAGTAGGAGTATATATAAAACTGCCCGTATTTGATGTTGTAAACAGAAAAACTCAGATTAACCAGGCTAAGACAGAATTGCTGCAAGCTAAAAGCATGGCTGAGGCGCAAGAAAATGAAATACGACAAGCAGTGATTCGCTTGTATCAGGATTTGTTATTAAAACAAAAATTATTGTCAATCAAAGCACAGAATTTGGGTAGTGCCACAGTAAATATGGATATGGTAGAGAAAGAATTTCGAAATGGATTAATACCTATTACTGAGTATGTGCGTATTGCTGATATGACTGCCAGAATACAAGCTGATTATGAAATTGCACAGTCTGATTTTATTTCTACAAAGAAAATACTCGAAGAAATTGCAGGGTTTACATTTAATAGCTCAAATTCAAAGAATCGATAATGAAAATAATTGAACTGATAAGATTAATACTGAAACACTTGGTGCTATTGATTATAGTGCCTGTAACATTGGCAGTGCTGGTAATTGTTATGACCCGTAAATCCAGTTCTTCATATACATCACAAACTGTTTTGTATACAGGATTGGCTACTGGCTCTACTATAGAAATGGAGAAAACATTTAATTATTTTGCTACCAATACAGCTTTTGATAATTTAATAAATATTATTAAGTCAAGAGAAACACAGGAAGAAGTAGCTATCAGATTACTGAGTCAACACTTACTATTACCTGCTGGTGATCCAAAATTTATTTCACCCAAATTATTTGCAGAGTTAAAGGTTAAAATACCTTCCTACCTATATTCCTATGTTGCGCATGGTAGTAAACCCGATACTGTTAGAGTAGACACCGTAAAAATAAAAATTAATACTACATCAAAGGCAAATGAAAATGATAGCCTTGCTGAAAACAATTCAACTATACCAGAGCCATCCCCTTTATTTCCGGCTGCAATCAATCGGTTGGATTATGAAAAAACAGTTGAAAATCTTACCAGATTGATGAAGAGTAGTGATACTAATTATGTTTACAAGCTACTCAACTTTAGTGACAATCATTATTCAATCAAGGCCATTTCTACTATTAAAGCAGAGCGAATCGCGAATAGCGATTTAATAAAACTAACCTACGAAGTGGATGATCCTGGAATATGTCAACAAACACTTGCCATTTTCAATGAAGTATGTATCAAGAATTATAAAAACATAAAAGAGAACAGATCAGATGCTGTTGTTAAATATTTCGAATCGCAGTTGGTTTTAGCAAATGCAAAATTGAAAGATGCGGAAGATAAGTTACTGGCTTTTAACAAGTCCAATAATATTATCAACTATTATGAGCAGAGTAAAGCGGTAGCGGTGGTGAAAGAAGATATGGAAGTGGATTACAATAATAAAAAAGCACAATTGGCAGGAACAGAAGCTGCTACCAGGAGGTTAGAGGAAAAATTAAATGTGCAACAACTCGTTCAGTTAAAAAGCAATAGTGTAATAGAAAAGCGTAAACAATTAGGAGATATTAACTATGAATTGGCTGCCACTGCATCGGAAGCAGATCAGAATGAAGCGACAATTAAAAAAATGTCTCAATTAAAAAAGCAATCAGATGTATTAAAAAACGATATCAGAAAAAGTGTTGATGATTTATATACTTATCAAAATACAGTGGATGGCTTGCCTGTTAGCACCGTGCTTTCTGAATGGATCAATAATGTGATAGAGTCAGAGAATCTCAGGGCCAAGCTTAAAGTGATGGACCAACGGAATAGAGACTTTCAACAACAATATTCTATATATGCACCGGCAGGTGCCAATATTAAAAGGATTGAAAGAGAAATATCTGTTTCGGAACAAGGCTATTTGGAATTGCTGCATGGATTAAATCTAGCCAAACTCAAATTGCAGGACAATGAATTGTCTGCTAATTTAAAAGCTGTAGATCCTCCTTATTATCCCTTACAGGCAATACCCAATAAAAAGGGCGTGTTGGTTATAGCAGCCGCCTTGCTTGGATTTATTTTAGTATTAGGTATCATCGTAGCAATGGAGTATTTGGATGATACTTTGAAGAATGCGAAAAGGGCTGTGAAGATTTTAAAAATGCCTGCATTGGGTATGTTACCAAAGATATTACTGAATCCGGGTTCTATTAATTTGTTATTCATTCAAAATAGGTTGCTTGAAATTGCTACTCAACAATTAGAGCAATGTTTAGCTAAAAATGAATCGTCCAGTGCGGTAAAAACAATTTTACTCCTGAGCACAATGGACAAAGAAGGCAAGACCATTATTGCAGGTAATATTGCTAAGAAGCTTACACAGGAGGGAAAAAAGGTTTTAGTTTTGAATTATTTACAAAACAAAATACCTGCTCAAAAACAAAGAAGATTCCCCTTGCTTAATAGATTATTGGGTTATCAGGATCCACGCATCAATATTAATAGTCCATTTCTGTGCGATCCATCAGGCTATTTACCCGAAGGCAGTTATTTTTCATACAAAATAAATGATGCCTTTTTTAAAGCAAAAAATTATGAAGAGGTGCTGGCTTTAAACAATATTCAGTTATCCTTTGTTCCGGATTATGTATTCATCGAGTTGCCAGCTTTATTGTATCATAACTATCCTGCAGACCTGGTAGCGCAGGCAGATTTGTCAATACTTGTTTGCCGCTCTAATAGATTATGGTCAGAAGCTGACCAAGCTGCTTTAAATGGACTCTTACCACTTGCAGGATCAACAATGAATTGTTTGATAAATGGAGTAGAGCTTAAGCAATTAGAATCTGTGGTGGGAGAACTGCCAAAAAAATCAAGCGCTTTCAGGAAAAAAATTAAATACCTGCTAAGACTACAATTCTTCTCTAAACCACAAATTTAAATCATTGCAAATTGAAGAAGAAGCTTACAAAAATTGTGCGTGAAGATAATTTCCTTTCCTTGGCAGGGAACTTACTCATTGCATTTTTTGGCCTCTCTGGATTTGCATTACTGGCACGTAGTCTTAACCTAGATATGTTTGGTCAATGGGTTTTATTTATTGCTGCTGGTTCATTTGTAGAAATGTTTCGATTCGGCATTACCAATACAGGCTTAATTCGATATTTATCAGGGGCAGATGAAAATAGCCGGATTCAATTCATGGGATCCAATGCTTTGATTGGACTGGTTGCCACCACTGCAATTGCAGGATTATTGATTGTAATCAACCTTATTTTTTATAAATCCATTCAGCAATCTGGGTACGGACTTTTTTTTACATGGTATCCCTTATTGGCATTCATTAATTTGCCCTGGAACAATGCACTTGTTGTGTTGCAGGCAGACAGAAAATACGGGAAGATACTGATACTAAAAGCCATCAACAGTGTTGGTTTTTTCATTGTGTTGTTGTTGAATTATTATTTTTTAAAATGGGCCTTATTTGAATTGGTCATCACCATGTTGGTGATAAATGCCATCACCTCCTTGGTGAGCATGCTGATGGGATGGGATGGATTAAAATATATTCGAAAAGCTACATCACACACAAATAAAACCCTGCTGCATTTTGGCAAGTACACCACTTTTACCCTGATTGGCACCAATCTCTTGCGCAGCGCAGATACTATTATTATCAGTCTTAGTCCGCTTGGTAATGCTGCAGTTGCATTATACAGTATTCCGCTTAAACTTACAGAATTACAACAGATACCTTTAAGAAGTTTTGTTGCCACTGCATTTCCAAAAATGTCGAAAGCCAGCTTACATGGTAAAATAGATGAGGTAAGAAATTTGTTTTATACCTATTCAGGAGCACTTACCTATTTATTTATTTTTATTAGTCTCTTCACTTTTGTGTTTGCAGACTTTTTTGTTTTCTTTTTAGCAGGCAAACAATATTTGCAAGCAGATCCTGTATCAGGATTTAATGCAGTAAGCATTGTGCGGGTATTTTCTTTATATGGATTGTTATTGCCTATCGATCGCATGACTGGTATTGGATTGGATAGTATCAACAAACCCAATATCAATGCACTGAAGGTATTCTTTATGGTTGTTGCCAATATCGCAGGCGATTTGGTTTCTATTTTTATTTTCAAGTCATTAATACTGGTAGCTGTTTCTTCTATTCTGTTTACCATTTTAGGTATTTGGGTGGGTATGTTTTTCTTGAACAAAGAATTAACCCTTCATTTCAAAGAGATTTTTACACAAGGAATAAAATTTTATAAATCCATTTATACCAAACTCATGCAGAGCCGATATACCGGAGCCATGAAAGTTTAAAACATAGTCAAGCTAATCATGTTAGACACTAACATACATCCATTTGAAAATAATTCCGGCTCAGCCCGTTTGGCTAAACCCGGGTTTGTTTTACTGCTACTCATTCTGGTAGCAGTAGCTGGATTTATGTTGACTAAAATGCAACTAATGGGTGTAGGCGTTTTATTTGCCCTTATGTTTATGTTAGTGTATGCATATGTGTTATTCACCAAACCAATTCTTGGTTTCTATACTGCCATTGCTTTAAGTTTTTTATTGATTGGCATAGGAAGATATGTAAAAGACCTACAGGTAGGATTGGGTTTGGATGCCTTACTAATTCTTACTTATCTGGCTTTGTTCATGAACCGCTTCAAGGAAAGAATTGATTGGTCTCCTGCTAATAAAGATATTACGATGCTATCGGCTATCTGGTTTGGATACTCTTTGTTTCAATTGGTGAACCCCGAAGCCCATAGTACAGCAGCTTGGTTTTCGGGTAGAGGTGTTTCCTTATATATGATTTTGTTGGTTCCTTTAACATTACTACTTATTACTAGTCACCGAAAACTTGATTTTTTTCTCTATGTCTGGGGCACTTTTTCTATACTGGCGTCTTTAAAAGGGATTATGCAATTGAAAATTGGGCTTGATGGTGCTGAGCAGGCATGGTTGAATGAAGGGAACTATAAAACGCATATTTTATTTGGAAAGCTGAGGGTATTTTCTTTCATGAGTGATGCAGGACAATTTGGTGGCAACCAAGCTTTTTCGGCAGTGGTGGCTACTATTTATGCTATGTCGCAAAAAGAATGGAAACCTAAATTATTTTTTATCATCGTAGCTGTGCTGGGATTTTATGGAATGATCATCTCAGGTACCCGTGGTGCTATCAGCATTCCATTAGCGGGCTTCATGGTATATTTTGTGCTTAGAAAAAATCTTCGAGTATTAAGTTACGGTGTTGGATTATTAGCATTGGTCTTTATTTTTTTTAGGTTCACAACCATTGGACAAGGCAATGATCAGATTCGTAGAATGAGAACCGCTTTTGACCCCAATGATGCTTCTTTACAAGTAAGACTCGATAATCAAAAATTATTAAAAAAATACCTGGCCTCCCGGCCATTCGGCGGTGGCATTGGTCATGGTGGCGTTAAAGCGCAAAAATACCTGCCCAATGCATTTCTTTCTCAAGTGGCTACAGATAGCTGGTATGTATTGATTTGGGTAGAACAGGGTATTGTTGGACTCCTGCTGCATTTATTCATACTCTTTTATGCTATAATACGTGGAGGGTATAAAGTGATGTTCAGGATTCGAGACCCAATGCTTAAAATGAAAATGTCGGCATTGATAGCAGGGATGGCTGGAGTTATGGTGGCTTCCTATGGTAATGCAGTATTAGGGGCGATGCCTACTGGAATGCTGATATACGTTTGCATGGCATTGATGCTGAATTCAGACGTTTTTGATACGCCGGCAGAAACCGTTCCAGAATATACTACCGTAAAAGAATAAACGTAAAAACTAATCAAATGAAAGGCAAAGATTTTATTATCACGGGTCTACAATCATGGGACATTCCCATTGGTTCTAATGCCATTGATATTGCAAAAGAAATGTCATTGCATAACAGGGTGCTATATGTAAATAGTCCCTTGGATATGATGACCATGTTGCGAAACAAACCCACCCCGGAAAATGCGCATCGCCTGGAGGTATTGAAAAAAAGAAAAGAACCCTTGCGTAAAATATCGGAAAATTGCTGGGTGCTTGACCTTCCTTTTTATATCTGGTCGGTGAATGGATTGCCAGATGGTTTTTTATTTGATTTTTTCAATAGGCTGAATAATAAAAAAATATTTACCTATGCGAAAAAGATAGCAACAAGTTTGGGTTTTACTAATCCGATTCATTTTATCGATAATGATATCTATCGTAGTTTTTATTCCAAAGATTTTTTGAAACCCTTGTTATCGGTGTATTATCGCAGAGACAATGTGCAACCCTATGCTTATTGGAAAAAACACGCTGTTCGCTTAGAGCCAAAAATTATTACAAAAAGTGATCTTGTCGTTTGCAATTCACCACAACTGGCCAATTATGCAAAACATTTCAATGCCAATAGTTATGATGTAGGGCAAGGAGTTGATTTGTCTGCCTATAATCCCGATTCTGTTTTTCCTATTCCTGCGCCACTGCAAGTTATTCCATCGCCCCGAATAGGATATATCGGAGATATCAATAGTATGCGTCTTGATGCAGATTTATTGTATGAATTGGCAAAAAGCAAACCCACCTATTCATTTGTGATGATAGGCAGTCAGGATAAAGTGTTTGCTAATCACGCAATGCATTCTTTGCAAAATGTATATTTTACCGGAAGCATTCCCAAACTGCAGGTACCTGAGTATATGGCAGCCTTGGATATCTGTTTAAATCCTCAACTGATTAATGAAATCACCATCGGTAATTATCCAAGAAAGGTAGATGAATATCTGGCCATGGGTAAACCAGTCATTGCTACTACCACCGATACGATGGAACTATTTAGAGAGCACGTTTATTTATGCGCCAACTTAGAAGCCTATCAAGCGGCTGTTGAAAAAGCATTGAGCGAAAACAATGAAGAAAAAAGATTGGGTCGCATTCGTTTTGCCAGATCACATTCCTGGGAAAATAATGTAGCCATGATTTATAAATATATTCAGCAACACTTAAAATAAATTTTATGTATTATAGGAACATTAGTGATATGAATAGTATCATTTTAAAAAGATTAAATATTATCCCGCGTGATTTTGATTTAATCGTAGGCGTGCCTAGAAGTGGTATGTTGCCTGCTAATCTATTGGCACTTTACCTTAATCGACCCTATACCGATATTCATTCTTTTTTGAATGGACATATTTACAAGGCTGGAGCCAGGAGCCAGTTTTTTGATATGAAGCAATTTAAAAAAATATTGGTGGTCGATGATAGTGTTGCTTCTGGTGCTGCTTTGCAGGAGTGTAAAGAAAGTTTAAAAGGATTGGCAGATCAGTTTGATATTAAATACTGTGCTGTCTATGTTATTCCCGGTAAAGAAAAGGTAGTAGATTATTATTTTGAAGTAGTGCCATTGCCCAGGTACTTTCAATGGAATATATTAAATCATACTTCCTTGGAAAAAGCATGTTTTGATATTGATGGCGTGCTTTGTGTTGATCCAATGCCCGAGCAAAATGATGACGGAGAAAAATACACCGACTTTGTTTTGAATGCTCCACCATTATTTATTCCAGGTAGTAAAATAGGTACTATTGTTACCTCTCGCTTGGAAAAATACCGCAAGGAAACCGAAATCTGGTTAAAAAATCATAATGTAAAATACAATGAGTTAATCATGCTTGATTTGCCTGATATGGCAGCCAGGCAAAAAGCGAACAACCACGCAGGTCATAAAGCAAAAGCCTATATGTCGAAGCCCTATGTACTTTTTATTGAAAGTGAACTTTCACAGGCATTAGAAATAAATCGCATTTCAAAAAAGCCGGTATTGTGTACCGAAAATTTTGAAATGATTTTTGATGCGGAATCTTTTATGTATAACCTAAAGAGTGGTAAATACCTTCCATTCCTGCGTAAGTATGCACTCAAAGTGCGGAACAAAATCAGGAAAATGAAAAAGTAAAATAAATTATTTACCCTGCTATCAACAAATTGAGTTTTATGCTAGTTTATCAAGTGCTACAAATTATACTACTGGTCCTATTAGGCTTAGCAACCTTATACATATTTATATTTTCAACTGCGGGATTGTTTTATAAACAAAGAAAATATCCAACTGCGGAAAAATTAAATAAGATAGCGGTGCTCATACCCGGGTATCAGGAGGACGAAGTAATACTGGAAGTAGCCAAATCGGCCTTAGAGCAAGATTACCCCAAAGACTTATTTGATGTAGTCATCATTGCTGACTCATTTCAAGCCAATACACTTGAGGGCTTAAAGGCATTGCCCGTAAAATTGATTGAGGTTAGCTTCGAAAAAAGCACGAAGTCCAAAGCCTTGAATAAAGGAATGGCTGCATTAACGGATAATTATGAAATTGCTGTTGTACTAGATGCAGATAATCTCATGGCAAAAGATTTTCTGCAAAAAATTAATGCCGCCTTTGCTGAAGGTTATATTGCCATCCAAGGGCACCGGACTGCAAAAAATATGAATAATTCATGGGCAGTATTAGATGCCATTAGTGAAGAAATCAATAATAATATTTTCAGGAAGGGGCATCGGGTGTTGGGACTTTCATCTGCGATCATTGGTTCTGGCATGGCATTTAAGTACGATTATTTTAAATCATTGATGTCAACCGTAACCGCTGTTGGTGGTTTTGATAAGGAGATAGAATTGAAAATGTTATCGGAAGGACATACCATTGTTTATTTGAATGATGCCATTGTGTATGATGAAAAAGTACAAAAGGCCGATGTTTTTGGTAATCAGCGAAGGCGTTGGTTATCGGCACAATTTCATTATTTCAGAAAAGATTTTCTGTCTGCACTCAAAGCACTTTTAATAAAAGGAAATGTAGATTATTTTGACAAAGCTATTCAGTTTATACAGCCACCTAGGATATTGTTGCTAGGAGCTGTATTGCTTTTGGGAATAGGATTTATTGTAACTAACTATTTATTTTATACTGATATAATGCTAACCAGTAGTTGGTTAATCGTACTGGCAGCCTGTATATTATCTTTTCTATTTTCGGTGCCTCGTTCTTTTTATACTGCAAAAACAATGCGTGCTATATTGAGCCTGCCCAGGGGAATGTTTATGATGCTTTTATCATTGTTAAGAATCAAAGGAGCCAATAAAAAATTTATACATACTAAACATACCGCCAGTACTTAGTAGCTACGGATAGGTATTAAATCAGTACTATTCAATTTATAACCAATGAAAAAAAACAGATTAGAAAAGCTAGAGGCCGTTAGAGGATTTGCTGCATTGTATGTTGTATTGTTTCATGCTCTTCCACAAAAAATTTATTTATTGGGCATTAATGTAGGGGCCTTGTTTCGTTTTGGTCCGGAGGCAGTAATTGTATTTTTTGCCTTATCGGGATTTGTAATAAAATATACTTATGAAAGATCTGTTGATAAATCTTTTAAATATTATTTTATAAGACGATTCATTCGATTGTATATCCCACTTTTCTTTATTTTTCTTTTAGGTTATTTGATTAAATGTTATAGTGAAGGAGGCTTGGCTTCTCCTGAGTGGCGAACATTGCTCGGAAATATTTTCATGTTGCAGGATGTGATATCTCAAAAGCCCAATGTTATTTCCGCAGCCTATATGGGCAATGGAGTGCTTTGGTCTTTGTCTTATGAGTGGTGGTTTTATATGCTTTTCTTTGTGCTGGCAACCTATGTAAAAAAAGAACAGCTCAATCGGTGGGTAAATATAATGGTGATTCTGGCAGCTGCCTCATATATCCTATATCCTTTTATTGTGAATCGATTGATGATGTACTTCGCAATTTGGTGGATTGGCGTTCGTTTTGCAGACAGTTATTTAAAGGGGGAACGCATTACGATCAAATCAATCATGCCTTATGCGTTTGTATTGGGAGCTGTCATCGCCTTACTTGCTTTAAACTTATATATTCACTTTTCTTATACAAAGGTTTACAGCTATCCTTTGGTAGCTTATCCATTCATTGAATTGAGGCATTTTGTTTTTGCCATCATGGTAATGTTTGGAGCAGTTATCTGGAAAAACTGGCATTGGATTGGATTCAATTCTGTCTTTGGTATTTTTAAATACCTGGCACCCTGTTCTTATGTAATATATATATCCCATCACTATCTAGTAATAGAAGCAACTTACCTAAATTTTATTCCAAATAAAGTAATAGAATATGGTTTATATATCGTGTTGATGATTTTGTTTTCTTATGTATTGGAAGTAGTGGTGTATAATAGGATTAGAAAACTATTGATTGGAAAATGACATTTTATAATAATGATTACTAAGGGTTTCATTAAGCAACTGTTCATAATTAAATAAAATAATTTATGAAAATAGGTATTGAAGGACAAAGGCTTTTCAGAAAGAAGAAACATGGTATGGACATGGTGGCGCTTGAATTGATTCGTAATCTTCAAGAGTTGGATCATGAAAATGAATATTTCATTTTTGTAAAGCCTGATGAAGACAATTCGGTATTGAAGGAAACATCCAATTTTAAAATTATACAACTTGAAGGGGGCTCTTATCCAATGTGGGAGCAGTTTGCATTACCAAGAGCTGCGAGGGCAGCAGGCCTCGATATCTTGCATTGCACTAGTAATACCGCACCAATAAATGGAAAGATACCCTTGGTATTAACCCTTCATGATATTATTTACATGGAGAGCAGTTATCTTAAAATTCTAACAGGCACGGCAACTCCATATCAAAAGTTTGGCAATCTCTATCGAAAATTAGTTGTACCCCGCGTGGTAAAAAAAAGTAAGAAAATAATCACGGTTTCTCATTTTGAAAAAAACAGGATTGGTGAATTCTTTGGCATGCAGGGCGACCAGCATTTAACCGCCGTATATAATGGGGTGAGTCAATATTTTAAACCGGTGAAGGATGAAGCTGAATTAGCAAGGGTTAAAAAATTGTATCAACTACCTGATCATTTTTTCTTTTTCCTTGGCAATACCGATCCAAAGAAAAATACCAAGGGAACACTCAAGGCTTTTTCTGATTTTATAAAACAGACAGGCACTGATTATAAGTTGGTCATGCTTGATTATGACCAAAAAGAATTAGAAAAGCTCTTGCTTGAAATAGGCGATAGTCAATTGATTGAGCGGATTGTGTTGACAGGCTATGTTGTCAATACCGATTTGCCTGCTATTTATAGTCAGAGTCATATTTTTTTATATCCATCGCTACGAGAAAGTTTTGGTATTCCTATGTTGGAGGCGATGGCATGTGGGGTGCCTGTAATTACCTCTAATACTTCTTCTATGCCTGAAGTAGCTGGCGAAGCAGCCATGATTATTAATCCTTATGAACCTGCGGAGATGACGGCTGCAATGGTAGTATTGTATAAGGATGAATCGATGCGTGATAAATTAATTCAATCGGGATTCAAACAATCTGCAAAATTTTCCTGGAAGGCAATGGCAGCAGATGTGTTGAAGATTTATCAGGCCATCGGCAAAGAAATACTCAATTTAAAAAAGAATTAAATCTATATTATATGACTGTCTTAGCGGTGTTTTTTTGGATATTGATATTTATCGTATTCTATACCTATATCGGTTATGGCATCTTATTGTATGCCATCATTAAAATAAGGCGGATTCTAAAATTGTCAAAGCCCGCCATCATCAATCCATCTTTTGAGCCCGAAGTAACCCTATTCATTGCTGCCTATAACGAAAAAGATTATGTGGCAGCAAAGATGAAGAATACATTGGAATTGGATTATCCCAGTAATAAATTAAATATAATGTGGGTAACAGACGGGTCGGATGATGGCACGCCTGAATTATTGAAAACTTATAATGGAGTAACTGTACATCATTTGCCTGAACGCAATGGTAAGATAAGCGCGATGAATAGGGGAATGAAATTTGTACAAACACCCATCGTTATTTTTAGTGATGCCAATACGATGTTGGGGAAAGAATCTATCAAAAGAATTGTGCAATTATTCAATACACCCACAGTGGGTTGTGTATCGGGCGAAAAAAGAATTTTTAGTAAAGAGACAGATGTGGCATCTGGTGCCGGAGAAGGTTTGTATTGGAAATATGAATCTGCTTTAAAAAAATGGGATGCAGAATGGTATTCTGTGGTGGGAGCAGCAGGAGAATTATTTGCCATCAGAACAAATTTGTACAGAGAAGTGGAGAAAGATACCCTGCTCGATGATTTTATTATTTCGCTCAGGGTAGCACAGGAAGGATATACGATTCAATATGACCCAGAGGCTTACGCCATTGAAACAGCCTCTGCTAATGTAAAAGAAGAATTGAAACGAAAGATCAGGATATCGGCAGGTGGTATTCAGTCGGTAGTAAGATTGAGGTCTTTATTAAATATTTTCAAATATGGACGACTCTCTTTTCAATACATCTCTCACCGTGTTTTGCGTTGGACGCTTACACCGCTTTGTTTAATTGTATTGATACCAGTAGGATTTTTGCTAGCTTATCAAGAAGGCCTATTCGAATTAGGAATCTATAATGTGCTATTTGGATTACAAATATTATTCTATATGGCTGCTTTAACCGGTTGGTTTCTTGAAAACAGGTCGACGCGGATTAAGATACTTTTTGTTCCTTATTATTTTTTCATCATGAATTTGTCGGTCGTATTGGGCTTTTTCAGGTATATGAAGAAAGCACAATCAGTTAATTGGGAACGTGCGAAGCGGGCTAATTAAAATTCATTTATTCCAGGTTTATATTTTTATAAATTTCCCATTACGGACATCAGTCCCATTGCGAACGGAATAAATATAAACGCCTGGGGATAGAGCATCTACTTTTAACAGTATATCTTGCCATCCGGGCGCTATCACATCAATATTGCTTTGCATAATTAATTCTCCGGTGATCTTATAAACCATACAAACTGTTTTTGAAAGATCAACGGCCATATGTCTGATAGTAAGTGTAGAATGAACAGGGTTAGGGAAAACAGTAGCCGATAATTCATAACTATGTTGAAGTGAATCAATACCGGTATCAAATTCCATTGCGCCAATATCAAATAGTCCGCCACATGGTCTGCGGTGATTTCTAAAATCAATCGACAACCATGGAATTGCAGGATAGGCATGGTTAATCAGCGGAGAACCCGGAAGTACGGTATAATCAATGTTTGATATACCGGCATTAATAATATTTCGAGAGAAAAAATTGTTTTTGATTTGAACATCCGTAATTGAATTGGGGATCATGATATAAGCATCCTTTCCACGAAAAGAAGTGTTGCCTTGTTCATAGTATAAATAATTACCCGGATCAATTATCAGGTTAGATGCGATTTCATTGTTTTTACTTTTAACGCTTTGTATTCTGATGCCATCCGATTTGGGCTGGATGATATCATTAAAATAAATGTAAAAGGAAGAGTCTTTCATAACAGACACATCCGATAAAAAAATACCATACTTCATTTGTGTACGATCATAGGGCAGGTAATTGGCCCCAGCATTCACAATAATATTATTGTAAATGATATTTCCCCCTAATCCATGGTCTTCAATGCCATCGCCCTTGCCATTGCTGATAAGGTTATTATAACAATTACATTTAGATCCTCCTCCCATTAATATGCCCGACATTTGATTAGGCGTTTCAGATTGGCTATCGAAGGCTACCGTGTTATTATAAATATTACAATGCAATGGAGCAGAACTTACCTGTATACCATCCCATCCTGTATATTCAACGATATTATTATAAATACTCACTTTGTCTAAAATGGGGGGCAATACAATTGTATCTTTTCCATTACAAGTTAAATGCTGTCCCAGGTATTGCGAACTGCCGATATACATGCCTTCGTCGCCTACCCTTGCAATATAGTTGTCGTGTATGCTGGTATTGAATTGAGTAAATTTTTCTCTTGATACCAGAAAGGAACAATCGGGATCTGTTTTCGCATAGATACCACCGATATGACAATTTTCAATTGATAAATGATCTATTTCGAAATCCGAACTACCACCACCAATTCCAATGCCTGATCCGTCGGCTACTCTTTTAATTTGAATGCCATAAAAATGCTGTTTTGTTCCCTGACCAGTGATGCGAATATATTTGCAATTGTTTATGGAAAGTCCATAATAACTATCTGTATTAATGGATACAACAGTGTCTTTGTTTGCAAAATAAATGGGTTGGCTTGAAGAACCCGTAAAATTCCTGATTAAAAGTTTATCCCTGTTACCGCCTCTTAAAAAAATGGTATCGCCAGGATGAACTGCATTATAGGGTGCAACGGATCCATCAATTAGATATACTGCAGGTTCTACAATAAATGGTGGTTGTTGTGCATTTGCAGTAAAACAGGTAAATCCAATCAAATGACAAAGAACCATCTTGAAAAGAGTGGTCTGTGTAATATTTTCTTTTTTGCAATAAGTAGGTCTCATTTGGGAACTTATTAGGGTTACTATTTTCGCGCTTCGGTTTATTCAAATTTCGAACCTATTGGTTTTTTGAAATAGTAGGTATACAAAATCGAAACAATTATCAAGGCATACATTCCAGCACCGATACTTGCTTTTATAAGACTCAGTTTAGTATTATGAGCTGGCCAGCAATAAATTCTTAGGAGCAAAATGCTACATACAATTGAGGCGATGGAAGGCCAGTAGTAAGTATTACTTTTTAAATATAATCGTGCATCCTTTTGTACTGGTAAATAGGCAATCATTTTGTACAGTACCCAAATACCAAGCAGGCTTGAAACAATTTGTAATAAAAAATGAATGGGAATACTAAGCTGGAATAAATGAATCTCCATTGATAGTATGGGAAAAAGCAAAACAAAAATTCCATCATCATGGGTAAAGCCATCCCAAAAAAGGTGCAACAGCGTACCAGTTAATAAAGATAAAAGAAGCATCGCGCTTTGTTTTATAGAAAAACCGCTCCATTGAAATGAAAGGTATTGTTGAAAACGGTTACGAAGCCAATCAGGTAGATTATTGATAAAATACCATTTTATAAAATGGTGAAACAAAAAGCAAACTAGTAACCCCATTGGAATATCTAATAACAATATGCCTGGCATATGATGGCCAATATGGCTGGATTCATTCAATTGAAAAAAATTCTCAAAATCAGGCACCATACTGCCCACAATAAGACCCGTTAAAGAAAAACTTGCATTTATTTTTTTTAGCGGTATGGCCAGCGCTGGGTGCGCAAAGGTAAAAGGCATATTATAGTATTAAAACACTTTTTCTGAAAACACCAAATTATCAATAAAGGTTTTAATATTATCTGCAAGTGCCTGTCCGTTGGAAGTAGATTTCAAAATATAATCGTGGGAGCCATTTTTCATAGCATTCACTGCCACGCGCAAAACATTGTGATCAGTACAGAAAACCACCAGTATTTCAGTATTATAAGCTTTGATTTTTTGCAGCACTTTTATTCCATCCATATCATCCATTTGATAATCCAGGAAAACCAAATTAGGATTTAAGGAAAGGTTGTTGATGCAATCTGTGCCATTCGAAAAGCAACGGATATTCGTAAACCCAATATCTGTAAGTATTTGTGTTAGCACGGCCGTCCAAAATGGGTCATCATCTACAATGAAAACCTGTTTGTTGAATTGTCTTTTCATAATAGTATTGTTTAGGGGAAGAATACTAATCCAATGCCAGTTTTGTATCTGTCTGATAATTAGCTTGATATAAATAGTTGGCAAGCAAATCGACTCTATTATAAGGAGTATATTCCAAAATAGGGAAAGAATTAGTATCCTGCTCCCCAAAACTTATATAGTTAAGGTTGGAGGTAACAGCTGCTAAGCTGCACTAATTCTTACTAAATGAATTTTCGAAAATTGATCTACCGTTGTAAGATTTACAGGCAGAAAGATGTCGGCAGCAAATAAAAATATTAGCTACTGAGAATTGCTTGAGCGAATTGAGAAAAACTTCCAAAATATGGAAATAAAAAACTTTCAAAACCTTTGAAATGCTGTCTGGATAAGGGTTTCAATTTTGGCACAGTGTTGGAAATTGATTAGAAAAAGAATAATGGCATCAAAGGCAAAAATAGCGATGATTGGCACTGTGGGTATTCCATCGCAGTATGGTGGCTTTGAAACATTGACAGAGCACCTGGTACGTCAACTGGGAAATCAGTATGATTTTACCATTTATTGTTCCAAAAAACATTATGCCAAAACGGCCCGTAAAAAAAATTACCTCGGCGCCCGATTGAAATATTTTTCTTGGGATGCCAATGGGCTGCAAGGTTTTTTTTACGATACTTTTTCCATTCTTCACGCACTTTTTTATGCCGATATTTTAATGATCATGGGCGTATCGGGGGCATGGGTTCTGCCATTTGTAAAATTTTTTACCAATAAGAAGATTATTGTTTCCATCGATGGATTAGAATGGAGACGGGTGCATAGTAACCGGATTGTAACTGGATATTTAAAGTGGGCCGAAAAAATTGCGGTCAAGTATTCTCATGCCGATATTTCCGATAATGAAACAATACAGGATTATACTGCATTAAAATATGGCACATTGAGTAATATTATTGAGTATGGAGCCAATCATACTATTGCTACAAAGCCAAGTGCAGCTGACAAAAAAGCATATCCTTTTCTATCAAAACCATATGCTTTTACGGTATGTAGAATTGAAGCAGCCAATAATATCCACTTGATATTGGAGGCCTTTTCAAAAATGCCTAATTATACAATTGTAATAATTGGCAATTGGGACAACAGTGAATATGGAATAGGACTGCGTGAGAAATATAGTTCAAGGCCTAACCTGGTTTTATTAGATTCCATTTATAATCAGCAGGTTTTGGATACCTTAAGGGGCAATGCTTTGTTATATGTACATGGGCATGGTGCGGGAGGCACTAATCCTTCGCTCGTGGAAGCCATGTATTTGGGCCTTCCCATTGTGGCATTTGATGTTATGTATAATAGAACCACTACTGAGAACAAAGCACTTTATTTTAAAAGTGTAGACGAACTTATTAATATTATTGAAAGCACCCGCTTGGGTGAATTGAAGGCGCGGGGTATGCAAATGAAAGAAATTGCAGGTCGTAGGTATACTTGGGAATTAATTGCCAAAAAGTACCGATATCTCTTTAATAAAATTCGAAAAACCAATAAAAAAATATCAGTCAAATCAAGTCTTTCGGAGATACCGCAATTATCATTACTGAATTCCGATTTAGCCCACCTAAAAACACCTACAGCTTTTTATGAAGAAAGATGATGATGGTATTATTTCAAAAATGATTCATTTTTTGGAGAACAGGCATTTATCCATATTTATTTAAAAATGCTGTAGTAATTTTCTGTAAAGTTCTATTGATCAATTAGTTTGCTGTAGCAAAAGGTATTTAGTTTAGAATATTTAACACTCCATAACCAGTAATTTTTTGGGAAAGCCCCTAAGCACTTATTTCTGAAAATAGAAAGGAGATATGATTTTTTTTTAAAAAAAATTATATTTTTTGGAAAAGTCCACAATTTGGAAACAAATAATGCGTTATGGTACTAACTAACAACCCTATGGCACCTTATAAAATCTTTATTGTAGAGGATGACCCATGGTATGGCGAAATCCTTGAGTACCACCTATCGCTCAATCCCGATTACAGTATTAGTCGTTTTACCAATGGTAAAGACTGTTTGGCTCAGTTGTACAAAAAGCCCGACTTGATTACTATTGATTTTACATTGCCGGATTTTACCGGGGATGTGCTATTTCAAAAAATAAAAGCTTTTGACAGCAATATTCCTACGGTAATGATTAGCGGACAAGATGAGATATCGGTAGCTGTCAATATGCTAAAAATGGGAGTGAATGATTATCTTATTAAGGATGATAATACCAAAGACCTGCTTTGGAATGCGATTATCAAAATTCGGGAGACCAGTAAACTAAGAAAAGAAGTTGAATACCTTAAGGAAGAATTAGGCCAAAAATTTTCTTTTGAAAAGAGTATTAAAGGTCAAAGCCCTGCCCTTCAAAAAATATTTAATTTGATGGATAAGGCAGCCAGGACCAATATCAATGTTTCTATAACTGGTGAAACTGGTACAGGGAAAGAAGTAGTTGCCAAGGGTATACATTATAATAGTGATCGCAAAAAGAAAAATTTTGTAGCAGTGAATATGGCTGCTATTCCACGTGAACTAATAGAGAGCGAATTATTTGGTCATGAAAAAGGTTCATTTACTGGCGCAGCAACCCGTAAAATTGGAAAATTTGAAGAGGCCAATGGAGGCACCATTTTTTTGGATGAGATTGCAGAATTGGACCTTAGTTTACAAAGTAAATTACTTCGGGTATTGCAGGAAAGGGAAGTGATACGGGTAGGTGGAAACGAAAATGTAAAGCTGGATGTAAGGTTGATAGTTGCAACCAATAAAAACCTTTCTGAAGAAGTGAAGAATGGTCATTTTAGGGAAGACCTGTATTATCGAATTATCGGCCTGCCAATTGAATTGCCGCCTTTAAGGGAGCGGGGAAATGATATATTAATTTTAACCCGTTATTTTCTGGATGAGTTTTCGAAAGAAAACAAAATGGGCAATATACAATTGTCTTCTTGTGCCAAAGAAAAACTAATGCGCTATAATTATCCTGGAAATGTACGTGAATTAAAAGCCATGATAGATTTAGCCGCTGTAATGTGTAATGGAATTGAAATAGTTGCTGATGATATCAATTATACTGCTACCAAGTCAGACAATACTTTTATTACAGAGGAGAAAACGCTACGGCAATATACTTGTGAAATTGTAAAGCACTTCCTTAATAAATATGGCAACGACGTTATGACAACTGCAGAAAAATTGGATATCGGTAAAAGCACTATATACAAAATGTTGCAGCAAAAGGAAATTGCAGTATAAGCAAGCAATTCTTTTATGCAGCATTTTTAAACCCTAACTACCTTCTATGAAAACTGCTTTATATGAATTTAAGGATCATAAATGGATTTCTAGTGATGCTATTCCCATCAACGAAATGAAAGATTCGAATTTGGTGCTTTGTTTTGCAGCCAAATCTCTGCTTCAGGATGCAGCAATTTATGGAAAATTAAAAGCTCAATTTCCCATTGCTGCTATTACGCTTTGTAGTACCGCTGGAGAAATTTGTAGAGATATGGTGATGGACAATAGCCTGATTGTTGCTGCCATGAAATTTTCAAATACGCCTATTGCAACAGCCACTGTTAATATTCGTGATTATAAAAATAGTTTTGATGCGGCACTAGCCTTGATTCAGCAATTATCCAAAAAAGACCTCTCCGGAATAGTAGTTTTTTCAGATGGGAGTTTGGTTAATGGAAGCGAATTGGTAAAGGGTTTGAATACGGCCGTAGATAATCGTGTATTCATATCCGGTGGTTTGGCGGGTGATGGAACACATTTTACATCTACCCTTGTTGGATTAAATGGCACAGCTGCAGAAGGAAATATTGTGGCAATAGGATTCTATGGCAATAAAATAAAAATAAAACATGGGTCTCAGGGAGGCTGGGATAGTTTTGGACCAGAAAGGGAAGTAACTCGCTCGTCAGGGAATGTATTATATGAAATTGATAATAAGAGTGCATTGGCTTTATATATCAAGTACCTGGGGCCAGAAGCTAATCAATTACCCGGTTCAGCTTTTCTTTTTCCCTTGTCCGTTATTATTCCCGGTACAACTGAGCCTGTGGTTAGAACGATTCTTTCCATCGACAGAGAAAAGCACAGCATGACTTTTGCGGGGGATATTCCACAGGGAGCAAAGGTTCGGTTTATGAAAGCTAATTTTGATAAGATAACAGGAGCTGCTGCACAGGCTGCCTTAAATACAGTGCAACAATATAATGAAAAGGCTGCTTTTGCCTTATTGGTAAGCTGTGTGGGAAGAAAAATAATTTTAGGTTCAAGGATCGATGAAGAAGTGGAGGCGGTACAGGACACGCTGGGCAATGGTACAAAACTGGCAGGCTTTTACTCTTATGGAGAAATTTCTCCTTTTAATGATGGGGAGATTTGTCAACTACACAATCAAACTATGACCATTACTACTTTTTATGAATGTGCATAAGCTATTAAAAAAACAGGTAGAAAAATACTTACCTATCAATTTACAGGATGACCCTGTGCTGGATAAATTATTGACAGTTATTAATGATTCCTATAATGCATTTGAACGTGACAAAGAACTTGCAGAAAGAGCATTTAAAATAAGTGAGGAGGAATATGTTGAATTGAATCAGCAATTGAAATCAGAGATTGGCATTAAAAAAATATCTATTGAAAGAATCAAAAAGGCCATTGGTACAATAACAGGTATAGAAAAAAATACAGAATCGGATGATTTGCTAATGATTGTTCGTTACCTGAACCAGCAAGTGAATAAACGAAAGGAAGCTGAATTAATTTTTAGTTCCCTTATTACTAATATGCAGAGTGCCATTTTATTGGAAGATGAAAATCGGCATATCGTTTTTACCAATCAACATTTCTGCGATTTATTTCATATCCCAGTTCCTCCACAGAGTTTGGTAGGAGCCGATTGCAGTGAAAGTGCAGAGCAGTCTAAAGGGTTATTTAAAGATCCCGAACATTTTACAAAACGCATTCAGGAAATATTGGCTGTAAGAAAATTAGTTAGTGATGAATTAATTGAATTGGCTGATGGTAGAATATTTGAAAGAGATTATATTCCCATTTTTTTGGAAAAGAAATACAAGGGTCATTTTTGGAGTTACCGTGACATTACTGCTAGTAAAAAAGCACAGGTAGCTATAGAAAAGAGTGAGAAGACCAATCGGCTAATTATGAATTCGGCGCTTGATGCTATTATTATTATCAACGATAAGGCCGAAATCACTTTTTGGAACCCACAAGCAGAAAAAATATTTGGCTGGGCAGAGAAGGAGATCAGGGGGAAACGTTTAACTGATACGATAGTTCCTTCTTATTTACGCCTTGAACACGAAAAAGGTATGCATCATTTTCATGAAACTGGAAAGGGCCCAGCTTTAAATAAAATAAGGGAATTAGTAGCGGTTGATAAAAATAATCGGGAGTTTCCTATCGAGCTCTCCATGATTGAAGTGAGACAAGATGATCAATTGTTTTTCTGTGGTTTTGTGAGAGATATTTCTGAACGAAAAAAATCAGAAGAAGAATTGAGTAGATTATCGAGAGTAGCCAGTTCTAATGAAAGCGGCGTTCTGTTCACAGATAGGAGCGGGAAAATAACCTGGGTGAATGATGGATATTCAAAAATTACTGGATATACAAAGGATGAAATTATAGGAAGAACTCCTGTAGAATTAAATAAGGGAACATTAAGTGACAAAACTATTATTCTCTCCATGGTGGAGGCTTTTAATACAGGCCAATCTTTTGATATAGAAATTATTCAATACCATAAAGACGGCCATTGGTATTGGGGTCGAACAAAAGGGCAACCCATTCTTGATACTGATGGAAAAGTAACTCAGTATTTTGCTTTATTAGAAAATGTTACACAGGAAAAATTAAAGGAAGAACAATTGCAAATTCTTTCATCAATTTCGGCCGAAAATAAAAATGCAGTTGTTATTGCTGACCGCAATGGTAATATTGAATGGGTGAATAATAGTTTTGAAAAAATGACAGGTTTTTCTTTTGAGGAAGTAAAAGGGAGAAGGCCTGGGCATTTTTTACAAGGACCAGATACTAACTTTGAAACTATAGCCTATTTAAGCAATCAAATTCGGCATGGTGAACCTTTCAATTGTGAAATCCTAAATTATCATAAAAACGGAAAGTCTTATTGGCTTCGAATACAAGGTCAGGCACTTAAAAATGCAAATGGAGAAATTATTAAATATTTTGCTATTGAAGAAGATGTTACTGCCGAAAAAGAATCCAATCGAAAAATCAGGGAAGCTGAGCAGCTTTGGCAATTTGCGTTGGAAGGAGCTGGTGATGGTGTATGGGATTATAATTTTGAAACAAAAAAACTATTCCTTTCCGAACAGAATAAAAAAATCTTAGGCTATAGTAAGGATGATGAAAAAATTAATTTATTGTCTTGGCTGGATTTAATTCATCCAGATGATCGGCATGTCATAAGTGATACAGATGATCTTTATCAGGCGCAAAAAATAAAATCACACCGGTATGAATATCGGATTAAAAACAAGGTTGGCCAGTATATATGGATTTTGGATAGAGGAATGATTACCGAAAGAACGGATTCTGGAAAGCCTATAAGAATTATTGGAACCCATACCAATATTAATTTCATAAAAGAAACAGAGAGTGCCTTACGCAAAAGTGAAGAAGAGTTTCGTTCATTAGCAGAAAATATTCCTGGGGTTTTGTATCGATATGAATTCAATCAGGATGGAACAGAATTATTCACCTATATAAGCCCTGAGCCAGAACGGAAAATTGGACTGACAGCAGATGAACTCAATCATTTTTATGACAATATTCATCCCGAAGATTTGGAAAGAGAAAGAGAAGCTACCCGTTTGGCTTTTGAAAATAAAGCGCCCTTTGAATTTGAAGGAAGGTTTCAAACAAAGGGCAACCCAATTATTTGGCTAAAGATTTATTCCTATTATTCTCATACCAATGCAAAAGGTGCACTGGTAAGGTCTGGCATTATTTTGAATATTACCAAAGAAAAAGAAGCTGAATTGGCCATTCAAATGCGGGAAGAAAAATACCGTAATATCATTACCAATATGAATCTTGGTTTAATGGAAGTGGACAAAGATGAAGTTATACAATTTGTAAATAATGGTTTTTGCGAAATGTCGGGATATAGTCCGGAAGAAATGATTGGTAAAAAAGCAGCGACTTTATTTATAGCGGGTCCTGAAATGGAAGTAATGACTCATAAAAACGAATTGAGAAAAAAAGGTGTTTCTGATGCCTATGAAATAACTGTACGAAATAAAAAAGGAGAATTAAAGTGGTGGTTGATCAGCGGTGCTCCCCGCTACAATGATAGCGGTGATTTGACTGGGTCTATTGGTATTCATTTGGATATTACCGAACAGAAAAAATTGGAATTGGAATTGATTGATGCCCGTGAGCAAGCGGAAAGTTCTGCCACTGCCAAACAAACCTTCCTGGCCAATATGAGCCACGAAATACGTACTCCCATGAATGCTATATTGGGAATGACTCATCAATTAGGTAAAACCAGGTTAGACAAGGATCAGTTATTTTATCTTAATACCATACATTCAGCGGCAGACAATCTCTTGATTATTATCAACGATATTCTTGACTTGTCTAAAATTGATGCTGGCAAATTATCGCTCGAAAAAATAGGGTTTGAGCCCCGAATGGTCATTAACAGAGTCATGCAAGTAATGATGCACCGCGCAGAGGAAAAAGGATTGGATTTTACCAACAAAAATTGTGATATAAAACTATCACCCATTTTAATTGGAGATCCGTATCGGCTTAATCAGATTTTGTTAAATTTGGTCAGTAATGCAATCAAATTTACGCATAAGGGGACGGTGGATATATCCTGTTTTGTAGTTAAGAATTATGCGCATAAACAAAAATTGCGTGTAGCTATTACCGATACTGGAATAGGTATGGATGAAACCTTCTCCAAAAACCTTTTCCAGAAATTTATTCAAGAAGATAGTTCGATACTTCGAAAATACGGTGGCACTGGACTTGGTATGAGTATCAGTAAAGAATTAATTGAGTTAATGGGAGGTATCATAACAGTTAACAGCAAAAAAGGAGAAGGCACTGTAATTACTATAGATTTTGAATTTGAAAAAGGGACGGTGAATGATTTGCCTGTAAAAGAAATACCAATAACAGACACTTCCATATTACAGGGCAAAAAAATTCTGGTAACAGATGACAATGAAATGAATCAATTGGTAGCGGCTACGGTATTACAAAACTATGGTGCCGAAATAAAAGAGGCTTTCAATGGAGAGGAAGCTGTTAAACTATTGCAACAGGAAGTATTTGATCTTGTATTTATGGATATACAAATGCCGGTGATGGATGGATTTCAGGCTACTCATATTATTCGCGATTCTATCGATAAAAATATTCCCATCATTGCCTTGACTGCCAATGCCATCAAAGGCGACAATATCAAATGCCTCGAAGCTGGAATGAACGATTATATTTCCAAACCTTTTGAGGAAATGGATTTAGTCAATATGGTGGCTAAATGGCTCAATGAAAAACTCGTACTACCCGAATCTGAAAAATTTACAGAAGTTGGAAAGTTGTATGATTTAACCAGCCTGAAAGAGATTAGTAGGGGCAATGAAGCATTTGTAAAGAAAATGCTGCATCTATTTATAGAGCAGGTGCCCGCAGCCTTAAGCGAAATTAATAACAGTTTTGAGCAATCAGACTTTTTAGCCATTAAAAAAGCTGCACATAGAATAAAACCTTCTATTGATAGTCTTGGTATTAATAGTTTGAAATCAGTAGTAAGGCAAATTGAAACATTGGCGCTGGAGAACAAACACTCAGAAGAATTGACCCGCCTATTGCAACAATTCAACTCCAACCTAAAAAAAGTGATAACTGCTTTGAAAAAAGAACTCTAAATCCACTTAATATGGAATTATGGCAATTAAATTGGGTTAATCCCGGTTTTTGCTAAAAAATCGTATCTTTTAGACAACCTTTTCCTTTAATTATACGATTTAGCATATAATCAAACCAATTTTAAGTGCTTACGGCGGAGGAATTAAACATTCATATCAAGGGTTGCGCCCTTAATAACAGAGAAAGCCAAAAAAAAATATACAATGCTTTCTATGGTTATGCCATGTCTATATGTGATTGTTATTCCTCCAATGAAGAAGATGCGCTTGAAATTATGAATGATGGGTTTTTAAAAATTTTTAAAGAAGTATATCATTATAAACCAGCTTATTCAAACGAATTGGGCTCTTTTAAGGGTTGGTTAAGGAGGATTATGGTGAACACCGCCATCGATCATTTTCGGAAAAACAAAAAGCACCAGATTATATCAGAATTGGATACAACCTATCACAATGTATCAATTAGAGAAGATAATGGGTTCGATAAGATGTCTTATGATGAAATCATCAGAAGTATACAAAACCTTTCCCCTGCTTATCGCACGGTACTTACTTTATTCGTTGTAGAAGGGTATACTCATGAAGAAATTGCGATTAGTCTTGGAATTACTGAAGGAACTTCTAAGTCTAATCTGGCGAAAGCGAGAAAGCAATTACAGAAAATAATTTTTAATGAAAACAAAATAATACACATTAAAAATGCAGGATGAACAAATGGATGATATGATAAGAGCGGCAGCCGACCAGCATCATCCAACATACAACAATATGGCCTGGGAGAAAATGCAGGCTAAACTGGATACGCAGCTTCCACAAAAAGAGCGTAATAGAAAATTGCTATGGATATTTTTATTATTCATAGTAGCTGGTGGCGCATTCTATATAGGTAGGTATTACAATACAAAACCTACTTCGAATGCTACCCTATCCTCAACTGTTCCTGCTAAAACAAGTAATAACCTTATTCAAGATAAGCTGCAACCCGCTTCCCAAAATGCGCAGCAAATAAACAATATTGGAAATTCTTCAACGAATCCTACAATCAGTAATACTGTTGGGGTAAGTACAATGGCGGTGTCTGATAATGAAAAGGATGATTATAACAAGCCGACTAGTTCAAAACTAATGCAAGGCAAAACCCGCACAAGGATAAAGTCTGCAGGTATAGCTGAAGATAAAACGGATCAGGGTGATAATAGTATGGTGAAAGCAGAAGAACCTACAAAAGAAGAAATTCAAGTTCAATCACCCGTTTTAATAGCAAGTTCAGGGGAAGAAAAAACTGTTCCTACTAAAAACGATTCAGTTATCAGTAAAGATGAAGTAAAAGCAACTGAAAAATCTATTGTTGAAACAGCCAGTTTCAAAAAGATAAAGCAAAATAAAAAATCCAGCTCCAATAATCTATTGGGTAATCTGGGGCTAAGTTTTTCAGTAGGTCCAGAAAGAAGTTATGTTAGTAAAGAGACCGCTGGTGCTACTAGTTTTATTTATGGGGTAGGACTGGCTTATAATTTCGGTAAACGAATAACTATCTCTAGTGGTTTTTATGCATCCAAAAAATTATATAGCGCCGATTCGGCTTATTATAAAATTCCTTCCGGCTTTTTTCCTAATAATTATAGGGTAAATTCCATTGATGCCAATTGTAAAGTGTATGAAATTCCATTGAATCTTCATTATCGATTTGGCAATAACCCTAAACATCAATGGCTGGCAGGAGCAGGCATTGCTAGCTTCCTGATGAAAAAGGAAACCTATGACTATGATTACAAATATGGGAGTGGCACAATGAATTATCATAAATCATATTCTATTAAGAATGAAAACAAACACTGGCTATCTGTTATTACCATCAGCGGAGGATATCAATACCAATTGAACCGCCAATTATCTTTTAGTGCAATGCCTTACCTAAAATTACCATTGAGTGGTGTAGGCTTTGGAAATGTAAAATTAAACAGTGCCGGTATCTTGTTTACAGGAACAGTTAAACCTTTTTCAAGAAAAAAATAATACAGCTAGGATAATTACAATTATAGTAATTTCTAAAATGCTCGTATTAACAAACTAGTCTTAATTTCCTGATCCCTATACTTGTTTTATATGGTATTTAAATAATTTTGGACAACAGTTATTCAGCCCTTCTATCGAGTATAGAGGAGTTTAGATTGCTTGTTTTGTTTAAATTATTTTCGCTATCTACCGCTAAATTGGTTAATTTCATAAGACCTTTCCTGTAAATTGAAACCCCTTTAGTATGTTTTTGATTAGTGATAAAACGGAAAATGGCTTTAATAAAATTGTCATTGCTAATATGACAACCGGTGCTTATGCCGAGGTGATTCCTTCCTGTGGTGCAATTTTGCATGCTTTTGGTATAAAAAAAGGTCCGGTTCAACTCAACATCATTGACTCTTATCAATCTGCTACTGAGTTCAGGGATTCAGTAACTGCATTGGGCTTTAAGGGCTCCAAACTTTCCCCATTTGTATGTCGTTTAAAGAATGGGGCTTATCAATTTGGCGATAAGCAGTATACTATTGAAAAATTTTATTTAGGGGCAAATGCCATACACGGATTGTTATATGATGCTTGTTTTTCTTTGCAAAGTATAAAAGTGGAGGATTCTGCCGCCGCTATCGAATTGTTATATAGTTATCCTGCTACCGATAAAGGATACCCTTTTCCATTTGATTGCAGCATTACCTATCAGTTAGAAAAAGATGGGCGGCTCAATGTACAAACGCGTATTATCAATACAGGTCAAGGCCGTTTGCCGATTACCGATGGTTGGCATCCCTATTTCAAATTGGGTGAAAGCATCAATTCATTGCAATTGGAATTTCAATCCAAGGAAATGGTTTTGTTTGATGATGAACTGATTCCAACTGGAAAAGCTGCTCCTTATGAAGAGTTTGGTTCATTAAAATTATTGGGAGATCAATTTTTTGACAATTGTTTTTTATTGAATTTTACCGAATGTCAACCCCTTTGTGTATTGCGTAATAATACCGATGGCTATCAATTGGAAATTTATCCTGACCCTTCCTATCCCTATTTGCAAATTTATACCCCGGCACATCGTAACAGTATTGCAATAGAAAACCTAAGTGCTGCACCAGATGCTTTTAATAATGGAATGGGATTGATAACACTGGCTCCTACAGAGAAGGCAGCCTTTTCAACAGCCTATAAAATCAGTTTCTTACCTTAGTCATATGAATGAAATCCTCACCCGCCTTGTTACTATTTATAAGGAAAGTTTTCAATCCAATCCCCGGCTTTATTTTTCTCCAGGCAGAATAAATTTAATTGGCGAACACATTGATTATAATGATGGATTTGTTTTGCCTGCTGCCATTGATAAAGGCATCTATTATGTAGTTGGCCGCAACGAAACGAATGAAATTCATTTTTGCGCAGCCGACCAAAACGAATGGTATTCAGTTGCCATGCCTGCTATTCAAAAAATGCATGGCTGGAGAAATTATGTGCTTTCTGTTGTACAGGAATTTGTATTGTTGGGAAAAAATATAGGAGGCATTGATTGTGTGTTTGGTGGCGATATTCCAAGTGGTAGCGGAATGAGTTCTTCTGCCGCAGTAGAAGGCGGATTGGCTTTTGCTATCAATGATTTATTTGAATGTGGATTAACCCGACCAGAATTGGCACTACTTTGTCAACGAGCCGAACATCATTTTCCAACTGTGCAATGTGGCATCATGGATCAATATGCCAATATGCTCGGGAAAAAAAATCAGGTGATATTATTGGACTGTAAAAATATTACCCATGAATATTTTCCACTTCAACTAGCTGATTATAGTATCGTCATGCTCAATAGTAAAGTGCATCATTCATTGGCAAGTGGTGAATACAATGTACGCCGCCAACAATGCGAAGAAGGATTAGCAGTGATTAAAACAGCATTAAATATCCATTCCTTTCGGGATATTGCTTCTATGACTATTTTGGAATCCTGTAAGCATTTGATGAGCCCTATTGTATACAATCGATGTCAATTTGTAGTGGAGGAAATTGCAAGAACAAAAAAAGCTGCTGCCTTATTACAAAATAATGAATTGTCGGGTTTAGGGGATTTATTGTATCAAAGCCATGATGGCCTTAGTCAGCTATATGAAGTATCCTGCCCCGAACTTGATTATTTAGTCAGTCTTGCAAAAAATCATCCAGCTGTATTAGGTGCCCGAATGATGGGCGGAGGATTTGGTGGCTGCACTATTAATATCGTTAAAACAGCGGCGGCCCAAAGCTTTATCGAATCACTAACTACTGCATATCAAAATAAATTCAATATACTCGCCGAAGCGTATATCGTTACACCAGGTGATGGAACGAAGGGGATAGATTAAGGTTAAGATTAAGGTTAAGGTTAAGATTAAGGTTAAGGTTGAGGCTACACTTTAATGTATATTTTTTTCTTGTCGAGCAACCAGGCAAAAAACCACATCATTGCAATAAAGCATAACGCATATAATAATGAACCTATTCTGGGATCTGAGGGAAAGATGGGTTTACAAACATGTTCATAAAACCAGGCGAGGGGATGTGAGAATTTTGGAGTTCCATTTTCGTTTGTCCCTATACGGAAATGTAATAAAGCTGATATTTTCACCACCAGATTACTTAAGGCGAAAATAAACAAAGCATTTTTGCCAAATACATCAAAGAAACGACTCCATGCTCCCTTGATCTGTTTAAATTCTATTAATTGAATCAACACAGATAGTATGATCAATGCTAAACCGGTAGTGTAGACGGTATAACTACTGGTCCATATTTTTTTATTGATTGGGAAAACCATGTCCCAGGCAAATCCTGCAAAAATTAAAACCGCTCCAGCAACAAATAGACTATTGAGCATCTCCGCAGTTTTGCCCTTACTGATGATATAATGCCCCACCATATAGCCAAAAATCACCTGCACAATGGAGCCAAAACTATTCATCAAACCCTCGGGGTCAAAAGCAATGCCTTCTCCATGGTACATATGTGCATCTCCTAATAACCATAAATCTACCTTAGTGCCAAACCATCCATGTATGCTATAGGGGTCGGCAGGGTTCATCAATACACAGAGAAACCAATAGAATAAAAGTAAAAAACAGCCTGCAACAAATGCGCCTCTTAACTTGAACCAATGTATTAAAACAGCTGCAAAGAAATAGCTGATGGCAATGCGTTGCAATACGCCAAAAATGCGCAGTTTCTCGAAGGGTTTTGCTATCAACAATCCTGCGTCATTATATTTAACAAAGGGAAACCAATTCAGGAAGAGGCCTATCAGAAATATTAATAAGGAGCGCTTGATTATTTTTTGCCAGAATACATTTTTCTCTTCCAATCGCGGCATTACAAATGCCATGGCATTGCCTACTGCAAAAAGAAAAAAAGGAAATACCAAATCGGTAGGTGTGCAACCATGCCAACTTGCATGATCTAGCGGCGGATAAATATAAGACCAGGTGCCAGGATTATTAACCATAATCATGAGCGCCACAGTGGCACCACGAAATACATCAAGAGAATAAAAACGTTGATTCATGCAGCCAATTTTGCAATGTTGTAATGGTAAATAGCGAAAGGAAAGATACAAGATTTACACAGGAATACAAACAATGCTAGCATTTAAAAAACATCAACTTGTTTTTTCGCTCAGCTCCAACCAACGCAATTCTTTTTCATCAATCAATGCCATCAATACCCCCATTCTGTCGGCTGCTTTTTGTAATGATTCGAAATCCATCTGGCCACTATTCATTTTTTCTTCCAGCACTGCCTTTTCATTTTGTAATGCTGGCAACTCTTTTTCAATGATTTCAAATTCACGTTTCTCTTTAAACGAAAGCTGTTGACTTGATTTGTTTGTAGTAGTAACAGGTTTAGTCTCTTCTTTATTGGTTACAGGAATTTCTTTGATAAGCTGGCGGTCGTCGGTCAGTAATCCTTTTGCCAAGGCTTCGCGATACTGACTATAATTACCAGGGAAATCTCTGATAACACCTTCTCCCTCGAAGGCAAATAAATGATCAACCAAACGATCCATAAAATACCGATCATGACTAACTATTAAAATACAACCGGGGAAGTCAAATAAAAATTCCTCCAATGTGCGCAGGGTTTGTAAGTCGAGGTCATTGGTGGGTTCATCGAGAATTAAAAAATTAGGATTCAGAAAAAGTACACTTAATAAATGCAGTCTTCTTTTTTCACCACCACTCAATTTACTCAATGGAGTATATTGTTGCTCTGCATTAAAGCCAAATTTTTCCATGAACAAACTGGCTGATAATTTACTGCCATCTGCCAGCGGGAAAAACTCCGCAAAATCTTTTACATAATCAATGGCCCTTTTATCTTCTTTGTATTGTAATCCTTCCTGATTGAAATTGCCAAATACAACTGTATCGCCATGATTAATCTTTCCACTGTCAGGCTTTTCCTGTAACAATGCAATTTTCAGAAAGGTTGATTTGCCAACGCCGTTCTTACCAACAATACCAATTCTTTCGCCTTTCTTAAAAGCATAATCAAATCCCTTAATCAATACTTTATCACCATAACTCTTATTGATTTTTTTCATCTCCAATACCTTGCCTCCTAGCCTTGTCATCTTTACCTGTAAGCTCACTTCGGCATCTTCTTTTTTCAAGCTCACGCGTTCCTTGACATCTTCAAATGCATCCTGCCTGCTCTTGCTCTTAGTGGTTCTTGCCTTGGGTTGTTTGCGCATCCACTCCAATTCCTTTCTGAAAATATTTTTATCCTTTTGTAGTTCACTGGCCTGCACTTCTTGTCGCAAACTTTTTTGTTCTAAGAAATAATCATAATTACCACGGTATACAAATACTTTACCCTCATCTATTTCGAGTATTTCATTGCAAACAGTATCCAGGAAATAACGGTCATGCGTAACCAGTAATAGGGTTAATTTTTTTGCAGAGAGATAATCCTCCAGCCATTCGATCATACTTACATCTAAGTGGTTGGTAGGTTCATCCAAAATCAATAGACATTTGCCTTCATGTAAATCGGCTTCTACCAAGGCTTGTGCAAGCGCCACTCTTTTTCTTTGTCCGCCACTGAGGTTTCGAACGGGTTCATTGAGGTGGTGCAGGTTTAATTTACCCAGTATCTGTTTTAAATCACTTTCAAAATTCCAGGCATTGTATTCGTCTAAGCGGGAAATCAAATCTGTTAAATGGTCATCATCCTGCTTTTCTTCCTCCAGAAATATTTCATATTCCTTCACTGTTTTGATGACCGGATTATCCAATCTTAAAATATTATCCCATATAGACTTTTCTTCATCAAAAGCAGTTTCCTGTTGCAGCATGATTACTTTCACTTCTTTATGCACCCATACCGAACCAGTATCTGGGGTATCAAGGCCAGTGATGATGCGCAGGAGCGTGGATTTGCCCGTACCATTGCGGGCTACAAGGGCAATTTTATCTCCTTCCTCTACATTAAAGGTTATATTCTTAAAAAGGGTTCTGATCCCAAATGACTTACTAATATTATCGATAGCGGCATAATGCATGGCGGCAAAGGTAGTTTTCCGTTTTAGATTTTAGATGGACGAATTTAGAAAGCGATGGGTTATTTTTGTTAAAGATTGAGTTTTAGTTTAATTTAATAGCAAACAAACCGCTGCTGCTTACTATTCTGCAGGGCGTATCAAGTGTATGGCTGAATATTTTTCACACCCTAGCGCCATTATCGATCCAGGAGCCGCAATAGGAGATGGCACCAAAATCTGGCATTTTTGCCACGTGATGCCCACAGCCATCATCGGAAAGGGCTGTAATATTGGCCAGAATGTATATATCGACAATAATACCATTATTGGTAATAATGTGAAGATTCAGAATAATGTTTCTGTTTATAATGGGGTGATACTCGAAGATGATGTATTTGTAGGCCCATCGATGGTATTTACCAATGTTATCAATCCAAGGAGTTTTATTGAGCGCAAAAATGAGTTTAAAAAAACACTCGTTAAAAAGGGTGCCAGTATTGGCGCCAATGCAGTAATTGTTTGCGGAAATACAATTGGAGCCTATGCCCTTATTGGTGCGGCAGCCGTAATCACCAAGGACGTGCCGGATTATGCTTTAATGGTGGGCAATCCGGGCAAACAAGTGGGTTGGGTAAGTGCCTATGGTCATAAACTGCTATTCGATGAAAACGGTCAGGCCACCTGCCCCGAAAGCAAAGTCATTTATAAATTAGAAAACAACCTGGTTCAACCGCTAAAATAATCTGATGGAACTGAAAGGAGCATCTTGTATAGTGATTGGTGGAGCCGGTTTCATCGGCAGCCATATTGTAAAAGAATTGTTGAAGCAGGAGGTATCACAGGTATGCATATACGATAATTTTAGCCGCGGTACTTTGGATAATATTGCAGCCTCCTTGCAGGATACCCGTTGCATTTTATGGAAAGGAGATATTCGGGAAACTGATGTATTGGACGCAGCCCTGCAAGGCAAGGACTATGTTTTTTGTACTGCTGCGCTTTGGTTATTGCATTGCAAAGACTATCCCCGTTCCGCTTTTGATGTAAATATTGCGGGCACTTTCAATGTATTAGAAGCCTGTGTAAAGCATAAAATAAAAAAACTTATCTGGTCTTCTTCTGCTTCTGTTTATGGCGATGCAGTGGAAGTACCCATGACAGAAGAGCATCCCTTTCTGAATAAAAATTTCTATGGTGCTACCAAGATAGCCGGGGAGGCGATGGCCACCGCTTTTCATGAGCGCTATGGTTTGCAGGTTATCGGACTTCGTTACATGAATGTATATGGGCCCGGACAGGATCAAACGGCAGCTTATACGGGTGTAATTCCTATCATGCTCAATAAAATTGATGCTGGCGAAACACCTATCATTAATGGTGATGGTTCACAAGCCTATGATTTTATTTATGTAGAAGATGTGGCACGTTGCAATGTGCTCGCTTTAAAAGCTGATATCCCATATGGCTTTTACAATGTAGGTACCGAAGTACAAACAAGTATCAAATCGCTTTGCGAAACCATCTTGCAATTAAAGGGCGTCAACCTTACCGTTCAATACCAGCCTTATTCCGACAATGATGCCCGTGCCATGGTGCAAAATAGAATTGGGTCCAAGGCTAAAGCCAAAAAGGATTTGGGATTTGAATATCAAATCAGTTTGGAGCAAGGCTTGAAGCAATTGATAGATTGGAGGGGAAGGAGAGGTTGAGGTTTAGGTTGAGATTGAGGAGATCAAACATAATAACGTAAATGGACAAACGAATTATTCAGATATCAGTCCCCAGTATGGGTATCGAAGAATGGGAAGCCCTGCGCCAGCCCATAGAATCGGGTTGGATCACCCAAGGTCCAATGGTAGCCGCATTTGAAAAAGCTTTTGCCCAGCGTCATCAAGTACAACATGCCCTGGCTGTTAGCAATTGCACCACCGCTCTTCACTTGGCATTATTGGCCGTCGGTATTCAACCGGGTGATGAAGTGATATTACCCGCTTTTACCTGGGTGAGTACCGCCAATGCCATCCGATATTGTCAGGCAATACCAGTTTTTGTAGATATAGCGTTAACCAGTTTTAATATTGATATCGCTGCTATCAGTAAAAAAATAACAGGCCGCACAAAAGCCATCATTCCTGTTCACCTTTTTGGCCTTTGCGCCGATGTGCCTGCTATCAGGCAGGCGTATCCGCAATTGGCCATCATCGAAGATGCAGCCTGTGCTGCGGGCGCAGCATTGCATGGTCAATCAGCTGGCAACTTAGGCGATATCGGCTGCTGTTCCTTTCATCCCCGCAACTCTATTA
>CALRKF020000025.1:0-39864 GCA_943367825.1 Chitinophaga pinensis
CAGAGTTATGGGATAATTATATGTATGCAAGTGGGGATGTTTATAATGAAAATCGAACATGGCTTGATCCAGGTTGTCAACGTGCAGTTCATGCGTTGACTGGAGGTAGTTCTGTTTATGAAAGGATGAAGTCTGCTGATATGGTTGGTGACGCTACGTCAACTCGAATGCTTGGAATGGCATTGCATAGGTTAGGCGATAGTTATGCTCATACAAGATTAGATGACCCAAATGCAATGTACAATACAGGTTTTGGTCACGCATTCACTGGTGAAGGAGGTCATGCACCAGACAAAATTAGAAACAGGCCTGAATTATATAAAGCATATACACAGCATTTAGGAAAAGCATTAGGCGAACGTTTAGGATTTAAAGGCAACATAGATATGTTTACGTTTAACTATGTGGCAGATTCTAAAGGGGATTTACAACATAATAGTGCGGTATTTGAAACTGAAATAAGAATCAGGGAAGGAGTCGGAATATTTAGTGTAGAGGGAAATCAGGTTGGTGCAATAAATAATTATGTTGGAGCCCGTAATAGTCATTTTGGGAGTAGTGTAACTGCTAATGCTGTTTATACTGATGTGGATGTGTATAATAAAAATGAGAATGGGGAATGGGTGAAAACTAAAACAGAAAAAAGAACATTTGTAACTATCCAACAGTAATGAAAGACGGAATCAAATTTATAGTAAGTTATTCGGTGTTGTCAATTTGTTTATTTGCGATATCAAAACTTTTTTTTAAAGAGTTGACATCTGAAATATTTTCTTACCTGATATTTTATTACATTATTACAATGTCCATTGGTATTATTTTATATCCAATTCTTAGTTGGCTGTTAGGTAGGTATAAGTTATCGTTGATTTTTAAACTGATTTGTTCTTTTTTATTTTGTTTGACAGTTATTAATGCTATTCCTTTTTTCTATGACAATGGAAGAATATTATTTATGGACGCAGTTAATGGTGTTTTTAAAAATCATTCTATGTTAGGATTTAACAATCTTGGTGTACACTTAGTTGCATTAATAAGTTTTACGGTTTGCTATTTGCTTTACCGAAAAGATAATTTTTGGGCAAATGAATGATGCATAAAAAAAGCCGCAGCAATTAGACTGCCCCCAAAAAGTAAGACATCTAATGGGGGCATTTTTAATTTATTGAATATATTCTTTCCAAACGGCAATCGGCACCAAGCCTGTCCAGCCGCAAAAATCTTTTCTTGATTCATTGCCCTTTTCAATAAAACCGGGTGCATAGTTTTCCCAAAAAGTGCCTGTTTTTACATACACATCCGCGACTGCTTTATAATATTTTTTGGCAAGTTTTTTAGCCAATGCATGTTTATGATATCGCTCCAAACCCTTTAACACCATATAATTGGTAGGCGCCCAAACACTGCCCAACCAATATCCACCGTGTGCCTGATATTCTTTTTGATCGGCTGCATAAGTGGCTATTGGAATGGTTGTCCAGAATTCATTTGGATTGGTAAGATGTGCTAAGAAAACTTTTAATTTCTTTGGAGGAACTACTCCTCCAATGAGGGTCCAAAACATACCAATATGTTTTCTTTTGATTTGTTGTCCATACCCAAGATCATAGTAGAAGCCATCTTCTTCATTCCAGCAATATTCATTGATGGCATTTTTTACTTCCTCATGAAATTGATTAAAATAGGGGAGGTCTGCTGCATTGCCAAGGTATTTGGCAATGCTACTTAGATTGTCTGCAAACAAACACATTTGAGCAGATGCATCTACCGACCGTCCCTGTTGATTCCATTTGCTATCGATGCCATCATAATTGAAAAGATCGGGATGTAAATTATTCATGGGAATGCCTTTTCCATCATCCTCCCAGCCATAAGGATATCTTGGAATATTGTCCATGCCACTGCCCAACGAATCACTGAAAAATAATTTATCCTTTGCCTGGTAATTATTTATCCAAAATTCAAAATGTTTTTTTAACATCGGATAAACTAGTTGAAGTCTTTTTAAGTCTTTGCTAATAGAAAATAATTCCAATTCCGCAAAAGCCAGTAAGGGTGGGTTCAGACTCACCGGATGGGTCTTGGGCCAAAAGGCCTTGCCTTCTGCAGTAAATTCACGACATATAAATCCATCAGGGTCCATGCGATCGTAAAAATTATCCAGTGCATTGATAATGGGCAATTCATCCTGATGGTATTTGGCATAGGTGGCAATAAAGCAAGTATCCCAGTAAAATATGCTGGATGAAAATGCAGCATCCACAAATGGCTTTTTAAATACCGGATGATTGGGCCCTCCCCTGATTTTTTGCTTGCAAATCAAGAGCGCCTTTTCGTACATTTCTTTTTGCAATGCTAAGGGTACTTTGTCATCCGCTTCATGGTAGGAGGCCAATAGGGGAAGATCCGCTAATAGTGTTGCTCCTGTTAGGAGCAAACTGTTTTCAATGAATTTTCTACGAGATGGCATGGCATTGTTGGAATAAACTATTTAAAAATATATCCATTTTGCTGCGTGTATGCTATTGCGTTATTGAATTGGTTTCAAACGCTTATAGCTGTATTCGTGTCTTTTAATCCATTCCGATTGGCCAATGAATTGAATATCTTTTCTTTTGATAAATATATTTTTACCAAGGATATAAGTATTTTTTAAAATTGCAGGCTGGTGGTCATTGCCATCTGTACCTTTTACTTCAGTAATGATAACCAGGTTGCCATCCATCAATTTGTTACGGGAAGTCACTGTTTCTTCATTAATCTTCTGAAAATCTTCCGATAGTATTATAGTGTCGGTTGCATTTGCCTTGGGTTCATTGGGGTAGCTATTTAAAAAGAGAAAATGATTGGGAATACCAATTTGCTTGATTTCAAGATTAGCCGGCATTGTATAAGGAGTATTTGTGCTATAATCGAGGTAGGTAAGGCTTCCTTGCCATTGTCCTTGAAGGTCTTTGAAATCTTTTTTGGTGACCCTGGCACTTGTCTGGGCCAAACTAGTTTGTAGCCATATTAGGGAAACAAAAACTGCAAATACTGGTTTAATAAATTTCATTGTATGTATTTTCAAAATGGCTCGTCGCAAGACTTTTTTAAGTGGGTATAAATATATCAATAATAGTTGGTGATTCTTTCTGTTGAGCTAATTAATCAATAAGCGCTTTGTTAAAATTAAATACTAGGAATTCTACTAGATTCTGGTCGCTGTTTCGGGCATTGAGAAAATTTTTTAAGAAGAGAAGGATTAACTGCGTTGATGCTTTTTTTGGGGAGTAACAAAGCCTTTTGCCCACAGCTATCGCTGTTTCGGGCATTGGGAATATTTTTAATAAGAGGAGGATTAACTGCGTTGATCCATTTTGGGGGTGAAACAAAGCATTCGCCCACTGTATTGAGTTGCGGGTATTGAGAATATTTTTTAGAAGAATAGGATTAACTGCGTTGATCCTTTTTTTGGGGGAGTAACAAAGCATTCGCCCACTGTATTGAGTTGCGGGTATTGAGAAAATTGTTTAAGAAGAGGAGGATTAACTGCGTTGATCCTTTTTGGGGGTGAAACAAAGCATTTTGCCCACAGCTATCGCTGTTACGGGCATTTTCATTTTTTTACATTAGCAAGCGAGCTTGCATGTAAAAAAATGAAAATGCCCGGGCTTCGCCGGGCAAAATGCTTTGTTGGGTTACTAGGATTCGAACCTAGACGAACAGAATCAAAATCTGGTGTGCTACCATTACACTATAACCCAATCATATCCATTTCCTTGTTAGTATTAACTTGGATTTGGGCTGCAAAAATAAGGTTTCAGGCCTTTTCATCCAAAAGGTTTTTGGATATTTTACCTAACTAATAGAAAAAACAGGGTACTTACTAGCAAATTACTCAGCAAATTAACCATATCATTATCGCACCAGCTATATCCACGGGCTATTTTGGCTGATTGCATGGCATTTTCTGTCAAATTACCATTGGCTAATTTATATTTCACCTGCAATAGGCTCCCAATGATACTATCTATCAACATTCCTGAAAAACCAGCCATTGCTATCCAAAAAACCATCAAAGATTCAATATTATAAACCAAGGCTCCAATTATTGCCAATAATAGGGTAGCCAGCAAACCAGCCAAAGTTCCTTTCATCGATATCCCACCCGATAATCCAGTAGCCATTTTTTTGAAACCTATAATATCATAGGTTTTTCCCTTAAAATAAATTCCGAGCTCAGAACTTACACTGTCCGACATGCTAATACAAAAGGACGCGAGGGCAGTCCATAATACATATATGTCTTTGGTAAAATAATAAGCAACCATGGCTGTCAATCCAATTAAGCCATTCGCAAAAACCTGCCTTGCATTCCTGCCCTCCTTTTCTTCGACAGGGCGGTTCAATTTTGATAATAAACTGCCTGTTATAAGAAATACCCCAGGTATTATAAAGGCTTTGAAAGAACCACTGGCATATAATAATAATCCCATCCAAACAGCTGCCACCGCACCCGCTACCGTCAACCATTTTTTGTAGATCGCTGCAAATGCGAAGATAGCAGCTGCCAATCCCACCAAGCCTATATAAACCAAGGCTGTAGTGCTTAGATTAAATATTAGTAAATACCATACAACGGTGATAAGTGGTAAACTGAAATTATCACTACCCTTATAACTAAATAGTTCGGTTAAGGATGGTAGTATTGCCAGCAATAAAGCCAATAGCAATCCATGTAGAGAATAATCATTCCAATAAATCAGGGAAATAAAAAATGCTGCAACAAAAAAAACGCCAAAACCTGCCCATGATTTAGCCTCTTTTAAAAAGATGATTTTGTTTTTCCCAGCCAATGTACCATACCATCCTGCCAATGCATCTGCAATGCCAAGTAACAGTACAGCATACACGACTATTGGTATAGGAATAATTTCAATAAAAAGTAAGATGGCAAAAGCCGGAGGAAAAAGCGCAATGCCATAAGTCTTGGTGGCATTTACCTGCATCCATCCTTTTCTAATAACCCAAAGTAGTATTAAAAAAAATAGCAAAAAAACGATTCCCAATAGTAAACGATTCTCAAAACGAGCGATTGACCATGCACAGGCACTAATGGCAGTAAAATGCAATAATTTCCTTCCTGCCAGCGCAGTAATTATTTTTTTGGATACTGAAATTTCAATCGCAACCATTATGATTGCAATAATGGTTAATGACAGAACTCCTGTATATAAATCATGCTGCGATAAATGCATTATATTGTAGGATAAAGCTGTAATTTAAGCAATGCTAAAAGAACTGGAAGATTATACTTGGTTTCCAAAAGAATTTCGTCAATGGCAGATGGAATATATTGGCTCATTGGTTACCTGGCTAGGCTTATACAAACCTTTATTGCCCGAAATTAAAAGCCTATTATCCGATAATACAGTATTTGCAATACAGGACACTTGTAGTGGAACCGGTTTGCCTGCTATTCAAATGCATCGTTCTCTCCAAACCAATGCAACATTACTACTGACAGATAAATTTCCTTACCGTCGGGGTAAGCCAGCGTCGGGTATATTATTTTCAAAATACCGGGTAGATGTTTTGAAATTACAATCAGACCCGGGCATTTGTTATACTATGTTCAATGCTTTTCATCATTTCTCAGAGACTGAACAAATACAAATATTAGAAAAATGGGCTGCTTCTAAAAGTCCAGTATTGATTGCTGAAATATTGGAGCCAACTATTGTAACCATGCTAAAAATTATTTTAACTACAACAGTGGTTCAGTTAATCACAGCTCCTTTTGTTGCACCCTTCTCTTTGAAAAGATTATTCTTCACGTATATAGTGCCTATTAATTTGTTTACTATTACCTATGATGGCATCATATCTGTTATGAAATCAAAAAAGCTGTATCAGTATCAGCAATTACTGAATAGTGTACATTGTGAGGGGTATACCTATACTGCTCATCGAATCAGAAAATTTACAGGTAACCTAATTTATATTATAGGAAAAGCAGACAGATGGTAAAAGCACTGAATATATTTTGGAAATTTAGCCGACCTCATACTATTATTGGGTCTCTATGCAGTATCAGCAGCCTTTATGTATTGGCATCAAAAGGTCATTCATTATATAGCCATCTCGGATTGTTTGCTGCTACCCTGGTGGCCGCACTGGCCTGCAATGTATTTATTGTCGGCATCAATCAAATCGCTGATGTTGAACTGGATAAAATCAATAAACCTTATTTGCCTTTGGCAGCAGGTAGTTTAACAATAAACAATGCCAAAAGAATTGTATGGGTATGTTTTTTCATAAGTTTGGTTGTCTCCTTATTAACATCCCTGCTATTATTTGTATTGATACTGGTAATACTGTTGATTGGCATGGCATATTCTTTACCTCCGCTAAAACTCAAGCAACATCATCTTCCTGCTGCACTTGCCATTACTGTAGTGCGTGGTTTATTGGTGAATGTTGGCATCTTCCTGCATTTTCAATATACCATTGACCAACAGTGGCAGTTGCCCGATTATATTGTTTGCCTCACTATTTTTATGATGGCATTTAGTATTGCCATTGCCTGGTTCAAAGATTTGCCAGATACGGATGGCGACCAGCAATATCGTATCAAAACACTGGCAATCTTATATAGTAAAAAGAATGCTTTGTATGGAGGAATGGCACTGCTTAGCTTCGCTTATGCGTATCTGTTATACTGGTCGTTGATTGCCGATTATGCACATACTCGTTTTTTGGTCATTGGCAATTCGATACTATTTGTATTATTCCTGCTTAATTTTTTCGCCGTCCGTTTAAATAGCCAAGCTTCCATCAAATACTTTTACCTACGATTCTGGGTATTCTTTTTTGTGGAATATTGGTTGTTTGCTACCTGGATATTATTATAAAAAAACCGCTGTGGAATACAGCGGTTTTCTGAACTAGGTATGTTTAGCCTTGGTCTTCCCTTGCTTTTAATGCTTTTATTTTGTCCAGTGCACCTGCCACCACATCGCACATAATAGTATATAAGGCACCTGGCACCTGATTGGCATAAATATATTCCAATGCTTCATTTTCATTAGCAATAACACGGGTAGGTACATTTCGATTTACTTTATTGATGCCTGCCTGCAAGAGTGCAATTATTTCCTCGGCAGTACGACCTCTTAAATTTTTATCGCAACGAATAATGATTTCATCAAAATAATTGGCTGAAATTTCACCCAATTCCATAATGTCTTCATCCCTTCTATCACCCGTACCACTAATTACCCCAATCTTTGTTTTATAATCCAGTTTGCTAACAAAATCGCAAAGTAATTTCAGTCCGTGAGGATTATGGGCAAAATCGGCCAAGAAAGTAATTTGTTTAAAATGGAAAAAATTCAAACGGCCTGGTGTCAGGCTTTCTCCTGGCATAAAGGTTTGCAAACCCTGGCGAATATCTTCAATGGTAATATCCCTGTATAAATAGGTGGCTAATACCGCTGGCAAGCAATTGGCAATATTGTGTACTGCCTTTCCTTCAAATGTCAGTGGAATATCTTTGGCCGCCATCACCCGAATTTTCCAATTCCCCTTCATGATACTGATAAAGCCATTTTCGAATACAGTGGCTAAACCTCCTTTAGCACAATGTTCCTTTATCCTGGGATTGTTTTCATCCATACTGAATAATCCAATATTGCATTTCAAGCCATCCTTTATCCCATATACCAAATCGTCTTCGGCATTTAAAATTGCATAGCCATGCGGAAATACTGTTTCGGGTACAACGGCCTTTACCTTTGCCATCTGTTCTACTGTATAAATTCCGCCAAGGCCAATATGATCGGCTGCTACATTGGTTACTACAGCCACATCACAATTTTGAAAGGCCAAACCATTTTTCAAAATACCTCCACGGGCACATTCCAGTACGGCAAAATCTACCGTGGGATCTTTCAATACAAATGTAGAAGATACCGGCCCAGTGCAATCGCCCTTCATCATCAATTGGTTTTGAATATACACCCCATCGCTGGTAGTGTAGCCCACTTTTTTACCGGCACTCTTTGCAATATGTGCAGTGAGACGGGTAGTGGTGGTTTTGCCGTTGGTACCTGTAATGGCAATAATGGGAATACGACCTTCTGATCCACGAGGGAATAGCATGTCCACAACAGGTTCCGCTACATTTCGGGGCAAGCCGGTAGAAGGCTCAATATGCATCCTGAATCCGGGAGCAGCATTTACTTCCAAAATAGCACCCCCATTTTCGCTTACGGGTGTACGTAAGTCGGATGCCATAATGTCGATGCCACATATATCCAGTCCAATGATTTTCGAAATTCGCTCACACATAAAAATATTGGCCGGATGTACTTCATCGGTAACATCCGTACTAGTACCTCCGGTAGATAGGTTGGCCGTGGTTTTAAGTAAAACCAACTCGCCTTTTGCAGGAATGGTTTCCAGTGTGTAACCCTTTTCTTCGAGCATCTTCATGGTACTGCCATCCACACTGATTTGTGTAAGCACCTTTTCGTGGCCATATCCTCTGCGGGGGTCTTTATTGATTTCATCTATGAGGTATTGAATATTATTTTTGCCATCTCCAATAACGGAGGCGGGTGTACGCAAAGCAGCACAAATAAATTTATGGTTAATCACCAACACCCTGAAATCAAAACCAGTAATGAATTTTTCAACAATTACACTACGGCCATATTGTTTGGCAGCTTCCAAAGCTTTTAGTGCTTGCTCCCGATTAATAATATTGGTAGTATTGCCCTTTCCATGATTGCCATCAATGGGTTTTATAACGAGGGGATAACCGTATTTTTCAATGGCTTCATCCAGCCCTGCTTCTGTTCGAATAACAGTGCCCCTTGGTACAGGGATTTCTGCTGCTTCCAAAAGCATTTTAGTTTCTTCCTTATCACAAGCAATATCCACTGCAATATTACTGGTAGTACTGGCAATGGTGGCCCTTATTCTTTTTTGATTTACTCCATAGCCCAATTGTACAAGACTCTGTTTGTTCAATCTGATATAAGGAATATTGCGTTTAGCAGCTTCCTCTACAATACAACCAGTGGAAGGCCCAAGGCGGGTATCTTCCCTGATTTCTCTTAGCTGCTGTATGTCCTCATGTAAATCATATTCCTTATCATCCGCCAAGGCTTCTGCAATTCGAACTGCTGCTTTTGCAGCGTACACCCCTGCATCTTCTTCCATATAGGTAAAGCATACATAGTATACCCCTTCTTTTTCATTGGCGCCACGGGTACGGCCGAACCCTGTATCCATACCTGCCAGTGTTTGCAATTCCAATGCAATATGTTCAATTACATGACCCATCCAGGTGCCTTCGTCTACTCTTTCAAAAAAACCACCCCTTGTTCCTACACTGCAACGGTGTTCAATCATACTTGGAAACATTTTTTCCAAACGTTGCTTGAATCCATCAATCGAATTAGTTGGTCTTTGTTCCATTTCCTCCAAATCCAGTTTCATCTGAATCAGCTTGGTTCTTCTTACACTCCAGTAATTAGGGCCTCTCAATACTTTAATTTCAAGAATCTTCATATTTGCAGTTTTTAATAAACCTACCCGAGGGTAGTTAAAATCTAATTTCAGTGTTTGTATAATAGCGATATGTTTCCTTCACAAAGTGAAACATTGCGTTGAGTTTATAGCCAGCAAAAATCCTGGATTTGGATGCTATATAATCTTATAGATTAACCCAAAAGGGAAATTACCAAAATCCCCTTGGTTTACAAAAAACAAAATCACTAAATTGTAAATCTAAACGCAAGCACATGAGCAATCGTCGTTCTTTCATTAATAAATTGGGTATTGCATCTGTGGCCGCCATTACTGGCAATATCATGCAGCCGGCATGGAGCCGAAATCTGGAAGCAGCATTAACCAGTGCGAAAGCGGTAGACCCTGCAACATTGGCAACGGATGAGGATTTTTGGTTTTATATTCAACAGAGTTATACGATTGCACCCGATTTTATCAATTTGAATAATGGTGGCGTTGCTCCTGCACCAAAGTCAGTAGCAGATGCCATGAAGCAATACTATGATTTATGCAATGAAGGACCGAGCTATTATATGTGGCGTGTATTGGATGCAGGAAGAGAACCACTTCGACGCAATCTTGCAGATTTGGCTGGTTGCGAGCAGGAAGAAATAGCCCTGCTTCGCAACGCAAGCGAGGCTTTGGAAACCGTCATCTTCGGATTGGAATTAAAAGCCGGTGATGAAGTGGTTTTGTCCAAACAAGATTATCCCAATATGATCGGTGCCTGGAGGCAAAGAGAAAAAAGAGATGGCATCAAATTGGTTTGGGTCAATTTAGAATTGCCCAGTGAAGATGAAAATTATATTGTAGAGCAATATAGTAATGCATTTACCGACAAAACAAAACTGGTGCAGATCACCCATATGATCAATTGGATTGGCCAAAAATTACCAGTAAAAAAAATAGCCACTATTGCAAAGAAAAAAAATATTGAAGTACTGGTAGATGGCGCACATACATTTGCCCAATTTGAATTTTTAATACCAGACCTTAATTGTGATTATTTTGGTACCAGCTTACACAAATGGTTGGGCGCTCCCATTGGCACAGGATTATTATATGTACGAAAACAAAAAATAAAAAATGTCTGGCCTTTATTTGGTGCTGGTGAAAAAGAAGAAGATAATATCCGAAAATTCGAACACCTGGGTACCCGGCCTTTTTTTATTGAGCAGGCAACCGATAAAGCCATTGATTTTTTTACCATGATTGGTGCTAAAAGAAAGGAAGAAAGACTCTTGTATTTGAAAAATTACTGGATGGAACGGGTACAATCTGTTCCCAAAGTAAAATTACATACCTCCATGAAAAAAGAATTTGGTTGCGCTATTGGCATGGTGAGTGTAGAAGGGAAGACCGCAGGAGAACTGGATAGTTATTTATATGACCAATATAAAATTCATACAGTGGGTATCAATTGGGAAAATATTCATGGAGTAAGAATAACACCTAATGTATATACCAGTATTAAAAATTTGGATCGGCTGGTAGAGGGAATTACCAAATTTGCAAAATCTTAAAATGAAAAAGGCTGCCTGAAAAGACAGCCTTTTTTGCGAAGGGATAATTCCTTATTTTAATGTCTTTAATAAGTCTTCATTCATTTTCACATAATCATCATTCTTTTCTTCTTTTGCCAAAGCCAGCGATTGCTTTGCACTTACGGTAGCACCTGCATTATCGCCCATTTCTTTTTGAATTTTAGCTTTATACAACCACATCCAATAAGCTTTAGGACTTCCTTCAATTCCTTTGCTAACATTTTCAAGTGCTTTTGTTAGATTTTTATCATATTCATTATAAAATTGTGCAGCTTGCCAAAAAGGTTTCTTATCGCTCTGCAAGGCTGCTTCAATCTGTGTCCTCAATCTGTCTTTGATATTGGTAGTTAAGGGAATACTAACCATTGTCTTTTCCCATACAATTTGTAGGGAACAGCTTTCTGGTTTGATATCAGCAAATTGCATGGTAAAAGTCTCCAATTTGTTTTTAGTCTTTGTTGGCTCTACTTTAAATCGTGCAATGTCTTCTGTTTCTTTATAGCCATCAATACCCCAGTTATTAATTCCTTTATTAATAATGATTTCCCAATTGTCGATACCTGGCACGGTATATAATACATAAGTGCCCGAATCTATTTTTTTTCCTCCTATTTCAACAGCATCATTGAAATGCAGACGGGTAGCGGCATTGGCACCAGTACGCCATATTTTGTTGAAAGGCACCAGATCACCAAAAATTTTTCTTCCTTTGGCATTAGGCCTACTATAGGTTAATTCTATATTGCCCATACCAAAATCCTGTTTAATGAATTGTGTACTGGAAGGTTGCGGCATTTTTATTTGTGCAATGCTGCTGCTGGACAAACCAGTAGCGATAAGAATGGATAAGATAATTTTTTTCATTTGAATCGTTGTTTAGACAGCAAAGGTAGGGGATGAATTGACTTTTTGAAATTAAATAAATATATTTTCCGGATTCGAAAATGGGGGTATTCAACAGATAGGGAACTGGGGTATTATTACAGTAGACGGTAATAAAAAGCGATGTTTTTTTAAAACTGTACTTTTAGTTTTGCCTTGGATTTTTTGCCATCTTTTAATTTCCAGCGGGGGCCCTGCTCAATTAATTTTTTAGCAGCTTCGTCGCAATCGCCACACAATGACTTATCTACTTTAATATTGGAAATAGCACCAGTACTGCTTACGTCAAATGAGAGTTCAACCTGTCCATGCATATTCTTTTTGGTAACTTCTTCTGGTAATTCAATATTGTTATTGACATAAGTGTCATAATTATCCCAGCCATCCGCTGGTTCTACATTTTCCATACTATCTCTGAGTAAACGGCTACGCCTAATCGAATTTTGTGGAATACTCTTCCTGGCCTTGGCCATATCCTCCACAGCTGCATTTGTTTTTTCATTGAGCATGATTTTATTCTGCGGAAGATTGCTTCTTAATGTAAATAACTGTGGTTCATAGCCCACCGACTTAACTTCTACGGTTAATAAACTATCCATCGATATCAACCTAAAATTTCCTTTCACATCGGCATAAGTGCCAAAATCTTCTGTTTTAATGCTGATATTGGCAAATGGCAATGGACTATTATCTGGCCCAACAACTTGCGCAAAGAAATGCTGGTTCAAGGCCTGTTCTTTTTTTGCCTGAGATTGCTTGTATTCTAATTCATTTTGTTTTTGCCTGGCTTCTACAACTGATCTTTTATCATAATATACGCCCGGTGCAGGAATGATACTATTATTACTTGCAGCGGCATTGGCATTGACTGCTTTGTTTTCTATCACGGGACTGCTGGAATTAACAGGTGTTTTCAACTGATCATCCACGCTTGCTACACTAAGCTGGTCTTTGTTGGTTTCAGCAACAGCAGGAGGGGTATAAAGAAAATTACTATCGGCTTTTGGAGTAGAAAAACTAAAGCCGGCTTTTTCACTGGCTACAGCTGATTTTTCTTTTACTGCCAACACTTTTGGAGTGGCTGTTATTGAAGTGTCAATGGGTGCTGCAGGACTATCTAATTTTATCGAATTTTCTGTAACCTTATTATCTGCTACAACCAATTCCTGCTTGCCGCTTGTTTGAGTATCTCTTGTTAAAGTATAGGTGAGGGTAGCTGCACCAGCTGTTAAAAAAATGGCAGCGGCCATCTTCCACCATTTTCCGGAAGATGGTTTCATGGCAATTATTTTGGCACCTTCTTGCTTTTTGCCAAAATCTTTCTTTAATGCTTCCAATGCAGGCTTCCATTCCGAAACAGGTACTGCCTCAAATCCTTCCATCGCTTCGGCTAAAAAAGAATCATTCAATGCTGCCTTTTCAATGGCATGCATCTCTGCTGCAGACATTTTGCCTGTCAGATATCTTTCAATATCAGCTGCTGAATAATCCATATTTTTTCGCTCTTCGCTCATGTCAACTGCAAACTTTTAAATTTCAAATTCATCTTTTATTCCTCTTTTTCTCCACCTTCCATACATATCTTCAGATTTCTTCTGCCATTTTGTATATAACTCCTCACTTTGTTCCAGTCATAGCCCGTTGTTTCGGCAATTTCATTGTAACACTTTTCCTCCAGATAAAACAAGGCAACTGTTTGCTTTTGTTCCTCAGGAAGTGTTTTCAAACAATCTTCCATTTTCTTTAGATTGACCTCTTTTTCAAAGGCTTCGTCCTTCAGATGCGAAATGTCGCTGGATTGCATAAAAGCCGGGTTAAATTCCGTGGTTTTAAGATTTCTCGGGCTCCTCAATTGCATCAAGCAATAATTTCGTGCCAAAACCTGTAACCAGCCCTTGAAATTTTCGACTTCATGCTGCTTCAATTTTGCCGTTAATTCAATATATATATCCATAACAGCATCCTTACTACGGTCGACATCCTTAAAATATTTCAAACAAACTGCAAATACCAGGTCCATATAACGCTGGTATAAAACGGCCAATATTTCAGTATTGCCTGATGCTTTGAAAGCCGATACCAGTTCTTTATCCGATGTTGCTGCCGATGATATGTTTTTTAAAAAATTCAAGTGCCGCTTCCTAAGAAAATTGTTTGGTGGTGATGGATACTCTAATAGTCTACAAGATAAAAATAACTAGTCTTATTCAAAAAACACTTTAATGGTTTGATAAAACAAGCGATTGCTCTGCACCTGAATTTCTGAAAATCCCTGCAAACCAAATAATCCTGCTGCATTGCCTTTGTTGATGGCTATTTCTAAGTAGCCAGCAGAATTGAACATAGCTAGTTTTTCGCCCTCAGGAACAGCTGCATAATGTTCACTAATGCTATCAATCACTTCGTCTCTTTTGAAAACGATTTTGAATTTGCGTCCTTTTTGCTGTGTTTCAAATGCTTCCTTGGTAATATTGACAATTACATTCTCAAAATTATCGATGAAGATAATTTGCCCTTCCATCCAGTCGCTGCCCAATAAAGGTTTTAATGGATTTTTAATTTTTATCTGCACATCGGAATCACCGGTAGATTCAATTTTAATGCCGGCCGCAATGGCATCCATTGCATTGGCAAATACACTGGTTAGATAGAGTGTATTTTTAGGCATTCCTTTTTCCAACTCAAGTGCGACTACTTTCTGTGGAGCAGATTCAAGTATCATGGTTAATAAGCCATTGTCGGCACATCCTATATAATGACCATCGTGTTCTGCTAATAACAAATGCTCGGGCTTTTCATCAAAAAGATTTACCAGTACCAAGTGAAAAGTACCGACAGGAAAATTTTTAATAGCACTTCTGCAAACATAGGCTGCTTGCGGATAATTAAAGGGAGACAAATGATGACTGATATCTATGATCGAAAAATCTTTATTGGCATATAGCAATTGCCCCTTTACAGCACCCACCAGAAAGTCCTGGTGGCCAAAATCGCTGGTAAGCGTTACAATTGGCATGAATGATTAATACTATTTTTAAAAATGGGTTATTATTATTTATTTACAGTACTACATTTATCTAACCAATGCTCCCTCTTTAAAAAAGAATTTCCGCACCAATTTATCTGCCCAGCCAGGGAAAAATTTATTCATAAAAACCGTTCGCTTACCCGTAAATGTAAGTACTAATGTTCTTTTCTTTTTTTCTATGGCTCTTAAAATATGGCTGGCACATTGTGTTGCAGTCATCATTTTTCCTTCATCCATCGGACTTTCACCCTGTGCATTGCCACTTTGGTTCAAAGCTACATTTCTAATATTGGAACTGGTAAAGCCAGGACAAACCCACATTACATTCACTTCTTTTTCTACTAATTCAACCCGCAGTGCTTCTAAAAAACCATTGAGGGCAAATTTACTGGCGGAATAACCAGATCTACCAGGTAAACCACGATAGCCTGCAATAGAGGAAACGCCTATAATGGAACCTTTTCTTTCTATAATAGAAGGAAGGGCAAGTTTGGTACAATTTACAGTGCCATAAAAATTGACATCCATTACTTTTCTAATCACATCCAGGTCTGTATCTTCAAATAAAGCACGCATTGAAATGCCGGCATTATTAATAAGTATATCAATGCCACCAAATGTTTTGATGGTAGAGTCGATGAACTGTTTACAATCATCATACCTACTTACATCACATACCAGACAATGCAATGAAGCACCTGCATAGCGTACCTGTAGATCATATAGTTTATCCTGGTTACGGCCACAGGTAGCAATTTTTGCACCCATTGGAATCAATAAATCAATTAGTCCTCTGCCAATACCATCGCTTCCACCCGTAATGGCTACTACCTTATTGTTAAAAAAATCGCTCATAAAATTGGATATTATATACAAAATTAAGTGAACTTGGCTGCTACGGCGAATTATAATATAAAAAAGCTTTCTATCAGTTGCATAATTAATATGGGGTAGATAGCTGGAACTGAGTTTTACGCCCTGCGGGTATCAGTTAAGGGTAGTGTATAAATGAAAAATGCAGCATAAAAGCTGCATTTTTTGTGATCTGGCTGGGACTCGAACCCAGGACCCATACATTAAAAGTGTATTGCTCTACCAACTGAGCTACCAAATCTCCTTGTCCATTTTTTAATGGATTGCAAAAATAAGGTAAAATGACTTTGCTTCAAATTTTTTAGCAAAAGTTTTTCCCCAATTCCATATAATTATTTCAAGGCAGGAATTTATACTCCTTTTGCCCTTTTGATTTGGTTAAGGTAAGCTTCAAACCTAGCCAAATTATAGCTACTTAGGTTTTGAGCACTACCTAATAGTGCTTTTTGGGCTACCAAAACACCATATCGGGTATCATCAAATCCTTCAATTGTATGCGCATCGGGGTTGATGGAAATTAAAACCTTTTTTTCCATAGCATATTCTATGAATTGCCAGTCGATATCCAATCGGTTTGGGTGTGCATTGAGTTCAATAACCACCTGGTGAGTGGCACATGCATCAATAATGCTGTGGTGATTGAGCGGATACCCTTTTCTGCTAAGCAACAGCCTTCCAGTCATATGCCCGAGTATGGTAGTGTATGGATTTTCTATTGCATTCATTAATCGCATCATGGCCTTTTCTTCTGTCATTTTTAAGTTGGAATGAACAGATGCTATCACTAAATCAAAGGTAGATAGGATGGAATTGCTATAATCCAGGCTTCCATCATTTAAAATATCGCATTCAATACTCTTGAAAATTTTGAAGGGGGCCAACTGTTGATTTAGTTCATCGATGTATCGATGTTGTTCTTTAATTCTTTCTTCATTTAATCCATTGGCATAAAAAGCAGCCTTGCTATGATCGCTGATAACTAAGTACTCCAGTCCTTTTGCAATGGCAGCCTTGGCCATTTCTTCAATCGTATTAGATCCATCACTCCAATTACTATGACTATGAATGATGCCTTTGATATCACTGGATTGAATAACGCTTGGTAAATTTTCTTTTTCGAGCACTGCTTTTGTTTCTCTTGCATAAGCAGGTATAAATGGAATACCTGCTTTAGAAAACAGGATAGCTTCTTCTTGATTAAGATCGAGTGATGGAAATTTATTGGTAAATGCTTCCGCAAATGCAGGTGCTGCACTTTGAAGAAAATATGTTTTGTTAAAATCTGTGCTAGCACTAAAAAAACGAAGTCTTAACCCGTTCTGTAATTTATATAAAACACTGTTTGCTGTTTCTTCTAACAATTCAGGGGGATGTGCAGAAATCATTTTTTTTTGAATAAAATCCTTTTCTGCTGCCACCAAAAAGGCCAATTCATCAATTACGGGCAATTGCCGCAAATAGTCTCCAACACATTTTACTGCATGCGGCGCAAAGATTTTTTCTACATAATTTTTGATATCATTAAAAATTACTGCTACTTGTGCGTATAAAAAACTGCCTTTATTTTTAAAATAATATTCAATTGTTTCAATAATATTTTGCTGTGTCTTTTCTCCAAAGCCTTTGTAATTTTTTAATCTGTTTTCCTGACAGGCATATAATAATTCACCGATGGTTTCCAATTGCATCTCCTTCCAGATGACTGCAATTTTTTTTGGACCGATGCCTTTTATCTGCAACATTTCCAGCACTCCTTCGGGTGTTTTTTTCAATAAATCGGTGAGTGCTGAAATTTGTCCGGTTTCCAATAATTCGAGGATTTTTTGACCACTACTTTCACCAATGCCTTTTAGGCCGAAAACCTTATCTGGAGCGGTTTCTGAGAGTTGTGCCGGTAGTTTTTCGATATTGAAAGCAGCCGCTGCATAGTGCTTGGCTTTGAATGAATTTTCGCCATGAATATCCAATAATTTGGATAATAAATTAAAATATTCTGCTATTTGAAAATTGTCCATATTCCATCAAAAATTGAATTGCAAAATAGTGTAAATGTGGTCCAATTTTTATTTTATTTTTTTTAAATAATAGACAAAAAAAATCCCCCAGTTACCTGAGGGACCTTTGTATCTTTTGCTTAAAAAGCAAAGCTTACTTTTTCTTAGCAGCTTTCTTTGCAGCTTTTTTAGGAGCAGCTTTTTTTGCAGCTTTTTTAGGAGCAGCTTTTTTTACAGCTTTTTTAGGAGCGGCTTTTTTAGCGGCTTTTTTCTTTGTTGCCATTTTTTTAGAATTTAAATGTTAGTAAATAATACTTAAAAATAAATACTATTTTTCTAACAAACAAAAAAAAATCTAAAGATTTTTAGGCAGTTGCTTCAACAGCTGTTACAGAAACAAATGTTTTATCACCTTTTCCTTTCTTGAATTCAACCAAACCATCGGTTAATGCGAAGATGGTAAAGTCTTTTCCAACACCAACATTTTTACCAGGATGATAAGTTGTGCCGCGTTGACGAATGATGATATTACCAGACAATGCAGGTTGACCACCATAGATCTTTACACCTAATCTTTTGCTTTGTGAGTCTCTTCCGTTTTTTACCGAGCCTTCACCTTTTTTGTGTGCCATCTTAAAAAATTTATTCGTTTAACTGATAAACCTGTCTTAAATAATTACTGCTTGCATAGTTTTAAAAAACAATGTAAACAATCAACTACAAATTATTATGCTATTACAGTTACCTTAATTCTGGTATACTGAGTACGATGTCCGTGTAATTTGCGGAAGCCTTTTCTTCTTTTCATTTTAAAAGCAATTACTTTTTCACCTTTAACCAGGTCGCTGATAATTTCAGCGGTAACTTTTGCTTTTACATCAGCACCGGTAAGTACAGTACCATTGTTGTCGGTAATTAAAACCTCTGCAAATTCTACGGTGTCACCGGTATTACCTGCAATATGAGGTACATAAAGACTGTCTCCTGCCTTTACTTTAAACTGTTGTCCGGCTATTTTTACTACTGCTAACATAATATATTCAGTTTTTAGTCCGATTTTTTTCGGGAGGCAAAAGTAAGACAAATGACCTGATTTTCGGCATTTGGGGCGAGAAAAATTTCAGGAAATTAGTGACGAGGCCAAATTTCTCCTTATTTGGGTACAAAAATAGCCCTTTTTAAGGGCCAAAGGGGGTAATTTCGTCCCTCGATATGCAATATTTCGCCAAATTGGGCCGGGTAATATTTACCTGTTATGCCTTTATATTATTCTTACTGGTCTTTTTCATCATCTTTCCGGCGGTGGTGATCTCCTCTTTTTTTGGAAAAATAAAGGGGGGCAATGCCATTTATTCCCTGTGTCGGTTTTGGGCTGATATCGTTTTAGGCTTAGTTGGGATGCGATTCCGTACGATATATGAAGCACCCAATGATATTAAAAAGCCCTCCGTTTTTGTATTTAATCATATCTCTTATGCCGATATACCGGTTATCATGAAAGCGATTCGAAAACAACCTGTGCGTGTTTTGGGTAAGGCAGAAATGGGTAAGATTCCTTTGTTTGGTTTCTTGTATCGCAAAGCTGTAGTGATGGTAGAAAGAGACAATCCCATTAATAGGGCTAAATCGGTGGCACAACTAAAAGCCATTCTGAAAAAGAATATTTCTATTGTTATAAGTCCAGAAGGTACCTTTAATACCACCGGTGCACCATTAAAAGATTTTTATGATGGCGCTTTTCGCATTGCCATTGAAACGCAAACACCTGTTCGGCCTATTTTATTTTTAGATATGTATGACAGGATGTGCTATAAAAGCTTTTTTTCAATTAACCCGGGTAGGTGCAGAGTGGTATACTTAGCTCCAATCGAAACAAAAGGGATGAGCCTTACAGATACTCCTGCACTCAAACAAAAAGTATATGATTTGATGGAAGCAGGATTAATAAAATACAAGGCTAGCTGGATTAAATCGCATCAGTAAAAAATAGTTTCTTTTTAATTAGTAATATTTGAGCACCTTTCCTTCCATATTGTTTGCAGATAAATCCCCCAGCAACTGGGCTGAAGTAATATTGCCACTTGCCTTGCCGGTTACATATACCTATTCTATTCCAGATACTGTAGTCGATAAAATTCGCATTGGTTGTAGGGTAGAAGTGGAGCTGAGGCATAAAAAATATGCAGGCATTATTAAAGCCATTCACCAAAACAAACCTGCATACGAAACCAAGCCTATTAAAAATGTCTTAGATGATGAACCCATATTGTACCCCCCACAACTGGCACTTTGGTCATGGATGGCGCAATATTATATATGTAGTGAAGGAGAAGTAATGGCCGCTGCCTTACCAAGTCACTTAAAACTGAGCAGCGAAACAGTATTGGTGTACAATGAATCCATTGGCGATGATTTTTCGAACCTCAACGACGAAGAGTACCTGGTGGCGGAAGCCTTGCTATTAAAAAAAGAATTGCGTCTTTCTGAAGTTCAACAAATTTTGGATGTAGCACATGTTTACCCCATTATCAAATCTTTGCTTGATAAAAATGTATGCATGGTTTGGGAAGCCATGGACGAAAGATATAAACTAAAAAAAGAAAATTATATCAGCCTAAATCCACTGTATCAGCAAGAGGAAGCGCTGAGTAAAAAATTGAATGAATGGAAGGGCGCTCCCAAGCAGATGGAATTATTATTGGCCTACCTCCATTTAGAAAAATCGGAAGGGGAGGTCTTACAATCTTCCTTACTTAAAAAATCTGGTGCATCTGCAGCACAGTTAAAAGGATTGGTAGACAAAGACATTTTGTGGGTCGAGAAAAGAACCGTTGACAGAATCAAGTATCTCCCCAAGAACGTTTATATAGATTTTGTATTTAGTGAAGCACAACAGAAAGCCTCCAATGCTGTGTTAAAAGCTTTCGAGCATAAAAATGTTTGTTTATTGCATGGGGTAACAGGCAGTGGTAAAACACAGGTATATATTAAACTGATTGAGCAATACTTTATGGCAGGAAAGCAGGTGCTTTACTTGCTACCCGAGATTGCACTAACGGCACAGATTATACGAAGATTGCAGAAGCATTTTGGTGGTAATATCGCTATTTATCATTCCAAATTCAGCGATAATGAGCGAATGGAATTGTGGAATAAGATTCGCACAGGAGCTGTTAAAATGGTGCTGGGTGCACGCAGCGCTTTATTTCTGCCTTTTAAAGAATTGGGATTGGTCATTGTTGATGAAGAACACGATGCCAGTTACAAACAACAAGACCCTGCTCCAAGGTACAATGCCCGCGATGCTGCCATTTATTATGCGTCCTTATTTGGTGCCAAAGTATTATTGGGCAGCGCCACCCCTTCGATGGAATCTTATTATAATGCCCTTCACGATAAATATGCATTGGTAGAATTAAATGAAAGATTCGGTGGTATACAATTGCCAGCCATTGAAATCATTGATATCCGCAAATTATCACAGAAAGGAAAGGTAATGATTAGTCCAGCTTTGCAAACGGCTATTCAAACTGCATTAGATAAAGATCGACAGGTGATATTATTTCAAAATCGAAGAGGGTATAATCCCTATCTCATTTGCGGCACCTGCGGTTTTATTCCTCAGTGCAATCATTGTGCAGTGTCACTCACCTTGCATAAATACAGCAATAAATTGCATTGCCATTATTGTGGTAGTCAGTATCCTAAATTAATTACTTGCCCGGCCTGTGGCAGCAATACCTGGCTGGAGAAAAATTTTGGCACAGAAAAAATTGAAGAGCAACTGGAAACAGATTTTCCTAAATATAAAATTGCGCGAATGGATGTAGACAGTGTCAGGGGCAAAAATGCACACGATACACTGATACAAAACTTTGAGCAAAGAAGACTGGATATATTGGTAGGAACACAAATGGTGGTGAAAGGACTTGATTTCGATAGTGTGAGCTTGGTAGGTATTTTGGATGCAGATGGATTATTGAGTTTTGCCGATTTTCGGGTAAATGAACGTGCATTTCAATTGATGGAACAAGTAAGCGGAAGAGCTGGTAGAAAAAATGAACAAGGCACTGTTTTAATACAATCAGGCAATCCCGCACATCCTGTATTACAAATGGTACAGCAACATGATTTCAAAAATTTTTATGCCTGGGAAATTGAAAAAAGAAAACAGTTTTTTTATCCACCCTTTAGCAGGGTTGTATTACTCACCTTAAAGCATAAAGACAATCAGGTAGTAGAAGCCGCTGCCAATAAACTGGCCGCCTTATTAAGACAGGACTTGCATGATTTTGTTGTAGGTCCTGCTGCCCCAATGATTAAACGTATCCGAAATCAATACCTGATGGAGATTTTGATAAAATTACCTAAGGAAATGGGAAAGAGCAGCAGCTATAAACATGTAATTCGGAATCATATTAATTTGTTGCAGTCAGAGAAAACATACAAAGCGGTAATAGTAGTAGTGGATGTGGATACGAATTAGTTAAGTAGTATAAATTAAACACTATGATAGAAATACTCGAAAATGCTTCATTGAAAAAGCTCAATACATTTGGTATTAATGTACAAGCAAAACATTTGGCAGCCTTTCATTCCACAGAAGACTTATTAGAAATATTGCAGCTCATTTATCAACAGAAAGACAAACCCTCCAAGCCACCCTTGGTACTGGGAGGAGGTAGTAATATACTCTTTACTAAAAATTATGATGGTTGGGTGCTCAAGAACGAATTAAAGGGAATTGAACTGGTAGCAGAAGATGATGATCATGTATATGTAAAAGCAGGCGCCGGTGAAAACTGGCACCATTTTGTAATCAATGCCATTGCCCATAATTGGGCAGGTATTGAAAATCTTGCACTCATACCCGGATTAGTGGGTGCCAGTCCAATGCAAAATATCGGCGCCTATGGAGTAGAAATAAAAGATGTATTTCATTCTTTAGAAGCAGTACATATAAAGGAACAAACAACAAAAATATTTTTTGAAAAAGATTGTGCTTTTGGTTATCGTGAAAGTGTTTTCAAGCAAGCCTATAAAAATGAATTTGTAATCACTAGTGTAACCTATCGGTTGAATAAAAAGCCGGTCTTCCACACCAACTATGGTGCTATAGAAGCAGCATTGGAAAATAGTCAGGTGAAAACGCTCAGTATTAAAGCAATTGCTGATGCTGTCATACATATTCGCAACAGCAAATTACCCGATCCTGCTATCACTGGCAATGCAGGCAGTTTTTTCAAAAACCCCGAAATATCGAAAATTAGTTTTCAGGAATTACAAAAACAATATCCTTCCATCATTGGATATCCCGTTGCTGAGGAAAGCATAAAACTGGCTGCCGGATGGCTGATTGAAGCAGCAGGCTGGAAAGGCTTCAGAAGGGGCGATGTTGGTTGTCACCATGCTCAGGCATTGATATTGGTCAATTTAAGAAATGCTTCTGGCGAGGAGGTTTTTCAATTGAGTGAAGACATTCGCCTTTCTGTAGAAGAAAAATTCGGCATTCAATTGGAACGGGAAGTGAATATTGTATAATGAATCCTGGTATTTTTCGTGTATGCATCATTGTTATTAAATCTAGCTACAACTTTAGCCCTTAAGACCACTTTGAAGAATGAGGAAGCATTAATTGTGATACAAAACCTACTTTTGCGCTATGTACAGTATTACTGAAACTCAAAAAGAAATTCTAGCCCGATTAAAAATTGCAGCATTGAATGAGATGCAATTGACCGCACTGGAGGCTGCCGAAACCCAGCAGGACATACTATTATTGTCAGCTACAGGATCAGGAAAAACCCTTGCCTTCTTATTGCCCCTGGTTACAAAACTGAAAGCCGACATCAAGGCTGTTCAAGCATTGATTATTGTTCCTTCCAGAGAATTGGCGATACAAATTGATGAAGTATTCAGGAAAATGCAGACGGGGCTGAAAGTAACACTCTGTTATGGAGGCCATAAAAGAGAAACAGAGGAAAATAATTTATTGGAAGCACCTTCATTAATCATTGGTACAGCAGGCCGACTGGCAGATCATCTTCGCCGGAATAATTTTGCAACTGATCAAATTCAGACATTAATATTGGATGAATTTGATAAATCACTGGAATTGGGTTTTCAGGAGGAAATGGAATTTATAATTGGTTCCTTAAAAAACATTCAAAGCAGGATGCTGACTTCAGCTACTGAAACAGTAGCAGTACCCGATTTTATAGGATTACAAAACCCCACTCGCCTCAATTTTCTTGATTTGGTCATTGAAGATGCAATTGGCGTTGAAATAAAAACCGTTTTATCGGAAGAAAAAGATAAGGTCAATACTTTATTTAAATTGATTTGTTTTTTAGGCAATCGTTCTTCAATTATATTTTGTAATCACCGCGAATCGGTGGAGCGTACAAGCCAGTTACTAACAGAAAAGGGTATTATAAATGTTTTTTATCACGGTGGTATGGAACAACAGGAAAGAGACAGCGCATTGTGTAAATTCAAGAATGGTACCGCTAGTTTTTTAGTCACAACCGATTTAGCCTCCAGGGGGCTCGATATTCCTAATATCCGAAATATTATTCACTATCACCTCCCTTCTGGTGAAGATATATTTACTCATCGCAATGGAAGAACCGCCAGAATGATAGCAAGCGGAACAGTATATGTTATTTATTCCGATGATGAAAAATTACCCGAATATATTACTAAGGAATCTACCGAACAGGAATTTACCCGCACCTATGAATTGCCTGAGAAACCACAGTGGAGCACACTGTTTATTGCGGCTGGTAAAAAAGATAAAGTGAATAAAATTGATATTGTTGGGTTTTTAGCACAAAAAGGTAAACTTAAAAAAGAAGATATCGGATTGATTGAAGTGAAAGATTTCTTTTCTTTTGTGGCCATTAAAAAAATTAAAGTAGGTGAAACTTTAAGGGAAATAAAAGATGAAAAGATTAAAAATAAAAAAGTGAAGATTGAATTGGCAAAGTAAATAGTATTATTTGTTTGCTGTTTTATGGCAGCAATTATATAAAAGTAAAAAGCGCGGTTTCTGAAGGAAACCGCGCTTTTATTTATTTGGGTAGTGCGATGCTTTTATTTTATACCATACTTGTATTTGTATCTTTCAAATAATTGAGTATGCTTATTATTGAGGTCAATGGCCCTGCCTTGTATAAATGCCATACTTACCAGACTACTCTTCATATCTAATAAATCGCCTTCGCAAATAACCAGATTGGCGTCTTTGCCTACTTCAATGCTGCCTGTTCTGTCATCAATGCCTAAAATTTTTGCGGCATCCAGGGTAATCGCAGTCAATGCTTCTTCCTTGCTCAAGCCATATGCCGCCATCGTGCCAGCTTCGAAGGGAAGATTTCTTTGCTGCCAAAAACCATCCCCTGCATCCTGGCAAATGGTGAATAGGATGCCAGCTTTGGATAATATTGAACCCGTTTTATAAGGTTGATCCACATCATCATCATCAGTTGCAGGTAAACTATGCGGTTCACTTAGTATAACAGAAACATTATTGGCCTTGATGATATCTGTTATCATCCAACTTTCACCAGCACCTACCAAGGTTAATTTGAATCCAAACTCTTTGGCAAAATCAATGGCTACTAAAATTTCTTTTACCAAATCGCAGTGCACAAACAAGGTTTTGGATTGGTCATACAATCCTTTTACCGCTTCAAATTTTAAATTGACTTGAGTATGATTGCTTTCAGCAAGATAGGCTTTCGCTTCTCTGAAAAACTTACGTAAGCTCTCTACTCTTTCCAGTCCCTGCTTTACCAAATCTGTTTGCTCACCCGCATCACGTTGCCTTCTGCCGCCTCCACCCTGACTGGGGCGATTGATCAATGAAGGCATATTCATGTGTATGCCATTGTCTGCTTTATAAGCGGCATCCTCCCAATTCCAGGCATCCAACTGCACCACAGAAGAAGTACCACTGATACTACCACCCTGTGGTACAATATGCGCAAATAATACACCGTTACTTCTTAATGTATTGATGATTTTACTATCTGTATTATAGGCTACCAGCGATCGAATACTAGGATTAATATCACCTATTTCAGCATAGTCCTGAGTAGCTTTTACACTGCTTACTTCTACCAATCCCATATTAGTGCTACTGGCAATAACGCCCGGATAAATATGTCGGCCGTTAAGGTTGAATTGCTGTAAGCCTGCAGCAGGCGCTGTGGTGCTTACCTCAATAATTTTCCCCTTACTGAATACCACTGTGCCCTTTTCTATAATCTGGCCATTGCCAACATGGATAGTGGCATTGGTTAAGGCAACGGTAGCCGCTTGTGCAGGAGCAGGATGCATGTTTTCCTGCGCAATGATATAACTGTTAAGCATACCCGTAAATAGAGTTGCTGCTATGTATTTATTGAAGCTAATTTTTTTCATCAGAAATAATTTTATTGGTTTTCAGTTGAAATGAACCTGTTCTGTATTCTGTCCCACAATGTCTTGCCATCGTAATGATCTTCTTCGCAATGATTAAGTTCGCCAAAGGAAGGCGTGGCCGGACTGGTTCTTTCTCCACCTTTTTTTGCTCCAATCATTTTTTGAATAAGCCTGGTTCTTTCTTTTGCAATAACCATTCTTTGTGCAGCATCCTGCTCTCTGTCAAAATATACAATACCATCCACCATTGTGATAGCTGATTTTGCATAAATGCTTAATGGGTGGTCTGTCCATAAAACAAGGTCAGCATCCTTACCAATCTTTATACTACCTGTTCTGTCTGCAACATGTAGCATCAGCGCCGGATTAAGGGTTACCATTTTAAGGGCTTCCTGTTCATCCATGCCTGCATACTTTACACTCTTAGCAGCTTCCTGATTTAATCTTCTAGCCATTTCTGCATCATCACTATTGATGGCCACATTCAAACCAACTTTATGCATGATATAAGCATTTTGTGGAATGGCATCTACCACTTCCATCTTATAAGCCCACCAATCGCTAAAGGTACTGGCTGCTGCTCCATGGGCTTTCATTTTGTCAGCTACTTTGTATCCTTCCAAAATATGGGTAAATGTATTTACAGTAAAATTGAATTTTTCAGCCACCCTCATCAAAGCAGTGATTTCACTTTGTACATAACTATGACAAGTAATAAATCTTTTTTTATTGATGATTTCAGACAAGGCATCTAATTCCAGGTCCCTTCTTTTTCCTGTGCCAGCTTTATCATAATCCTTGGCACGGGTGAAAGCATCCATCAAAACTTCTTCTACGCCCATCCTTGTATCAGGGAATCGATTATTGCCCTGTGAGTTGGAAGAACGTTTCACATTTTCTCCCAATGCGAATTTGATAAAGGGATCCCAGTTAGCAAATTTCATTTGCTCTGCATTTTGTCCCCAACGCAATTTGATCAACTGTGTTTGTCCCCCGATGGTATTACAAGATCCATGCAGCAAGTGTGATGAGGTAACACCTCCACTAAGTTGCCGATATATATTGATGTCTTCTGGGTTGACAATATCTGCCATTCTTACTTCTGCTGTTACAGATTGCGAACACTCATTGATGCTTCCTGTACCGGCAATATGACTATGTTCATCTATAATTCCAGCTGTAAGCTGTTTGCCGCTACCGTCAATAATACGTGCAGTAGGGTCTGAAAGGGTTTTGCCAATCGCAGCAATCTTACCATTTTTTACGAGTACATCAGTATTTTCCAACTTGCCCTCTTTTTCATTGGTCCAGACGGTCGTATTTTTAAACAACACATTTTCTGCAACGGGTAATTTCGTCCATCCATAACCGTTAAAAGGGTAGGTAATAGTCGCCGATGGTTTAGTAGCCAAAGAATCATTGTTCTTTTTTCTGCTACTATCTGAACCCATTCCACGGTTACCGCCTGGTCGGCCGCCAGCTTCTCCTTTGATGGCTGTCCAACTAAACCATGCACCGTTGGCCGCTTGACCAGTACCCGTCCATTGCAAGTCACCCATAACACCAGATAACCTGGTAGGAGCACTGCTGTCTTTTTTAAAACTTACATTAATTTTTACTAATTTATCCTGTATGGTAATATCTGCTTTAGTAGTATCAGTATCAATAAGGGTTGCATTGTATTTGCCGGGCTCGCCTCTTATAGAAAGTTTATAATTCGCATTATTTAAGTTGAGGGTATAATTACCTCTTATATCTTGCCATCCCTCTTCCTTCACAGTGTATTTATTTCCCTGTACCCAGTTTTGATAGATGCTGGTACGCTCTCCGAATAAGGGACCAGAACATATCAGAAAATTAGCGAGTTTGCCAATATCCAGGCTGCCTACTTTATCGTACATATTCAGTAAAGTAGCAGGTGTTTTTGTAAGGGCATCCAGTGCTTTCGATTCTGTTAGTCCATTTTGTATGGCTTTGCGCAAGTTGCTTAAAAATGACCCCGATTCTTTTAGACCGTTGGCTGTAATAGCAAAATTGATTCCTGCTTTTTCAAAAGCAGCAGGATTGGTGACTGCCAGTTCCCAATGTTTTAAATCGGCCAATGAAACATACCTGGCATCGGTTGGATCTTCCACATCCATGGCCTGTGGAAAATTAAGTGGCACAATAAAACTGGCATTGGTTGATTTAATATCATTGATGCGTTGGTATTCGTTTCCTGCAGCTTTAATAATATATTGTACACCAAATTCATCGCCTACTTTATCTGCTCTCAGATCGCTCCATTTGTCATTGCTCTCAAAAATTTGTGGAAGATTTTGATTGTCGTTCCAAGCTTGTAAGGAAAGATTGGTGCCTTCATTGGCAGGCTTTGTTTTATACCACTGCGCATCCAAATAGGTTTGTCGCAACAGTGCAATACAACCCATTAAAGAACCTGGGTAATCCTGTGTAGAGCTGCCCTTATCAAAAGAATAATGAGCCGCTGCTTTTTCTTTCAACATTACTTTATTTTCTTTTTCATTGGCAAGGGTTACCACAGCACCTGTACCACGGGCAATACCATCTGGTTGATGGGTAAGTACAGTGCCAAAACCTATTCCTCTTAAATCTTTTGCGCGACTTTCATTGACATTGAAATTTTTTGAGATATCCGTTTCAGGCTTGATGGCCTGATTCCAACCATAAGCACCCTTTGTATTCGACAACATTTGCGATTGTCCTCCAAAGCCACCAAAAGTTCTGGGAGCTACTGGTATTGCACCATAATCACTATACATATCAATAAAGGATGGATAGATAAATTTGCCTATGCAATCTACTACAACAGCATCCTTGGGAAGGGCAATATTGAGGCCTACTGCTTCAATTTTTCCTTGCCGTATAACCATGCTGGCGTTTTGTAAAGTAGTTTGAGCATCTTTTACAATCGTGGCATTGGTAAATGCATAACAGCCCTCCTTTGGATTGGCAACATCATTGATTGGATAAGTTTGCTGACTATTACTCCATGCCGGTAGCAATAGAATAATGTAAATGAATAGAGCAGCCTTTATTCTGAGCATAAACAGGTTTTTGGGTAAAAAATACGAAAATTCAATATACACAAAATAGTGTTAATCGAATAAATAATATGATATGCGGTTAAAAAGATGTCCCCTGTAGAAACAGGGGACAGGCTTATTCAAAAACTAGTATATTACTGATTAAGTAATCAGCAATTATTTATAATAAATCATTTATAAATAACCAATGGGTGGTTATTGACAGGATTGTTAATGATACTTGTATCGATATCAAACACTTCCTTGATTAATTGTTCAGTTAAAATTTCCTTGGGCTTTCCATTTGCCACCAGTGATCCCTGCTTTAAAAAGAATAAGCTATCTGCGTACTGAGTTGCCAAATTGAGATCATGCATTACAGCTACTATTACTGTATCGTTATTGACAAAGTCCCTGGCTATTTGTAAAAATTCTTGTTGATAATGAATATCCAAACTGGCCAGCGGTTCATCCAAAAAAAGATACCGATAATCATCTACAGGTTCTTCCCATATTTGTGCTAATACCCTAGCATATTGTACCCTTTGTTTTTCACCTCCACTTAATGTTAAGTAATTTCTTTCACTCAAATTCGACAAATGCATGCGTTCCATCACTGCTTCACAAATTTGGATGTCTTTTTTATTGGGGTTAAAATTAAAATGAGGATAACGGCCCATCATAACCACTTCTTCAACTAGTAAGGGAAAACTTAATTCTGGTTGCTGACTCATAACTGCCCTGAACTTGGCAAGTGTTTCTTTTTTCAGCTCAGCAATGTTTTTATTATTGTACAATACTTTACCTCTATAGCCTTTTATTTCACCACTGAATATTTTGAGAAAGCTTGATTTTCCTGATCCGTTTGGTCCAAGTATCATATTAAAGGCACCTGGAATAAATTCAAGGGAGATATTTTTGAGTATCTGCTTTTTCCCAATGCTATATTGTATATTTTCGGTTTTAAGCATTGTATCCTCCTTTCTGTTGCAGTAAGTTGAATTTTTTCAAAAGAATAATGAAAATAGGTGCCCCCACCAATGAAGTAATGATGCCAATTGGAACTTCAGCAGGTGCAAGCACTAATCTTGCACACATATCTGCCAGTGTAAGCAGGGTAGCTCCTAGTAGCATGGATGCTGGTAATAATTTTTTATTATCACTGCCAATTAACAAACGCAAAACATGTGGTACAATTAATCCCATAAAACTAATTACCCCTACAAATGCTGTTGCCACTGAAACCATGGCGGTATTCAATAGCAATATTCTTCTTTTCAATTTATCAGCATCTACCCCTAGGTAAGTTGCTTCTTCTTCACCAAGCAACAATGCATTCAATTGTTTGGAATAGCGAAGCGATAAAATAAATATAATTGTAGCAATGGTGCCTACTATAAAAACCTGTAACCAGGAAGCTCCGGAGAATGTACCCAAGTTCCAAAAAGTAATGCTTCTCGCCTGTGGATCTCTTGCGATATAACTCATAAACCCTGTACCGCTTAAACAGATTGCATTAACAGCAATGCCAATTAAGAGCAAAGACATAATAGATACACGCTTAGTGTTCCTTGCAAGTGAATATACAGTATAGGTAGCTGCCAATGCACCCAGAAAAGCAGCAATGGGTAATAGAAAAGGGCCGGCAAAACTTTTTATTGCAGGATTTATCTTGTTGGCCATTACAAATATGAGGGAAGCTCCCAATGCGGCACCAGCACTAGTGCCTACCAATCCTGGTTCCACAATTGGGTTGCGAAATAAACCTTGCATAAGTACGCCACTCACCGATAATATAGCGCCTGTAATGGTACACAATAATACCCTTGGCAATCGCAATTGAATGAAAACACCTTCATATATATTCGCAGGGTTTTTACCCTGAAAAAAATGTTTTATGGCTGCAAACATATCACTGGGTAGAATGGCAACAGCCCCAAACGCAATAGCACATAGCAATACAATTGCCAGCAAGCAAATTAATATCAGGAAGAAATATTTATTTTGTTTCAGCACTTGGAGTAGAATGAAGAAGCTTAATTAATTTAATAACGTTATCGCCTGTACGCGGACCGAAATAAATGAGGTCATGTTCTTCAAATCGTACTATCTGTTTGTTTTTTCCGGCATTGGTTAATGCTACACCGGGTACCGAACTGATAAATTTATCCATGCTACCCATTCTATCAAAACCAAAATCGGTGGCAATAATAATATCAGGATTTGCCAATGCTACTGCTTCAGGACTCATTTCTCTTGACCCCTTCCCATCATAAGTGGCAGGGGTACATCCCGCCAGCCGTATCATTTTATCACCCACTCCATTTCTTCCACTCATCACGAAATAATTATTGTTACGAAGGCCAAAATGAATAATCATTACTTTAAGTGAATCTTTAATGTTGAATGCTTTTAAAGTATCCGCTGCTTTTGCAACACCTGTATTTAATAGTTGTATTAATGAATCTGCTTTGGATGCCACGCCAAAAAAATCGCCCAGCTCTTTCAGTAAAAGTTTTGCACTGTCAATTGTATTAGCTCCACCAAATGCTTTTACATTTAATCCGGCAGTGGTAATTTGAGGTAAAACATTTTCTGGTCCAATGTCATTGCTGTGAATAACCAGGTCGGGATTCATTGCAATAATGCTTTCCGGACTAAGGGCCCGATGATAGCCCACTGTTTTTAAAAGTTTCGCACTATCAGGAAAAGTGCTGCTTAAATCTACTGCCACTAAATTGTGTCCTTTCCCTAGTGCAAAAACATATTCTGTTAATTGCTTCGATAAACAAACTATCCGCATGTCTTTCTTGCCATCAATTTCCTTGTTGCCAAACCTTCCGCAGGATAAAATAAGCATGGATAAAAAGAGTATGGAAATATTTTTTTTCATTTTGTTTTTTTAAAATAAAGAGACAGGATAAAATATCCTGCCTCTTTACCTGTTTTAGAAATTATATTTCAAATTCAGTCCACCAAAAAAACTTGCTGTTCTTGGGGCTGGTATATAGGCGTCTGGTAATTGATTTACAAATGCCATGATATAATATTTGGTATTGGTCAAATTGGTAAAGCCAAAATAAGTGTCCAAATCAAAATGCTTGTTTAGGCTACGTTGAAAGCCAATCTTTCCATTCAATAAATTATAACTGCTAGCATAAAAATCATTGAATGAAGTCAATGGCATTTTGTCTTTGTAATTGTAACTGATATTGGCATATATACCTGGTTTGGTATTGATGTCAACGCCAAGGTTGGCAACGATTTTAGCTACACCTGCCACTGCTTTATTGCTATAATCTTCTAGGCCAGCGGCTACTACTGATTTTTGTATAGTGAAGTTGCTTCCGTATTTGAAATCAGCATAAGTAATATTGGCAAAGGGACGGATATTGGTAAAGAAACCTTTATCAGATTTGTAGAGGGTATATTTTACCAGTGCTTCTAATCCATTGTGATTTTGTTTGCCACCATTTACAACATAAGAATATAAAGTAGTAGTAGGAGATGCAGGTGATACTACCGAAATAGCAGTCATTTTATTGGAGAATACTGCATTGAAATAAGCAATTTCATACGACAAACGATTGTCTAATAACTGCCCCTTTGTTCCAATTTCAAACTGATTGCCTATTTCTGGTTTCAATACTTCATTTACTCTTCCTGTAGCTGGCGTTGCAGGTGTGGTAACCGCTGGAGTAGTAATATAGAAATAAGAACTTACCGGTGCTTTATATCCCTTGCTATACGAAGCATAAGCAGATAAATGTTTATTGAATACCTTATTGATTGCAACGTGTGGTGAAACCATTCCAGTATAATTCTTTTGGTAATGTGTTGGTCTTGTAACTAATGCCGCGTTAAAACGATCATTTAAAATAATTTTCATATTACTTACACCCAACCCAGCAGTAATTGAAAAATCCTTGGGCAAACCCAATGTCCATTCTGTAAATAGTGACGTGGTTTTACTGATAGAGGCAATATTAGAAGTGGCTGCATTAATAACCCAATAAGGGCTTACGCCGTAAGTGTAAACCAGTGGTGTAGGGTCACTAGGGTCAGCCTTCATACTATAACCAATCACCTGTGCATCCTGTCTTTGTGTTTCAATACCTGTAATGCCACTAAGTGAAGCTCCTCCTGTTAATTCAAATTTTGTATCGAAAGTAGAACGAGCACCATAGTTAATGGTATTCTTATCTGTCCAGCCACCTGCTGAACTTACATTGCTGGTAAATCCGGTGCCAAATAAAGTGCTGGTATTGGAAATATGTTTATTGAAATTATAGGTATGGCCAACTCCTGCACGGAAGCTGATAACATTGCTATGGCCATTTCTCTTGATGTATTCGGGGTTGCCTGAATAATCATTGTTTTCATATTGTGCGATGGTTAATTCTCCCAGTCTTTCATCATAACTATTGCTATATCCTGCATAGGTATTGATGGTTTGTTTTTCATTGGGTTGAAAATCGCCAATGAAATTCACGAAATCCTTTTTGGATTTATTGTGGAGCGAAAAACCGTTAGATTTTTGGTTGCCATAGTTTAATAAAATAGAGGAACGTTCACCGGAACTTTGAAAACGTGTTGTATAACGTTGCAAACCATAATTGCCAATCATTAGTTCCTGACCAATGGAACTAATTCCTTTTTCAGGCTTAACAGTTCTAAGATTCACTGCACCTGCAATGGCAAGTCCATACAAGGTACCTGCCGGTCCTTTGGTTACTTCTACATTTCCAATAGAACCAAAGTCAATATCATCCAATGTAGTAATTCCTTCTGCATCTGTAACTGGAATACCATTTAAATAAACTTTATATCCCTGGCCGTCGAAATTGCTGCTGATACCCCTTGTGCCCCTAGAGCCATTGCCGTAACCACGTATATTAAGTTGCTGTCCACCCGATACGGTTCTTCTGTTCATGGTTACACCTGGCACATTGGTTTGTATGGCATCGTCCAAAAATAAACCATTGCCTCTTTTTAATTCTAATGCATTCAGTTTTGTGATAGCAGCGGGTTGGTATAAAATAGATTTATTCAAATTAGAAGTAGCAGTAATTTCTACATCATTTAAATAACGTCCAACAGCTTCAAGTGCGATATTGATTTCTTCTTCACAGTTTTTAATTGATTTTTTTTGTGTTTCGTATCCTACAAAACTGATAGTGATAGAAGCTGATTTGCTACAGTCAACCGCAAATACCCCGTCTTTATCGGTAGTAGTGGCAGTATTGCCTACGCCAGTAATAGTGGCACCTGCCAAGGGCTTATTGCTAACGGCATCTACCACTTTACCTTTTAAAGTTTTTTGTGCAAATAGAGATTGAATTGTAATAATATATAATAGCGTAAATAAAAGTTTACGTTTCATGTTTGAAATGTTTTAAATAAATAGAATGAAATAATTACAAAACAGCCATTACACTGCTTAGCGCAACGTAATTACATGTTTGAATAATAGCGAAATAATCTGGTGAATCAAGCCCAATTGGGTGGGGGACTATTTACTTCAAGCAAAGTAGTAGCAAGAGAGGAAGTATAAGTTATAAATGAAGCTTTCTCTGTAGAGGGTAAAAAAGAATCAGCGAGGTCGGCTATTGAAATAAAATCGGCTAGCTGGAATTTTATGGAATGTTTGGCCGATTTGTTTCCATTTCCATTGTCCTGTTGATTGTTGAGCGCTTTGGCAAAATCATTGAGTAATTTATGCTCTTTACTATCATTGATGCAGTGCAAAACTGTTTTGCCATTTACTTTTTCCAGCTTTACCAAATCATATAAGGCCCCTTTGAAGTAAAACTCTTTTCCTTCTTCTTTCCAGATGATATTTGATAGGTTATTATCAACTTCAATACGGTCCAAGGCGGATTCGGGGATATTGGCAAACAATTGCGCCTTCATTTCTCTCCTAATTTGTTTTAGTTGGATACTATAAAAAAAATAGTAACCTACCTGGCTTATAAAGACCAGCAAAAGAAATGATATGGCGATTGCTTTTTTCAGTTAATTTGGTATAAGCAGGCAAATTACATATTTTACTGTAAACGGCTATTAAAAATAATCCTCTTTTGTTTGTAGCTTTTTTACCTTTAATAAGATTTAGGGTTTTTATGGCTAAAGAAGCCTATTGCACTAATTTTACAGTTCAATTAAATCTATGGTTGCTTCAACAAATTTTATATCAATCCCCGATTTCCGACATACTGCCCCCATTGATCAAGTAGGCGTAGAGGAAAGGGCCAGTCGGTTTACCAAGCGAAGCATAAAAAAGGAAACCAAATTGAATGGTCTTTTGCTTGCCTTAAACATGATTGATCTAACCACTTTAGAGGGTAAAGACAGTGATGGGAAAGTAAAACAGCTTTGTTATAAAGCCATGCATTTGCATGATGCTTATCCTGGCTTACCTACTGTTGCGGCTGTATGTGTTTATCCCAGTATGGTAAAAGTGGCTAAAACAGCCTTGGGCGATTCGGGCATTAAAGTAGCATCTGTGGCCACCGCATTTCCAAGCGGACAAAGCAGCCGGGCTGTTAAATTAAGTGATACCCGTTTTGCCTTGGCCAATGGAGCCGATGAAATAGATATGGTTATTTCTCGGGGTAAATTTTTACAAGGAGAATACAGTTATGTCTTTGATGAAATAGCCGCCATTAAGGATGCCTGTGGTGATACACGATTAAAAGTAATTCTTGAAACCGGCGAACTGGGTACCTACGATAAAGTTAGAAAAGCCAGTGAAATCGCCATGTATGCAGGTGCCGATTTTATCAAAACATCTACTGGTAAAATTTCGCCAGCAGCTACCATGCCTGTTACGTTGGTGATGCTGGAAGCCATTCGGGATTTTTATTATGCTACCGGCAAAAGAATTGCAATGAAGCCTGCGGGCGGTATTTCTAAAAGCAAACTCGCACTTTATTATTTGGTGATGTTGAATGAAGTATTGGGAGAAGCATGGATGAATAATCATTGGTTTCGTTTCGGTGCCAGCAGTTTGGCCAATGATATACTCATGCAATTAGAAAAAGAAAGAACAGGTGTTTATCAAAGTCCGAATTATTTCTCCATTGATTGATTTTTTTAATCAAGCACATTATTACTATTAAAATTGAACGCATGTCTAAAGCAATAAAGAAAAATACCATCAAATTAAAATTTGATTCAGCGCGTGTATTTGAACCTGCATTGGAATCAAAATCTGCTGCCAATATAAAACCCGTCTATGATTTATTTATCAATGGCAAATTCGAAAAGCCATTGTCTAAAAAATATTTTAATACGGCTAATCCGGCGACAGAAGAAATTTTATCCTCCGTTGCAGTAGCTGGAAAAGCGGATGTCAATAAAGCAGTAGTAGCCGCTCGCAATGCCTATGACCGTACCTGGAAAAAAATGCCTGCACCCGAAAGGGCAAAATATATTTACCGCATTGCCCGCATGATTCAAGAAAAAGCCAGAGAATTTGCCATCATCGAAACATTGGATGGTGGTAAGCCTATTCGCGAGAGCAGGGATTTTGATGTGCCTACAGCCGCCAATCATTTCTTTTATTATGCAGGCTGGGCCGATAAATTGGAATACGCATTTCCGAATAGAAAGGCCATGCCCTTGGGAGTAGCCGGACAAATCATTCCCTGGAATTTTCCTTTGTTGATGGCTGCCTGGAAAATTGCACCCGCTTTAGCCACGGGCAATACTGTTGTTTTAAAGCCTGCTGAAACAACTCCACTTACTGCATTGAAATTGGCAGAAATAATTCAAGAGGCCGATTTGCCACCAGGTGTTGTAAACATTATTACAGGTGCTGGTGCAACAGGTGCTGATATGGTGAATCATCCCGATATCAATAAAATTGCATTTACTGGAAGCACGGCTGTTGGTAAAATTATTCAAAGAGCAATTGCTGGTACCAATAAAAAAGCCACCCTAGAACTAGGCGGCAAAGCAGCCAATATCATTTTTGATGATGCACCGCTTGATCAAGCAGTGGAAGGCGTTATCAATGGCATCTTTTTCAATCAAGGGCATGTATGCTGTGCCGGTAGTAGATTATATGTGCAGGAATCGGTGTATGAACAAGTAATACAGAAATTGAAAGACAGAATGGAAACCCTGATTGTAGGAAATCCATTGGATAAGAATACGGATATAGGCGCTATTAATTCGCGCCAGCAATTGGAAACAATTCAACGTTATATAAAATTAGGAAATGCAGAAGGAGCCGAAATGTACCAAAGCGCTTGTGCGTTGCCTAAGAAAGGATATTTCTGTAAGCCCACCATTTTTACCAATGTTGCACAAAGCAATAGAATTGCACAGGAAGAGATTTTTGGTCCCGTATTGGCCATTCAAAGTTTTCGTACCGACGATGAAGTAATTGAAAAAGCCAACAACACTGCTTTTGGTTTATCGGCAGGAGTATGGACAGACAAGGGTTCTAAAATATTCAACCTTACTACTAAAATGAGGGCTGGGGTAGTTTGGGCTAATACTTATAATAAGTTTGATCCTACATCCCCTTTTGGAGGATACAAGGAAAGTGGGTATGGCAGAGAAGGCGGATTGCATGGATTATATCCTTATGTAAAATTGGTATAAATCTATTGTTATTAATAACTGTATTAAATGATATTCATTAATACAGTGTTCTTAAAATTGTAAACAATAAAATATTTTTCGATGTCTATAGCAAAATCATCCCGCCTGGAAGTTTTAAAAACCTATAAGGTTTATATAGGTGGTCAATTTCCTAGAACCGAATCGGGTCGCTATTATATTGCAAGCAATAAAAAAGGAGTGGCACTTGCCAATGTATGCCTATGTTCTCGTAAAGATTTTAGAGATAGTGTAGTGGCTGCCAGAAATGCTTTTGGCGGATGGTCTGCAAGGGCTGCTTTCAACAGAGGACAGATATTATACCGTATTGCCGAAATGCTGGAAGGACGCAAAGCACAGTTTATAGAAGAATTAACAAAGCAGGATTTAACCAAGGCTGCTGCTAATGCTGAAGTAGAAATGGCCATCGACCGACTGATTTATTATAGTGGTTGGTGCGATAAATACCAGCAAATCTTTAGTGCTGTTAACCCTGTGGCTTCCTCTCATTTTAATTTTAGTGTACCCGAGCCAATGGGGGTGGTAGCTGCCGTGGCGCCACAAAACAGTCCATTATTAGGATTGGTATCGCTGATAGCGCCCATCATTGCAGGAGGAAATACCATCATCATTCTAGGTGCTCATACAATGCCACTGGCTGCCATAACATTTGCAGAAGTTTTACATTCTTCTGACCTGCCCGGAGGCGTTGTTAACATTTTGACTGGAAAAGTTTCGGAATTGCTTCCTTATTTTGCAGAACATATGGATGTGAATGCAGTCGCTTTTGCTGAACCCGACAATGCGGCACAGCAATTGCTCAAAGACAAAGCCTCCATGAATGTAAAACGTGTGATAATTCAAGATGATATTAAATGGTCGGCAACCAATGCTCAATCACCCTATATGATCATGGATTTTCAGGAAATCAAAACTACCTGGCATCCGATTGAAAATATTGGAGGCGCTAAAGCCGGATATTAAAAATACAATGATGAAAACAATTTTATCTGCACTTGCAATAATGGTTTCTGTAACTTCCTATGCACAGCCTGCTACAGAGGCGCTGGATACCATCATTAATCACGTAACCATCCAACAAGATCCCAGGATGGATATACTAAAAAGCAAGGAAGCTGAATATTATAAATTTGCCCGCTCTGGCGCAAAGGGCTTTCGATTAATGGTCATCAATAGCCGCGACAAAGACCTGGTGATGAAGGTTAGGGCTCAATTATTACAAAGATACCCCGAGCAAAAAATTTATATGTCCTTTCAGGCACCCTATATCAAAATCAAATTTGGCAATTTTGTAGAACAGGCCGACGCTGAAAAATACCAGAAAATGATTACAAATGCCAAATTAGTCCCTACCAGCATTTACCTAGTGCCGGAAGTGGTGGAGGTTAAGCCTGATAAAAATAAAGAGGATAATTAATATTATTTTATTTTAAAGGGTTTCGTAAGAAACTCTTTTTATTTTTGTATATGCTTAAAGAAAAAATAAAGAAACTGGCTACTGCTTATAAACAGGAATCCATCGATATACGACACCATATTCATGCTAATCCTGAACTGAGTTATCAGGAATTTGAAACCTCTCTTTTTGTACAGGAACAGTTAAAGAAGATAGGAATACCATTTAAGCTGATGGCCACCACTGGCGTTGTTGGATTGATTGAAGGTAAAAATCCCCATAAAAAAGTGATTGCATTGAGAGCTGATATGGATGCACTACCAATACAGGAAGAAAATGAGGTTCCTTATAAATCTACCAAGGAGGGTATCATGCACGCCTGTGGTCATGATGTGCACACCACCTGTTTATTGGGTGCTGCTAAAATTTTGAATGAGTTAAAAGATGAATGGGAGGGTACCATAAAATTAATTTTTCAACCGGG
>CALRKF020000026.1:0-38353 GCA_943367825.1 Chitinophaga pinensis
AATAAAGCCTGCAGGTTTACTTGCACTACTGCTACATTGGTTTGCACTTTTCTTGTTGTAAATTTTAGTAGTTTCTTTAGGTTGTAGGCAATGGCAGCCATAAGCATACATTTATTTGCCTGCACTATGCCTCGGGTGTTTACACGGCGTATGCCTAAATAATTTACCAGTGTACTGCCCCAAATCATTTTGATAAGCACATTTTAACACCCCAATTATTTTACTCTATTCAGTTTACCATTTTTATTGGCAATTGAGTATATGTACTTTTGACATTCCTATTCATCCCACAAAATTCCCATTTTTAGGGGATACGCTCAATTGTTCTTCTTATTATTTTTACTAAAACTAAAACCAATGCATAAGTTACTACTCTCCTGCCTCTTCTTGGTACTGACCATGTCGCTGGCAGCACAAAAAGATAAATTTGATATCGTCAGTTATACGCCCCCAACAGGATGGAAAAAAGTTACGAAACCGGGATTTGTTTACTATGAAATTAACAATAAGACCACCAAATCCTGGTCACAGATTTATGTTTACAAAAGCATTTCCTCAATGGGTGATATTGATGCTGATTTTAATAAGGACTGGCAACTCATGGCTGCTAAGGCTTTTGATATAACGGAAGAACCAACCGTAACGGATGTGGTGGAAGAAGATGGATGGAAAATAAAAAGCGGTTCCGGAAAATTTACTTTTCAAAACAAACCTTGTACAATAACAATTACCACCATCAGTGGTTATAATGTTACTATTTGTATACAAGCCAATATGAATTCAGGCGACTATTTAAATGATGTGGTAAAGCTGATTGAATCGCTGGATTTGGTTAAACCCAAAACTGTGGTTGCAAGCAATAACCCTCCAGTAAATAATCCAACTGTTAATCCTACCAAATCCAGCGGATATACATTTACTACTACTAATTTCGATGATGGGTGGATAGGTACTGTTAAGGAAGACTGGGTAGAAGTGAGTAAGGATAATATAAAAGTATTATTGCATTACCCCAACAAAACTGCGGATGCGTATAATACTGTTTTAAGAGATCAAGACAATAATGCTTGGAATACATTAGTAGCACCTCACTATAATAACCTCAAAAATTTTCAATGGAGAACAATTCAGAGTTGGGAATCCATTAGCTATATGGAAGGCGACTTACAGGAAAAAGCAACTGGCAGAAATGTACATGTTGTTTTATTCAAAAAACATTATAACAAGGGGAATGGCCGATATATGGAATTTGTAGCAGATAGTAAAGCTACTATTGAAGCTGCATTTGGTGCATACCACAATACAGAATTTGACTGGGATAAATACGCCAATATGCAGTGGCATAATAAATTTGCCATTGGTGCTGGTGACCTGATTGGCAAATGGAGTTCTAATGATTATGCATCCTTAAGTTATTATTATGTAAATACCGGAGGTAGTGCGGGGACTACAGCCACTACCACCGCTAATATGTTTCATTTTATCAGCAATACCAATTATGAAAGTGAACATAATGGTGCCAGTGGAATGGTAGGCAATATGAAATTTTCAAATCAGGAGTACAAGGGAAAATATACACTTACCAACTGGGATATCACCATGACGAATCGCTTTCAGGGTGCTTCCGAAAAATACAGTGCATATTTTGAAGCCATTAAGGGTGGTAGGATATTAATGTTAACCGATCGTGTAGGAACAACGCATTCCTTGGTGAGGCAATAATGCTTAAACTAAAAATGTCTTTACGAAGGGCTGTATTATATTGACTGAAAGACCAACTGATTTAATAAAAAAACCTCCTGCAAAAAAACAGGAGGTTTTACTTTATAGATACTATGCACCAACAACTATTACATCAAACTACTACTCAAAAAACTTGAAATATATTAATGCCTTCTCTGTGCATCATGCTTTTGAATATAAATTTTTCTGTCGAGGCGTTTTTCATCTCTACGCAAATCAGCTCTTTCTCTTGGACCAATTTTTCCGTCATTGGTTTTATAACGCAATGCTTCTGCTTTTAACCTGGCTTCTTCTGCTTTCAAACGGGCTGTTTCAGCTGCTGTTAATTGTCCGCTTACAACACCCTGACGGATACGGCGGTTTTCGTCTTTCAAACTGCGATTGCCAGATTGTGCATTGGCGCTCATGGCCATCATGCTAAAAAATAAGGCGGTAAAAAATAATTTAGTTTTCATAATTAATAAATTAAAATAAAGGTGAATAAATCAGTTATACATACATAGAGGGAAAAGGAGGCGAAAGGTTTAATCGGCACTCAATTTTTTTTGAAGAAGATCTAAATGAAAACAATTGTACTTTAAAATAAGGCAGTATTTTCCCCTTCCTGCGAGCTACCAATAATGTTAAAACTCTTGCGGTGCAAGTCGCAAAGACCATATTTTGCTATCGCTTCTCGGTGTATAGCGGTACCATAGCCCTTGTTTTTATTCCAGCCATATTGAGGATACAATAAATGTGCTTCTTGCATAAATGCATCTCGATAGGTTTTGGCTAAAATACTGGCAGCAGCAATAGAGGCAATCTTTCCATCCCCTTTTACAATGCATTGGTGAGTGATTTTTTTATAGGGCTTAAATCGATTGCCATCAATCAATAATAATGCAGGCGCCATTTTTAATTGATCAATAGCCAGGTGCATGGCTTTATAAGTAGCTTGTAAAATATTGATGCGGTCAATTTGAAGATGGTCTACCGATGCCACCGCATAAGCAAGGCTTTCTTTTTCGATAATCTCGCGAAGCAGGGTTCTTTCTTTTTCCTTTACCTGTTTACTATCGTTTAACAATGGATGATAAAAGTCCATCGGAAGTATAACAGCAGCAGCAAAAACCGGTCCTGCATAACAACCCCTGCCAGCTTCATCAATGCCGGCTTCAACCACTTTATCCTGATAATGACTTTGTAACATCTTGGTTCAACAAATATCCGTTAATTACCCAAATAATTCTTACTTCCTAAGCATGTGGTATAGTAACTTTGCGCGCAATGGAAAATCAATTAGTGCAAAAAAACAATCGTCAGGTGGCCATCTGGTTATTCATTGGGGTGGCGATGATTATGATACAAGTTATGTTGGGGGGTATTACCCGATTAACAGAATCGGGACTATCCATTACAGAATGGAAACCCATCACCGGGGCCTTGCCACCATTGAATGAACAAGCCTGGCAGGCAGAATTTGATAGGTATAAACTAACTGATCAGTTTAAATACGTACATGCTAACTTTTCACTGCATGATTTTAAATTTATTTTTTTCTGGGAATGGTTTCATCGTTTGTGGGCAAGATTGATGGGCATGGTTTTTTTAACAGGATTTATATATTTTCTATTCAGAAAAAAATTCAATGAACCGATGATTCGGCCCATGATTGTATTATTTGTACTGGGTGCATTGCAAGGTGCTATCGGTTGGATAATGGTACAAAGCGGACTGGTACCTGAAAAATATTTTGTAGGGCATGTGGAACTGGCTACCCATTTTATAGCTGCTATGGGCCTGCTGGCATATACTTATTGGTTTGCATTAAAACTATTAATTCCAGCTTCGGCTACTATCCATGATCGACCATTACAAAAATTACTGCTGCAATTGTTATTTTTATTAATACTTCAACTTACCTATGGTGCTTTTATGGCTGGTTTAAAAGCCGGGCAATCGGCCCCTAGTTGGCCATCTATTAATGGTTATTTAATTCCTCCATCAATGAATGAGCTAAACCCGTTTTATAAAAATCTTTTGAATAATAATTTAACCATACAATTCATCCACCGCGGACTGGCCTATATTATGCTGATATTATCGGTGGTATGGTGGATCAAAGCGGCAGCCATTAAAAATAATGCCTTGTTCAATAAATTTAAAAACGCCTTTCTAATCATTATAATAGCGCAAGTGATATTGGGTATCATTACTGTATTGAATGCAGCCAAACCCACGGTATTGGTATTGTTGGGCACTGCACACCAGTTTACCGGAATGCTAACATTAGTAGCCCTTATATCCTTATTATACCTTGTGCGCAAGCGACCGATTATTGCTTAATCGCAGAAGCCATAAATTTTAAGTAATTTTAGTGAAAGCAGCTTTATGCGCAGTTTGCTAAAAAACGGTTGGCATTTTTTTCCTGTACAATTATTGATATTGCATATCCGTAAATACCAGGTATTGCTAATTTTTTGGCTACTGTTATGGAGTGCGGTGAATGGAGGTTTTATGAAAACCTTTGGTATGGAGGGATTGCTCTTTACGCCTGAATACATGGGTAAAGTAGGTATCCTATCCGCTTTTATTACCGGCATCGCATTGGGCATGTTTGTGATGAGTTGGAATGTGACCACTTTTATATTACATACCAAAAGGTTTAAGTTTTTAGCCACTACCCACCGACCCTTTTTAAAATATTGTATTAATAATTCTCTTTTGCCTTTACTGTTTATAGTTTTTTATTTCATCAAACTGTTTTTATTTGATGCCTACCGTGAATTAATGAGTACACAGGAGGTAATAATATTACAGCTTAGCATACTCGCAGGATATGCCAGCATGATCATTGTTTCATTTATTTATTTCTTTGATAGCGATAAACGAATTCTACGATTGGTAACGCCCGTTATCAAGGAAACATTTGAGCAAAATAAATTGGGCGCCGACCTGATTGATAGCAATGATATTTATGGTATGCGGGTGAGTTATTATATCAGCAATAGCTGGCGTATTAGGAAAGCCAGGGATGTATCGCATTACCGGCAAGATTTTTTGGATGCCATTTTTAAGCGGCACCATTTTGCTGCCGTCATTAGTATTGTACTGGCTTTTTTATTATTGGGGTTAATAGGATTTTTTCAAGATTACAAATTCTTTCAATTGCCCGTACCGGCCTGTATATTTATTTTATTTGCTATCATGACTGCAGTGGTAGGAGCGCTTACTTATTTTTTGCAAAGCTGGAGCCTGGCATTTGTAATCATACTCTTTCTCTTTGTAAACCTGTTGTATCAATATGAAGTCATTGATCCCCGCAACAAGGCATATGGTATCAATTACGAAAATAAATCGGCGAGGCCTGTTTACAATAAACAAACCTTGCAGGATTTGTGCAGTCCAGAAAAAATAAACGCCGACCAGGCCAATATGTTGAATATTTTGCAAAATTGGAAGGCCAAGCAAAAAGAGGAGAAGCCCCTGATGGTATTTATTAATGTAAGCGGCGGGGGATTAAGAAGTGCGGCATTTACCATGCATGTATTACAAAAGCTAGATAGTATTTCAAATGGTCAGCTTATGCAACATTGCTTTTTAATCAGCGGAGCCAGTGGCGGCATGCTGTCTGCCACTTATTACCGAGAACTGTACCGGCAAAAACAAAATGGAGCAGCCATTAATTTATCGGCCGACCGCTATGCACAAAACATTTCCACTGATCTCTTAAACCCTCTATCTGCGTCTATTATTACCCGTGATCTTTTTGCGCCTGCACAAAAATTTAAGGTAGGTCCCTTTAGATATGTAAAAGACCGTGGTTATGCATTGGAGCAAAAACTTATTGAAAACTGCGAAGGCCTATTGAACGGACAGCTGAAGGATTATGCGGCCGACGAAAAAGCAGCACGCATACCCATGATTATTTACAATTCGGTCATTACCCGCGATGGCAGAAAAATGATGCTTTGTACGCAACCCATCAGCTTCATGATGAAGCCATTATTTTTTCAGGCAGATACTACTATTAGTCCGGATGCGGTAGACTTTGCTGCCCTCTTTAAAGCACAGCAACCACTTGATATGCGCATTGCCACTGCCCTGCGCATGAACGCTACTTTCCCCTATATACTGCCCAATGTTTGGTTGCCCAGCAATCCGGTTATTGATGTAATGGATGCTGGTTTGCGCGATAATTTCGGGCAGGAAACCAGTTTGCGTTTTATCGAGCATTTTAAAGATTGGATTCGTGACAATACATCGGGTGTATTAATTGTGCAAATGCGCGACCGAATGACTGACAACTGGCAACAACCCTTTGAATCGGGTGATTTCAGCGATATTATTGTAAAACCGGCCACTATTCTGCAACACAATTGGCAAAAAATGCAGGACTATGGACAAAATAGCCAGTTTGATTATTTTAGTAATAGCAATGACAGTTTGATGCGGCGCATCAGTTTTGTATATATGCCAGAAAAAGAAGACAAGGGGGCTGCCCTCAATTTTCATCTAACGGCAAGGGAGAAACGAGAAGTAATGGCCTCTTTCGACAATCCCTATAACCGGGCTATGCTGAAAAAATTACAGCAATATTTCCATTAACCTACAATGAGCCGAAAGGCTTTTTCAATAATCCTGATTTCAAATTGCTGGGCAGTTGCTGCTGGATCACCATCAATATGTAATGGTGCCATGGTAGGATTATCAATCCTTAAAGACTTAGTCTGAAAATAGTGTATGCCATGCCGCTGGTATTTGCTATCCTCATATGGCTTCAATTGCCCATACCAAATTTGTTTTAATACCGACCAAATCAGCCTGACCTTACTCATTTTGTTAACCACAACAATATCCAGCAACCCATCATTTAGGCTGGCCAGGGGCGCAATGGTAAATTGATTACCAAACTGATTACTATTGGCAACACTTATAAAAAAGGCTTCGGTACTAAATGATTTTCCTTCCAAGGATAATACAAAAGGATAGGGCCGGGCTTTAATAAAATTTTTGATGGTTTGTTTTACATAAGTAGCCAATCCCCTTTTTTTCTGTTTGGCAAAATCATGCGCCACTTGTGCATCAAAGCCAATGCCGCAGAGCATGCAGCTAAATACATCATTGATATAAAATGAATCAATCTCAATGGCTCTGCCATTAAAAATAAGATCAAGCGCCTTAGAATAATCTTTGGGTATATGTGCAGCAAAGGCCAATCCATTGCCACTGCCCATAGGAATGATACCGATATTAACAGCTGTATTTTGAACCGCCTTGGCAATTTGATTCACCGTACCATCACCACCACAAACAATGATATCGGTGATTAGCTCCTTTTTTATTTTCTCTTGCAGAAAGCTATAGTCTCCCTCAGCATTGGTAGGAATGATTTCGAATGGAATATTTCGCGCATTGGTTGCCTGCTCAATTTCTTTCAGCAAAGCCTCCTTTCCCTTCGTACCTGAAATGGGGTTAATGAAATAGATAAACTTTCGGGTCATTGTATTAATTGAGTGCAAAACTACCCAAATAAACCCGCCGATTGGCAATTTTCATTCTGGGATTTGCTGGGCTTAGCAGTAAATAAAATTTTACTGTTTTACCTGCTTTTAGGGAAAGGGCTGTCTTTGTTTTACTAATATCAAAATAGCCAGGTCTATTTGCCTGCATGGCAATAATAAAGGAAGTATCTGTTTCTACTTCGAGTAGTTTTTTATAAACCTGGTGATTGATCCATTTGCTTTGCACCCTTATAACCCATTGCCCTTTTTTGGGAACAGATTTTTTGGGTATGGCAATATTGTAATCGAATTGCTCAGCTGGAATAATGCTACTAACAATATTTTTATTTTGGATAATTACTGTAACAGTATCTTGTGCCTTACTTATATAAGTAACCAATAATAATGTACCTATAATAATAAAATATTTCATATTCTTTTTCGGATAGATGCGCTTGCTCGCCTCTTAACACAAGCAAACGGGATAATGATTTGTTAAACTTACCATCTTAATAAGGCACTCGCCCAGGTAAAGCCACTGCCAAATGCAGCTAAGCATACCAGATCGCCCTCCTTAATTTTTCCTTCCTGCCAGGCTTCGCAAAGTGCAATGGGTACAGAGGCGGCTGTGGTGTTGCCGTATTTATGAATATTATTATAAACCTGATCGTCGCGCAATTTTAATTTTTGTTGTACAAATTGTGCGATGCGCAAGTTGGCCTGATGTGGTATCAGTAAATTTAAATCGGCGGTGCTCAGTTGATTAGCGGCCAATGCTTCCTGAATGACTTCTGGAAATTTAACGATGGCTTTTTTAAATACTGCGGGACCATCCATATTGGGAAAGTTCTGCGCATTGTCAATCATCTGATGGCTCATAAACATATCACTGATGACTGCATCATTAAAATCAGCCACTTTGTTTTCTACCCAATGATTGGCATGTGTACCCGGATTGTACATGGCCAGAATTTCAGCACTATCACCATCACTATGCAGGTGGGTACTCAAGATGCCTTGCTGCGGATTGGTAGTAGGTTGCAATACCACAGCACCGGCACCATCGCCGAATATAACAGAGATATTTCTGCCCCGGGTACTAAAATCAAGTCCGAAAGAATGTTTTTCGGCTCCAATGACCAATATGTTTTTATACATACCGGTTTTTATAAACTGGTCAGCTACCGATAAGGCATATACGAATCCGCTGCATTGATTTCTTACATCAAGGGCACCCACTTCTTTCATTTTAAGGGCTCTTTGCACCAAAACACCGCAACCGGGGAAATAATAATCGGGACTTAAGGTAGCAAAAACCACAAAGTCGATATCAGCCGGGGTGATGCCAGCTCTTTCAATGGCAATCTTTGCAGCTTCCACACCCATGGTGGTGGTAGTTTCTTCCGTGCGATGGGCGTATCTTCTTTCTTTGATACCAGTTCTTTCCTGAATCCACTCATCGCTGGTATCCATGTATTGTTTCATGTCATCATTAGTAAATACATTCGAAGGAACATACATTCCAATACCGGCAATTTTCGCGGTTTTCAACTGGGTATTCATTTCGGGCATATACAATCGTTTTGTACTGGAAAATTACGAAAGATGCCCAACAGAAAGCCATGAAATATTATGATTGGGGTCGGAGGGCAAATTAATGACAGTCATAAAAGCAATTCACTCGCTTGCATTCAAATAAATTATCTTTGCAGTTCAATGGAAAAATCAAATTTTGTAGATCAGATACGCATTTTTTGCCATAGTGGACATGGTGGTGCTGGCAGTAAGCATTTTATGCGTAATAAATTGACCAGTATGGGCGGTCCCGATGGCGGTGATGGTGGTCGCGGTGCCCATATTATTTTAAAAGGCAATGCCCAGCTTTGGACCTTATTGCACCTGCGTTATTATAAAAATGTGATAGCTGAAGACGGTGAAAATGGCAGTAAAAATAATAGCACGGGCGCATTCGGAAAAGATATTATCATTGAAGTACCATTGGGTACTATTGCCCGTGATGAAGAAACTGGCGAGAAAGAGGTAGAGATTTTGGAAGATGGACAAGAAGTCATTTGGATGAAGGGCGGCAGAGGCGGATTGGGGAATAGTAATTTTAAAACCGCTACCAATCAGGCGCCCGATCATGCTCAACCTGGTGAGGATGGCGTTGAAGGCTGGAAGGTACTGGAACTAAAAGTACTGGCCGATGTTGGATTGGTGGGATTTCCCAATGCAGGAAAATCCACTTTATTAAGTGTGATTACTGCTGCCAAACCAAAGATTGCCAATTATGCTTTCACCACTTTAACCCCACAATTGGGCATGGTGGCTTATAGAGATGGAAAAAGTTTTTGTATAGCCGACTTACCAGGTATTATTGAAGGTGCAGCCGAAGGCAAAGGGCTGGGACATCGGTTTTTAAGGCATATAGAAAGAAATTCTGTCTTATTATTTCTTATTCCGGCCGATAGCGCCGATCACAAAAAAGAATTTGCCATCCTAAAGGCAGAATTAAAGGCTTATAATTCCGAAATGCTACAAAAGGATTTTGTCATTGCCATCAGTAAATCGGATATGCTCGACGAAGAACTAAAAACTGCTATTAAAAAAGAATTGCCCAAAAATATTCCCCATGTTTTTATTTCTTCAGTAGCGGGTCAGGGACTGAATGAATTAAAAGACCTGCTTTGGAAAACACTGAATGCTACTGCTAAAGTATAAGTTCAAAATACCCATTGGACGGTATTGCAAGACTAATTTAAATGTTGTTAATTACATGAAAATAAACACCATGAAAAGAATTATTATTTCCCTTCTATTGCTGATGACTATTTCTGCTGTCAGCTATGCACAAAAACCAAGCAAGCAATTAAAGAAAGTATTGGAATTTGTTATGCCAGGTGAAGAGGGCGGGCAAGACGGTACAAGGGGCGCATATGTAGCCTATAACCCTGTATTGAAATTGTATTATGCTGCTTTTGCAGGAAATGTTAAATATCCAATGGCGGTATTTAATTTGAAAGGCAAAATGCTGTCTGAATCTGATTTGAAAACGATGGCTGATTTAAGAGGCTTATGGTATAATCCTATAACAAAAACATTACAAGGAAATTGTTATTCCGATAGCGGTTGGGTGAATTATAAACTTAATAAAAAGGGAATACCAGCAGAACCTACCTCCTTATTAGACGAAAAAGGGAGGTATCAACCCGATGATCAATCCGTGGGCGTATATGATCCCAAACTAAAAACAGTTTATTTTTTAAACGGAACTTCAGTGGTAGCATATAATATGAAAGGGGAGATTGGCAAATCAGTAGCATTAGTATTACCCCTACCATTAGACGAAAATGCCGATGAATTAGAAGAAGATGTATTGCCAGAAGCATATAATTATACAACTGTTATATTTACTGGAATACCCAACCAGGAATTTGGATTGTATAATACCGAGACAAAAATAATAGAATTGTATAATAGGACTAACGGCAAATATACCAGTAGCTGGCAATTGCCCGAAAATGCACCCAATTATACATCCTTCAACCTGGCTTATTGTAATGGATTGTTGTGGTTATTTAATCAGGAAACAAGGACTTGGTCTGCCTATAAATAATTTTCCGTTTTTCATTTAAATAGATACCCTGCTATTTTTTCAGCGGGGTATTATTTTTGAGCGCTATTCTTTCAAAAAAAATAGTTCAGCTATCTTTATCAAAATTCAACCAGACTGAATACCGTATTCAAATATATCAGTGATTATTATAACAGGGTTTTTCACCCTGTTTATTTTTTCTTGGTACTGTTGCTGGTTGCAGCACTCATTTATTTCAATTATTGGCATGGACTCGAAACAAATTATATCCTAACGGGCGATACATGGTTCAAAAGATTTACTGGATATTACCTGCTGTATTTTACGCCTTTTGCAATTGGATTCTTTTTGCAATTGTTTTTTTATAAAGATTGCAGTTTTTTTAAAAAAGGATGGTTTTGGGTGATATTGTTTATTTCACCAGCGATTTTTTCGTTTCGGGTCAACTTTGATTTTCATGAATATTTAATCAGTCAACAATGGCATGGAGATGAACAGGTTTTTTGGATGCGAAGCATTAATTGGGTGGTAAGGGTATTGGTTGTACTTATTTTGATATTCCTGGTATGGTTCATTAAAGACAAAAAGAATCAACCATTTTATGGAACAAAGGCACTCGATAATGCAAGACCCTATTGGCTGATGTTATTAATTATGGTGCCCTTGATTGCGCTTGCCAGCACACAGCCCGATTTTTTAGCAATGTACCCCAAGGCCAAATTCATCAATAACCTTTCTTTCGCAAATGAAAGCTGGCGATGGATTGTTTATGAAATCTGTTATGGATTTGATTTTGTAAGCATTGAATTTTTCTTTCGCGGATTTTTAATACTTGCCTTCCTGAATATTTGCGGCAAACAATGTATTGTACCAGTGGCCTGTTTTTATTGCACGATTCATTTTGGTAAACCATTGGGAGAAGCCATCAGTAGTTTTTGGGGTGGCTTACTCCTGGGTATTGTAAGTTTCAATACTCGCAGTGTTTGGGGAGGATTAATGGTTCACCTGGGTATTGCCTGGATGATGGAAGCGGGTGGTTGGTTGGGCGGCCTATTGAAAAAGTAGGCAACATTTTGTAGGTTATTCGCATCCTTAATAAATAAAGTTAACTTGTAATCAATTCACCCTATTGATATCGCCAACATTCTAGATTAATTTTATACCGGGTTTGGAACAAGATCAGCATGAAACATTTATTCTACATAGCGTGTTTGGGCTATTCCCTTTTACTGGCAGGATGTCCTTATTCTTCCTCCTATAAACTGGACGAAGCCCCAGGCATTTATGTGGAAGACGTTTTATTGGGTAGTTGGGCTTGTTTTGTTAAAAAACCGGGAAACGATAGAGAAGAGCCGGTTAAATGTATTCTCAGTAAAAAAAACGATACCGAATACAATATTGCTTTTACGGGTTATCTCGATGAATTAAAACCCTTTCGTATTTTAACTAACGATACGGTAAAAGGAACTGCTTATATGAGTACTTTACTGGGCCGTCAGTTTTTAAATATTGAGATAAAAGCAAGAACCTATATTGCAGAATTGCAATTTGAAAACAATACCCTTTCCTTATTGCCCCTAGCAGAGCATTTTACATCACGTATAGTACACAGTAGTGAAGCCTTGAAGCAAATGCTGGAGTTTCATTATAAATCACGTACCCATCCAATGTTTGATGAAGAATTTTGTTTGAAAGATATGGTGAAAGTAAATTGAATTTACGCCTTGCTTTCGTTCCAGGTTTTATAATCAGCCGATTGAACAGCTGGCATTTCCGCTACGCTGCGAAGTGGCTCACAAGGTTTCCAATCCTGCTTCAATTCTTTTGGCAAGGCTTGGTAGAGTGCTGTTCCTTCTGTTTTCCATTCCAGCATGGCGTCTGTTACCTCTTTTATTTTTTTGGCAGGGTTGCCTACTAACAGTGATCTGTGTTCGAAAATACTGTCTGCTTTTACAAAACTCAGTGCACCTACAATACATTCGTCGCCAATAACAACATTATCCATGATTACGGCATTCATGCCAATCAAGCTATTTTTTCCAACGCTTGCACCATGAATAATGGCACCATGTCCAATATGTGCACCGGCTTTTAATACAACAGTAACACCAGGAAACATATGGATGGTACAATTTTCCTGCACATTGCAACCGTCTTCTAATATTATTTGACCCCAATCGCCCCGCAGTGCTGCTCCGGGACCAATATAGCAGTCCTTTCCGATAATGACATTGCCAGTAACTGCGGCCTGCGGATGTACAAAGGAACTAGGGTCCACCACTGGTATATAGTCTTTGAATTGGTAAATCATATCAGTTGTAAATTAACTAAGTAAAATCAAGCAATCAGTGGTTTTGAAGTTCTATAACAAAGCCCTTTAAATGTAGCCACCAACTGCTCATCCTGATTGTAAATATTGATATGGTAGAGGCCGGTGCTTTTTCCATTGTGTATTTCTTCAGCAATGGCAGTTAATTGATCCGCTACAGCTACAGGTTTGATAAAATTGATTGAAGTATCCAATGCCACAGACAATACATTGCGGTTATTGCAAGCAAAAGCAAAAGCACTGTCGGCCAAAGAAAATGCAATGCCACCATGTACAATGCCAAAACCATTGACCATTTCTGGCCTTACCATCATTTGTATTTTGCTGAAGCCTTCTTTTATTTCAATAATCGAGATGCCCAACCATTGCGAAAACAAATCATTTTTCATCATGTGGTTGACTACTGCTGTGGGACTATACATTGTTTATTTTTTTAAATGATCAATCAGGCTCCTTTAAAATGCGGTTTTCTTTTTTCCATAAAGGCTGCAATGCCTTCCGCATAATCCTGGGTTTGAGCAGACTTTTGCTGGTATTCATCTTCCAATAGCAATTGTTGTTCCCAGTTATTGTCAAATGAATGATTGAGTGCATGCTTGGTATAAGCCAAACCCTTTGTTGGCATTTGAGAAAGATCTACCGCTATTTTTTTAGATTCCTCCTCAAACAAATCATCTACTATTACTTTATAAATCATGCCCATTTTTTCTGCATCAAATGCAGAAATCTTATCGCCTGTCATCATTAATGCAGATGCTTTCTGCCAGCCAATTAAGCGGGGAAGTGTAAATGTGCCGCCACTATCAGGAATCAATCCTATTTTACTGAATGCTTGTATGAAACTTGCCGAAAGACTTGCTACTACTATATCGCAGCACAATGCTATATTGGCGCCCGCACCTGCAGCCACTCCATTTACAGCAGCTATTACTGGTTTGGGTAAGTTTCTGATGCGTTTTACAATGGGATTATAATGCTCACTTAATATCTGTGCCATATCCATTTTTTGATCGCCTACCAACTCGCCAATATCCTGACCAGCACAAAAAGCCTTGCCTGCGCCCGTAATATAAACAGCCCTTACTTCATGCAGGGACGCACATTCGTCTAGCCTTGCCTGTAAGTTGAGTGCCATTTCGCGATTGAAGGAATTAAATTTTTCGGGCCTGTTCAAGGTGATAAAGCCCACTCCGTTTCTGATTTCAAATAATATGGATGACATAGCAGCAGTTTTATGATTCAAAGGTATTGGGTATTTAGATTAGAAACAACGGAAATGCATGGGCAAAAAATAGCAAACAAGTCAATACAAGACTACTTTATATAGTTATTCAATGACATTTGAAATAATCGAATGGTTCAAGGCATTCATTGCATTGATAGAGTGCCTTGCAGGCCGTGCTGCCAAATGCACTAATCAATCTTGTGTTGTGGGTATTGCATTGAGGGCATTCAACACCATCGGCGGGAATGGTAAAATTTTTGTCAGGCGCAGCAATGCCATAGGTTTTTAATTTTTCTTTACCAACTGCTGTCATCCAATCGGTGGTCCAGGCTGGTGATAAAACTTGTTCAATATGAATATCGGAATAGCCGTTTTCTAGTAAGGCAATACGAATTTGCATGTTAATCATGTCCACTGCAGGGCAACCATTGTAAGTAGACGTAATGCCAATCGTAACAGTAGGACTGGCTACATTGCGTGTATTCGATATTGTTATACTTCTAACAATGCCTAAATCCATAATACTCAATACTGGAATTTCCGGATCGCAAACCGATTCGAGTACCTGTCTTATTTTTTGTTCATCGGAGTCTATTGAATTTACCATTCGCAATTGGGATAGGTTCTTTGCATGTATTGCAATTCGGTGAGTATAAATCCTAATTGTTCGGTATGAGTACCGGTTTTGCCACCTGTTTGAAAATAGGTATTGGTAGGAATTGTTAAACCCGCTTCGGTTAATACCAATCCTACCTTGCCTAACCATATTTCATTGATTGCCTCAAAATCAATTCCACTGATTAATTCATAAGGAGCGGGTACAAACATTTCTCCAGTATAGCGCCACAAGGCATCCATGGCAGCTACCATTCTTTGATGACTTTCTTCACTTCCATCTCCCAACCGAATCACCCATTCGCTGCTCCAGCGAAGGTGATAAGTAGTTTCTTTCAGCGATTTGGCAGCAATGGCCGCCAATTGCGCATCGGAATTATTTTGTAATTGTTCGAAAAGTAAATATTGAAACTGGCTGAAAAAATATTGCCTCAAAACCGTTTGTCCCCAATCATTATTGGGTTGTTCGGTAAGTAATAAATTTTTAAAAGCCCTTTCAGTTCTCATATAAGCCAATAGGTCCTCATTGGTATCATTGCCCATCAGGCTGGCTGCATATTGATAAAAATTTCTGGACTGGCCCAATAAATCAAGACTAATATTGGTAATAGCAATATCCTGTTCTAATATGGGTCCATGTCCGCACCACTCACTATTTCTTTGTGATAATATTAGTGTAGTGTCTGCAAGATGTAATGTATAGTCTATTAAGCTTGGGTGCATGTGATTGAATCTTCGATGTGAACTTACATGTGATTGACTTCATCGGGTAATTGATAAAAAGTAGGATGCCTGTATATTTTATCATTGGCTGGTTCGTATAAACTTTCTGCCTCATCAGGATTGCTGGCATGCAAGTATTTGCTTTCCACTACCCAAATACTTACGCCTTCCATTCGCCGCGTATAAACATCTCTTGCATTTTCAATGGCCATCCCTGCATCTGCAGCATGCAAACTGCCAGCATGTTTATGATCAAGTCCTTGTTTGCTGCGAATAAAAACTTCCCATAAGGGCCATTCCGTTTTAACCGCTTCTTTTTTTTCGATGGCACTGCCACTGTTTTCTTCGGGAATATCGCCGTAATAATGTTTGATGATTTGAAAACTCATGGTAATCTGGATGATTAATGGGTGAATGATATTGTTGATTAAAAGAAAGAACAGCTATTATGCTGCCTGCTCCTTTTCCCTATTTTTTTTCTTTGCTGCATATTGCCTTGCCGCCTCTCTTACCCAGGCTCCCTCATCATGGGCTTTGTTCCTTGCTGCCAGTCGCTGTTTATTACAAGGGCCATTGCCTTTTACCACATTCCAAAATTCTTCCCAGTTGATTTCGCCAAAATCATAATGCTTTCTGGCTTCATTCCATTTTAAGGCAGGATCAGGCAACACCATACCAAGGGTTTTAATCTGTTCTGCAATCATATCTACAAATTGCTGACGCAATTCATCATTGGTTTTTCTTTTAATCTTCCATTTCATACTTTGATCACTATTGGTGCTTTCGCTGTCTTTAGGACCAAACATCATCAAGCTGGGCCACCACCAACGATCGATGGCATCCTGACACATGGCTTTTTGTTCATCCGTACCACGACTTAATACCAGCAATGCATCAAATCCTTGTCGTTGATGAAAACTTTCTTCCTTGCAGATACGTACCATGGCCCTGGCATAAGGTCCATAAGAAGTACGACAAAGCATTACCTGATTTAAGATGGCAGCACCATCTACCAACCAACCAATGGCGCCCATATCGGCCCAGGTAAGACTGGGATAATTAAAGATGGAAGAATATTTTGCTTTACCACAGAGCAAGTCGGCAATCATTTCATCGCGACCAAAGCCAAGGGTTTCAGCTGCACTATAGAGATATAGGCCATGGCCACCTTCATCCTGAATTTTTGCCAATAAAATCGCTTTTCTTTTTAAAGAAGGTGCACGACTAATCCAATTGCCTTCGGGTAACATGCCTACTACTTCGCTGTGTGCATGCTGACTAATTTGACGAAGATTGGTTTTGCGGTAAGCCTCCGGCATCCAGTCCCTGGGCTCAATTTTTATTTCACGATCAATTTTATCCTGGAATATTTTTTCCAAATCCTGCACAAGCATAATCGAAGGGTTTATTTTTCAAAATTAGTTAAATCTACTAAGTGTAATCCATCTTACCCGAAAATAAAAAGCAGCCCGGGTAGGGCTGCTTATAACTGATATGAAGTTTTATTAGTCCAGGGCTTTCGTAATCATATTGGAATATTCCCCCAAAACACTGTTGAACATAATTGCAAAATCGCCCTTGCTGATAGTCGGTTTAGCATACTTGGCAGGGTCAAACTTGTTTAAATTGAAAACCGATTTTAATAAAAGAGAAATATTTTTTGCATTGGCCGGTTTGTTTGCTTCTAGCAATCCTTGCTGATTGGTAAAATCAATGCCATAACGCTCAATCAGCGATTGGGCATGCATGAAAATACAATCAGATTCATTCAGGTCTTTGATTTGTGCAATACTGGTAAAAAAATGCTTGTACCTGTCGTAAGACTGTGGAAATATTTTTTTCGAGAACTCATCTCTTTTTTCATCACTCATTTTGTAACTTACTTCCTCTATTACTTCCAACATACGATCCAATGCAGTATTGAGCATTTGAACGAAATTCATATTGGTTAAAATTTGTTTGCCTCCAAATATTTCCCCTGTACAAGGTGCAATGTCTATCGAATATTTTTCTATCAGCGATTTCAAATCCGGATAAAATTTATCAGCGGGTTTTACATCTTTCAATTGTCCAATACTGGTAAAATTGCCGGGCGCACAAGGGGTGCATTTTACAGGGATTGCTTTATTGGTTTGTGCATCAATTGTGATGGAATAAAGTAAACAAAAAATGATTGAAATTTTTTTCATCAATGGTATATTATTAATTTAAAAAAGCGCCTGAATAATCAGCACGCTTAAATGGTTTAATGGTTAGGGTTTTTTACCGGGCATATACTCCGTTGGGACTTACCACAGCAGCAGGACCGCCACTGATACCAACAGGAGGTATAATTATATTGATAGATTCGCCATTTACTTTCAGCGTTGCTTTTTGTGCATGCATTTCTACACCCTGCTGATAAAAAGGAGGCATGGCAGCGGGTGCTCTGTTGATTAAATAAGGCGCACTAAAATCGCTCAGTTCCACTTCAAAAACAAAACCCTTAGTTACACAAATAGCAGTAGCACTATTTTCGCCAATCGTAACATCAATGGTGGCATCTAAAACAGGTGCTGCTTCAAAAGGAGTACCTGCAAAAATATGTGGACCAAAATATGCACCCACTGTTGCATCGGTACCTACAAATCCAAATACAAGTGGTGCTGCACCAGGATCTGGTTGCCAAAATATCATTCCACTCGGCGCATTGCCTACAGGAGTATTCACCATTCGACCTAAGTGTACAATAACATTGGGCATTTGCAAATCAGGAGAAGTAACAGCTGCTAAATCAATGCCGCCTTCCCAACTCATCCAGTTTTTTACGGTTGTCATAAATGTGATTTTATTTTAGTAAAAATATAGTTTACTGTATGATTATAGATACCCTCAATAGGGTATTTTATGAATTCGATACTTTCTTGCATTTAGATTAAAAGCTGCTAGATTATAAAATACCCTGCTGCGGGTATCTTGAAGTAGATAAATTAAAAGACTTTTAAGCCTTCAAAAAAAACGCTTACAATGATGATGAAAAAAATGAATAGCCTTGCTTTTTTAATGATGGTAGCTGTTGCTGTATTTAGCCAACATCAATCAGCAGCTCAGGCAAACACTGGCATTTATTTCGGTCTTACTTATGCAAAACCTGTTCGGGCCGAATTTGACAAGTATATGTCAGTAATCAGTGATTCACTCAAACTAAACAATCCTTTATTGCCCAAGAACAGTTATGGTATACAGGGCGGAATAGTTTTTCGTAGCAAAAAATCCGAATTTGAAGCTGGGGGTAGTTATATATTTGGTCTAGCCATTAAAAGTAAGAATGCGACTAATGGTACAGAAGCAAGTTTGAGCACCAATACATTTGATTTGCATTTTGGATACAATCAATTAGTGGCAGGCCCTTTATTATTGGGAATCGATATGGGCGTTATTAGTAATAATGGAAAACTGATGGTTACCGGTACTTCAGCTGCAAATAGCTTTGAATCTACTCCCGAAAGCCATAATCCCTTCAAAGGATATATTTTTTATACAAGGCCAAAAGGAGGATTTTCATTCCCTTTGAAAAAAGGCCAAGGGTCAGCATTTCGTTTGCTTGCTTATTATGATCTGGGCTTATCAAAATATGATTTTTACAATAAGGATATATTTGATAAACGCTTAAAAAATTACAAGGGAGCCACTAAATCTGGGTATACCTGTTTTGGAGTACAAGCCAGTTTGGTTTTAGCATTACAATAAATTTTTGAATTGGAAGTGCTGGTAGCAGCAGCCAAAAGCTGGTTTTATTTGATATCAAAATCAATCAGTATTTTGTCGGACTTAGGATGACTTTGACAGGTAAGTATATAGCCTTGTTCAATTTCTTCCTGTTCTAGTCCCCAGTGTACATCCATATTGACAGCACCTTCTAATAATTTTGCTTTGCAGGTACAACAAACACCACCCTTACAAGCGAAGGGTAAATCGGCCCCTTGTTTCAATGCTGCATCCAGGATATTGCTTTCATTATAACCTAGTGCAAATTCAAAACTCCGACCATCCAATTTGATGGTGACGGAACTTTTATTTGCCGATCCAGATTCAGTCGATTGTGTCATGGTAGTTTTTCGAATACCCTTGCTGCCAAAAAGTTCAAAATGAATTTTTTTACCATCAATACCATTGCGTTCAAAAAAATCTTTTGCAGAAAAAATCATTTCTTCAGGTCCGCAAATAAAAAAATCATCTATGCTCGCGTAGTCTATCAAGGCCGACAAGTTTTTTAATTTTTCCTCATTAATTCTACCATAATTAATATCAGCATCCGTTTTTTCGCGACTTAAAATATGTATCAATTGAAAACGATTGAGGTACTTGTTCTTAATAGCTTCTAGTTCTTCAAAGAAAATAATGGAACCCCTTGTTTTATTACCAAAAACCAAGGTAAAACTACTGGAAGGTTCAGTTTGAAGGGTGGTTTTTATAATGGAAAGTATGGGTGTAATGCCACTGCCTGCTGCCATGGCCAGGTAGTTTTTTTTATTAGTCGGATGTAGCGGGGTATTGAATTTACCCACCGGTTCCATTACCTCCAACATATCACCTGCTTGTAAGCTTTCATTGGCATAGCTCGAAAACAAACCGCCCGTTACCTTTTTAATGGCTACCCTTAATTCTTTATCGAGCGGTGAGGAGCAAATAGAATAGGTGCGCCTGGCTTCTTGTCCATTTATATTGCTACGCAAGGTTAAATTTTGACCATGGGTAAACGAAAATGCTGGTAAAAGCTCCGCCGGTATATCCAATAATACAGATACACAGTCCTCAGTTTCTTTTCTAATAGATTTTACTTTTAGCGAATGAAAATGTACGGCCATGGCGAAAGGTTTCGATGTGTTATTACAAAGCTATCATTTATGCAGTTGTACTAAGCCGATCCACCGGTAAAATATTCAAGCTTTGTTTCATTTTATAAAAAATTCTGAGAAAATTGTCATTTTTTAATGAAATCACCTACTTTTACAACCTGCTCGGTTATCTCTACTATCCCAATATTATTGAAATTCCTCCCATTTAAAACAATATACATTGACAGTAACCTGTCTACAAATATTACTATTTATTAATTTAATATAAGTAAACGATTTTCTTGTGGTTTCAGAGGTAAGCAAGGCCGGTGATTTTTATCACTGGCCATTTTTTTAATCCAGGGCCCGGTTTAAAAAATCGATGAAATCCTTCATTACAGCGAAGGTATTATTGAGCTCGCTGATCAACTGCTTGCTTTGCAGTACAGTATCTGAAATAGGTCTGGTGACAATAAACCCCTTCATTTTTAAAAAATCAATGGCCGGATGATTGGCTTCGTAACCCTTGGGTGGTCGACTAAGGGAGGAAACCCCTTCAACTCCATTTGGGAAAAATGCTTTGAATTTTTTATGATTGATTATTTTTTTGAAATCGCTCTCATAGCTATAATCAATCTCCTGTCTGATTTTAGCAAGCTCTGTTGCTTCGGGCATATAAAAGCCACCACCAACAAAACTATTGCCCGGCTCAAAATGAAAATAATATCCTGCATTGTTAACTTTTTTGCCACCTGCATTTATGCTGGCGCCCATATTGGTTTTATAAGGGCTTTTATTTTTACTGAATCGTACATCGCGGTTGATGCGAAAAATACATTGCTTGGGTTCCAATAATCCAATAGCAGGTTCCCATTTTCCGACGGCATCAATCAAACCCTGTGTAAGTTGAATGAAGTCGGCACGTGTAGCATCATAAGCCTTTCGGTTTTGATCGAACCATGCTTTGTCGTTATGCTTCTTTAATTCTTTGAGAAATTTAATGGAACCCGCTGCTAACATAAAATTGATTTTAGAAAGGTAAATGTCAAAAAAAAACAGGGAATAAAAAAAGGAAGCAGTTGCTTCCTTTGTGTTGAATTATTTTTTTACCCTGCCCCAATTTTCGCCGCTTCGTATACGGTAAAGGGTCATTTCGCTTACTTTGTATTTTTTTGCCAATTGCTTATAGGTAAGTTTTCTTTTTGGATCAGCTATCAAGGACTTGATGGTCTTCACCTGATCGGCATTCAATTTAAGCCCCTTGGTGCGAGAAGCCTGTACTTTTTTATAAGCCAGTTTGGCTGGACTTTTTTGCTGGTGATCACTTACTTCTTCCAGATTTGCCCATTTCAGGTTTTTAAAACTATTGTCTGTTTTCTTATGATTCACATGAATCACATATTTATCCTTAGGCGATTTTTTCTTACAAAAATGTTTGGCTACCTCTCGATGTATGTAAATGGTGCCATTATTTTCTTCGATGTGCAGGTTAAGCGTACGATAACCTGATGTAACAGAACCGCGTAGTAATTTTCCATCTTCTTCCAATGAAGTACTGTAACTCGCTGCCCTGCCTAATGAAGAAACAGCATATTTGTTACGAAGCGTTTTGTGACCCGAAAACTGAATTTGTTTCCATTGTTCACCAGTAAGTTTTTTGACCATAAAAAAGATTTTAAGGATCTGGGTAAATGCAAAAAAATGTTTTACACGCACCCATTTTTTTTCAAAAAATGAAGTTTAGATATAAATGTAAATTTAATTTAGTTAAGAAGGTAACATTTTTATGAATTCTTCTTCAGAAATTATATTAACGGTAGCTATCTTTTTAGCCTTTTCCAATTTACTACCGGCATCTTCGCCCACTACCAGGTAATTTAACTTACTGCTAACACCGCTGAGTATTTTACCCCCATTCGATTCTACCATCGATTCTGCTTCTGACCTTTTTAAGCGTGTAAGGGTGCCTGTGAAAAGAAAAGTCTTGTCTACCAGCGCCGCATCGGGATGATATTCCTTTTGTTCGTTTTTTAATTGAACTCCCAGGGATTCCAAGTTTTTCAACAATTCAATATTCTCCGGTTCCTTAAAAAATGCATGTATGCTACCAGCCACCTTAATACCTACATCTTCCAATTGCTGCAGGTCTTCGATGGAAAAGCGGGCAAAATCCAATAAATGTTCAACAGCATTCGCCAGTGTTTTAGCAGTTGTTTCACCTACATAGCGAATCCCTAATCCATAAATTACCCGATGCAGGGGCTGTGTTTTACTGGCTTCAATGGCCAATTGTAAATTTTGAATCGACTTGCCTCCAAAGCCCTCTAATTGCATGATTTGATCGAAGGGCAACTGATAAATTCCGGGAATGTCTTTTAATAATCCTAACTCATAAAACTTGCGCACATTGGCATCGCCAAAACTGCGTATATCCATGGCATCCTTACTCACAAAATGTATAATTCTTTCAATTACCTGAGCCTGACAGTTAATATTTGTGCAGCGCCATACTGCTTCATCGGCTGTTTTAAATAAGGGATGATCACAAACGGGGCAGGTAATGGGAAATTGGATATTTTTTTCATCTCCTTTCCTTAATTCGGGAAAGGACTTCACAATTTGTGGTATTACATCGCCTGCTCTTTCTATCAGGATATGGTCGCCCAACATCAGGTTCTTTTCCTTGATGTATTCTTCATTGTGAATGCTAATACTACTTACCGTTACACCACCCACATTCACCGCTGCTATTTTTGCTACAGGGGTTACGGCACCTGTTCTGCCAACCTGGTATTCTACTTCCAGCAATTTGCTGGTAGCTTGCCTGGCTTTAAATTTAAAGGCAATGGCCCAGCGGGGATGGTGACTGGTCATGCCCAATTTTTCCTGCAGTGCAAGGTCATTTACCTTAATGACCATGCCATCAATTTCATAGGGTAAATTATCTCGCTTTGTTTCAAAATCATGTACATAGGCAATCACTTCGTCTATGCCTTTCAGTACCCTTATCTCATTTTTAGGACTCTTAAACCCGAGCGACCAAAGCATTTCTATCATACCACTATGTGTAGCTGGCATTTTTCGTGTATCCTTTACTGTTGTAGCGGCCGAGAGATAACTTACATGGTATAAAAAAGCTTCGAGGTTTCGCTTCCCAACTGCTGCTGTGTCCTTGATACGAAGACTGCCTGCTGCTGCATTGCGTGGATTGGCCAGCGGTGGAAGTCCTTCTTCCATCAGGCTTTCGTTGTAGGCTTTGAAATTATTTTTATTCATCAGCACTTCACCCCTTATCTCAATTTGTTGTATTCCCCATTCGCTGAAACTGGCAGAAAGCGGCAGTGACTTAATTTGTTTGGTATTGATGGTAATCTCATCCCCAGTAACGCCATCTCCACGAGTGGCCCCACGCGTGAATAAATCATTTTCATAAATAAGGGAGATACTGGCACCGTCAAACTTAGGCTCCACACTATATTCAATCACTGGCAATCCACTGCCTTCCCTGGCCTTGCGATCCCAATCCAATAAATCATCGGCATCATAACTGTTTTCTAAAGAAAGCATGGGTACCAGGTGCTGTACTTTTGGAAAATCTTTTACCAAGCCCTTGCCCACCCTTTGTGTAGGAGAATCGGGCGTAATTGTTTCGGGATGCAGCTTTTCGTATTGCTCTAATAATTTATAGAGCTGGTCATATTCTGTATCGCTGATGATGGGATCGTTTTGATTGTAATAACGATACTCATGAAAACGGAGGATATTTCTCAAACTATTCGTTTCGGTACTGAGCTTCTCCTCAATGGCGGCACTGCCAATGGCCTTTAGCCATTCGAGGCTAGTGGCGAGCAACTGTTTTACTTGTTCTTCTTGATACATATTTTTTACTGCGTTGGTAAAATTAAATAATCAAATGGCTATTTATTACTTTTGGCCTTAATCATTTCAATTATGTATTCACTACCATTTCATAAATCGGTTTTAATTGCACTGTTTTCAATTGGAATTGCTGTATCTGCCTGTAAGTTTAGGCAAAAGGCCGACCTGATTATTCATCATGCACATATTTACACTGCTAATGCAGCTTTTGATACAGCAACAGCGATGGTAGTAAGAGATGGTAAAATAATTGCCATTGGTTCCGACGATGAAATACTAAAAGAATTTGAAGCCGACAAAATGATTTCAGCGGAAGGCAAATTTGTATATCCCGGCTTTATTGATGCACATGCGCATTTTGTAAATTATGGATTTAGCTTACAACAGGTAGACCTCAGTAGCACCAAGAGTTGGCAAGAATGCATAGATAGTGTAGCCGCTTTTGTAAAAAGAAAAAATATTGCCCCAGGTACCTGGATACAAGGAAGAGGTTGGGATCAAAATGACTGGGTAGCAAAAGCATTTCCCAATAAAGATTCATTGGATAAAAGGTTTCCAAATAATCCAGTGGTATTGGTACGAATAGACGGTCATGCACTCATCGCCAATGAACAAGCATTAAGGCTTGCGAAGATTGAACCCGGACGAATCATTCAGGGAGGAACAGTGGAAACAATGAATGGTCAACTCACGGGTATTCTCATAGACAATGCCCAGGATTTATTGTATGCTGCTATTCCGCCACCAACCAAAGTACAATATGCCACTGCGTTGAAAGAAGCTGCGGCACATTGTTATGCGATGGGACTTACAACTATTGTTGATTGTGGACTCAATAAAAACGATGTAGACATGATTGATGCTTTGCAAAAAGAAGGCATCCTTAAAATGAAATTAAATATCATGTTGTCGGACGACTCTTTGAACTATGCCTATTATTTAAAAAAGGGACCCTACAAAACAGACCGTCTCCACGTCAATGGATTTAAATTATATGCCGACGGCGCATTGGGCAGCAGGGGCGCTTGTTTGTTACAACCCTATTCCGATAAGCCTGGCTGGCAGGGGTTTTTATTGAAGGACCGAGCCTACTTTGAAAAAATAATTCCTTTGATTTATGCTTCTCAGTTTCAGGCCAACACACATGCGATTGGCGACAGTGGCAACAGGATGATACTGCAGGTATATGCAAAAGTGCTTAAAGAAAAGAATGACCGCAGGTGGAGGATAGAACATGCACAGGTGGTGGATCCTGCCGATTTTAAATATTTTGGTCAATATAGTATCATTCCAAGTGTACAACCTACGCATGCCACCAGTGATATGTATTGGGCCGAAGAAAGATTGGGTGCAGGTAGAGTAAAGTCAGCTTATGCCTATAAACAATTATTGGATCAGAATGGATGGATGCCACTGGGAACAGATTTTCCGGTAGAAGATATATCGCCCTTCAAAACTTTTTTAGCAGCTGTTGCTCGCCAGGATGCAGCGGGTTTTCCCAACGGCGGTTTCCAGTTTGAAAATGCATTGAGTAGAAAAGAAACCTTATTGGGAATGACCCTTTGGGCTGCCAAAGGAAGCTTTGAAGAAAAAGAAAGAGGAAGCCTCGAAAAATCAAAAACTGCCGATTTTATCATGTTAGATACCGATCTAATGCATTGTAAAACAGCTGAAATTTTAAAGGCCAAGGTACTCGCCACCTATATCAACGGAGAGCTTGTTTTCGGTAAATAAAGTAACATTCTTTTGTGCATAAAGAAAATGTGTGTATTTTACACATTAAAATTGCCTGCACATGAAAAAAAGTCTGCTTTTTCTAAGCCTTCTCCTCTGCGCATTTACCTCATTTTCGCAACGTTTATTGAGTTGGACACCCGAATTTCCACTAGATAATTCAACCCTTGTTATAACAGTTGATTGTTCCAAAGGCAATCAGGGATTGTTCAATTTTGAGGGAGGCAATAGCAATAATGTATATGTTCATGTAGGCGTTAATACCAATTTGAGTACGGGCCCTGGTGATTGGAGATACACCAAGTTTACTTGGGGTTCTACCGATGTGGCAGCAAAAGCAACTTCATTGGGAGGTAACAAGTACCAGTATACGATTACGAATATCCGCAGTTTTTTTGCAGTGCCTGCAGGCGAAACCATTCGAAAAGTGAATATCCTTTTTAGAAATGCCAATGGCAATAATAGTATCAAACAAGCGAATAGTGATAACAGTGATATGTTTATTCCTGTTTATGGTAATACAGAATATGCAGTGCGCATCAACCTGCCACCATTCGAACCACGTTTTGTGCCATGGGTAGAGCCTATCAATGTAGCCTTAGGTGGTACAGTAAGTGTTACAGGGGTTGCATCTGCTAACTCGGCGCTCAATTTAAAATTAAATGGTACCAGCTTTGGTACGGCGGCTGCAGCCAATACCATCACTGCTATAGCTAATATCAGTAGTTCTTGCAACCAAACAATTGTATTGGAAGGAAACGATGGCAATGGCATTAAAAAAGATTCTTTTAATTTTTATGTAGCCCCTGCTACCGTAACTGCAGCCTTACCCGCAGGTGTACAGGATGGCATTAATTATTTAGCTGGCAATACCTCGGTAACCTTGGTATTATATGCACCCAATAAAACCAATGTAGTGGCGATTGGCGATTTTTCTAATTGGCAAACAGCCTGTGCCTATCAAATGAATCGTACACCTGATGGTAACCGTTATTGGGTAACCATTACGGGATTAACACCAGGTACCATTTATAAATTTCAATACCTGGTAGACGGAACCCTAAAAACCACTGATCCTTATACAGAACTGGTATTGGACCCCGATAATGATCAATATATTTCCGCAACTACTTATCCAAGTCTGCCAGCTTACCCAACAGGCAGTACCACCGGAATGGTAGGCACTTTTCAAACCAATGCACCGGGTTATACCTGGACGAGCAATACCTATACAAGACCCGATAAGAAAAACCTGGTAGTATATGAATTATTAGTTAGAGATTTTCTGGCGAACAATAATTGGCAAACGTTAACGGATACACTCAGTTATTTAAAAACGATGGGAGTGAATGCCATTGAGGTTATGCCTTTCAATGAATTTGAAGGCAATAGTAGTTGGGGTTATAATCCCGATTTCTTTTTTGCACCCGATAAAGCCTATGGTACCAAAAATGCATTGAAAAAATTCATTGATGAAGCCCATAATAAAGGGATTGCCGTAATCATGGACGTAGCATTGAATCATGCAACAGGATTGAGTCCTTTGGCTCAGTTGTATTGGAATGCAGCTTTAAGCAGACCCGCAGCCAACAGCCCTTATTTTAATGAAACAGCTACGCATCCATTCAGTGTGTTCAACGATTTCAATCATTCATCAGAAGCTACTAAATACCATGTAGCACGTTTCATACGGCATTGGCTAACCGAATATCGCTTGGATGGATTCCGTTGGGATCTTTCCAAAGGATTTACTCAAACCAATTGCGGTACCAATGTAGGTTGCTGGAATAGTTATGATGCCAGCAGGGTAGCCACCTGGCAACGGTATTATGATTCTACACAGGCAGTATCAGCAGGTGCTATCAATATCTTGGAGCATTTGGGCAATGATGATGAAGAAGCAGATTTGGCCGGAAGGGGTATGTTATTGTGGGGCAAGATGACTGAAGCATATAATCAGAATACAATGGGATATAATACCAATGCAGATATCAGTCGTGCCTATTATAAAAACAGAACAGGATGGGGTCAACCCCACTTGGTTACCTATGCCGAAAGTCATGATGAAGAAAGGATCATGTATAAGAACCTGACCTTTGGTAATTCCACCAATGCAGCACACAATGTAAAAAACCTGGCTACTGCTTTAAGCAGAACAGAAGCCATGCAGGCCTTTTTATTGATGATACCTGGACCTAAAATGATCTGGCAGTTTGGCGAACTGGGATATGATATTTCTATTTTTCAATGTCAAAGCGGCGTAGTGCCAACACCTTATGGAAATGACCAGTGTAAGCTGGATCCAAAACCTAACGGTTGGGCATACCTGACACAGGTAGCACGGAAACGCATATACGATATTGTAGCATCCCTTAATCGCTTAAGAGCTGCCAAGCCAAATGTATTTCAGGCAAATAATATGACGGGAGCCTTGGGCAATGATTTGCGAAAATCTATTGTAATCAATCATCCGGATATGGGATTGGTGGTCATCGGTAATTTTGATGTTACGGCCCAGGACATCAGTGTTAGTTTCCCTACAGCGGGTACCTGGTACGATTATCTTGCAGGTGGTACTTTTACTGCAACGGGTGGAGTTCAAACCATCAATTTGCAACCCGGCGAATACAGGGTATATACCAGTCAGCAGATAGCAGGCGGTGTAGTAACCACGGGCATAACCGAAATCATTAATGCTAAAAACGGATTGGGAATTCAATTGTATCCCAATCCTGCCAATACTACCGGCACTTTAAAATATATTTTACCTGCCACTGGCAAAATCAATATTCTACTTAGTAATATAATGGGGCAGTCCTTACAAACCATTTTCACCGGGACCAAACCCAAGGGAGAATATCAGTTGAATATGAATAGTTATTTAAAGTCATTGCCGGCCGGCACCTATTTTATAGTGCTAGAGCAAAATGGTAAAAAACATTTTACGCAGTTTATTAAACAATAATTAATTCAAATTTCTATTATATGGTAGTACCACCAACTGAGATAGAGAAATCGGGGAAACAAATCAAAACACTTTCTGTCATTCAGTCGGAAGTGGAAAGCAGTAATCGGATAGCACTTTCGGTAGACTGTGTGATTTTTGGTTTTGATGAAAACAAACTGAAGGTCTTGCTGATTCGAAGCGATTTGAAAAAGTTTATGGGTAAATGGAGTTTGTTGGGCGATTTGGTGCAACCCCGCGAGGATTTGGATGCGTCGGCCTACAGAATATTAAAGCAAAGAACCGGGCTTAGTGATGTGTACCTCGAGCAGGTGCATACTTTTGGAACCGTTAGTCGCCATCCGGCCGGTAGGGTGGTAACGGTAACTTACTGTTCACTTATTAATGTGCAGCACCATAAATTAAAAATATTGGACAATGAGTTGCACTGGCATGATATAAAGACAGTGACCGATTTGGCTTTTGACCATCAGGATATATTTGACAATTGTTATCGTTGGTTACAAAAGCGTATTCAGGAGCATCCTTTGGGCTTTAATTTGCTACCTAAAAAATTCTCTCTCAGGGATTTGCAAAATCTTTATGAAGCCATTTTAGATATTAAAATGGATCGTAGAAATTTCCGTAAGAAGTTTTTCTCGATGGATTTCCTGATAGACCTGAATGAGATGGAGCAGGCGGTACCACACCGACCTGGAAAATTGTATAAGTTCAACTACGAGAAATACGAAAAAAAGAAGAAAAAATGGGTAGGAATAGATTTTTAATGAAATAGATGCAGCAATTCAAAAAAAGCGCTTGTCTTTAGTAGTAACGACCTCGCACTTGCTGACAAAACCGTAAAACGATTCATCCGAAGTATTAAAAAAAAATTTAACAAAATATTTGATTTCAGAAAAAAGCTCTATATTGCGTAAGTTTTACACATTTGATTTGTGTAAAAAGTACACATTAGTATTTTAAATAAAAAAACGATAATTGTTTGTGTTATGAGAAAAAGTACAACAAAACTCCGCAAAGTTTTATCGGTAACGTTTGCCCTGATGCTATTTTCTATGGTAGCATGGTCTCAAACGGTCGTAACCGGTAAAGTAACTGACTCCAAAGATGGCGCTCCTGTATCTGGTGTTACAGTAAACGTAAAGGGCACCAAAGTATCTGCTCAGACAGCTGCTGATGGTACCTATAAGTTAACTGCACCTGCTGGTGCTACCACACTGGTATTTACATCAGTTGGTTTCGCTCCTCAACAAGTGCCTGTTGGTGCTTCAGTAGACATCAGCTTTGTGCAAACCAGCACTCAGTTGAATGATGTAGTTGTAATTGGTTATGGTAGTGCTCGTAAAAAAGACCTTACCGGATCTGTTACTTCTATTTCTGCAAAAGATTTCCAAAAAGGAAATATCCAAACGCCTGATCAATTGATCGCAGGTAAAGTAGCCGGTGTTTCTATCACTTCTAACGGTGGTGCACCAGGTGCTGGTAGTACTATTCGTATTCGGGGTGGTGCTTCACTGAATGCTAGTAATGATCCTTTGATTGTAATTGATGGAGTACCTGTTGACAACAACGGTATTTCTGGTGCTGCTAACCCATTGTCATTGATTAACCCCAACGACATTGAGTCTTTCAATATTTTGAAAGATGCATCTGCAACTGCTATTTATGGTTCCAGGGCTTCTAATGGTGTAATTATTATTACCACCAAAAAAGGAAGAAAAGGCAAAGCCGTTTTCAATTTCAATACTAACTTGTCAATGGGGGTTATCTCTAAAAAAGCAGATATCCTTTCTCCACAAGAATTCCGTGATTTCGTAAATGCCAATGGTAATGCTGCTCAAAAAGCATTATTGGGTACTGCTAATACCGACTGGCAAGATGAAATTTATCAACAAGCCATTGGTTCTGATAATAACTTAAGTGCAACTGGTTCTTTAGGTGCAATGCCTTACAGGGTTTCTTTAGGTTACTTAAACCAAAATGGTATTTTGCGCACTGGCAACTTACAACGTTTATCTACTTCTATCAATTTGAGTCCTAAATTTTTAGACGACCATCTTGCTGTAAACGTGAATTTGAAAGCTACCAATACACAAACCAAATTTGCTGACGAAGGTGCCATTGGTGCCGCAGTAAATTTTGATCCTACTAAAGATGTGATGAGTGCTTCAAAAAGATATGGTTCTTATTGGGAGTGGTTAGATCCTTCTTCTGTTAGTGGTTTAAAATCATTGGCTCCAAGAAACCCAATGGGTTTATTGAACCAACGTGAGGACAAGAGTAATGTAAACAGAACCGTGGGTAATGTACAATTAGATTATAAATTCCATTTCTTACCAGCATTGCGCTTGAATGTTAACTTAGGTTTTGACTTAAGTCGTGGTAAAGGAACTGTAGTAATTCCTGATAGTGCCGCTGGGGTATACATGCGTTTCAAAGATGCAAGCAATAAGTTTCATGGTGGTGTTAACAACCAATACTTACAAAGAAAACAAAACTTACTTTCTGAGATTTACTTGAATTATGTAAAAGACTTCAAGAAAATCAATAGCCGCTTGGATGTAATGGCTGGTTATTCTTATCAGGATTTCCAATCAATTTATTATAATGGAACAAGACCAGATGCCAGTGGCAAATGGACTCCTTATTCTGATTATACAACCGATGGCACCTTGGTATCTACTCCAACTTTCTGGCATGATGTTCCAGAAAACAGGTTATTATCTTATTATAGCAGGGTTAACTTCTCTGTTAAGAGCAGGTATTTATTTACTGCTACAATTCGTAGAGATGGTTCTTCTCGTTTCTCAAAAGACAATCGCTGGGGTTGGTTCCCATCTGCAGCATTTGCATGGAAAATGAAAGAAGAAGATTTTCTTAAAGACAGCAAAGTGGTTACCGATCTTAAATTGCGTTTAGGCTATGGTGTTACTGGTCAGCAAGACGGTATTGGCAACTATTCTTACTTAGCCAACTACTCTTTGGGTAGCCTTACTTCACAATATCAGTTCGGTAGTTCATACTATCAACCTTTTGCTCCTGCTGGATACAATCCAAACTTGAAATGGGAACAAACGGCCACTACCAATGTGGGCTTTGATTTCGGTTTCATCAATAACCGCATCAGTGGTAGTGTTGATTATTATTTCAAGAAAACAAAAGATTTGTTAAACGTAATCAGTCAGCCAGCTGGATCTAATTTCTCTAATGAAATTATTGCCAACGTAGGTAATATGGAAAACAGAGGGGTTGAATTCACTTTGAATACTGTTCCAGTAAAAAATAAAAATATTACTTGGGATTTAGGATTCAATATGACTTATAACAAAAATGAAATCACCAACCTGACTGCAGTAACTGATCCAAATTATCCAGGTAACCAATTTGGTGGTATTTCTGGTGGTACAGGCAACCGCATCTTAATCAATTCCGTTGGATATAACAGAGGTGCTTTCTATGTTTTCCAACAAGCATACAATAGCAATACAGGAAAACCAGTAGATGATGCTTATGTTGATTTGAATGGTGATGGAACAATTAATGATAAAGATTTGTATCGCTATAAGAGTGTTGATCCTAAAATGTATTTTGGTGCAAGCAGTAATGTTAGCTACAAAAACTGGAATGCAGGATTCGTAATGAGAGCAAGTGTTGGCAACTATCTATACAATAACAGATTTAGCAGCACTGGTACAGTACGTAATATCCTGAATCCATTAGGTTACTTAGCCAATGGTTCACACAATGTGATTGAAAGTGGTTTGAGTGGTAACGGACAAAACTATTATATGTCTGATTACTATGTTGAGAATGCTTCTTTCCTACGTATGGATAATATCAATGTGGGATATAATTTTGGAAAAATAATCAACAATAAAGCTGGTTTGCGTGTTAGTGCTAATGTTCAAAATGTATTTGTAGTTACTAAATACAAAGGTTTGGATCCAGAACAAAATGGTGGAATTGATAATAATTTCTATCCAAGACCAAGAACATTCTCAATTAGTGCAAATCTTGATTTTTAATTTATTCATCTCACAAAAAGATTTTATATGAAACATAATATTTTAAAATTCACATTTATTAGTGCCTCAGTTGCCCTGATATTGGCCTCTTGTGCCAAGAAGCTGGACCTGTTGCCTACAAATGATGTAACATCCGAAACAGTTTATAAAACGGCTGCGGGCTATAAACAAGCCCTTGCAAAAGTATACGGTAGCTTTGCCACTACTGGTAATAATGGAGAAGGTTCCGGTGATATTCAGGGAATTGATGCCGGTACTTCCGATTTCCTTCGTTTATTTTGGAAAGCACAGGAATTAAGTACCGATGAAGCAGTAGTAGCTTGGGGTGATCCTGGTATCCAAGACTTTCATAAAATGAACTGGACCAGCGATAATCCAATGACCAAGGGTCTTTATTACAGATCACTGTATCAAATTACACTTTGCAATGATTTCATCCGTCAAAGTACCGATGCTAAAGTAAGCGGAAGAGGTATTAGCGGTGCTGATGCAGATAATATCAAAAAATACAGAGCCGAAGCAAGATTCCTGAGAGCTTATCAATATTGGGTTTTGATGGATATGTTTGGTAAACCACCATTTGCTGATGAAAATACAGAAATTGGTAGTGCACCTCCACAACAAATTACCAGGGCTGCATTATTTAGCTGGATTGAAACCGAATTGAAAGCAATTGATGCTGATTTGGCTGCTCCTAAATCAAATGAATATGGTCGTGCAGATAAGGCTGCTGCCTGGTCTTTATTGGCTCGTATGTACCTGAATGCAGGCGTTTACACCGGTACTACTAAGTATACAGAAGCTATTACTTATGCTAAAAAAGTAATCGCTGAACCTTATACTTTGATTTCTGATTATCGTCAATTGATGTTGGCCGATAACCAACTTAATACCAGTGAATTCATTCTAACCATCAACTATGATGGTAACAATACCAAAAACTGGGGTGGTACTACCTTCCTTACACACGCTTCTGTAGGTGGTAGCATGACTGCTGCTAACTATGGTATTGATGGTGGATGGTATGGTACAAGAACTACCAGTGCTTTTGTAAATAAATTCCCTGATAATTCTGGTTTAACTGATCGCAGAGCACAGTTTTATCAATCAGGTCAAAACATCAATATCAGTGATTTAACCAGCTTCAATGATGGTTTTGCCATTACCAAATATAGAAATGTGAATCGCAGCGGTAATGCAGGTTCTAGCCTTACTTGGGTAGATATCGATTTCCCTTTATTCCGTTTGTCTGAAATGTACTTGATTTATGCTGAAGCCGTTTTAAGAGGTGGTACAGGTGGTGATGCAGCTACTGCATTGAATTATGTAAATTTACTTAGAACAAGGGCTTTTGGAAATGCTACTGGAAACATTTCTGCAGGTACTTTAACTACAGATTGGATCTTGGATGAAAGAGCAAGAGAATTATATTGGGAAGGACACCGTCGTACAGATTTGATTCGTTATGATAAATTTGTTGAAGCTACTTATTTGTGGCCTTGGAAAGGTGGTGTTGCTGGTGGAAGTTCTGTAAATGCGAAATACAAAGTATTCCCTTTACCTAGCTCAGATGTAACAGCTAATCCAAATCTGTCTCAAAATACAGGCTATTAATTATTAAAATTTATAAAAGCATTTTTATATGAGAAATTTAATTAAAAAAATCGCATTGGTTGCTTTCGGTGCTGTGCTTTTTGTTTCGTGCAAAAAAGACGAAACACAGGCTACTACCGCCGGAGGAACCGCACCCGTATTAACTCCGTCTGCCCCTTCCTTTGTATTAACATTGGCTGGCGCTGCTACTGATGGTGGTACTTTCACCTGGACAAAAGCCAATTATGGTTATGCAGCAGTAGTAAACTACAAACTACAATATGCTAAAACAGGAACCAATTTTGCTTCTTTTAAAGAAACAGATCTTGGTAACAATATCACTACCCGTACATTCAAACAAAGTGAATTAAATGGTATGGCTATCTCTTTGGGCGTTACCGCTGGTAATTCTCAAGACATTGATTTTAGAATCAAAGCCTCTATTGGTTTGGATGCATTACCAGTGTATTCTGCTATTACTAAAGTAAATATCACTACCTACGATTTAATCGTATTCTGGTATGTACCTGGCGATTATCAAGGATGGTCTCCAACTGATCCAGCTTGTCCTAAATTAGGTTCACCTGATTTTAATTCTTACGAAGGATATGTAAACGTTCCTAATCCTGGTACTTTTGAATTTAAAATCACTTCTGATCCAGATTGGGGTCATACCAACTATGGAAGTGGTGGTGCTGGCGTTTTAAGCACCAGTGGCGGTAATATCGTATGGCCAGGTGGTGTTGGTTACTATAAAGTAAATGCCAACAAATCTGCCCTGACATATAATTTAAAAAAATGTGCTTGGAATCTTATCGGTAGTGCACCTACTGCTTCTGCTAACTGGAGCAATGATGTACCAATGACCTATGATGCTGTGAATAGGGTTTGGAAAGTAACCACTGCACTTGTAGCTGGTGAATTCAAATTCAGGAATACTGGCGACTGGGGCTTGAACTACGGTGATGATGGTGCCAACGGAACTTTGGAAGAAGGTGGTGCTAATATTACTGTAACTGCTGCACAGGCAGGTACTAAAACAATCACTTTGGATTTGAGTAAACCTCGCAGGTATACTTTTACCATCAATTAATACTTTTCTCATACATAAAAGAAGGGGCTATCAATTTTGATAGCCCCTTCTTTTATGTCTTATTGTTCCAAAAAAACTTCCTGATGGTTTATCAAGAAAGAAGAATTAATCTATTATTTTAAAACTGCTTCTAATTTATTCAGTAAATCATCTCCCCTTAACCCTGTTGCAATAATCTTTCCTTCTGGATTTACCAATACATTATAAGGGATACCATCAAAACCATATAAACCTACTGCTGCACTACTCCAAAATTTTAAATCACTGATATGATTCCAGGTAAGCTTATCATCTTGTATTGCTTTTACCCAGGCCTCTTTATTCTTATCTAATGAAACACCCAACACGGTAAAATTTTTATCCTTGTATTTATTATAAGCTGCTACTACATTGGGGTTTTCCATCCTGCAAGGACTGCACCAACTGGCCCAAAAATCGACCAACACAAATTTGCCGCGTAAGCTACTTAAAGAAAAAGGCTGATCATTCACATCATTCATAGTAATATCAGGCGCCATGCTACCAATGCCAGCTTTACCTGAAGACGAAGTTTCATTTCCTGTATTTTGTAATTGTTTGCCCAATTCTTTCTTCAAAAACACAAGCGCCTTGGCAATATCTTTATTGTCTGGAAAGCGCGTTTGCAATTTAGTCATGGGTATTTCAAAACCAACCATACCAACAGGGGCCGCAGTACAGGCAAACAATGCCAATACCGGACTTTTACAAGTATCGGAATACTGTAAACAATATTTAGCAAGATTTTCTTTTAAAGTATTGAAATGACTTTGCGTAGTAATACAAACACTATCAGTAGGTGCAATACCCTTTTGTTGCATTTGATTCAATGAAATGGCATCATACTGTAATTGCTTTCCCAGACTGTCGTTGTATTTAATGAACTGCTTTAAAGAAGCATTGGCAGTAGAAGCAAAACTGGGCCCGTCGATGCTTAAATCTTTGGCATCGGCAGTAAATGGAATGAGTGCAGCATCTCCAATAAACAGAAATCCCTGGTCAATATCGTTGAAGCGTAAACGAAAAAATCCTTCCTGAGCGGAATGGGTGCCAATATTAAAACTGCCATTTGTTATCACTGCACTGTCTTTTAATTCGGCCTGTGTGCCATCAAAATGCAATTGCTCCAGGTACACTTTGGTAGCCGTGAAGTTTTTGATATTGCCATTCACGGTAATTTTTCCCTTATCTGCATTGTTGTTGCAGGCGGCTATTGCTACCATCAGGCAAAGCGCTGAAATCGTTTTTTTCATTGTATGTTGATTATGCTATTTAAATCTTAGTTTGATAATTTTTCATTCAATAAGGTATTCACCAGTTTCATATCGGCCTTGCCCTTACTTATTTTTTTTACTTCACCTGCAAATACACCTATCAATGCTTTCTTTCCTGCTTTATAAGCAGCTACTTTATCGGGCATTTGACTGATCACTTCATCCACCCATTTTTCAATAGAGCCTGCATCATTTTCTTGCGTGAGGTTGAGCTCCTGTGCAATGAGCAGCGGATCTTTTTCAGGGGCTTTTAATAAGGCATTGAAAATTTTATTAGCCGCATTGCTAAAACTAATCTTGCCTTCATCAATCAACTGGATTAATACAGCAATGCTGTTTGGTTGAATGATCAATTCGGTAATATCTGTACCAGATTCATTCAAATAATTTTTGATAGGTCCCAGCATCCAATTAGCCGCCGCCTTGTATTGATTGGTATGTTGAATAAGGGCTTCATAATAATTCACCATTTCCTTATCGCTGCAAATAGTAGCTGCATCATATTCAGAAAGCAATAACTGTTCCCTGTATTTTTTTTCCAATGCTTCGGGTAGTATGGGTAAACTATCGGCAATTACTTGTAAGTACTCATCTGTAATATGAAAGGGAGTAAGATCGGGTTCGGGGAAATAACGATAGTCATCGGCATCTTCTTTAGAGCGCAATGAAAAACTAGTATGATTATCGGCATTATAACTCCTGGTTTCTTGATGAATGCTGCCACCGGATTCAGTAATGTCAATCAATCTTTGTATTTCTAATTCAATGGCCCTTTTTACGTTTCGGATGCTATTGAGATTTTTTACTTCCACCCTAGTGCCCAAGGTAGTGGCGCCCTTTAAGCGAATAGAAATATTGGCATCACAACGCATGCTGCCCTCTTCCATATTACCATCGCAGATACCAATCCATCTTACTAATTTTCGCAATTCAGTCAAATAAGCAAATGCTTCTTCGCCACTATGCAAATCGGGTTCACTCACAATTTCTAATAAGGGTACGCCAGCACGGTTGAGGTCAATGCTGGTAAAATTGGCATCAATATCATGCAAGGATTTGCCTGCGTCTTCTTCGATATGTATGCGGTTGAGTAAAATATTTCTTTCAATACCATCAACAGTAATCTTCACATATCCATTTTTGCAAATGGGCGTGGTATGCTGACTAACCTGATAGCCCTTGGGCAGATCGGGATAAAAATAATTTTTGCGTGCAAAATAATTCACTTGTTCAATCGAACAG